>CAZAJG010000135.1:0-1520 GCA_964485405.1 uncultured Owenweeksia sp. | reverse complement strand
GGACGCGAAGGCGGCTATTCGCGCGGTAAGGGCGGCTCCATGCACATGTTCAGCACCGAAAAGAAATTCTACGGCGGTCACGGTATTGTCGGTGCGCAGGTTCCGATCGGTGCGGGACTAGGTTTTGCGAATAAATATCTCGACAATGGCGCGGTCAGCCTCGCCTTTTTCGGCGACGGCGCCTCTAATCAAGGCCAAGTCTATGAGACGTTCAATATGGCCAAGCTCTGGGATTTACCTGTCGTCTTCATCATCGAGAACAATCAATATGCGATGGGAACCTCTGTCGAGCGCTCTTCGGCAGAAACAGAACTTTATAAGCGTGGCATCAGCTTTGAAATCGAGGGCATTCAAGTGCTCGCGACGGCAAAGGCCCGATGATTTTGGAGATGAAAACTTATCGCTATCGCGGTCACTCCATGTCTGACCCTGCAAAATATCGGACGCGGGATGAAGTCACAAAAACCCGTTCAGAGCGCGACCCCATCGATTGGGCTCGCGCGATTATCCTTGAAGAGAAATGGGCTGATGAGGCCGAATTGAAAGCCATCGATAAAGAGATCAAAGAGATCGTCAAAGACGCTGCCGACTTCTCCCTCGAAAGCCCGGAGCCGCACCCTGACGAGCTCTGGACGGATGTCCTGCTTCCGGTCGAGGCTTAACATCGGTGCAGCTCGCCCAACTTAATATCGCGGACGCTAAGTTCGAAACGGAGAAGCCGGAAATGTCCGGCTTTACGGGTCGGATTGATGCGATCAATGCGTTGGCTGACCGCGCGCCCGGATTCATCTGGCGTATGGTCGATGACGGTCCGGAAGATGGTGCATTGACGCTCCGCATGGAAGGTCATGGTCCGATGACGCTCGTGAATATGAGCGTTTGGGAGAACATCGAAAGTCTGTTTCACTTCGTCTATAAAACGGCGCATACGAAAGTCATGCAAGGGAAACGCGATTGGTTCACACCAATCCCGCGCGAGCATATGGTGCTCTGGTGGGTAGGGGATGGACATATCCCTAATCTGGATGAAGCGAAAGCCAAACTGGACTTAATTCGTGCGAACGGATCGTCACCTGAGGCTTTCTCATTTGCTTTACCTTTCGATCAAAAGGGTCGCCCCGTAAAACCACAATTCCCGAAAAAGGACTGTGCCTAATGCCTATCGAACTTAAATATCTCGTCATGAGTGTGGCGCTCTTCCTTTTAATGATCTTAGCTCAATCTGTCGCAGCCATTTTCTCGAAAAAAGCTAGCATATCCGATCTTGTTGGGGCTCGTGATGATATGCCCGGCGCGGGTTTGACCCCGTTCCACGGACGCACAAAGCGTGCGCAATATAACATGATCGAAGGCATGTGCATGTTTGCGCCTCTGGTATTGGTTGCTGCTGCCACGAATAGCTTTTCTTCCCTGACCGCCTTGGGCGCAGCTCTGTTTTTCTGGGGGCGGGTTGTTTTCGCCCCGACATATTGGTTTGGCGTACCTTGGGTGCGCACGCTGGCATGGGCTGTGTCCATCGC
>CAZAJG010000134.1:0-1555 GCA_964485405.1 uncultured Owenweeksia sp. | reverse complement strand
CGTAGTACCATCGCTAAAATCCCACTCAAACCACATCTTATCCTGGCTTTCCAGCGCCCTTTTTGTTTAGAGTAAGAACTACCAACCTACCAATAGCAAATTTCCCGGTGTTTCATCATCTTTTAGGCTTATCACTATTCTTTAACGTTCCCTGCCTTAACCTTGAAATACAAAAATAACCATAAAATTAGAAAACAGGAATTGAGCCCTAGCAGAATATATGAACCTTGGTTTAAGGTGAAAAAGAATTGAATATATCCTAAGGATATTCCTAAAATGTATAAAAAAGAAATTTCTTTTTTAAGAAGACTAAGTGTGTAAAGAATGATTAAAAAATAGCAGAATAGTATAGGTATGTTATCGTACCAATGCTTTTGGATTATTATGAAGTAACCTTCTACCGGCTTAGGGAATAAATCACCCAGAAAGATCCCAATAATCAAAACACCAATAATGATTTGAACTATTGGCAAGATTAATCTTATTTTTTTAAGCATAAGTATACATGTAATTTTTAGTTATGGAATGCGGGCCTTAGTATTTGTTTCATCGCTATTATATTCATTTAGGGGAGTTGTTTTTGTTTGTGGCGTATCCTGGCTATTCTTATCGGTTTTTTCATAGGTGACACTTGGAGTAGTCTCCACCCATATATAGACGTACTGTTGTGTGCCATCTCTTTCAGAGCCAATTGGAGGGTCTTCTCCCAAGGGGACTTTTTTTAATTCCCATTTATCTAATCTAATATCCAAAACTTCAACTTCTTCAAAATTTGGATTGTAATCTTTTCGGTTTTTAAACTTGTTTCTGAATAGAGTTCCGCTTCTTGCCCGGTATTTGTGCCTTCTCCAAAACCAACCATAAGCATCTCTAATATAGTTTTCAAACTTTACAGCGTTAAGCTCAAAATAATACCTAGCTTCGTCTTGTTCTTCATCGGATAGATATTTGAAATTGTATTTCTCTCCGTGATACCTTGCATGATCAAGTTCATGAGCCAATGTTATGAACTCGTCAAAAGGAACGCCATCTCCTCGAGCACTCGAGCTATTTGTGCCAATGTAAAGTACTCCAGTCTTAGGATCATAACCACTATTGCCGAGATCACCATCACCCTCAGCAACCGTGATTTTATATGGGTTAGAATGCAGGTATTCTATCATTTTAGCTCCTACTTCAGTTGCTTGAATTTTTGCTAAATGTGTTTTTACTCTCCTAATAAACTCTGGGCTACCAACAATTACTATTTCTTTTCCATTCGGATCAATTGCGAGAATTGGTGTATTTCCAGCAAATACATATGGTGATAAACTTGGATATTTACTAGCTAAAGGGTCTATTGCAAACCATCTTCCAACCCTATTATCATACATCCTAGCCCCAAAGTCATAACTGTTGTTATTCCCTTTCACCTCATCATCACTTTCCATACCATTAAATCCATACCGATAATCATCCCCAGTCGTAAACCGCCCTTCCATCGTCATCCCAAAAGGAAAATAATCCTGATAACTCAACACATCCGCTTCGGTGTATACGGAGGCGTCTGCTTCGG
>CAZAJG010000133.1:0-1558 GCA_964485405.1 uncultured Owenweeksia sp. | reverse complement strand
CGATTTGCGTCTATGGCTCTCCCCAACCGACAAATACAGTATACACAACCTGTTCTATGCCGTCAACTGCTTTCTTCATATTTATTTCCCTAACGGGAACTATTAGCCTTGTCCGGTAATACACGCTAGTCGCCTCAGACAGATTCAGAATCTACACAAGGTAGGATAGGACCACCAAGGGGGCGTCAGAGAGCCTCAGAAAGAGCCTCAGATACCTATTGATAGTTTACTTCTAACCGGGGAAGAGCGCCTGAAACCGGAAAAGTTTTGGCAAAATAAAAAGAGGGGGTGGTTATTTAGGGGAGGGGTATTTTGGTTTTCAAAATAATGCATTTTTAGAAAAATGCACTTTTCAAAATAATGCATTTCTAGAAAAATGCACTTTTCAAAATAATGCATTTTGCAACTATTGCTTTTATTTGGGTCTAAATAATAGGCGGCAACAGTTTAATCCGCATAAAATAATTAACAAGTAAACTAATTGACAAATCAACTATAAATTATCATGGGGTGATCTATGAATGAGGAAATGATAGTAATAACTGACGGAGAGGTAGTGCTCTTGGCCGAAGATGATCAAGGATGCTACAGCATCTTATACGGAGAGTGGTACTGGTTAGAGTCAGCAGATTTTCAAGGCTGGGTCTTTAGCTACGTTGACGATGAAGATGGAGAGTCATATGACTTGTATATCGACCTCGAAGATGAAGATGAAGAGGAAACTCAGGAATAAAAAAAAGGGGCCCCGGCCCCTTTTTTTATTTAACGAATAAGATAAAATAATAATGCGCCTGCAACCAGAATTTTAAACGTCCACCAAATACATCCTTGATTCTCTTTAGCCGGTCTACGTTTTCTGTAGGCATCCATTAAGTCTTCATCTCTACGTCGTTTAGCATCATCGTTCATTTGCATCTTTAAGCTCCAAGGTTATGTAAGAACTTAAAGTATAGTACAGCTTATGTTTAGTGCAAGGAACTAGCCCTCATAAACATCATCAAATACTGACCAGTGCTCACTTATGATTTCATAACAATTCAGTGCACATTGTTGGTAAAGCGCTTTGTCTAAAATAGCCACATTGTATTGCTGTAAATTAGATTCAAAGCCCATTATAGTATAGGTATAGTATAGTATCCTCTTGTTGTGATTTAAATGCTATTATAACAAATTGCATGACGGTTGCAAGAATTATTTGGTTATGCCGGATAGTGCCCTACTTAGACTCATACCAAATTGATAGTAGTGATCTAAGTACTTTATTTTGTCTTTATATTTACGAAGTAAAGTTGGGTGATCTATGAACACTTCTTGAGTTCCTGTGGTGTGTTTAAATAATAGAGGCATCTGTAAGACGTTGTTGGAAAGAAGATATTGCTTATCTTGTTTGTATTCATCTTCTATTAAAAGGGGAAGTTCTCCGTTAGAGCTACACAATGAATCTATCAGCTTCCAACCTGTTTGTATTGCTACATATTGCCCAACCATTTCTATTTTATAGTTGGGGTAGTTAGTTCTATATCTAACTACCCACGCTTCTTTACTAAGTTGCTTAGTC
>CAZAJG010000132.1:0-1621 GCA_964485405.1 uncultured Owenweeksia sp. | reverse complement strand
GAAAGTAGATTTTGGAGTAGATCCAATTTACTTAAGTGCTGAAGAAGAGGAAGAAAAAGTAATCGCTCAAGCAAACGCTCCGGTTAATGACAATGGAGATTTTGTTAACGACCGTGTAAAAGCGAGAGATGAGGCTGATTATCCTTTAATTGAGCCAGAGAAATTAGATTACATGGATGTATCTCCAAATCAGATTGCATCTATTTCGGCTTCTCTTATTCCGTTCTTGGAGCACGATGATGCAAACCGTGCATTGATGGGATCTAACATGATGCGCCAGGCCGTACCTTTGTTGCGTCCTGAAGCTCCTATTGTTGGAACTGGCTTAGAAGGCCGTGTAGCCTCTGATAGTAGAGTGCTAATTAATGCGGAAGGTGAAGGTACAGTTGAATATGTAGATTCTAAGAAAATTACCATCAAGTATGAGCGTACCGATGATGATAGATTGGTAAGTTTTGATGATGATTTTAAAACATACAACCTTGTTAAGTTCCGTAAAACGAATCAAGGTACTTGTATAAATATCAAGCCGATTGTAGTTAAAGGACAAAAGGTAAGAAGAGGACAAGTACTTTGTGAAGGTTATGCAACACAAGGTGGTGAATTGGCTCTGGGTAGAAACCTACAAGTGGCCTTTATGCCGTGGAAAGGATACAACTTTGAGGATGCGATTGTTATCTCTGAAAAAGTAGTTAGAGATGATATTTTCACTTCACTTCATATTGACGAATATTCTTTAGAAGTAAGAGATACGAAACTAGGAGCAGAGGAATTAACTGCAGATATTCCTAACGTAAGTGAAGAGGCGACTAAAGAGTTAGATGAAAACGGAATTATCCGTGTTGGTGCTGAAGTTAAGCCAGGTGATATCCTGATTGGAAAGATCACTCCAAAAGGTGAATCAGATCCTACTCCGGAAGAAAAGCTACTACGTGCCATATTTGGTGATAAAGCGGGAGACGTAAAAGATGCTTCTTTGAAAGCTTCTCCTTCTCTATCCGGTGTAGTAATCGATAAAAAATTATTCTCACGTTCTGTAAAAGACAAGAAAACAAGAGTTAAAGACAAAGAGGTTCTTGAAAAGCTTGACGATGAACACAACATGAGAGTAGAGGTGGTTCGTCAGAATTTCTTAGAAAAACTGAACATTTTGGTTGCTGGTAAAACCAGTCAAGGTGTATTGAACGACCTTAACGAAGAAGTTATTCCAAAAGGAACCAAGTTTACCCAGAAGATTCTGAACAGTATTGATGACTACTCTAGAATTACGGGCGGAACATGGACAACCGATGATGAAAAGAATGAATTGATCACCACATTAATCCACAATTACAAGATTAAGGTAACTGACCTTGTTGGGATTTATAAGCGTGAGAAGTTTACTATTTCAGTTGGTGATGAGCTTCCTGCTGGTATCGTAAAACTTGCTAAAGTTTATATCGCTAAAAAGCGTAAACTTAAAGTAGGGGATAAAATGGCAGGTCGTCACGGAAACAAAGGTATTGTTGCCAAGATTGTTCGTGCAGAAGATATGCCATTCCTTGAAGATGGAACTCCAGTAGATATCGTATTGAATCCATTAGGTGTACCATCAAGGATGAATATCGGTCAGATTTACGAA
>CAZAJG010000131.1:0-1636 GCA_964485405.1 uncultured Owenweeksia sp. | reverse complement strand
GAGATAGACTCAACTATTACTTTCCGGTAATACCAGCAAAGTTGATGGAGTATCAAGAAAGTAAAGGCACTTTAAAACTCGCTAAAGACACCATTGACAGCAGCTTTATTGTTAAAGTGCTCACCTTTAAGAGAAACAATCTAGCCGCCAAAGAATTGTACCAAGAGGCATCTAATAACATCAACCTCTTTATCCATTCTAAGAACAAAAAAACTGCGGAGAATAAAGCTCTTGCCAAAATTACGGGCCAGAAAATTTTAAGTAAAGGTTTTCATTTTCTTGGCTCTAGGAAGTATTCATTGCTCCGCTACGATGAGCTTTTAGACCAGTTTTTTCATATCGGAACGGAGCAATTGGATACTTCTAAAAAAACATTATTACTGATTCACGGTACTTTTTCAAGCACAGAAGGATCGTACGGAAAACTCTACAACAACGAAAGCAGTCTACTCAAAAAGCTGATAAAGCACGGAATATTTGAGCAAATCATCAGTTTTGACCACCCTACCATCTCTCATGACGCCTTTGATAACGCCCAAATGCTATATGAGAGATTGGAAGGGATTGTTTTTGAAAAACCAGTGGATATTTTGAGTTATAGCCGAGGGGCTTTAGTCGCTAAATGGTTAGCTTCTGATCCTGAAAACACTTTTTTCACAACAGAAAATATCATCACCTTTTCTGGGGCCAATGGAGTTGGTTATTATAAAACTGGGAAGTATGTAGCCAAAGGCATTAGCTTATTGCGAAGAATTATACCTGGCCCTACGGCCAAATTCATCGCAGCCTTGGCTCAGTTCTCTTCTGAGTTTTTTCTGGAACTACCCGGGAACCAACAAATGACGCCAAACAATAAAAAGTTAGTACGTATACTTACCGCCAACCTAACCAACCCACATACCCGGGTTCAAACCATTGCAGCTGATTGGAATAAAACACTTATTGGCAATTCCATAAAACGTCCTTTTGCCCGTGCTTTAGATGGAATCATTAAACTCATTTTAGGCCCCAAGCACGATTGGGTGGTAGGTTTTCAAGAGCAAAAGATTGGTCCGGATCATATTGATAATCCTATTGAAATAACTTCCATGCATGTGAAAAATTTTGATTTAGACTATGTAAAAACCAACACACACGATATTATTTACAACTACTTTAAGTTAAAAAAGCAAACCGAACTAACGGTTTAAAAATACACCAAACCAAACCTGAGAAACCCCTTCCTTACTTCATCCAGGGAGGGGTTTCAACTTTTATAAACTTTCTATTCCTTGTTTTTAATTCCTCGTTAAATGTTAAAGTTTTAACATTTCTATAGGATTTTTGGGTTTTGATTCGTTGTAACCTTGTAATCAACGAAATACAAACTAAAAGATCATTTTATGGGAACCACCAAACCAAGCCCGTTTATCCGCTTCTTACACCATATAGCCGGTTTTAAACCCGACATTCTACAGCAATGTAAAATCGATCAATACCATGGTGGTATTATTGGCCTTTTATTGATGATGGTAGGTATTTACGCCACCATAGCCTGGACTTTCTTTTTTCAAACTGTAACAGAATCTTTATTTCTAGCTCTTGCCGGAGGTTTGTTTTTAGGTGCTTTTATTGTTTGCTTAGATCGTGCATTGAT
>CAZAJG010000130.1:0-1722 GCA_964485405.1 uncultured Owenweeksia sp. | reverse complement strand
ATTCAATACCGGGTAAGAGTTGAAATAGAATATTACATCGCTCTTTGCGAGATTCCATTGCCTCAATTAGAAGCATTTGATAAATCTAAATTTATTGAACTCCGTGATATTTATTTAGATTTTTCTATTGAAGATGCTCAAAAAATTAAAGAAATTGAACGAATTACCAATCACGATGTTAAAGCGGTTGAATATTTCATCAAAGAGAAGTTAGACCTTCTTGGCTTGCAAGATTTTAGAGAGTTTGTACACTTTGGGTTGACCTCTCAAGACATTAACAATACAGCGGTTCCATTATCCATAAAAGAATACATCGAAAAGGAATATGTAGCTTCTCTTGGTGATCTTATTGTTACGCTTTCGGGTCTTGCAGAAAACTGGGAGAGTATCCCAATGTTGGCGCGTACCCATGGTCAACCTGCCTCTCCTACTCGTTTAGGCAAAGAGATTATGGTTTTTGTGGAAAGACTGGATCAACAACTTCGTCAGTTGAGACACATTCCATTCTCCGCTAAATTTGGTGGAGCAACAGGTAATTTCAATGCACATCATGTTACCTATTCCAACATTGATTGGAGAGCTTTTAGCGAAGATTTTGTGAATGGAGCATTGGATTTACAGCAATCCTGGCCAACTACTCAAATAGAGCACTACGATAATATGGCAGCTTTATTTGACTGCCTTAAACGTATTAATACCATCATACTTGATTTAGACAGAGACATGTGGACTTACATATCCATGGATTACTTCAAGCAAAAAATAAAAGAAGGCGAAGTAGGTTCATCGGCTATGCCTCATAAAGTTAACCCTATCGACTTTGAAAATTCAGAAGGAAACTTAGGTATTGCCAATGCGAATTTTGCGCATCTAGCTTCTAAACTACCAGTTTCCAGACTACAAAGAGATTTAACGGACAGCACTGTTCTCAGAAATATTGGAGTCCCATTAGGGCACACTCAAATTGCAATCAACTCCACTTTAAGAGGATTGAGCAAATTGGTTTTAAACGAAGCTAAGCTTGAAGAAGATTTGGAAAACAACTGGGCGGTTGTGGCCGAAGGCATCCAAAATATATTGAGAAGAGAAGGTTTTGAAAACCCTTATGAAGCTTTAAAAGGATTAACACGAACCAACGAAAAGATAAACAGCGAAGCTATTTCTCGTTTTATTGACACTTTGGAGGTTGATCCATCCATAAAAGAAGAATTGAAAGCTATTACACCGCAAACCTATACAGGCTTATAGACCGGAGTAAGAAATGATTTGGAACGAAGTGTACGCTACTAAGATTCATCCTTTTGTAAGCTTTCACCTCTCCATTCTATTTAGAAACATTATCAATTAAAAGGGTCTCATTATCACCCCTTTTAAAATGGAGCTACAT
The DNA here is from genome assembly GCA_964485405.1 of uncultured Owenweeksia sp. Taxonomy (GTDB): domain Bacteria; phylum Bacteroidota; class Bacteroidia; order Flavobacteriales; family Schleiferiaceae; genus CAKZNE01. The sequence goes on along the minus strand of CAZAJG010000130.1, from coordinate 335 downwards.
TTCTTAATTTCGCGACTCTTCAATAAAATTGAATAACGTTCTTAAAATCACATTATATGACCTTTGATCTTGATATGATTAAAGAGGTATATGCCAAATTTCCAGAGCGTGTAGAAGCTGCACGTAAACTGACTGGTAAACCTCTTACACTTTCTGAAAAAATCCTTTACACGCACTTGTGGGACAATGATACTGCAACCGAGTATGGTCGTGGAAAATCTTATGTTGACTTTGCGCCAGACCGTGTAGCGATGCAAGATGCAACTGCTCAGATGGCTCTCTTACAGTTTATGCAAGCTGGAAAGGCTAAAGCTGCTGTACCCTCTACGGTACAT
>CAZAJG010000129.1:0-1755 GCA_964485405.1 uncultured Owenweeksia sp. | reverse complement strand
CAACACGCCACGCTAGCTTGCCTGTCCGTGTGCTTCGGAACTTGTGTAGGATAGGCGCGGATTTTAGGGTGGGGATTAAAATTAGGAATTTTTGGATGCGAGCATAGAAACTTAAGACTAATTAATTTCGTAAACGTGGATTAATCCCCATAGCGAATGAATCTAGGTGAGCATATTATGTTTGGACAAATACTAGCAGTTTGTGACCTTTCGACCTTAAATTATCCGTTGCCACACTCACAATCGACTTACATAGAAGAAATATGGAAGTATTCGTTAAATCGATTCTCAAGCAATCAGGTCAGATAATTACGCATCAACGTGAATTGGAAGAAATTCGAGGAGAGAAGTTCAATATCTTTTCCATCTTGAGCATGGAAACAAAAGAAGATGCCACGCACTCAGCTTTTATTGCCGAATTACTTGATCCCAGAGGCTCTCACATGATGGGTGCAGTATTTCTAAAAGGTTTTTTAAAGGCAATACAACACGAAGATAAATTTAATGTATCTTCCGCAACGGTGACCCGAGAGTATTACATTGGGAAGGTGGATTTTGAAAAAAGGACTGGTGGGCGGATTGATATCCTTATTAAAGACAATACCGGGCAAACTATATCCATAGAGAACAAAATTTACGCTGGTGATCAGCGGTTTCAAATCGAGCGGTATGTCAACTATAACAAATACAAAAACAAGGTGTACTATCTAACCCTAACAGGCTGTGAACCCAACGAAATAAGTAAAGGTGATTTAAATTCTAAAACTGACTTCAGATGCCTTTCATATTCAAACGACATAATAGATTGGTTGGAGTTATGTCAAATGCAAGCGGTCTCAAAACCTGTCATTAGAGAGAGTATTCGCCAATATATTTTACTTTTAAAAAAGCTAACCCATCAATTATCGGATAATGCAATGGAAGATAAAATAATCAAGCTGATAAGCTCAAGTTATTTACCAGCTCGCACATTAGCTAATGGCATTGAAAAAGCTGAAATTTTGGCGGCTAACAAATTGCTGAATGAAATTGAGGAGCTTTTGAGTGATGATGAAGATGAAAACTGGATTGTAGAGACTGATGATATTTCAAAGAAATGGAATGGTCTAAATTTCTGGCGAAAGGATATAGAGAAATTCTGGATTAAAATCGAAGGTTACCCATTTATATATAAAACTGAGAATTATCTTGGAATAATTTCCGAAGACGACGATTCCTATAATAAAGCTAGAAAGATGATTCAGCAAGAAAAAGACTATTACTTAAACTTTGATAAGAACCCTACTTGGCCTTGTTATATAGAAATCGATAACATGAACTTTGCAGATTATGAAGTAAGAGCAAATTTGTTTGACGACTCAAAGAGAAGTCAAATAGCCAAAGATATTTATATTAGAATTTTGGAACTTAAAGAAATGTTTGATAAATATTTTCCGATTTAAGCTTAAATAATTTTTCCATGTTGTTGCTAATACCAAAGTGCTTTTAATCTATAGGTGCCATTTTAACTTTCTTATCCTGATTTAGAAAGTTAAATTGCTACTTTGGCTGACTTAAATTCATTTAGATACTCTTGGGTTGAATGGGTGTATTGAATTGGATGTTTTAAGGTATTTGCAAACGTCTGTTTTGATCCCACACCAGAAATCTATCGTTTCCTTAAACCCCACACTCCACCCTACCAATCCCCCCATAAATCCACTATAAAACCTCAACAAAACCTGCCTATTCGTGGACCTTATGGCGGGGTGATGG
>CAZAJG010000128.1:0-1843 GCA_964485405.1 uncultured Owenweeksia sp. | reverse complement strand
ATGCCACTGTGCGTCAAATTGGTTTAGCCACTTTGGATATGGCATGGCACAGTGTAGATCCAACAGCTGTTGAGGATGTGGCAAACTATGAAGAAGAAGTTTTAAAGAAAACAGAGTTGTTGCCGTGGATCAATACCAGCAGTACCTCTTGTAGTTTTTCTCACATCTTTCAAGGAGGGTACTCATCCGGGTATTATAGCTACAAATGGGCGGAAGTATTGGATGCAGATGCGTTTGAATACTTTAAAGAAAATGGAATTTTCAATCCGGAAATTGCTCAGAAATTCAGAAAACTCCTTTCCTCAGGCGGAACGGTAAACCCAATGGATTTGTATAAAGAATTTAGAGGGAAAGAACCAGATCCTAAAGCCTTATTGAGAAGAGCAGGACTCTTATAAAATTAAAAGCCCAGATGATTTCATCCGGGCTTTTTTAATTTATAAGATTGGCGTAAATGTTGATGACCTAAATAAACATGAGACTTTATTTTCTATTTCTAAGCCTATTTTTAGGTGTTGTTTCTAAAACAGAGGCTTGCTCCATTTTGTATTATGTGGATGCAGAAACCGGTAAAATTTACATCGTAAACAATGAAGATTATTGGTACGATACGGATGCCTACATCCAAATAGAAAAGCGCAGTAAAAAGAAATTGGCGCGCTTGTGGTATGGATGGGACGATTTTGCACAAGGAGGTGTAAATGAAGCGGGTTTGTTTTTTGATGCTGCCGTAACACCAGAGCAAGAAATGCCAGAAGGATATCATAAACCAAAGGGAAATTTTGGGGATGATATTTTAGCGCATTGCAAAACGGTGGAGGAGGCCATCCAATATTTAGAAAAGGAGAAAACAGCCGTTTCTAATGGACATATGCTGTTTGGCGACTTGAGCGGCAATGCCGCAGTAATAGAATGGGTTAGAGGAGAGATGAAAATTGTACCTATTACAAATAACCGCTTAATCGCTACTAATTTTTTATTGAGCGATACTTTAGTCGGAGATCATCCTTGCTACAGGTATGCTTCTATTGATCATCAATTGGACAAGATGGAAAAGGGTGAGGATATTATTGATCTGCAAAGGGTAGGGAATTGTTTGGGTGGAGCTTGTCAACCCCCTCGAAAAGATGCGGATGGAAGAAAAGGAGGTACGCTTTACACCAATTTAATCAACCTTACCGATATGGAAATGGTGGTCGTTTACAAACTTGATAGAGAAAGGATTCAGCACTTTGATCTGAATAAAGAGTTTGAAAGAAAACGAAGAAAAAAGATTCGATTTGAGTAAAGTATAGCTTAGCCTATTTACTCAGTTTTAAGATTCTTAATGCACCTTGAAACACCAATACAAATACAATACTTCCGATAATGAGGTCTGGTTTACTGGACTGGAGCCAATGTACGAGCACTCCTGCTAGGATAACACCCAGATTAATAATCACATCGTTGGATGTAAAAATCATACTGGCCTTCATATGTGCTTCGTTTTTACTTTTTGATTTCTGAAGTAGATAGAGGCAAACCCCATTGCCAACAAGAGCTAAAACAGAGATAACAATCATGGTGGAGAATTCAGGAAGTTTTTCATCTCCTAAAAAACGCCTCAATACTTCCATAAACCCTAAACTAGCAAGGACAATCTGAAAGTACCCAGCCATTTTGGCCACCTTCTTTTTTCGAATCAAAGAGCCACCTACCGCAAAAAGACTCAAGCCATATACAAAAGCATCTGCCAACATATCCAAACTATCTGCTATAAGTCCCATAGATTTAGAAAGAAAGCCCGTGCTAAACTCTACTAAAAACAAAACAAAATTGATCACCAAAAAGGACCATATAAGCT
>CAZAJG010000127.1:0-1864 GCA_964485405.1 uncultured Owenweeksia sp. | reverse complement strand
CCGTGTGGGGGCACCATTTTTTCCAATAAATTCAATAGCTTAACGAAATTCCATTCTTCATTGGATTCATCACATTCTCTTTTGGAAGCAATTTGGAAGCAGGTCACTAAGGCTTATTAGCGCATTCCAAACTTGTGGATAACCCGAGTAGAAGAACGAAACATAAGTTAATGGCCTCCGCATTGCGCTTGGTCGCAAAATATATAGGTGGCCGGGCTTTGTCACGTTAATGCCAGCCTCCAGACAATGCGCTAAACTTTAGCAATGAAAACCTCAATCTATACTCGGCATCGCTTCCATCCAGATGTCATCAAGCGAGCTGTTTGGCTCTATTTCCGATTTAATTTGAGTTTCAGAGATGTTGAACAACTTATGATCGAACGCGGCGTCGATGTTTCATATGAAACGATCCGAAGATGAGTTGATAAGTTTGGATCTATTTTTGCCAAGCGGGTAAAATCCTCCCGTGTAAGGCCCTCGCCTGTTTGGCATTTGGACGAAGTTAATACGAAAGTAGGCGGCGAGATGGTCTAGCTCTGGCGAGCCGTCGATGACGAAGGCACCGTATTAGACGTTGTTGTGCAGAGACGACGGAATACGAAAGCTGCAATGCGGTTACTCAGGAAGTTATTGAAAAACCAAAGCGTCAGACCCACTCAAATCGTTACTGAGGCTTTGTCACGTTAATGGCTGTATTCAAACATTCCGCTAAGATATAGCGATGAAAACCTCTATCTATTCTCGGCACCGCTTCCATCCAGACCTCATCAAGCGTGCCATTTGGCTCTATTTCCGATTCAACTTAAGTTTCCGCGATGTTGAGGAACTTATGATCGAACGCGGCGTCGATGTTTCATATGAGACAATCCGAAGGTGGGTTGAAAAGTTCGGATCCACTTACGCAAGACGGATAAAATCCCGATCCGAATGCCCTTCCCCCGTTTGGCATTTAGACGAAGTCTACACTAAAATTAATGGGAAGATGGTTTATCTTTGGAGAGCCGTGGATGACGAAGGTACTGTGCTCGACATTGTTGTTCAGCGACGGCGGAATACGAAAGCTGCGCTGCGTTTGCTGCGAAAGCTGCTAAAGAACCAAGGTATCAAACCTATTCGAATTGTGACAGACAGGCTTGGTTCGTACGGAGCTGCACTGAAGCTTCTAAACCTGAAACATCTTCAAGACGTTGGGGGTCGCAAGAACAACCGCGCTGAATGTTCACATGTTCCGGTACGAAGACGAGAACGAAAATCACAGAGATTTAGATCCGTCAGAAACGCCCAAAAACTGCTCTCTGCTCTCTGCTCACAGCCAAATCTATAACCTCTTCAACTACCGACGCCACTTGATTTCTAGAAAAACACTCCGGAAGTTCAGACATCAAGCCAATCTAGAATGGGCATTGGCGACGGGATCAATGTGTCCGTAAAATCCCAAAATGCAGGAAACCAGGGTCAATCTCGTTGACGTGACAAAGCCAACGGCCCAGACTCTGTACAAAACGGTATTGCCTTATCAGGAACTGTTCATTGGATGTTTGATTGCGGACTACTGAGCTTAGTAGACGATATGGAAATCATGGTCTCGCGTCACGTCAATGACACCGCATCTTTAGAGAAACTCATTCACAAATCTTTCAAAGCAACACTTCCACATAATGAGCGAAATGCTCCTCATCCTGCGTTTCTAAAATGGCATAGAGAAAACTGCTTTAAAACCTAAACAGAATTTTCGACTTGTTACGGGCCGCCATTTATAACTCGTTTTGTGACTTCAACCTTCCAGCATTTTCGCCCTAGCTGAGTCATTTTAAACTCCACATCTAAGAACATTTTTATGATGTCCATATTTGTCCTTGTGTGC
>CAZAJG010000126.1:0-1895 GCA_964485405.1 uncultured Owenweeksia sp. | reverse complement strand
CGCATTGAGTAAAAAGAGCCGGTTTCAAAAACCCAACGTCCCTCAAGTAAGGTCCATATAAATGAAGGGGCTTTGTAAGCCATAGAGTCCGTCATGACCTTTTCCTTTGTCTTATTAACGCGAGACACGGTTACTGCCTGTCAGTGGTCGCGGGCCTAATCAAGCACTATCTTGCGCACGACCATTGGTTTTCGCAGCTTTCTTTGGTTTTGCGACCGCCTTCTTTGTTGAGGGCTTTTTCTTTGAAGCACTCGCTTTTGACGCGGGTGTCTTATTGACTTTGATTGGCTTCTTAAGGGCTTTCGCGGCCTTTATGTGGGCGTCAAAACTCTCATTGAGGCACTCCGCATAGAATGCAGGGTCGGGCATAGCATCCCGGTCGGCGACAAAACCAATTGTGATTTTATCCGTGTAGGAATGAACCACATGTCCAAGCCGCATACCGTCCACCAGACATGATTGACCGAACATGTGCACAAGCTTAGAGCCGGCTGAGTAGAGCGGTATGGCTGGTCCCGGCACGTTGGTGACGACCGTGTTGATTGCGGGTTTGACATAGTCTGCTAATTTAAGACGTGAGAAGAGCGCCGCTCCCACATTCATGGCCGGCGCCGGGGAAAGCTTCGCGAGCTCTGCGGATTGGCGGGCGCCCATGGCCGTCGTAAAGGTTTTAGCTTTGATAGTTTCCGCGTGAACATACTCCATGCGAGCCTGCGGCGACCCGATGTGTGACCCAAGGGGTACGAACATGGCGGACACTTGATTGCCCATAGAGTCTTTTTCATCATCAGAGCGTACTGAGATAGGGGCCATAGCGGTCATGGATGTATCAGGAAGCTCACCTTTCGCTTCAAGATATCGACGCATACCGCCGCCAACGATAGACAGCATGACGTCATTGAGCGTTGAACCCTCTGACATAACCCGGATGGATTTGACCGCCTTAAGGTCAAAGGTCACGCCGTCAAACATGCGGTGAGGGGAGACAACGCCGTTAAATCGTGTCTTAGGCGCCTCGAGCAGAGCTTTGAAATCGAACTCACGTTTGATGAAGCTTTTGCCCGCACGGAATGTGCCGGGAAGCGACTTACGTAGGGCCTGTGCTTGCCGAAACGGATTTGTCATGGCGCGGATATTTCCGCGTACAAACATACCAAGTTGGGACGGATTTGCCTCTGGTTTAAATGGATCCGGTGTGGGCGGTGGGGCGACACCCGGATCAAATGTATGGGTGGCCATCATCAAGTCGACACCGGACGCGCCGTCAATGGCAGCGTGGTGCATCTTTGAGACCATTGCGTAGGCACCTTTAGGAACGCCTTCTACATTATCCAGACCACCGACGACGGTGATTTCCCAGGGTGGACGGGTCATATCCAGTGGTCGTGCAAATATGCGGGCCGCCAGAATACACAGCTGTCGCCAATCGCCGGGTTCCGGCAGGGCGACGTGGCGAACGTGGTATTCAAGATCAAATTGGCTGTCATTTATCCAGTATGGATAGTCGATCCCAAATGGGACTTTGACCATCTTTTGGCGCATACTTGGCGCGAGTTTCAGACGCCCTTCAATGAATGACAAGATATCCTTGAACCGGACAAATCCGCCTGGTGCCGTAGACGGATCGTAAATAAGCACTGATCCGATATGCACCGGAGCTCCCGGTTGTTCCATTGCAACGAATGCTGCGTCTAAGCCCTGCATCTGTTTCATGGTATATCCTTTCCAACTCTCTCTTCTATTGGATAAGCCGCCTTATTAGGTATGGCAACCTAATGGTCTGCCCACCAAAATAGCATTGTAAATGCCTGCATATTCATATGCACGGTGTCTCGCTACTCAGAGATACTATCACATCTTGTGACGGGCCGTAAATCTGCTAGCTTTCGGACCGT
>CAZAJG010000125.1:0-1940 GCA_964485405.1 uncultured Owenweeksia sp. | reverse complement strand
AATGGCGAAGGAGCGATCCAAACAAACGATAAACTTCTACATTCAGAATTCAACACTCGATATTCAATATTCCCTTCTAGAAACCTCAAAATGCTGTTTATGTTTTTTCTATTGAGCAGTAGCGTATATGCCCAGCAGTGGAAACCCGCTATGGAAGGGATTTACCACAATCAACCAGGAAGTCTTGGCGATGCCTTTGTTATCAACTTCAAGAATGATGGGCCCTTAGGCAAAGACTGGATTTATGGGCGGTATTTAGATCAAGACTCTCTCTTAAGAGGGGTTGCGTATCGGGAAGCAGGGCGATGGAAACCTTTGCCGTTTACTTACGCTGGCGGATCTGGAGCTTCGGATATTGGTATGTTTGGAGATACTTTATACATTTTAGGTGCTTTTGGGGGGATAGTGCTGGATAAAGATTCCTCTGTATTGCCCAATACAGGGATAATAAAGTATTTCCAGGACAGTATTTGGGTGCATGATTTAACCTTAGCTACCAGTACCAAGAGTGTTATGACTACTAAAGGAGATAGTTTATTGATTTGGGGAGCCTCTTACTATAATCCCCCTACCATTATTTACTCCCAGTTTATGACCACCGATAGGGGAAAGACCTGGCAATATCCTTACAGTATAGTGCACCCAACCGATACGGTTTCTGATTTTGGAGCTACTGCTCGTTTGGAAATACTAGACAATGGAGATATTTTAACCATCAACAACGGCTCTCCAAGAGGCAACCCTTTTAGTGGCTTATCCCGTTGGGATGGAACGCAATGGCATGCTTATGGAAATGGTTTGTTCGGATTCAGTTCCCGAGTATTCGACTTTGAGTTTTATCAAGGCGAACTTTATATGGGAGGCACTTTTAACCGATATAGCTTTCCAAGCGATCCTGCCAACTTTATTGCCCGCTGGACCGGTCAAGAATGGGTGGAAGTAGCCAATGGAGTTACAGGTTTTGTAGAGGATTTGTTTGTACACGATGATATTTTGTATTGTAGCATTGATGGAGGATATGAAAGCCAACATTACTTTGGAGATATACAGGTACCTTGGTTTGCCGGATGGAATGGTACACAATGGTGCGGAACACCTTTTAACTTTTGGTCGCCTCCAGCCAGTTTTGGCTTTGTAGACGACACCTTGTATGTTGCTTTCTTTGAGTCTAGCTCAGAAAGTGGAGATACCATTGGCTATATTGGTTATTACGATGGCGATTTTTTAAACGGCCCCAATGCCATTTGCAGCACCCCCGGTTTGGGAGAAATAGAGCATCCCCTGCCCTCTTTTCAGCTTTTCCCCAATCCAGCTTCTGATCAATTGCGGATAGAAAGCGGAGAAAATGGCATACAGCAACTCCAAATTATAGACATCCATGGTAAAAGCGTTTGGGAACAAAAACTCCCTAATCACACAGAATCCTACAGCATAGATCTGAGTCGATTTACATCCGGCATCTATCTCCTAAAAATCAACCGCATTCACCACCGCACTTTTGTAAAAAACTAAAGGAATATCGAACAGACAAACCGCAGAATATCGAATGACGAAGGAGTAATCACTGAAAATCAAAAACTTCTATATTCAATAGCCAACCGTCAATCACAATCGGAAGTACAAAACCCGACCTGGATTCAAAAAATTAGAAAATCAAGGATGCAGCGTAGGCCAGAAGATAAAAAGCTGTTTGAGCGAAGCGAGTTCTTTTTATCTGTGGAGGGCCATATCCGTAGTATTTTCAGTTTTTTGAATCGAAGTCTTGAGCTTTTTTGTTTCTTTTTTGAGTCAAGTCAAAAAAGACAGGATAAAAGCCTTTATTCCATATTAAGCTTGGGGAATATCGAACAGAAGAACCGCAGAATATCGAATGACGAAGGAGTGCTCACCGAAAATCAAAAACTTCGATACTCAATAGCCAACCCTCAATCACAATCGGA
>CAZAJG010000124.1:306-1987 GCA_964485405.1 uncultured Owenweeksia sp. | reverse complement strand
GGTGAGGATCATTCTCTTGAAATTTCTTTCAAGTCGTTGATTTGATTAAGAACTTACGCCGCGCGAAATAGGGATGGAGTTTTGGCGCGGTGTCCCATCAGGCTCTCAGTCAGTTTGACTTTTTCGCGTAGCTCTTCGCGTTGGCTGTCATCGCCATGTAAAGACGCCAAAGTGATCGCAGCGCGGAAGGCCGTTTTGGCGCGGGCAATGGCGGCTTTGTCAGATTTGGCTTTGCCGAGTTTCAACAGCATATTGCCGAGGGCGACTTGGACCATACCGATCTCGACCGGTGTTGTTTCAAACGTATAATAATTCCGGGCCGAGGACAGCGCCTCTTCGGCTTGTTTCAAAGGAGCAAGATCATTGGTTTGTCCGGCGAGCTGCACCATTTGCGCGGCAAGTTGTGCATTCATCAGCGCGAGGCGCGCATCCGTATTTGCGAGTTTGGCGTCCAATTTGGCCGCTCTGCGACGTCGTAAAAATCCCAGCACGCCATCATCCCCTATAAAGTGCCGCCCCACTCAATCGGATTGTCGTTAAGAAGCCTTTAATTCCGACCCAATTGTGTCCGCAATAAGGTCAAAATCCTCGCCGACAAGGATTCGCCGCAGGGGAATACCCGCGGCTTTGAATAAAGCGGTTTTGACTTTGTCGGCCTCTGACGGATTTTTACGGTTATGCGCGGCGCCGTCCAGCTCTACCGCCAAGACAGGACGCCCTGCCCGGTCCGTGATCAGGAAATCCACATGGCGCGATTTCACCCGCCCCCGCGCCGCCCAGCGGGCTTTCTCCGGAAGGCTGCGTTTGACGCGAATAATGTCCTCCAACCGGACTTTGCCATGCACATGAAACCCGCGCGGCATGTGGCGGCACAGGCAGGCGAAAAGCGCGGCCTCCGGCGTGTTCACCCAGAGCGAGGGCGCGGCCTCAAACGCGCGTAAATCCCGCGGATCAATCGGCGAAACCTCAGGCGCAGAAAACCCATCTCCGCGCAGAAAATAAGCCGCGAGGAATATGGCCAGCGGGATGAGGAGAAAGAGGAGTTCCATAGCCACCGTCTAGCGCGTCGGATGACTATGCAAAGCGGTTTTGACAAAATCTGCAACTCGCATAATCTTGCAGTCATGATACATCCATTTAAAGGCTTCGCATTTTCCTGTCTTGCACTCTCCTTGGCGGCGTGCGGCGTGCAAGAACAAGCCGAGACTATAAGCGATGATCCCATTGCCGCGGCTGCAGTTCAAAGCGCTGCGCCGCTCAATATTAAACCGACGCCCGACACCGGATTTCAATCTGCTTGCACGGAAAAAATCACGGCAAAAATGATTGATCCAGACGCCGTCAATATTGCCTATGCGCCGCTGCAAAGTGATGAAGGATATGACGCCGCCGTCACTCTGACCAAACAGGATGGCAGCACGGTCAGTCTGGATTTCAAATGCCGCCGTGACGCAGAGGGGACTATCACGGCGCTGCTGATCGCGGATTAAACCGCTCACATATTGGCGCGGCACAGCAAACGGATTGAATGAGCGGGATTACCCGTCTTTGAATTCAATAATTTGAATTAAATTCCCGCATGTGTCGTTAAATGTCGCGAGGGTGACGTCGCCGGCTTTTGTCGGGCCCTGCGTGAATGTCACACCTTTATCTGTCAGGCGTTTATGCTCAGCCTCGACAT
>CAZAJG010000124.1:0-290 GCA_964485405.1 uncultured Owenweeksia sp. | reverse complement strand
CACGCGGAAAGATGTCCAGGGGATATTGTCCCCCGTCAGCTTGGCCTGAAACTCTGCCGCCGCCGGATAGGCATTGGGTTCAAGCGCCAACTCGACCCCGTCCGGCTCTTCGGGCGAGACCAGCGTGATCCAGCTATGCTCGCCCATGGGGATATTATGTTTGACGGTGAAGCCGAGAACATCAGTATAAAAGGCCAAAGCCTTCGCCTGATCGTCCACCATCACGGATTTGATATACATTTTCATGGAGGGGTGTCTCCTATTTCGAGTGGGCGTCTAAGCGGTAAATC
>CAZAJG010000123.1:0-2002 GCA_964485405.1 uncultured Owenweeksia sp. | reverse complement strand
TTTTCAGACACATCTTTTACCAGATTTCCAATAGCGTCATATACATAGTTGTCCGGATTGGTTTGGGTTTCCAAATCATCTGCATAATCAAAAGGATCGCCTACCGGATCGGTAACGGAGGCATTGTCGCTCACTTTACGCAAACGGTTGGTGTTGGGGTAGTATTCGTATACCAAATTATCCATCTCACTATTTAAAGAAGCATCTGAGCCATTGCGCTTCAACGTTAGCAGGTTTCCATTGCCATCGTACGTATAATCGCTTTGGTAATCGGTGGTGCTTAATACCTTATCCAAAGTGTTTAGTGTTTGGATGCCATCAGTGTAACTATCGCGTGAATGATGATCCGCAGCTCTCCTTTCCCTGATTCTTTCAGTCTGCTCTTTAAATTCAGGGGTATCCATAATCATTTGACTTATGGTTATCGCTAAGCCCGCAGGCTACCTCAATCATAGAAAAAATAAGACATTTTATTCCTCTTAATAGTGATAAATCCTTTGATAGAAAGTTTTTTATTCACAACAAACAGCCTGACATTAATAGATTCAGGCATATCATAAACACCTGCAATATGTTTTATTATAAACAGGCTATCCTGAAATGGTTCGGGTGGATATAAAATGTTTCGCATATCCACATTGCTAAAAAAGGAATCAAAACTAGGTTCATAATTACAAAGATTGACTCGGCTGGAATAAGGTTTATTCTGATCTAATGAAAAAAGGAAGTAAGGCTTGTCTTTTTCTGTTATCGACTCTTTTAGCAATTCGCAATTTGGGTCATCATATTGATAATCCCAATCAGAAATAAAAAATGCGCTATCAGATACTACACAATAGTAGCCAGAAACTGAATCTATTCTATTACTCAACCGAATTTGATGAAAGGTTTTTCCGTCTAACTGGATAGAATTAACATCTTTTTGTGCGTTTAATTGAACGTTGATGAGCAGACTTAACAAAAGCGTGATTTTAGTGCATATATTCAAACAAGTGACCATAATCTTGGGTTATTTTTTGTTTAGTTAGAATGTTGTTTTTAGCTGTATTTGCTTTTGATATGATTTTACCAAGCACACTTTCTGGGGCAACCCTATCATTGGATGGGCTTTCATCTAGATAGTACGAATAAACAAGTTCGTAAGCGTTATAATGGCTCTCAAATTCAGTGTAACCATACAAATAATCGTGTTCAAGATATGGGGTATCTAAATGGATCAATACATGCCCTAATACTTCATGAAATGCTGTTATGGTATTTTCAGCTGCAACTTCCTCGGCCGTCTCACCCTTGGAATTAATCGTTCCACTTGGAATAGGTGAGTTCTTGGCTGTATTGAAACGTATCAGAAAATACTCAGTTTTCTCAACATCATTTTTTAGAAAATCTCGAGGATTTATACCAAGACCAGCTAAATATTCCTGAGCTCTGGTTAATCTTTCTTGAGTTTCTTGTTTTAAATCTGATTTTGTTTTACCAGTTGCCAGTAAATATTTTTCGAAACTCACAACTCCATTAATTAATCTAGTTAAATCTTTAGTGGCACCCTTAGCGCCACTAAAATCTCCTGTAAATCTCTCTGCCCTAAATATTACCTTAATATTGCTCTTTTTTTCTTGTTGTAAATTATTAAATTCTAGCAAAAGCTCCTCATTGGCGTTAACGATTAAGTTTATTCCATCCATATATGGCTGAAAATTATCTTGAAAAATAAATTCTTCTAGCCCATCAAGGTCAACTGCCCAAATAGGTGTATTACCGGCAAACTGATATGGTGTATAAAAAGGATAATCAGCTGTCAACGGATCAACTGATAAAAACCTTGCAATTCTGGGATTATAAATCCTAAACCCATAGTCATATTGGTTTCCATTACCAGAAACTTCGTTATCCATTTCTTTACCGTTAAACCCATATCGATAATCACCCCCATTAAAAGAACGTTCAGGCATTTGCATACCAAATGCATAATAATCATTCGCATTTAATACATCTGCCGTTA
>CAZAJG010000122.1:0-2016 GCA_964485405.1 uncultured Owenweeksia sp. | reverse complement strand
GCGGCTATAGCGAAGAAGACATCGCCAAGATCTGGGGCGGGAATTTGCTGCGGGTTTTGGAGGTGGTGGAAATTGAGGCGGGGAAGTAGGGCAGAGTTATGTTTAGCTATGTCTTCGTTATTAAGGCTTGATGATAGCGTTTCATCCTCTCGAAATGTGCGCGTAGAGCATATTCAATTTGCTCATTCTGTTTAACCACTAAATAGTGGTCAAGTAGCCTTGCGTAATGTTGAGCCTGCCGCGGAAGTCTTGCATCTGGACTTAATCGTTCGCGCAGTTCCGTATCACTGATTACTTGAATGATTTGTGCTGGCTTAGGGGTATCTTGTGATACCTCATCCAAACTCAAACGTTTTCCGTTTATGAGAGGGCTTTGAGCGTCAAAGTGAGCGAACAAAGATGCCTCAAGCGACGGTATTTCTGCTTTGTCTTCGACAGGAAAGCATTGAACGAAGGCAACCTCCCAAACATCAAGCTGGCGGTTCGCAATTATATCTGAGCGCGCAGACGTCAGGTGGCGCGATACTCTCTTGCGGATTCCATCGATCGATTGCCCAACATAGAGGGGAATATTGTCAAGATCGCACAGGGCATAACACCCAATTTGGTTGGTGATCTGAGTGAGGGCTTTCTTACGAAATGATATCGGACTTTTCATGCAAAAGCCGGTCGTTTGAATTCTTGTCGGCGTAACAAAACAGGTCTGCTGGATAATATAGGTTCGAAGATCGACTTAGAGAGATGTTCTACAACCGGAACTGCAACACCGTCACCAGCAAGATGAATGGCTTCATTAGTATTTGTTGGTATCACAAAATCGTCGCTTAAACCCATCAAACGTGCACATTCTCGTCCAGTGAGATTGCGTGTTCTTACAGAATCCTTTTCGACACGGATGAGGATTTGCTTTGATGAACCTCCGTTCGGCGTCCTTAAGCAACCTGCGACACCGTCGAAACGGACCTCTGCCCTGACGACCCGCTTTCCATTTTCTTTGCGAGTCCTTCTGAAAATAGTTCCATATGAAACTTTGGTTTTCTTAGAGGCGGTCAACAACTTTTGATAATTTACTTCGCTCATTTGAGACAGGAGTTTGGCGGTCCGAGACTCATCATCCCATATTACCTCTTCGTCGGCCTCTAAAATGTTTGTTAGAGTTGGTCGGCCAATATCTTTGTTTCGCGAAACGTTCCACCATAGCCAGTTTGTTTGGATGGTATCATCACAAGCCAAGTATGCACGACGAAGGTTTGCAGGTGTCGTTTCAGGTGCATTGAGCGATGCTAATCCCTCAGGGACAACGACTTCAGAGGACACACCAATGAAGAATACTCGCTTTCTTGATTGAGGAAGGAAATCAAGTGCATCTAAAACAACTGCACCAACCCGAAACGATCTTTTGTTAAATGCGCTGAGGATCTCTTGGAAGTCACGTCCATCACGGGACGTAATAAGGCCACATACATTTTCAAAGGCGATAATTTTTGGAGATCGACCCTCTGCGATCAGGCCATCTAAAATTCTCCAGACTTCGTTCACGGTCGATGAACGCTTCCCTTCCAAACCACGGCCTTGCCCCGCCAATGATAAATCCTGGCAAGGAAAAGATGCCCATAATAGATCGGGTTTTCCTGGGAGTTTTCGCGCATCTAGTTGCCGTATGTCTCCAACATGGAGATGTTCGCTTCCCCAGTTCTGAATGTAAGTATTTGCTTTTTTCGGATCGAAATCATTCGCAAACAAGCATTGCCATTCGTTGCCTAATCCGGCTCTGGCCATTCCTCCGCCACAGAAAAATTCATAAAAGCTCTTCACGCGTCCTGTTCTTATTTTGTACCAATGATGTCAACACCCGCATTGGTCTCATTTTAGAGACGCCCACCAACCGCACACACCCGTTGACTTCACAACCAACCCGGACTAGAGCGCCGCGCGTTGATGGATGTGCTGTCTGCGGGTCACCGTAGAAACCTCATTTAAGACGAAAATCATAGGCAGGTGGCTCTTTGGAGTGGC
>CAZAJG010000121.1:0-2044 GCA_964485405.1 uncultured Owenweeksia sp. | reverse complement strand
CTTCTTCAAACACTTGTTCGCGTTCTTTTTTGTGATCTAGCAACATTTTAGCAGAATGCGGGTAAGCCGTAAGGTCTCCTTTTTTGTGCCCTACTTTATTTACCACACCGCTTTTGATTACATAAAAATCCTCACTCGATGGATCCAGCTCAATGCCTCCTACATTTTTTCCGCCTTTGGTTAGTTGCTTAATATCGTCTCCATCAAACTTGATAGAATACAGATCACGTCCTCTACTTACATTACTAGAAGCAGTGAAGTAAAACGTTTTCCCGTCTTTCGAAATGGCTACTTGCCCCTCATTTCCTGGTAAAGAAGTAACCTGTTCCAGACGATCATGGATGCTCGCAAAATCAATTTGAATCGGCTCTACTTTATCCTTCTTTTTATCTTTCTTCTTATCCTTTTTGTCTTTTTTCTCCTTTTTCTCTTCCGGCTTGTCAAAATAGTACCCTTCTTCTCTATCCTGTTTGGTTTTTAACCATTCTTCTTTTTGAAGCCAAGCAAACCAAATGTCATTATCTCCGTTGTTTCTGTCGGAAACAAAGCCCAATTTAGAGCCATCAGCACTCCAAAATGGAGAATAATCTCCTTTGGGGTGCATACTTACTTTCCCGCTCTCTACATCCATTATGTATACCTCGCTGTTAAAGTTTAAATCACTTAAAGCATAGGCTATATATCTGCTATCAGGACTCCATCGCACGCCTCCTGGAGCGTCCCATCCATCCAACAACACTTTCTCTCCACTTATCTTGCCTTTTTTATTGATGTCTGCAAGAATTAACTGTGTGGTTTCCCCTGCTCTTTGAAACAATAGTTTTTTACCGTTGGGAGACATTCTTATATCAGACTCATCTTTATCCGTTTTGGTTAGCCTGCTAATTTTATGCTTTAAGGATTTATGAAGCTTGCTCTTATTTGGATCTGAAGACTGAGCCATATAAATATCATACTGCCCGCCTTCCCGATCGGAAGCAAACAAAAGAGTAGTATCGTTTAACCAGCTGATGTCATAATCGCGATAAGCATGCTTGCTCAGGTTAACACTGTTCTTCTTTTCTTTATCTAGTTCTTTCACAAAGATCTCTCCTCGTATCCCAAAAGCCACTGATTTTCCATCTGGAGAAATCTCATACATATTGATACCATTGGAAAAAGTCTTCTTTTCTACCGGGTCAAAGCGGTAATCCGCCATAATCCGAATATCTAAGGGCTGTACAGGGCCATTTCCTTTTTGAACAAACAGCTTGTCTGCCCTTTCCATCACTATGCTTGATCCAGCAACATCAAAATGACGAACGCCATCATCGGTAAATTGAGTCAGGTTTTTAATTTCCCCCACTTCTCCGGTGGCCGATATGGAAACAGACTGGATATTATAAATCCCTTCTACAGCGCCAATAAACAAGAGCTCTGAATTGGATTTCCATCTAGGGTGAAAATCATTAACCTCATTTTTAGTAAGCTCTGTATAGGTTTTGTTCTTAGTGTCGTACAACCAAACATCTCTATCCGCAGGGCCGTTGTAGGCTTCTCTTTCCATTCGACAAGAACCTCTCATAAACGCAATAAAGCGCCCATCTGGTGAGCTTACCGCCATTTCGCCTACTGCATTCAATAGTCGCTCTGGTGTTCCGCCCGCAGCAGAAACACGATACACCTCACTGTCCCACTCCAGCTGCCTAAAAGCTCTGTTGGTTTCAAACAACAACTGATCACCTGTCCAGTTCGTTACTTTATCTCCTGTTGAATGATAAGTTAAACGCGTAGGCACGCCTCCTTGAGTGGGTATGGTAAAAACATCATTATTTCCAAAACGATTGGAGCTAAACGCAAGAGCCGACCCATCTGAATTAAAAATAGGGTCAGATTCATATGCTTCATGAATCGTTATGCGGTTGGTGATTAGCTTATTGAGATTGTATGTCCAGATATCTCCTTGATAAGAAAAAGCGATGGTTGTTTCATCGGGACTAATAGCTGGGGTACGGGCGATAAAAGAATTTTGAGCGGAAAGGCTCAAACCCGATAAAAGAACAGC
>CAZAJG010000120.1:0-2259 GCA_964485405.1 uncultured Owenweeksia sp. | reverse complement strand
GCTGTGGGTTAAGGCTTATTTACGGTCCAAGTAAAGGGTGTGATTTTAACAGATGCCACGATACCCAGTTCGTTGAAGGGGTCTTTGGCAAGCCATGCTCGGACTTGTTCCTCTGAGTCACATTCTATGATCATCACCGATCCCATCATTTTCTCGCCGTCTAACCATGGCCCAGCCATATGAACGTTCACCTCAGTTGTATTTCTAAGCCACGTATGATGGTCAAGACGGTTTGCTTTGCGAATGATTTCGCTATTCTCTGTGTCTTCGGTCTGAACTAGATAATACATTGGCGCCCCATGATCTAATTTGTTTCTGCTTTATGCCCTCTGGCTAGCAATCTGGAAATCGCATCGTCAATAGACTCTGTACCTTCCAGAATATTTGCCATTGCCGTTGATATAGGCATTTCAACTCCGGTTTTCTGTGCAAGATGTCTGAGAGCTGGTGCCGTCGCGACACCTTCAGTTACTGCCCTGCGCGAAGACAATACGCTCTCCAGCGTTTCTCCGCGGCCAAGGGCCATCCCACATGACATGTTTCTGGACTGTTCGCTTGAACATGTCAAAACAAGATCGCCCAAACCGCATAATCCTGTCAGTGTTTCCGGGTCACATTCGAGTGCTCTGCCAAGACGTGTCATCTCAGCAAAGCCCCGGGCGATAATGGCGGCATGAGCGGACTTGCCGAGGTTCCGCCCAAGAACGATACCGCAAACAATGGCCAGAACATTCTTCACCGCTCCACCAATCTCAGCGCCTAAAACGTCTTTTGAATAATAAGGCCTGAAGGAGGGGACAGCGACCGCATTAATAAGACCCGCACCAATGTGGGCGTCCTGCGTTGCCAGTGTCACAGCGGTGGGCAGGCCATTCGCAACATCAATGGCAAAGCTAGGCCCGGACAATACTGTGACTGTCGCTTGGGGAATTGTGTCTTCAAGGACCTGGCTCATAAATGCGAGCGAGCTAATCTCAATGCCCTTGGAACACAGAATAATGGGTATGCCGTCCTTTACATGCGGAGCAAAGCTCTCGAGGGTTTTGCGCATATGTTGCGCGGGGGCGACCGCAAGAATAGCGTCTGCGTCACCTAAAACCGACAAGTCAGTCGTCGCCTTGATGGTCTCGCTCAAAGGAACACCGGGTAGATAAAGCGTGTTTTCATGGGACGTGTTTATTGCCTCGGCGCAGTCGTCTTCGAATGCCCACATGGTCACGTCTCGTCCTGCACGTGCCAAGGTCTGTGCAAGTGCCGTGCCCCACGCGCCTGAGCCTATTACGCCAAACTTCTTATATTCTGTCACGACGTCCACATGATCTAAGATTTCGGACCTTTCTTGCCAAAGCCGCTTGCCGGATTGTTTGACGCTGACAGCTTATCTAAAGGCCAGCGTGGTCGGGCGCGCAATGTTAGCTTATCTTGGTGTCCTGCTTCATAATGTTCAAGTCCAGCGAGCGCAATCATTGCGGCATTATCTGTGCAAAATTTAAGCGGAGGGGCAATCAGCGAATATCCCTTTGATTGACATAAATCATCAAGGGACGTGCGAATGGTTTTGTTAGACGCAACACCTCCGGCGACGACAAGGCGGCGATCACCGTGCAGGCTGATCGCATCAAAAGCGTCCATGGCATTTGCCGTGCGTTCGGCGAGTACATCGCAGGCTGCGGCTTGGAAGCTCGCGCAAATATCTGCAACGGACTTGTCGCTTTTATCAGACTTTTCAAATGCGCGGGCCACCGCCGTTTTTAATCCGGCGAAGGAAAAGTTGGCATGCGCCGTACCCTTAAACGGACGAGGGAGTGATATGGCGGTTGGATCACCTTTCAATGCCATTTGCTCGACTTTCGGCCCACCCGGAAACCCAAGGTCCATGACCTTGGCCGTTTTGTCAAAAGCCTCACCAAGGGCGTCATCAACCGTGGAGCCTAGACGTTCATATTGCCCGAGACCTTTGACAGACAGAAGCTGGGTGTGACCGCCGGACACCAAGAGCAACATGTAAGGAAACGGGCATACATAGGTAAGCCGCGGCGAGAGGGCATGCCCTTCCAGATGATTGACGCCGATAAGCGGCACACCAAGGGCGGTCGCGAGTCCCTTGGCGGACAAAAGTCCGGTAATTACACCCCCAATGAGGCCCGGCCCGGATGTGGCGGCAACGGCATCAATGTCATTGAAAGAGAGGGCGGCGGTCGTCAGGGCTGTGTCGATGATGTCGTCAATTTTATTGACGTGAGCCCGAGCCGCGATTTC
>CAZAJG010000119.1:0-2287 GCA_964485405.1 uncultured Owenweeksia sp. | reverse complement strand
TGCAGCCATTAACATAATGCGAAGAATCATTCAAGCTACAGGTTGTGAGGTGATTCATCTAGGACACGATCGTTCGGTAGAAGAAGTAGTGAATACCGCCATTCAAGAAGATGCCCAATCTATAGCCATGACCTCTTATCAAGGTGGGCACATTGAATATTTTAAATATATGCACGATCTTTTAAAGGAAAAAGGAGCGAGTCATATCAAAATTTTTGGAGGTGGGGGTGGAGTAATTCTTCCAGAAGAAATAGAAGAATTACATGCTTATGGAATTGATCGTATCTATTCGCCTGACGATGGTAGAGAGTTAGGTTTGCAAGGCATGATTAATGACTTGATTAGAAGAAGTGATTATCCTACAGGTAAAGATCTAAATGGGGAATTAAAAAAAATTGATAAAAAATTTAAACCGGCTATAGCAAAGCTAATCTCGGCTGCGGAAAACTATCCAGAAGCGAGTCAAGATATTTTGAATACGGTTCATGAATTAGCGCAAAAGGTTCAAACACCCGTTTTAGGAATTACTGGAACTGGAGGGGCTGGAAAGTCTTCTTTAGTGGACGAGTTGGTAAGAAGGTTTCTGTTGGATTCAAAGGATAAAACGATCGCTATTGTATCAGTAGATCCATCCAAAAGAAAAACGGGAGGGGCACTCTTAGGAGATCGCATACGTATGAACGCTATTCGAAACGATAGAGTTTACATGCGATCTCTTGCAACAAGGCAAAGTAATTTGGCGCTGAGCAAGCATGTAAATGAAGCTTTGCAAATTCTTAAAGCTGCTCAATACGATTTAATTATCCTTGAAACTTCTGGAATCGGGCAGAGCGATACGGAGATAACGGATCATTCTGATGTGTCCCTTTATGTGATGACCCCTGAGTATGGCGCAGCCACTCAACTGGAAAAAATTGACATGTTGGATTTTGCGGATGTAATTGCCTTAAACAAATTCGATAAAAGAGGCGCTTTGGATGCCCTCCGGGATGTAAAGAAACAGTACCAACGCAATCATGGTTTATGGGACGCAAACTTAGATACAATGCCTGTTTTTGGGACTATAGCGAGTCAATTCAACGATCCGGGAACAAACAAGTTGTATCGAAAATTAATGGATACCATTGTTGAGAGAACTGGAGCAAAACATTTGCAGTCGGAAGCCAGATTCACCGAAGAAATGAGTGAGAAGGTGTTCATTATTCCACCAAATAGAACACGATTTCTTTCCGAAATAGCAGAGAACAATAGAGCTTACGATGAAAAGTCGAATGATCAAGCAGAGGTGGCTCAAAAGCTTTTTGGTTTATATCAAACCCTATTAACTTTTGGAGGGCCTGATCTTTTACAAGATGAACCTTCGAGGACAGAAAGTGAAGATGCTACCTTAAGCACGTTGATCAACAAATTTATTGAGGTTAAAAAGGATTTAGATCCACATAACTGGGATATAATCAAAGGCTGGAATGATAAAGTAAGAAAGTATA
Source organism: uncultured Owenweeksia sp. (assembly GCA_964485405.1). Classification (GTDB taxonomy): domain Bacteria; phylum Bacteroidota; class Bacteroidia; order Flavobacteriales; family Schleiferiaceae; genus CAKZNE01. The sequence continues at coordinate 800 of CAZAJG010000119.1, read as the reverse complement.
AGGAGCCCATTTACTCATTCCAGGTTAGAGATAAAGTAATTGAGATAAAAACACACTCGGAATCTTTATCTCACACTCAAATTCCTAAAGTATCTCTTCCGAGATATACAGCTTGGGGAGATTTACTAAGGTGGAATCTACAAGAAAATGTTCCAGGTGAGTTTCCTTACACAGCTGGGATTTATCCATTTAAACGAACGGGAGAAGATCCTACTCGGATGTTTGCAGGAGAAGGTGGCCCTGAAAGAACGAATAGACGTTTTCATTATGTGAGTGCCGATATGCCAGCTGCTCGTTTGAGTACTGCTTTTGATTCGGTAACTCTGTACGGGAATGATCCTGATTTAAGACCTGATATTTACGGTAAAATAGGTAATTCTGGTGTTAGCATTTGTTGCTTAGATGATGCTAAGAAACTATACTCAGGATTTGACCTTTGTGCTCCATCTACATCGGTTTCCATGACTATAAATGGCCCCGCACCAATGCTTTTGTCATTCTTTATGAATGCAGCTATTGATCAGCAATGTGAGGTTTACATCCGGGAGAATGGTTTGGTAGATGACGTAAAAGCCAAACTTGAAAAAATATTTAGTGATAAAGGGCAAAAACAACCTCAATACCAAGGTGATTTACCAGAAGGAAATGATGGTTTAGGTTTAATGCTTTTGGGAACTACAGGGGATAAAGTATTAGATCCTGAAGTTTATCAGGAGATTAAAGTAAGAACCTTAGCCAGTGTTAGAGGCACAGTTCAAGCAGATATTTTAAAAGAAGATCAAGCACAAAATACCTGTATT
>CAZAJG010000118.1:0-2298 GCA_964485405.1 uncultured Owenweeksia sp. | reverse complement strand
CGCCTATTGCAAAATGCATGCCTCTAGTGTTCGAAGTGGATCGTGGAAAACCAGTCCTCGAAAATTCTTAGCTTAACACCCTCCAACTGCCAAGGAAGTAACGCTAGGTACTCGTTGCGGAGCGTTTGAACCTGCTCATACGTATCCAGCCATTGGTTGATACAACGATTGGTGACGCGTTTAGGAAACCTTTCGGCCTGCACCTCCGAGACGGCAATGTCGGCAATAGCGCGATAGTGATTGGCAACAAAAACAGGGGCTTTGTTTGAGGACACTCCTGCGCGTTCGAGTTCCAATGACATGTCCCGAATGCCTAGGTCACCCAAACTGGGATTGGTATCAACCGCCATACCCTTGCCAGCAAGCGAGGCCATTTTGCGAGGCTCATCCGTGACGCAGAAGAACATCACCTTGAAATGCCAGTCGCCGGTCAATTCGCCTTCTGCTCGGAGGTTGAGGGCTTGATTGAACGAGATGTACCGATAAGCAGATGTGGTGGATATCTCGATTGGTTGTAGTCCGACAAAGGTCAAGTCTTCCTCACAAACTGTTCGCTAAGACTTCGAAATTTTATCGGTACGATCGGCTGGTGCATCCACCTTTGCAAGAGCATAACCGCGTGCCAACCATTCAATTTCCCATGCTAAAGACTGGGCCGAGGACCAAGCGGCCTTAGCCGTCTCCCGCCGCACAAATGACACCTTGTGACGACTTGGCGACTTGGTGGTTTTTCGCGTTCGCTCAGAGAATACGCGCAGCATATCTGGTAAGTGTCCGCCTACGTTCTGGTCGGCAAAGATTTCTGAGGCCGGCAACATCGAATGCAAAGGTCTTGGACCAGCGGTTTTGACCAAAGCCTGATATGACAGCTGGAAGTTATCCGATTTCGGCCGTTTGGGTACAGCAGCGTCACCCGAGCTTCTTCGGATGGACGGGATCAAGGTCAGATCGGCGTATTTGCGTGCAACGCTCGCTAGTTCTAGTTGTCTTTTGTTGGTGTCGATAATCAATATATCTCTGTTTCCCAGACGTCTTTGCAGTCGAACAGTTTCAACGAGCACTTCTGGTGATCTGATGTGCCGATAATCGAGCAGTTGCGGTTCATCTGGTTTTCCAAGCAGTTTGAAAGCCCATTCGCCCAAGTAATCGTCTGTTCCGTTCTCAGCCATCGCTGCGTTCGCGATAAAGACAGTCCGGTTTGCTGCAATAAACGCAGAGGCCAACACTCGAAGTGTCGTAGTTTTCCCTTTGCGTGCCCCCTCTGAATCCAAGGCTAATACAAACATCTGCACCCCCATTTTGGGGTTAAACCTATATTGGGGGTAGCTGGCCTTGTCGACAAGAAATGGCAGGACAGACATTGGCAGGGACAGCCCAAACTCAAGCCTACAAGGACATGCTCGTCGCGCTAGTCAAACTTCGCAAAGATGCTGGGCTGTCCCAGGCCGAGCTGGCAAAGTGTCTTGGCAAACCACCGAGTTTTGTAGGCAAATATGAGTTGGGAGAGAGGCGCTTAGACGTCATCGAGACGATGATTATTGTTGAAAAGCTGGGTCTTTCCTTCGATGAATTTTGGAGATGCTCGGCTATAGAGTTGCCTGAGAGTGTATGAAATCACTCTACGATTTTGCCATCCCATGAATCAGACCCATGCCGTTACCCATTTTTATAATCCAACCTTTGAGGCGTCGATGAGTTGTTTGCACTTTGAGTAGTGCACGTAAGAACCATATCTTGGTGAGGAGATTTGGATTCTTTCATTTTTTCAAGGATTCTGAGCTCAGCTCGTCTCGACAAGATTTCAAATCACTCCACCAAATCTACTAGAAGGTTACGGTTCACGCTGCCATAGTGTAAAAATATGGACTCCGGTTTAGTGTGGCTTCATTGAACCCAATTTGTATGGAAACGTAGCATGTATCTCCAAGAAATTAGACCAGCGACAAGTGATACATCAGTCGTGTTCGTTCACGGAGTATTGTCCAGTGGTAAATCTGGCTGGTTGAATGCGAATGGCACGTACTGGCCCGACCTATTGCTTGCCGAGGAAAAGTTGAACGACCTTGGCGTACATGTTTTTACATACAAGACAAATTTCTTCTCTGGAACTTACCGACTTGGCGACGTCGTGGACAGTCTGAAAGAGCATATCAGGTTAGCCAACCTCGCCGGAAGAAAGAAGCTCATTTTCGTTTGTCATAGTATGGGTGGGATCGTTGTCAGAAAGTATATTGTCGAGAGGCAGCTTGAGTTAAGCGAGAACATGGTTGGTGTAGATCTTTTTTTGATCGCCTCTCC
>CAZAJG010000117.1:0-2310 GCA_964485405.1 uncultured Owenweeksia sp. | reverse complement strand
GCATGGGAAATAACCCGATTAATATGGTTGATCCGGATGGGGGCTTTGCATTTCCAAGCTTTTTTGCTTTATGGAATTCCATTAAGGCTTGGCTTGGTTCAAGTAGTTCGGATCCAATTGCCGGTCATGATATGCTTCAAGAGGTTACAATTGTTGAGGATGGGATACCTGGCTTTGAGGAGAGTTTATTTAATCATGGAACTTTGCCTGCATATGCCGACATAATGGTTACGAATGTTCCAGAATCCCTAGTGATTTTAGCAAAAAAAGGAGCTTTCCCGCAGGTGGATGCTGCTCAACATTCCATGCAGGCCTATCAAGTTACCGCTATGGATCAATGGGCAGAATCAAGTAATATAATAGCATCAACTACATATGATATTGCTAATTCTTTTTATGTAGTTAGCCAAGCCATGTCTCCATTTGTTCATCAAACTACAACCTTAACGGGGCAGGTTAGAAATGGAATGGACAATACAGATTATGGTGTAACTGTGGCAATGACTATTGCTCCTACTGGAGCGGTTGGAAATGCCGCGAGGGCGAGCACCTCTTTAGTCGCGAAAGGTCTTGGCTCTACTGGGCGTACTACAGCTACAAATCTTACGGAGCAGTTAGCAATGAAAGCAGCTGCTAGTAATCCAGCGGCTGGTCAGATTATTCAAAGAATGAAACCTCTAACTGATCCTCGTTGGGCGGGCTGGAGAAAAATGCAGTTTACTCATACAGGTTTGGATGGTACTAAAACAGTAATTCATTATAATGGCAGGTGGGTTGATGGTGTCTTAAAAGCAGTTGATGATTTTAAATTCAAATAATATGAAAGTACGTTGTATCCATAACACAGGAGAAGAACTAAGAGCTTATGAGAATAAGCAACTAAACAAGGATGAATTAGGGAAATTTGGCGCTACTGGCCATACTGAATATGATTTATCAACCGGTAAGGAATATATAGTGATGGGAATGTTAATGGGTGAAGGTGTTCTGGATTATTTAATTGATGATGGTGGTCATATATCAGCTTACCCGTACCCACTTTTTGAAGTGAGTGAAAATAATATACCCTCTACTTGGTTCTTTAAGTCATATAAAAGCACAGATGAAAACTATCCTTATCAAGAAACTGTCTGGGGATATCACGAGTTAGTTTTTGATAATACCCATTACGAAAAACTTGTTGAAGGAGATGAAGAAGCCGAACGAATCTACTTTAAGCGGAAAATAGAACTAGAAAAGGAATTAGGTGACGTTCCTCGGTGGTAACGCTACTCATTTGCCAATGCTCAGCAAATGATGTTGAATCAGGAAGCTTTCTTTTCTATGATGAGCGCCTCATCTGAGTTTGGGGTTAATAATACCGGAACGTTGCCACCCTATAGCGGAGAACCTGTTCCATCTGAATCTTTAGTTAGTTTAGCTGGAAAACCTTTACCCGATTATGAAATTTGGAGGTTTACTGCTTCCCTGAAAAAGCCTCTTGTATTTAGAGATGTTGGATTGAAATCAGGTTTAGGTGAAACTACATTTCAAATTGGGTTACGATACAAGCCTACTAATGCTATGATAAGACTCGAAAGGCATAGCGCAAATTTGATAGGAGGCGGTAGAACTTATTATACACATTTTAATACTCTTCCTATTTCGAGATTAAACCATTTTGGGCTAAATCCATTGAAGTGGGGTAAAATCAAGTATTAATCATGAAAGAAGAATTAATAAATAAAATTGAGGTTGTTGTGCATAGGTTGGGGAAAGACTCATTTCATGCGCAGTTATTGCTTGTAATAATAAAAATGCTTCAAAGGTTAAAACCAGATGCCAAAATTAATCGCTATGAAGTTATTGATGATTTTGTGTCAATTGAGTTATTGTATCAAACTTTACCAGAATATATTGACATTGAAATAACAAAAAACAATATTGAAATAAGAGGAGATGGATATGAGATGATATATTTCTTCGACAGAAATTCATTTGAACTGAAGTATATGGATTTAATTGCTGCCTTTTTTAAAGGTGATTATAAAGTCTTAAGTTATCTTGGGGAAAAAGGTAAAAAGGAAGCGTTTGGGGTAATTTGGGATAACGAGAATTTAAAGAGTTTTAATAATCAAAAAGAAGGTGTTAATTTCTTCGAGGGAGCTGTAAAGGAGGAGTTTTCAAAAGATGGTTTGGAGATAGTTGCATAAGTTGCTGCTAAGTCGAGTGCTGTTCTACTCCAACAAGTGTTGGGACGGTCATTAATAGCAAAACTGGAGTACATATTGTTCCCGCCAATCCAAATCAATTTTAATTTATGAAAGATCA
>CAZAJG010000116.1:0-2320 GCA_964485405.1 uncultured Owenweeksia sp. | reverse complement strand
TTATATCGCCAACAGCAATACCTCTACCCCACTTATTGGGGGTGATTTTGCCAATACCAAGCTAGGGATCAATAAAGCTGTAAGCAGCTTGTCTGCTGGAGCAACACTACAAATAGGAGGAGATTTATCCCTTCAGAATGGCGAAAATGTGGATGAGTTTAGCTCAGATGAAACTTTGGCAGATAGCAGCCATACCGCTATACCAACGGAAGCCGCAGTAAAAGCTTATGTGGATAATTATGGAGGACTCATTTCTTTAAATAACGAAAATATGCACAGTGGCGGCAATAATCTATCCATGCTAACAACTGGGGTAAATAACATTGCTATCGGCACAAATTCCATGTCTACAGCTCAAACAGCAAGCAGTAATACAAGTATTGGAGCCCATTCTCTGTTCAGTTTAACTTCAGGTAGGCAGAATATTGCCTTAGGTGGATCGAGCTTATATAATTTAACCGATGGAGATCACAATGTTGCTATTGGCGCGTCAGCCTTAAACGCGGCCACATCTGCAAGCGACAACATTGCCATTGGAGGTTTATCCTTATTCTCCCTTACCACAGGAAACGACAATATCGGTATTGGTAAAATTGCCTTATCCAACCTTAGCACTGGAATTCAAAACATTGCCATTGGTAACTCCTCTTTAACCCAATTAACCACAGGGAGTAACAATATAGCCATGGGGCAAAACTCTTTATTAACCGCAACCACTGGCAACGCTAATACTGCATTAGGCCATTATTCACTATCCAATATAACTACGGGCAGCTCTAATGTAGCCTTAGGCTATTATGCCCTGCATGACCTAACCAATGGATATTATAATATTGGAATCGGCCAATCCGCACTCAGAAGGGTAAGCACAGGAGGCAATAACATTTCTTTAGGTTACCAATCTTTAAATGGACTTACTACCGGTAACGATAATATTGCCATTGGAGTTAGTGCTTTGCGCTATGCTCAGGATGATGATGAAAACGTAGCCATTGGGAATGGTGCAGGAGAAGACTATCAAAAAACGGGAAGCGTTTTTATTGGACACAATGCCGGGGCAGATGAAAACACCTACGATGGTACATTATACATCGCTAACGATAATACTACAACTCCTCTCATTGGAGGCCTATTTCCCGATAACCTCCAACAAATACCTACGGGAAGAGTTGGTATCAACAGAAGTCTATCGGATTTGAGCGGTGCCAATGGTGCATCTTTTCAAGTAAACGGAACGGCTTCTAAAACCACTTCTGGTAGTTGGGCAGGAAATTCGGATAAACGCCTTAAAACCAACATAAACTATATGTGTGCCGATAGCATTTTACAGCAAGTATTGGCTATGAAAGGAGTTACCTACCATTGGAACGATAGCGTAACGGGTTACGAACGCCCAGAAGGCATACAGCATGGCTTTATAGCACAAGACCTGCAAAAAGTGTGGCCCTCTAAAATTACAGAAGATGGACAAGGCTATTTAATGGCCGCCTATGGCGATTACGACCCCATGTTTGTGGAAGCCATTAAAGCCTTGTACGCAGAGCTTCAGCAAAGTAAGCAAACCAACCAAAGCCTGGCACAGGAGCTTACCGAGCTAAAAAAGACCAACCAAGAATTGGTACAGCAGCTTACTCAAGTAGATGAAAACCACACCCAACGCTTACAAGTGCAACAACAACAACTCAATGATAATAAAGCTTTCATGCTAAAAATGGCGCAACAACTTAAAAAGTTGGAGCAGTCCTCTACCTACTCAGCTCAGGCAAAATAAAGAGGGCGTTTTTCAGGTTGCAAGCATAAAATGCAAGCGAACACTAAAGCTTTTGTTTAGCCTTTTTTCAAAGTCATCTGCCAGGAGTGGAGCTCTACTTCTGGCTTATTCCATCGCACAGCTAAGCAGAATGCGTAAACATACGTTTCCAAAAAAGTCAGTACACCCCCTCCAGAATTACAAAAAGTCTTCCATTCCAATCTGCTGATCCATGTCGCTTTAGCTCTCAATCCTTGTAGTTAAATTATTACAAGATGTCCAGTATTTGACTCTACCTATATGTTCAATCCATTACAGCTACAGTAGCAACATCATAATACTTTCATGGTCTAACAATCATCACTCTTTTTCATGAACACTTTTCTTTCTCCATGCCGTGCCATTCTTTTGATATCCGCTCTACTGTTGGCTTCCCCAAGTTTTGCACAAGTTTCCATCAATAATTCAGGAAACACTCCCGATTCTTCCGCCATGCTCGATATTGAAAGTAGTACACGCGGAATTTTAATCCCCCGTATGAGCAGCACCCAACGCCTCGCTATAAACAAC
>CAZAJG010000115.1:0-2382 GCA_964485405.1 uncultured Owenweeksia sp. | reverse complement strand
GATGGGAGCTAAAACCCTATTGATGTATTTTTTGACTACCATTTTGGCTGTGTCTTTAGGTTTGGTTTTGGTAAACCTGGTTTCTCCCGGTAAACTTGTGGATAAAGAGTCTAGAATTGATAATAGGATAAGCTACGAGCTTTGGGCTAAATCCAATCAAATAGAGATTAAGGATGATCAGCGACTTTCCGAAAAGCCAGAATATACCTCTAGAGTAGAAGAAATTGCAGTTTTATCCGGACAAGAGCTTGATGAGAAGGTGAGTAGCAAAATGGAAACGGTAAAGAAAACCAAGGATTCTGGTCCCTTACAAGCTCTAATTGATATTGTACCTGCCAACATTTTCTTTTCTCTTAATGACAACGGATTGATGCTACAGGTCATATTTTTCGCCATCTTTTTTGGGGTCAGCCTTTTGTACTTACCTAAAGCTAAAGCAGAGCCGGTAAAGAAATTTATGGACGGCACCATGGAGGTGTTTTTAAAAATGGTAGATATTGTGATGCGTGCCTCTCCGTTTTTTGTATTTGCTTTAATGGCAGGCGTTATCAGTAAAATGGCGGGGGACGATTTAGGAAAAGTAGTGGAGATATTTAAAGGACTGAGTGGCTATTCCTTAACTGTATTTGTGGGCTTGCTGTTAATGGTTGTATTTATCTATCCACTTATTGTAGCGCTCTTTGTGCGCGTTATTCCACTTCCTAAATTTTTGAAAGGCATAAGTCCTGCGCAAACCTTGGCTTTTTCAACCAGTTCTAGTGCGGCAACCTTACCCGTAACTATGGAGTGTGTGGAGGAAAACCTTAAAGTGGATAAGAAGATTACCAGTTTTGTACTCCCTATTGGAGCTACAGTAAACATGGATGGTACCAGCTTGTATCAAGCCGTAGCGGTAGTCTTTTTGGCTCAATTGCACATGATTGACCTAAGCCTTGGGCAGCAGCTCACCATTGTATTAACCGCTACTTTGGCTTCTATCGGTTCTGCAGCAGTTCCTAGCGCAGGCTTGGTGATGCTTATTATTGTTTTACAATCTGTAGGATTAAATCCCGCTTGGATTGGTATTATCCTGCCGGTAGATCGAATTTTGGATATGTGCCGAACCGTGGTAAATGTTACCGGAGATGCTACTGTATCTTCTGTTATTGCTAAAGGAGAGGGATTGATAGATGTGGATAAAAGCACTCCAGAAATGAAAGGAGTTGAATAAACTTAAAAAGATTTAAAATCGTTAACTCATAATCAGTAAAAGAAAACGTCTCATGAAACGCTTATTACAAATCCTTGGGCTGCTTATCGTGTTGCTTTTAGCCACACTAGTTATTTTACCTATTGTATTTAAAGACGAAATTGTTGATCGTACCAAATTAGAGATCAATAAAAACCTAAACGCTACGGTTGAGTTCGATGATATAAGCTTGAGCTTGTTTCGAAGCTTTCCAAACTTTAGTTTAGGGATAAGCAAGTTTACGATAGATGGGATAGAAGAATTTAAAGATACCCGCTTGGCGGATATTGGCGAATTTAATGTAGAGCTGAATCTCATGAGTGTGATTTTTGGAGATCAATTTGAAATTGAATCCATAGCCTTAAACGATGCTTCCATCCATGTAGTGGTTTTAGAAGATGGAAAAGCAAACTATGATATCACCAAACCGGCAGAAACACCCGTTGAAGAAGAAACTCCAGTTAATGAAGATGCAGAGCCGGGAAGCTTTAAACTAGCGTTAAAACATTATGAAATTCAAAATTTCAATTTAGATTATACGGATAAACAAGGAAAGGTAAGTGCTATAATTACAGACCTAGATCATGAAGGGAACGGGGATTTTACACAAGACATTGTAAACCTAAAAACCAAAACTTCTATTGAAGGTATAACGGTAGAAAGTGAAGGTGTTCGTTACCTATCTAAGGTAAAAACAGAATCGGTTTTTGATGTGGAATTCAATCAACCAGAGTTTAAAATCACCTTTGGCGAAAATGAACTTAGTTTAAATGATTTAAAACTTGAGTTTACCGGCTTTGTTGCTCTTCCGGATGATGACGTTACCATGGATGTTTCCTTTTTAGCGCCAAACAATAGCTTTAAAAGTGTTTTATCCCTTATTCCAGCCATCTTTTACAAAGACTTTGAGAGTATCAAAACAAATGGTCAATTTGATTTAAAGGGTAAAGTAGCCGGAGTTTTTAATGGAGAAAAAGAAGTTTATCCATCCTTTGATGTTTTATTTAATATCGACAAAGCATCCTTCCAATACCCTGATTTACCCGCTTCTGTTGCCGGTATTAAAGTAAATACGCACATCTACAACGAATCAAACCAACTGGATGCTACTGTAGTGGATTTATCCAGTGCTCAAGCAGAGATTGCCGGAAGTA
>CAZAJG010000114.1:0-2398 GCA_964485405.1 uncultured Owenweeksia sp. | reverse complement strand
ATAAAAACCGTTACGCTAGAAATAGAGGGTGAATATGCATTTGGATATTTGAAGAGCGAGAATGGTGTTCACCGTTTAGTAAGAATTTCGCCTTTTGATAGTAATGCAAAAAGACACACCTCATTTGCCTCCGTTTATGTTTTCCCTTTAGTAGATGAAACGATTGAAATTGATGTGAATCTTGCGGAAATTGAGTGGGATACATTTCGATCTGGAGGTGCAGGAGGGCAAAATGTAAACAAGGTAGAAACTGGGGTTCGTTTAAAGCATAAACCTTCCGGTATTATTATTGAAAACACAGAGTCGCGCTCGCAGCTTCAGAATAAGGATAAAGCAATTCAGCTTTTAAAATCTCAATTGTATGAAATTGAGATGGAGGAGAAAAATGAAAAGCGCGCAGAAATAGAGGCGGGTAAAAAGAAAATTGAGTGGGGATCTCAAATTCGAAACTATGTATTACATCCTTACAAGCTGATCAAAGATGTACGTACAGCTACTGAAACTAGTAACGTAGATGGCGTATTGGATGGTGATATTGATGCTTTTATCAAATCGTTTTTGATGATTCAAGGGCAAAAAGAGGAATAATCGGTAGGGTAGATTAACTCATCAAAGTACTTACAATACTCATTTCTTCTTGCAGTTCCCTTTTTGAAATCTCTATGACAAACTCAGATTGAGTATTTTTATAGATTCGAGCAAAAGTTTTGAGAAAGTCACTTCTTCCATTTTTCATAATTATTCTGCTGAGCGCTACTACTGTTGCTCAACAGGCTCATTTTATTGAAAACTTAGGACAGTGGAAGGAAGATTTTAATTACAAGCTGAATCTTGATAATGGAGGCGTATACTTCAGTTCAAATGAGTTAGTCTTCCATTTTTCTAAAACCTTACGGGCAAACATTTCTAAGCATGATTCTCACCCCCATTCCGTTTCATGGCAAGTGGGAGATATCATTAAAAGTCACGCATATAAAGTCTCCTTTGTTGGATCCAATCCAGAAGCAACTTCTAGAAAAGGCAAAAAGAAAAGAGCCTACCACAATTATTTACTAGGAAAAGATAAAAGCCGATGGAAAAGCAAGGTTGGACTGTACGAAACCATTGAGTTTATTGATGTTTATAAAAATATTAATGCACATTATTATTTTAATGATGATGGCAATTTAAAGTACGATTTTGTAGTTGCTCCAGGAGCAGATCCAAATCAAATTGAGTTGAGGTACGAAGGTACGGATGGGGTGGATTTAGTTTATGGTAACTTGATTGTAAAGAACTCTGTAGAAAATGTTTTAGAGTCCGCTCCTTATGCGTATCAAGAAGTGAATGGCGAGCACAGAGAAGTATACTGTGTTTACGCAGTAGAAGAGGATCGAGTTCGGTTTGAATTGGGGAATTACGACCCAAACTACTCTTTGATTATAGACCCTGTTTTGATTTTTAGCACCTACAGCGGCTCTACCTCAGATAATTTTGGTTTCACGGCTACCTATGGAGTTGGAGGAGAGGCGTATGGAGGTGGAATAGTGTTTAATCAACCCGCTACGGCTTCTTATCCGGTGAGTTTGGGTGCCTTTCAAGATACTTTTCAAGGTGGAAATGTGGATATTGGAGTATCCAAGTATTTGGCCGATGGTTCTGATTTAATCTACAGTACCTATTTAGGAGGACAATCAAACGAAATGCCGCATAGTATGATTGAAGGCCCTAACAAGGATTTAATCTTAATAGGGAGTACGGGCTCAACAGATTTTCCAGTTACCACCCATGCATACGATACCGTTTTTGATGTGGGTAATAGTACCTCTGTAAGTATTGGTGGAGGAATAAACTATCCATTGGGTTCAGACATTTTTGTATTGCGTTTGGATAGTACTGGTGGTAACTTGATTGGTTCAACCTTTTTTGGAGGAAATGGCGCTGATGGAATCAATGCTGGTTTACGGTATAATTATGGGGACGATAATAGAGGTGATGTTGTTTTAGATAGTTTAGGGAATATTTATGTGGTTTCATCTACTATTTCTACCAATATTCCTAATGTTGGTCCGCATACTCCTTCCGGTCCAGCGTGGCAGGATGGATTGGTTTTTAGCCTAACAGGTGATCTGAAAACTCTAAACTGGAGTACATATCTGGGAGGGACAGGGCATGATGCTGTTTTATCCGTTAAGCTAAAGAATAATCAAGAGCTGTACGTTGCCGGAATTACAGGTAGCTCGAATCTAGGTACTCCCTATAATGGTGGGTTAAACCCCAATTATTTAGGTGCGGATGACGGTTTTATAGCAAAAATGAATGCCCAAACGGGAAGTGTTTCTCAATTCACTTATAATGGAACAGCGGATGCGGATCGAAACTTTTTTCTAGACATAGATCATAATGGAGGGATTTATAT
>CAZAJG010000113.1:0-2420 GCA_964485405.1 uncultured Owenweeksia sp. | reverse complement strand
CTTAAAAACCATTTGGGCAATGTATACAATACAGTAGCTGATTATAAAATTTGGAGCACCAGTACGGAAGAGGAAGCTATCTTAAATCACACTTTTCAAGATGCTACAGAATTGAACCAATGGAGTGCAACGGCAGGAGCAACTGTTTCTATATTGAACGAAGAATTAAATGCAAGTTATATAGATATTGATGAGGGAATAAGCATTTCCATAGAGGTAAGCGATGCTTGTGATTACATACTAAGTTTTAGTGTTCCGGTAATCAGTGCGGCACTTGAACTAAGTGTTACAGATCAAAACGGAAACGCTTTACTAACGGATAATTTGAATTCGGTAGCGTCTTATACTTATTCTCTATCTAACCTAAATACGTATGGCAGTAGTCTTCTAATCGTATCCTTTGTTTCCACAACAGCAAGTGGAAGCTTTGTTTTGGATGATTACTCTTTAACCTCCTCTTGTGAGCTTAAAAGTTTAGTGGCAGATGTGTTAAGTGCTAACGATTATTATGCATTCGGCTCGATAATGCCCGGTAGGAATTATCAGGGAAGTGAAAGCTATTCATTTGGATTTAATGGGAAGCGTAAAGACAATGAAATCTACGGCAATGGAAATGCCTATAATTTTGGAGCGAGAATACACGACCCGAGGTTGGGAAGGTTTTTAAGCATAGACCCTCTTTACAAAACAACACCGTCTTTAAGCCCTTACGGGTTTGCAAGAAACTCACCAATTTATCTCATTGACTGGATGGGTCTTACTGGAAAACCTTGGTGGGCGCGTGGAGACAACAACATTCTAGGTGGCTTTTATATGGCTTTTAAAACGGCAACAGCCGATGATGTAGCCAGTAAACTGGCTGACGGTTGGACAATGGCATGGCACGATATACAAAATAACGGTCATGAAATTTTAGATGGGATTGGCTTTTTACCTGTTGTGGGAGAGGCCGCAGATGGCTTGAATGCTGCTATTTACATGCATAAAGGCGATTATCTTAATGCTGCTTTTTCTTCAATTAGTTTAGCACCAATTGCAGGAGATATATCAGCTAAAGGATTTAAGTACACGCTTAGATATGCCGATGATGTTGCAGGCTTATCGGGCGCAAGTGGTCGAAACTTTAAGAGCTTGAAAGCTGCTAAAACGTGGGTTGGTAACGCAATGGAGTACGGCATAAAATCCGCTGATGCCATTGCTAATAAAAGCCATCTTAGAAAAGCTCTAAACATAGTTCAAACAAACATACAGGCGCATCATATCATTCCTGTACAGCTGATTAAAGAAAGTAAGATTGTACAAGGCGCTATTGATGCAGGGTTTGACTTCAACGGTGTGGCTAATGGAATAGGTGTAAAATCCTTAAGTAAAGGCGGCACACATGCAAACCACCCTGCTTATACAAAAAAAGTACTAAGACAAATAGATGAGTGGGCAGCAGCAAACCCTAATTATACGAACGAGCAAGCAGCCAGTTTTCTTCAAGAACTATCAGGCGACTTAAAAAAATTGATACAGAAAGAATCCGTGGATGGTGGTACGAAAGTGAATAATCTAGATTTTTAATGCAAAAAAGCCCCTAGCTCATAGGGGCTTTTTTAATTTCAATTCCCGTAATGGCATTCTCTGTTAAGGCTGTTTTCAGGCTTTCCGAAACATACAGGTTATTATCAAACAGAGGTAATTTAAATAAATCAAGATTGCAGGATTTTAAGGCCAGATTAGAAGCTTTAACGATCGTGGAGCTATCAAGGTCTTTTTTCAGAGTTACATAATCCCCCATATTGCGTAGTGGCACTTCCCCCAAATTTTTAAGCCCCTTCTTTAAGAAAAAAGATGTTTGTTCAAAATCAATCAACTCAAACAAATCTGGTTGCACAAGAGCCATCCAATAGTATTGGTGAGTGTCGCCATTTTGATCCGCAACAGGGCAATCAAAAAATTTATGCTCCATAATCGAGAATTGTGAAAGCAAGTCTTTGACCTTACTATTGACTAAAAGCCCATGACCTGAAATAGAAGCTTGACTAAGCATATCTGTAAGTTTAGCCCGTTTTTCAAGAGTGGTCGATAATACAGGGGGATTATCAGGAAACTCGTTATGCTTGAATTTAAAAGCTTCCTTCACCTGATTAAATGAAACTTGAGGAAATACTCCTCCAACTTCTTTATCGGTTCTATTATCTATTGAATACATATCAAATCAAAGGGTTTTGAGTTTAGCGACTTTAACGAGGTTATTGTAAGTGCCCCACTTAACTGGACAAATTACCCCCTACATATATTCAAATATATCTCAAACTATCAGTATTCTAGAAATTTGGGATAGAAATTTTCTCTCTATCTAACCTAAATACGTATGGCAGTAAGCTACACAGACACTGACCAAGGTATCTCCAAAACCATGGAAGTAAGTAGTG
>CAZAJG010000112.1:0-2523 GCA_964485405.1 uncultured Owenweeksia sp. | reverse complement strand
CTGAATCCGGAGCTAGCCAATACGGGGATTGAGTTGGATAAGTATATTATTATGCCAGGTAAACCCGTTGAGGTTGCCAAGAATAAGGAAAAAACAGGGTGGTTGGATAGGTTATTCAACAAGGTAGACTCTTCGGATACCAAAGTGGAGTGGGTAGAGATTGAACCCATATCCAAAGACACAAGTGCTGAGGATAGTACTGCTATTCAGCCAGACAGCATCGTAAAAAGTAGGTTGGATAAACGTTTTAAAATAGCTCTTTTATTACCCTTTAACATTCCAATACCAGATAGTATAGAGGAGGTACAGATAGATGATGAAACCTACGATGGAAAAGGATATGGTGGAGATGGAGTACTTGAACTGTTGGAGGAAAAAAGGAAAAAAGAGCTTCCATCCATTACGCGTACATCCATAGAGTTTTACAACGGGTTTTTAATGGCGGTAGATTCTTTAACCCAATCGGGTATGGAAATTACGCTTAAAGTCTATGATACCCGAAATGATATACAAGTCGTATTGGGCTGTATGGATAGTATTATTAAGGATCAACCGGATTTAGTGGTAGGCCCATTGCTTAAAAACAATGTTGAGTGGGTAGCCGATAAGTTGAAGGAGTTTAATATTCCAGTGATATCACCGCTGAGTAGAAATGTAAGTGTTCTAGGTCATCCAAATCTGATTCAGTGTAGGCAAGGCAGTCAAGAAATGTCTCGCCAAATGGCTAACATCATCAATACCTATTATGAAAGTGCTCACATCATATTTGCACATGCCGGAAAAGATGAAGAGCTTAAAAACGTTCAATTTATCAAAGCTCAAATGGGAGCTAGGAAAGAGGATGGCTTTATGCGCGATGTAAGCTTTACGGAAGAAATGCTGAAGCGAAATGAAATGGGTGATGTGATAGTGGAAGGGAAAAAGAATGTTTTTGTAATTGCTTCGGAGGATAAAGTGTTTTTGAGTGATTTGGTAAACAAACTAAGACGTCTTAGAGATACATCTATCTATATAGTGGGTCCCTATAAATTAATGGATATGCCCACGTTGGAGGTAGAGTATCTAAACAAGCTTCACCTTACCATGGCAGATCCAAGTTTTGTGGATTATAAAGATTCTACAACGATTCGTTTTATTCAATCTTACAGAAAAAGGTTTAGAACCGAACCCTCTGATTATACCTACCAAGGTTATGATATTGGTTTGATTTACTTAAATAAGTTGGGTACATGGGGAGACCACTTTTTAGAGGAACTCCCCAAGGATACTTTGAATCAAGGTTTATACACCCGCTTTCAGTTTATAAAAACAGAAAACGGTGGATTTCGCAATCAGCCGGTTTATACAACTGGGGTGAGAGATCTTACTCTGATCAAGTTGAACTAAAACGGTTTTTTATATTTCTAGGGTACCTCCTTTTAGATAGCTGCTAAAAAGATCGGAAAAGTTGAATCCTGATTTAATCTTTTCTTTATTCAGTTTGGAGTGTTCCGATAGAGCCCATAGTAACATCTCCATTAAAAAGTAGCGTTCTGACTTAGGAAGTTCAGGTTGGTATTTATCTACAATTGCGGTTAGGGGTTTTACTTTATCCAAAGCCTTCTCGTATTCCCCATCACTAAAATCAGTAAGTAAATCCAGGCTGTTGCCTTCACTAAACCAATTTACAAGCTTGCTGTAGCGGTTTTCTTTATCGGAAGATTTGATATCATCTAAAACGGGTAAATAATCTGCAATAAGCGTTTTAACAGCATTACCAAGAATATTCTCCGCTACTAAAGCCGATCCTTCTTGTTCGCCTTCGTATACCAGCTCTACCTTTCCCGTAATAGCTGGAACAATACCCATAAAATCCATCAATCGCACATAGGTGGATTTGTCATTAAGCAATGCGCGTCTTTCCGCAGTGCTTGCCAAATTTTCCATAGCGGATATGGTTAACCTCGCAGAAACACCACTCTTAGCGTCAATGTATTCGTTATCCCTAGCTTCAAAAGCAATCTGCTCCAATAAGTTTTGGGCTATATCTGATATTTCAACTCTTTCCAGCTGCTCAGAGTTAATCTTAGCTTCTTGTTGTGTAATCCTTTTGGATACTTCGATTTGCTCTGGGTAATGCGTAAGAATTTGGCTCCCAATTCGGTCTTTGAGTGGTGTAACAATAGAGCCTCTGTTGGTGTAGTCTTCAGGATTAGCTGTAAATACAAATTGAATGTCAAGTTGTAATCGAATTTTGAATCCTCTGATCTGAACATCTCCTTCTTGTAGGATATTGAACAAAGCTACTTGGATGCGGGCTTGTAAATCTGGTAATTCATTAATTACAAAAATACTACGATTGGCGCGCGGGATCATCCCTAGGTGAATGACTCTTTCATCTCCGTAGGATAGTTTTTGATTGGCCGCTTTTATCGGATCAACATCACCAATTAAATCCGCTACAGTTACATCTGGTGTAGCTAGTTTTTCAAAATAACGCTCACTTCTATGAATCCATTTAATCGGAGTTTTATCTCCTTTTTC
>CAZAJG010000111.1:2174-2567 GCA_964485405.1 uncultured Owenweeksia sp. | reverse complement strand
TGAGGTGTTTCTTGCGTAGGTCTAGGTGTTCTAGGGCCATAGAAATAAGTTGTTCTGCTTCGTTTCCGAAGGGTTTCCACTTAAGAGAAAAAGTTTGGGTCATAATCATTATCCGAATTGTTGTGGTGGGGTTTGAAGAACGGTCCTAACCGGAGGTCTTCAAGGCATTTGAGGCAGAGGCTGTAGTAGACCTTGCCGTCGTAATAAACTGGGCTGTCACAGTGAGAGATTAGGCAGCGAGAGTTGTAGGGCTTATCCCATGGGTGGGGGCCTTCCCTGTACCGATGGTTGTTCTCCCTTGCGGCTTCTATTCCGCTGGTTTTGCGTGGTGGGTCGGACATTACGTCTCTCCTTTTAGTGGGGATAAACGACGAAAAATCACTCAGGCCGATG
>CAZAJG010000111.1:0-2164 GCA_964485405.1 uncultured Owenweeksia sp. | reverse complement strand
TCTCGACCCGCCCAGTTGCCCCTCTGTGCGCGAAATGGAAAAAACTCACACAGAAGGGTGTACCGCAGGGGTATTGTTTCGGGCGGTTAGGGGACCACCATATTTAGTGAATTTCTGCTTATAGACACAACATTATGTGTCATCTGTAGGGGTATGGAACGCGAAACACTTTGGGGGGTTTAGGCGGCGCTTTTTCTTACCTCTGGCAAGATTTTATTTTCCGAATTTCGCTGGGTGCCACCCGCGCGAGGTGACTTAGGCCACCTTCTTATTTGTCGTTCCCGAAAGTCATTAGTGCTGAGAAACTAGATTTTTCCTCCCCAAGCGCCAGCGAGGGAAAATTAGTATCGCAAGCACTGATGGCTTGAAGAATGACTAATACGATGGTGGCTGTGGCACCGAGTAGAATATTTATGGCGAAGCCATTCCTTTGAGGGCGACTAACCCGAAGCTGTTGCCAACAAGCCAATTAAAGATAATTTTAAGACAACTCTAGTTTGTCAGGAAGGAATTTTACCAGTGTACACTTGCAGTGAATGTAAATTCTTTAAAGCAGACAAAGATAGGTGGATAAAGAAGGTCGGACATTGCTACAGGTATCCACCTGTTATTGTGATGCAACGTTGGAAATCTGAGAACGGTTGGGCTTCCAATGAGGTTATGCGTGTTGATGAACTTCGGTATGCACGCCCTGAAACGTCCGCAAGTTCATTCTGTGGTGAGTTCTCCCCTACTTGAGGCGACCCTCGTATTCCCTCGTAGGGGTCATTTTCCACTACCCCTGTAGGCGTTTCATCACGCGAGAGACGGTTACCGCTTGCCACTGTCCTCTGCCTGATGGTGTGGGGATACCCTCTGCGTTCAGCATCTTGGCGAAGGCAGTCATTGAGATAGTCCCATCAGGGTTCATACGGTCAAAGACGTACTTGAGGTTCTCTGCCTTCTGTTCGGCCTTCTGGGTTCTAGCTTCGCGTGCCTTTGCCGTATCCTCAGCCGTGCCTTTGCGCCCAATGAACTTGGTTTTATCGTCCTTCGCATAGGCCCCAAGCACCTGCCCACGGGCCTTGGCAGCGGCTAGTGCGTCTTTGGTACGCTTGGAGTTATCTTTGCGTTCTTGTTGTGCGACCATCGCCAAAATACCCACGGTCAGTTCATTGGCGTGAGGGTTATCGGCAGCAACAAACGCAACACCTGCCTTCTGCAAACCAAGCAGGAAGTGCGCGTCACGGGCAAGTCTATCCATTTTGGCGACAACAAGCGTAGCGTTATAGGCTTTGCACAGGTTGATAGCTTCGGCGAGTTTAGGGCGGTTATCATTCTTGCCCGTCTCGACTTCTACCACTTCTGTTACCAGTTCCCATGAACCACCGTTCAGGTAGTCCGAGACAGACTTGCGCTGTGCCTCAAGCCCCAAGCCTGACTTGCCTTGCTTGTCCGTGGACACGCGCAAATACGAGATAAAACGTCCTTCGGCCATGTTCAACGAATCCATTACATTGTTTCATATGTTCGTATCATACAATGTAATTACTTGGAAGAGGTTTGCGAAAAGGTGTTATTGAATGATTTTTCATCATCATATGGGCTGTACTGTGTTGCACCTAAATTGCTGTACTGTGTTTCACCTAATTTAGTGTGTTCGCCGTAAGCGTTCCATACGGTCCAACCCTCTTTGAACCACGCACGTGTACCCAGATGTTTTTTAGGCACCCAGAACCTCCCATTGATAGCTTTCCCGTCTTCCCCATTCCCTAAACGAATTTGTTTGGTTTCGTAGTTGTGCTTTTTGAGGATGGTTTGTGCATCTGAGTCCGATATGCCGAAATGCTTCGCAAGCGCGGTGGAGGAAAACGCTTTCTGGGAATCCTCATGTGATAGCAGGAAGTTTCCTATTTCAGCATCGTTACTGTCGAATGGGCGCATCTCTTGCCAGATTTCGATTTTATCGGGTGTATCGGGTGGCATCCTGAAACCTTCACCGTTCTCTTGTATCTCCACCTGTTCCAGCCAATCCCGCATGACTTGGAAGCCATTCTCCGAGTCACGATACAGCCAGTCTACGAAGCGTTCTATGAACCGTCCTGTCTCGTTCTTTCCTACCATGCCCTCGCCATCGTCGTGGAGGTGTCTGGAGTAAACAGGGACGAAATAACGTCTGTCTCCC
>CAZAJG010000110.1:378-2671 GCA_964485405.1 uncultured Owenweeksia sp. | reverse complement strand
GTAATATGTAAAATCGTGACTTATCCAAGAATTCGGCTGAGGATTTGTTTTTAGATTAGGTATCTCATGAGATTTGAAATATGCCCATTCAGTTGATAAGTCAATTTCATAATCCTCCGATTCCTCGATTGAATTGTCAGTTTGACGGAATATTCTCAAAAATGACTTGCTGTTTTTGGTCCAAAATACACTGATGACTTTTGAATTTCCTAAGCCATGATTGTTGTAAAAACCTTTTAATAGTAGGATAGTATCTACTTCGTTTTGCTCAAGTTCGCAGGCAAAAGATTCAGATCTAATGTCAATTGGGTGCGTTCCTGCTTCAAAGTAACTTCCATTAACGTAAGACGTTTCAAACAAACAACCTTTTGCATATGCAGTATTTTGGATGGAGTCATTCAACTGAATGATTCTTGTGTGTTCACCCAGACTCAGGCTGTCTTTTTCAATAATGAATCCACAACCGATAGCTACAGTATGGTTTTGCAATTCCACAACATAAATAATATTGTCTATTCCTGTCCTGTCATTTAAAATAGGTGAGGCGTATTTAATTATTCCAAGTTCACCGTCAAGAGGTTTGTAAGAGCAGTCGCATGATTCTTTTAAGGAATCTGACGCCCAAAAGAAAAAATTACTAGTGCTAGTGCAAAAGCCAGGGTAAGTTCCTCCTCCAGACCAAATTTTCACGGTGTCGCCATAGAATTGTTCAGTATTCTCATCGTAACAATACTTTCCTCGATAGACTTCCCACGGGTCTGCGGTTCTTTGTCCAAAAGCTTGAACGGAAAAGATGATGAGATATATGAAGTAGAGTTGTTTCATTCGAATTAGCGAAACTCATTTAGTGAGATAAAGTTACCTTTTAATTTCAGGGCAAGGATAAAAGAGTCAATGAAAAATGGGCCAGCGAATCGAAATCTAGCTAAACCGGATCCACATCAAAAATAACCCTGATTTTATGTTTCGGATTATCTTGAAAGAAAGCGTCTATGGTTTCGCTTAATTTTTCTTTTGCTTTTTTGAGGGAAACCGCTTCTTCCAGTTTGAGCAGAATTTCCATTTGATATTGATTTCGCAAGCGTGCGGTGAGTGGAAATTCTGGGCCGAGCATACGGGCACCGAACACCCCTTTTATTTCTTTACCCAAGAGATGGGCAGCAGCAGATAGATGGTTGCGGTCTTTATGTTTGAGCGTTAAGCGAATGAGGCGTTGAAAAGGAGGATAGCTGTAGTTTTTACGTTCGTAAATCTCATCCTTGTACATGCCTAAATAGTCGTTCTCCATTACTTTACGCACCACTTGGTGATAAGGATCAGAAGTTTGAATGATCACACGGCCGCGGTTGCCTTTTCGTCCAGCGCGTCCTGCCACTTGAGCCATCAACTGGAAAGCACGTTCGTGACTTCTGAAATCTGGGAAATTAAGGAGGGTATCTCCGTTCATAATACCCACAAGCGCTACATTTTCAAAATCCAACCCTTTGGTTACCATTTGAGTACCTACGAGAATGTCAATGTTGCCTTCTTCAAACTCATTGATGATGTTTTCGTAGGCATTCTTTTTACGGGTGCTGTCCAAGTCCATGCGCTGGATTTCTACTTTGTCCAGCATCAGTTTAAGGTCATCTTCCAGCTTCTCGGTACCAAAGCCTAAAGCTCTAATTTCAGAACTGTTACAAGCAGGGCAGCGTTGAGGCACTTTGCGGGAGTATCCGCAATAATGGCAGCGCATCAAATCCATGTGTTTGTGATAAGTGAGCGTAATATCACAGTTTTTACACTGGGTTACATGTCCGCAATTGTTGCACTGCACCATGGTGGAAAAACCCCTACGATTTTGAAAGAGAATGACCTGTTTTTTAGCGTTTAAAGTGCTCTTAATCTCATTCATGAGATCTTCACTAAAATGTCCATTCATTTTCTTCTTGGAACGGGCTTGTTTTAAATCTACACACAAAATTTCCGGTAAGGGCAAATTTCCATGCCGGTGCATCAGTTCCACCAAACCAAACTTACCTTGTTCAGCATTGTAGTACGATTCAAAAGAAGGAGTAGCAGAACCCAATAGTACTTGAGCTTGATGCATTTTAGCCAGCACAATGGCTGTGTCTCTTGCATGGTACTTTAGTTTTTCATCTTGTTTATAACTGGGCTCATGCTCTTCATCTAAAACAATGAGTCCTACATTATTTGAAGGGCAAAAAAGAGCCGACCTTGCACCTAACATTAATTTTGTTTTTTGAGTGTAAAAATCCCACCACTGATTGGTTTTGTTTCTGTCTGTGAGTTG
>CAZAJG010000110.1:0-368 GCA_964485405.1 uncultured Owenweeksia sp. | reverse complement strand
GAGCAGGATCTTGCTGTTTAAAACTGCTTTCGTGCTCCTCATCCACTATGATGAGTCCTAAGTTGGAAAAAGGGAGTAAGATGCTGCTACGGGCACCAACCACCAGTTTAGGTTGTTGAGGGTTTTCAATGAGGTTGAGCCAGGTTTCTACCCGTTCTCGATCGCTGAAACGAGAATGATAAACGGCCACTTCATCGCCAAAATAGTTTTTAAGGCGAGTAATCAGTTGAGTGGTCAATGCAATTTCGGGTACCAGATAAAGCACTTGTTTCTCCGCTTTGAGCATCTGATCGATGAGCCGAACGTAAATCTCAGTTTTACCAGAAGAAGTAACCCCATGCAGCAGAACCGTTTCTTTGGTTGTAAAC
>CAZAJG010000109.1:0-2673 GCA_964485405.1 uncultured Owenweeksia sp. | reverse complement strand
TAATCTACCTCTTGAAAGATTGAGCTTAAGAGTAGCTATCAGAAATACCATGCAAGTTCTCAATCAGGATATCAGAAAAAGCGGTATCAAAATTATTATAGATTTGGATGGAGGAGAGTACATCAAGGCCGTTCCGGCTTACCTAGATAGTGTTATTCTAAATTTGATGAGTAATGCCATTAAGTATAAATCGCCAAGTAGAAATCCCGTTTTAAAGATATCCTCAAAAGTAGAAGATGATTACAGGGTATTGTTCTTTGAGGATAACGGATTGGGAATAGATACGGTTAAGAATAGAGATAAGCTTTTTGGGATGTACAAAACTTTTCATGAAAATGAAGAGGCGAAAGGTTTTGGTTTATTTATAACTAAAAACCAGATTGAAGCGATGGATGGAAAGATAGATCTTGAAAGTAAAGTAGATGTAGGTTCAACGTTTAAAGTATACTTTAATGAGAACAATTAACCTTACTTATATAATTGAAGATGATGAAATAGCCTCCTATTTGATCCGAAAATTGTTGGAAGAACATCCACGTTTCGATCAAGTACACTTTTTTAAGAATGGAAAACTGGCTCTACAAGGGATAGAAAAAACGCTTAGGCCAGACGGTCCTCCAGTTGATCTCATTATTCTCGATTTAACTATGTCCATAATGGACGGTTGGGAGTTTTTACACGAGCTAAAGAGTTTAAAAAATCAAAAGCAGATACCACCTGTTGTTGTACTTACTTCTTCTATTGATAATCATGATATTGAAAAAGCAAAAAGCAACCCTTATGTGGTTACTTACTTTTCTAAGCCGTTAGATGAAAACAAGTTGAATCAAATTATAGATCTGATTTAAAGTTACTTAGATCCCATATTGATGAAGCCTTTGAGCATTTGAAATCCTCCATAAATAATAGCTCCGTAAAAGATGTAACCTGTTTCTGATAGAGTTAAAGCCAATCCACCACCACACCATAAGGCACCAAATAGAATATCTTTACTATGATCTGTTTTAGATTCCTCAACAGCTCTTTCTTGGCGTTTTAGAGCTACGAGATCTACCGTTTCATCTTTATCAAAATCGGTACATTCAACCTCAAAAGCCGCTCTTTCACCCGTAAGCTTACAGATTAAGCCGGTTTTTATATTCAGACTTCTATTGGTGCATTGTTTGCAAAAAGCCAATCTTTCTTCTCGGGTCATTTGCTTTTAAATTTGGTTGGTGGTCAAATATATACAGAATCTCATTTGGTATAAGAACAAGTGACGAATGTTAGAATTATGATCAGACGCTTTTTAGGTTGTTTAGAAAGCCCTAAATTGCGCCAAGCTTTACATCACTCCGGAGGTAAATAAGAGCATGAGACCTTTTATTACGCCTTTCAACATTGCTACTGGAGTTTAGATTTAGAGTTATTCTCGTTACGAGGAGGATATCACAAAATTTAACGGACATAATTGTAAAATTATTAAGTAGGGAATAGAGCCAATAAGGTTCGTGTTCTCACTATTTTTTAGTGATATGTTGAATCGTATTATTAAATACTTTTTAGAAAATAAGCTGATAACATTTATTGTTATCGTCTTTTTTGTGGGTTGGGGTTTGAGTACCGCTCCATTTAACTGGGAGATAAGCTTTTTACCATCAGATCCTGTTCCAGTTGATGCAATTCCGGATATTGGAGAAAATCAACAAATCATTTTTACCCCATGGCCTGGTAGATCGCCACAGGATATTGAAGATCAAATAACTTACCCTCTAACCACATCCTTATTAGGTATACCGGGAGTTAAATCCATTCGTAGTTCCTCCATTTTTGGAGTTTCTAGCATCTACATTATTTTTAACGATGACATTGAGTTTTATTGGTCGCGGTCGCGCATACTCGAAAAACTAAACTCTTTACCAACGGGCTTATTACCGCAAAGGGTACGACCTAAACTAGGGCCAGACGCAACAGCTCTGGGCCAAGTGTTTTGGTATACTTTAGAAGGGCGTGATAAAGAAGGAAACCCAACAGGAGGGTGGGATCTTCATGAAATTAGAACCCAACAAGATTTTTATGTAAAATACGGTTTAGATGCGGTAGAAGGCGTTTCAGAAGTGGCCTCTATTGGAGGGTATGTTCAAGAATATCAGATTGATGTAGATCCTGACGCCTTAAAAGATTACGATATAAGCTTACACCATGTAATTGAAGCGGTTCGGAAGAGCAATAGAGATGTTGGTGCAAAAACCATTGAAATCAATAAAGCGGAATATTTGGTTAGAGGTTTAGGTTACATTAAATCCACATCAGATATTGAAAAGGCAGTAGTTGCCGTTCATGAGAATATCCCGATTGAAATTAAGGATATAGCTGTTGTAAAGTTAGGCCCAGCAAACAGAAGAGGGCTGTTGGATAAAGATGGAGCCGAAGTAGTAGGAGGGGTGGTAGTGGCCAGATATGGATCTAACCCATTGGCAGTAATCAATAGAGTAAAGGAGAGAATTACGGAAATATCAACCGGCTTGCCTAAAAAGGTGTTGGCCAATGGAGTAGAAAGTCAGTTAACCATTGTTCCGTTTTATGATAGAACGCAGCTCATCAACGAAACGCTAGGTACCCTAGAGGAAGCATTGCTACTTGAAATACTCATTACCATTCTGGTAGTTATTGTAATGATTCTTAATCTAAGGG
>CAZAJG010000108.1:0-2754 GCA_964485405.1 uncultured Owenweeksia sp. | reverse complement strand
GCTGTAAATTGAGCAACGGCATTGAGTCCTACAGTGGTGTCTCTTGGTTGTGAGGTAATATCGCCACAAACATTTAAAATAGCACTTAAACTGGTGTCAGCACAACTTGTTCCGGCTTCTACAATGCAACGAAAATTAGAGCCATCGTTTAATAAGGTTATCCCAGAAATAGATAATGTATCCGTAGTTACACCTCCGTACTGCCCCCCATTACTCAAATCTTGGTACCCAGAACCATTGTCCATTTGCCATTGAAAAGTAGCGGAAGGATTGTTAGCCGATACTCCAATTTTCTGATTTACACCTGCGCTAGAGGTTACATCACTAGGTTGATTGGAGATGGAAGTACAGCCTAAATAAAGGGCTGTGATTTCTGTGGTAGAAAGTACTCTATCCCAAATGCCGATGTCATCTACCTTCCCTGCAAAATAGGCTCCGTTAACCCCTCTACCTACATAAAGAGGTAGATTGGTTTGTGCAACCGCTGTGTGGCTGTTCGTGGTTGTAGTAACAAGCACTCCATTTTTGTATAAGGTCATTACTCCATTATCGTAAGTGCCTACAAAATGTTCCCAAGCCGGAGGCGCATAAGTGCCGGCTGCCCAATACCAGGCAGAGCCTTGTTTGTTTGTGCCAAATTGATAGGAACCACTGGATCCCGATTGAAAATTCCATATAAAGTTACCGCTGGCGCCAGTTCCATGCATCATCGTAACCCCATATCCCGTGTTAGCTCTTTGCGACCAAAAGGAAATGGTAAATTGACTGGATTGACCAAAGGAAAAACCAGGATTGGATAAAAGAAGATATTGGTTGGAACCATTAAAGTCATAAGCTGAGTTTGGATTTGAAAACCGATCAGCTGTTAAATTGGCTCCATTATTACACAAGTTGTTGGCCAAGCTACTGGCATCATTGGCATCCCCATTAAAGGGCCACCAAGCTTGTAAACCAGTAGAAGAAACATAGGACGGTAATTGAGCAATAGAATTGTAACTGAAGAGTAATAAAAGAACAGGTGCAAAAAGAGATAATGGTTTTTTCATCGATTGGGTTGATTTAGTTGTTCACCACGCTAAGCTTATGGTGACTGACTCAAATTTAAGTATTTATCACCATAACAGCAGTTTAAATGTTAGAGATTAAAATTTACAACCCTATTTACATTAATTTACACAGGCACGAGTAGGGGAAAAGACTCCTCATTTATTTTTGGCTGAAACCCCATTAGATGTAATTATGAAAAAAGTTAGAGCTCAGCAACCGTTTATCTTGTTTGTTGTTTTATTCCTGTTTTTACAATCTTGTAAAGGGCAGGAAAATGGCAAAAAAACAGATGATGCTCTTGAACGCGTAACAGAAAACGATGAATATGTGGCGAGTCCTATTGTACCTATTCCGTACGAAGACACAACGCCCAAGGGTGATAATAAACTCAGTCGTTTTGTAAGGCGAATTTTAGAGGATAGCCAGGGCTACCTATGGCTTGGTACAAATGGAGACGGTGTAATTCGGTATTTTGAGGACAGTGTGGAATATTTTACGGTAAATGAAGGTTTTGGAGGCTCTTCTGTACGCGGTATTATGGAAGATGCACAAGGAAACGTTTGGTTTGCCACAAATGGAGGATTGACCAAGTATGATGGCCAGTTGTTTACAAATTTTAATGAGGAGGATGGTTTGGTTCATCATGACGTTTGGAGTTTAGAAATTGACCGTAAGGGAGTTATCTGGGTGGGAACCTTACAAGGGGTGAGCTGTTATGACGGCAAGCGTTTTGAGTCGTTTAACCTTCCGGAAGCCAAACCAGATTATACAAGAGGGGTAACCAGTTCAAAAATTGTACACAGTATTATGGAGGATAGTAAAGGTAAAATGTGGTTCGCCACAAATGAAGGTGCGGTCATATATGGAGATAAACTATCTAAAATATCGGAAGAAAATGGATTGTGTAACAATTCTGTGAACGACATCTTAGAGGATAAGAGTGGTAATATTTGGTTTGCTACACACCATAATGGCGTTTGCCGTTGGGATGGAGAATCTTTTACCCATTTTACCAAAGAAGACGGAGTAGAGGGTACCGAAGTTTGGGACTTGTATCAAGATAAAGAAGGCAATATCTGGTTTCCTATAGAAAATCAAGGTATGTATCGATACGATGGAGAGTCCTTTACGCTTTTCACTCAAAAAGATGGTTTAGCCAGTATGGCCTTGCAGTGTACCTTTCAGGATCGTTCCGGACGCTTATGGTTTGGAGGCTGGTTAGGTCTTTTTCGGTATGACGGAGAATCCTTTTTTGGAGTTGGTAAGAATGGCCCATGGCATTAATTCACCCCTTATTTTGTAAACCTTTTTTAGTGCGGGTGTGGATGGTTACGTCCTCTTCTTGGATGACGATGCGTTCCTCTTTTTGGATGAGATTCTTCAAATTCTCCCATCAAACACCGGCCAACATAAGGATATTCTAAAGTAACGAAGTACCTATACTCACCATCAATACGAATACCGTTACATTCATCTAAATCTCCTTTCCCTTCCTCATATTCCCAATCCGACACAAAAGTGCCATCTGGCTTAGTATCCATAAAGCTCTTTTGCATAGAGGTACGAGGGCTGCGGTAGGAGCAAGCTTCTCCAGTTCGCGTTTCACTTTTTAAGCGATAGCTTGATGTATAAGCACCGCTTTTCGAGTAATACATAGGGAAACCATCGTGCGCAAAACCGATTAGAATCATATCCTCTCCCCGATCT
>CAZAJG010000107.1:0-2844 GCA_964485405.1 uncultured Owenweeksia sp. | reverse complement strand
GCTATGGCGGATCGTCCTTAAGGGGATTCAGCTTGCTTCTCTTCATATTCATCAAACTAGACGCTTACCGCCCTCAAATACTCTAAAAAAGATAACCCCGCTCAAAAGAACAGGGTTTTACAATATGTATATAAACGTTTTTCTTAATAGAAAACCGCTCTTCTATCTTTAATATTAGCCATATCCTCAAGAGATGGAAACAATTGGCCCCCTACTCTCGGGCGAATAAAACTTTCTTGTTTTTCTTTTTCTGCCGTATAATCTGGTAAATCAGATGCTGGAGTACGTTGTGATACCATAACCACAAACACTCCACTATTACCTCTTATTGGCTCAGAAAGTGAATTTGGCTCAACAGCACTCATAGCACCAATTACCTTTGGTTCTCTTCCGTATCCGCTTAAAACGGCTCCAGTAAGATTTGCTACTTGGTTTTTAGCTTGTGTTCCTACACTTGATGCTAAAGCATTGATGTCACTTGCTCCACTTAGGGCGTCACTCATTTTTTTCTCTAACTGCTCTGCCTTCTTTTCCTTGATTACTTCCAAACGAACTTCATCTTCCACTTTTTCAAGTGGAGAATATCCTTCTTCTTGAATGTTGGTGAGAATAGCTACAACGTAGTAACTAGTATTGTTACTAATCTGGATAGAACCGATCTCCGTTTCTTCGTTATAGATCCATTTTACAAAATCTCTGTCTGCACTTAAACCTGGTAGTTGCTCATCAAAAGGTTGAACATTGGTTACTGGTCTTAGAGCATATCCTTTTTCTTGAGATTTAGCAGAAAACTCCTCTATACTCGTTACTGAAGCAGCAAAATCACTTGCTTCTGAGTAGATTGTGTTGTAAGTGTCCTCACTAGCCGCTAACTCACGACTAATAGTTAACAATTCAACTGCTGGCGAGTTTCCATCTTGTTCAAGAATTTCAATAATATGAAAACCAAATTGAGAGAAAACTAATTTAATATCTCCAGTTTCATTTTGGAAAGCAAAATCAGAAAATGGCTTAACCATTCTTCGGTCATCAAACCAGCCCAAGTTACCACCTTGAGCACCAGAGCCAGGATCATCAGAATATGTTTTTGCCAATTGAGCAAACTGAGCGGTATCTTCACTTACTACGTTTAACAAACTATCAGCAAGTACCTGAGCGTCTTGATATGGTCTTTCAGAATTGCTATTTCCGTTGTTAGCACCAGCAAATGAGATTAAGATATGACGAGCTCTAACAGAATCTGGAAGTGTGCGGACGCTTCTAACCTTGGTTAATCTATAAAAATCACCATCTAAGTAAGGACCTTCCACATAACCAACCTCTTGATCCAATAGTGTACTATCCAAAGGAGCCGGAATATTATCTTTACGATAGAAAGCCGGTACAACGCCCAAATCCGAATAATCTACAGCATAAGCCGAGTCTTCTTCGGTATTCCCAAACGACAAGGTAGTATCGCCATTTGCACTAACCTTATCTTCCAACAAAGCTGTTAAGTCACCTACAACAGCAGCATGATCTGCAGAAGAAGGCTCAATTTCGAATCTTACAAATTCAATACTTCTGCTTTCGTCTGTTTTATAATCCTCTTTATTCTTATTGTAGTATTTTTTCAAATCACCATCAGAAACTTCAACAGTTGAGTCTGCAATTGACGAATACTCCAATGCTACAAATTGAGCCGTAGAAGATTCATTGTTCATCAAATACTCCATTCTAGCCATATTCTTAGGCATGTATAAACCCTTTTGTACAGCAGCAGTATACTTTTGAAGCTTAGTATCGGTGTAAGTTCCTTCTTCAAAGTCTAGCCATTGCTCATAAGCATTACCAGCTTCTGGATCTCCAGCAGTATTGTCTTTAATGTTGTTGATGTATTGTGAGAACAGCGCCTCACTAAACAAACCCGTTTGTGGATCTTTAAAAACAGGAGCGCTTTGAACTCCAGGATTTGTTTTTAAACGTTCGTATAGTTCTTTTGACGAAACTTCAATACCTAAATTTTCGTATTGTTCATTCATCAATTCTTCTCTCAAGATTTCATTCCATACACCATCTGCCAATTGCTTAGATGTATAGTTTGGAGGGGCTTGTTGAGGATTCTGTTGGGCTTGTTGAGTCAACCTTTTTTGATATTCATTCATTCTTCTAGAGAACTCATTCACCTCAATGGTTTGACCATTTACCTTTCCTATAACCGATGCATTACCCGCAAGAATAGAATTACCTGAACCTAAAAGGTCTGTAAGAATAAAAGCCAACATGGCTATTCCGATAATGGTAATCAATAATCCTGAACGTTTCCTGATGCGCTCCAATGTCGCCATAACTATACTTTAAATTTAGGATTGCGAATATACAATTGTCAACGAAAAGAATAAACGTATAACACGGGTTTATTTAGTCATCTGAAACTCTGATGTGTACCCGCTCTATTTTTGAATCGCTCACCTCATCCATGGTGAGTGTATAAGGAGATAGATGTAGTTTTTCTCCTTTTTCTGGAATACTTTCTAAATAACTGATAATCAAACCCCCAAGCGTACTGTAGTTTTCAGATTCTGGTAAATCTAAATCGTATTTTGTATTTAGGAAATCGATCTCCTGCCTAGCGGAAAACAAGTAGTTTCCTTTACCCAATTTTTCTTCCAATAAGTCTTCGGTATCATGCTCATCATCAATTTCGCCAAATAGCTCCTCCACAATGTCTTCTGTAGTAACCAAACCTGACGTACCACCAAATTCATCTAAAACTACGGCAATGCTTCTCCTTTCCAGTAATAAAAGGTTTAAGATTTCAATAGCAGCCATACTTTCTGGAATAAAACTCCCCGGTCTAAGAAT
>CAZAJG010000106.1:0-2912 GCA_964485405.1 uncultured Owenweeksia sp. | reverse complement strand
CCCCTACTACCTCTACCACAGCAATGACGGTAGTTGGAGATATTTTGGTGGTGATGCTAATGGATAAAATTGGGTTTACCAAAGAGGACTATTCCAAAAGGCACCATAGCGGATATTTAGGATCAAAAGCGAGAAACGAATAATGGATAAATTTATTTTAATAGCTGGCCCCTGTGCCATTGAAGGCAAAGAAATAGCTTTAGAAATAGGAACAGCGGTAAAAAAGATTTGTGACGATTTAGGAATCAGATACATTTTTAAAGGAAGCTATCGAAAGGCAAACCGTTCCCGTTTAGATAGTTTTACAGGGATTGGTGATGAAAAGGCGCTAAACATTTTAAAAGAAGTTGGAGAAGAGCTTGGGGTGGAGACTATTACCGATATCCACGAAAGTTATGAAGCTGAAAAAGTAGCTCCATTTATTGATCATATTCAAATACCGGCCTTTTTATGTCGACAAACCGAACTCCTTTTAGCTGCTTCAAAAACGGGAAAAGGTGTAAACATTAAAAAAGGACAATTCCTTTCTCCAGAAGCCATGAAGTTTCCTTTAGAGAAAGTCTTATCTACCGGCAATCCCAATGCATGGTTGTGCGAAAGAGGTGTCAGTTTTGGTTATTCTGACCTTATTGTAGATGCTACTGCCGTTCACCGATTAAAACAATTGGGCGCTCCTGTTATAATGGACTGTACCCACTCGGTTCAAAAACCAAATAAAACAGAAGGCGTTACTGGAGGTGATCCAAGTTTGATCGAAACCATAGCTCTTTCTGCTATTTCAACTGGTGCCGATGGCTTTTTTATGGAAACGCATCCCGATCCTAAAACAGCAAAAAGCGACCCGCATACAATGCTACAATTGGATAAACTGAGACCTATTTTGGAAAAAGCAATGAAAATAAGACAGGCTTTAGCTTAAAACTTATGCCCAAACACTTTTTACATCAAAACCTAAGATATCTCAAACAGATTGGAAAAATTGACCTTTCTGATTCTACTTTGGATAGCTACGCAAATAGGAGCACAGAAATCGGCATTGAAGATCTTCTGAATATTTCCGATAAAACCTCCATTTCCGTAGAGAGTTTGTTATTCAAAAATCTAGAGGCAACTCATTCTTCCAAGCACAATATCAAACTGTTGGTATTGGATGTAGATGGAGTAATGACCGATGGGAGCATGTATCTAACGGAAAATGGAGATGAGATAAAGCGATTCAATGCCAAAGATGGGATGGCCATTAAAAAGTGTATTGAAAATGGAATTCAAGTTGCTATTATTAGCAATGGCTCCAGAAAGAATGCGATTGAACATCGAGGACAAATGTTGGGCATTGAGAAAGTATACGTTGGAAAGGATAAAAAACTAGATGTCCTTAAAAGCTGGTTACCCGAATTGAACGTTTCTCTAAAGGAGGTAGCTTATATTGGAGACGATATTAACGACATTCCTGTCATGCAAAATATTGCTCTATCCGCTTGCCCTGCCAATGCGGTAAAGGATGTTCTTAAAACAGCAACCATAACCTTACAAAAAAATGGCGGAGAAGGTTGTGTACGAGAGTTTGTCGAAAACTACCTTGTGGAAAACATGGTATCGTCTTAAAACAAAACATTTAACACATTATACTCATTAAAAAATGAAAAGAAATCCATGGCACGATGTGCCGGTTGGAGACAACAAACCGGATGTAATAAACGGCATTATTGAAATCCCAAAAAATACCAGAGCCAAGTATGAGTTGGATAAGGAAAGTGGGATGTTGAAACTAGACCGTGTACTTTACGCAGCTATGTACTACCCCGCTAACTATGGCTTTATTCCACAAACTTTTTGTGACGATGGTGATCCCTTGGATATTTTAATCCTTTCACAAATAGACATTGTACCTATGTGCATAGTGGAAGCTAAAGTATTGGGTGTGATGCGCATGTTGGATCAAGGAGAAATGGATGATAAGATTATTGCTGTTGCCGCTAACGACATGAGTGTAAATCACCTGCACAACATTGAAGACTTACCACCCCACACACTAAAGGAACTCAGAAATTTCTTTGAAGATTATAAGAAATTAGAGAACAAAGAAGTAGTGGTGGAAGAGTTTCAGAATAGAGAAACCGCTCTACAGATTATTGAACAAAGTATTGTGGATTACAATAAAAAGTTCTCTTAAAAACATACGCTTATATAAAACAAAAGAGCCTCCATTTCTGGAGGCTCTTTTGTTTTGAATATTTACCAAATTACAATTAAGGCTGTGTTGTTTCTGAAACAAGCTTTCCATTTTCATAAACCTCTTGCTTCGTTTCTTCTCCTAATTCACTCCAAAACTGCTGTACACCTTCTTTTTTACCATTTTCATAGTTTACAGAACTCTCCAACTGTTCATTCTGATAATACCATTGCCATTCTCCATCTCTTTCATCATTTTTCATTTCTCCACTGGCTCTAAGCTCACCCGTCTCATAATACTGCATTAGAGTTCCTTCCAATTTGTTATGGTTAAAATTAAGCTTAGCAATTACACTTCCCGTTTCACTACTATACATCATCCACAATCCTTCACGCTTTCCATTCAGAATTGGGCCTTGTTGCAACTTTTCTCCTGAATAATAGTAATCTACTAACTCTCCAACACCATTTTCAGCCGTTTGCTCACCTTCTTTATTCCATGCAGAAAGGACATACTCTTCCTCTCCTTTAAATTCTAAGATTGATTTTTGGCTTCCATCGTCATAAAACGTCTCCCAAACTCCAGTCGACAAACCTTCCAACACGGTTCCAGCCCTTTCCAATTGACCATTTTCATAGTAGGTTTTCAACACACCGTTTCCGTCTGTAACCGTTTGGTTTTGCGCATTATCCCAAGCATTAATAATTCTTTTTTTGCCTTCTTTATTATATTCTACCTC
>CAZAJG010000105.1:0-2976 GCA_964485405.1 uncultured Owenweeksia sp. | reverse complement strand
AAGCCATAGCCTCAGAACCCAGAGCTATATTAAAACTTCCGCCCGTTGCTCTCCTAAGTGCTTCATTTCCCAAAGCCACATTATCAGAACCGTTTACATGTTCTCTTAAGGCGGAGTACCCCATAGCAGTTTGGTTACTAGTATTTACAGCTTCCCGTAAAGCAGAAGACCCCATAGAGGTATTGTAATTTGCATTTTCTAATTCCAATAAGCTATATCTCCCCATAGCGGTATTGTGGTTACCACTTTGAAAAGCGTTCATGGCGCTTCTTCCAATAGCCGTATTTGATGTAGAAGTATTTTCATCCAAAGAAGCGAAATTACCTGTACCACTGTATATGTTGGTATTCCCTGCGGTAGCCATGATTTTTAAAGAACTCAAATCTGCTTGAAAGTCTGTATGTTCCCCACCAGAGATAAAGAGTGTATCTTCTATTAGACTAAGAGTTTGGTAGGTGTTGGTAATGCTGTTGTCCACGTAATATTTTACCGCTGCTTCTGTAGGAATAGCAGTATGACTACTATCGGCCAAGGTTTCATCGGAGCTAAACTCATCTACATCTACTCCATTTTGTAGGGATAAATCACCGCCCACTTGTAGGGTAGCCCCGGTGGCCATGTTATCTATATGGGTGTTTATGCCTACGCGGTTTTGCTCAAAATCTCCACCTATAAGGGGGGTGTTGCTAGCAGAGCCAACATTATTGATGTATAACTTATTGGACTCATATACGCCATCTGCATCGGTTTGATCTTCAGGACCGGCAGAAGCTCCTAAATAAAGATTATATTCTCCAGAATCTAAAAAAACACCAGAAGAATACCCAAAAGCACTATTGAAGCTAGAACTAATATAATCAGAGTCCAATGATAAAAGAGTCCTACTGCCAAATGCAGAATTCTTACTTCCATTTCCTAAGGATGTCATAGCGTAAGTTCCTATAGCTACATTTTGACTTGCGTCTGAAAGAAGGGACAAGGCCTCTAGTCCAATGCCTACGTTAAGGTCTACTTCAGAAGGAAATGTGCGAGAGGCAAAACGTTCTCCTATCATTAGATTACTAGAACCTTCAAAAATAGGCCTTACCCCACCAAGTAAAGAATAAAGGTTGTAATTTTCATCTGTTTCAACAGCTAAGTTATCTGAAGTAAGGTATCCATTATTGAAAACCATGGAATCTACATAATATTTTACGGCAGCTTCTGTAGGTATGACTGAATGACTACTATCGCTCAATGTTCCATCGTTGCTAAATTCGTTTACGCTATCCAGCCCATAGCGCAAGGATATACTTCCCCCTACTTGTAGGGTAGCCCCGGTTAGCATACTATCTATGTGGATGTTTATACCTACCCGGTTTTGATCAAAGTCTCCGCCTATGAGTGGGGTGTTGGATTCGATAGTGTCACTATTGATGTACAGTTTATAGGATTCATATACGCCATCTTCATCCGATTGATCCTCGGGGCCAGAAGCACTGCCGATGTAGAGGTTATAGTTACCAGAATCGAGCCGTTTACCGGAGAAAAATCCTAAAGCACTATTCCCAACACCGGATTTAAAGAATGGTAAAGATGAAGTTCCTAGGCCAGTATTGTTGCTCCCATTTAGGAAATTTATAAGACTAGAGCTACCAAGAGCTGTATTGTCAAAACCAGTTTCTAGTGCAGCAAAACTTTGAGGTCCAATTCCAACATTAAAACCTGATGAAGGTTCTAGACCATATTCTCCAGCGCCCTGGCCCAACATGATGTTGCTATAACCTTGAATGCCGTCTCTTGGTCCGTTTAAGGAATACAAGTTCTCGTTTTCATCGCTCACTATTCCGGTTTGTGCCACTGAAGAATCCACATAATATTTAACAGCAGCTTCTGTAGGTATAGCGGTATGGCTGCTATCAGCTAAAGTTTCATCGCTGCTAAATTCGTTTACGCTATCCAGCCCATAGCGCAAGGATATACTTCCCCCCACTTGTAAGGTAGCCCCGGTAAGCATACTATCTATGTGGATGTTTATACCTACCCGGTCTTGATCAAAGTCTCCGCCTATGAGTGGGGTGTTGGATGAGGCACTTGAACTATTGATGTAGAGTTTGTTGGATTCAGTGGTTTGATTTTCAGGACCCGCACGAGCTCCTAAAAAGAGGTTATACGATCCAGAATCTAGTTTCTGACCAGAAAAAGCACCGAAACCGCTATTGAAGTCGGATTGTGGATTCTCATATCCCACCAAACCAAGACTTCCGCTGCCAAAAGCAGCATTATATTCTCCATCTTGCATCGCTAAAAGAGAATTATTTCCTATGCTGATATTTTGTTGCGCAGTTTCCGCATAATATAGGCTTTGAGCCCCAATTGCAATATTAAAACCTGTGTTATATGATA
This sequence comes from uncultured Owenweeksia sp., assembly GCA_964485405.1. Classification (GTDB taxonomy): domain Bacteria; phylum Bacteroidota; class Bacteroidia; order Flavobacteriales; family Schleiferiaceae; genus CAKZNE01. Next base: position 591 of record CAZAJG010000105.1, on the reverse strand, counting down.
AATTTTGATTTCCAGCTGCTGCATCTTCACCCAATATGATGTTGTTATCGCCTAGAAAGTTCTTTTGTGCGTTTAAGGAATACAAGTTCTCGTTTTCATCGCTCACTATTCCGGTTTGTGCCACTGAAGAATCCACATAATATTTAACAGCAGCTTCCGTAGGTATAGCGGTGTTGCTACTATCGCTCAAGCTTGGATCAATACTAAGCATATTGGATTCTACTATCTCCACTACCTTAGATTCCGTTAACACACTGTCTTGAAACGATCCTCCGTTTTCTAGAGTTACGGTAAGTCCGCTTCTGCTAATTTGTTGTGTTTCCGTAGTAAGGTATCCATTGTCGGCAATCATAGCGTCCACATCGGATTCTGTTAAAACACTATCTTGAAACGATCCTCCGTTTTCTAGAGTTACTGTAAGTCCGCTTCTGCTAATTTGTTGTGTTTCCGTAGTAAGGTATCCATTGTCGGCAATCATAGCGTCCACATCGGATTCTGTTAAAACACTATCTTGAAACGATCCTCCGTTTTCTAGAGTTACTGTAAGTCCGCTTCTGCTAATTTGTTGTGTTTCCGTAGTAAGGTATCCAT
>CAZAJG010000104.1:0-3017 GCA_964485405.1 uncultured Owenweeksia sp. | reverse complement strand
TTATTGCCCAGGATTTGCAACAAGTTTGGCCTTCTAAAATAAGTGAAGATGGTTTGGGTTACCTCAAAACCGCCTATGGTGACTACGACCCCATGTTTGTAGAGGCGATTAAAGCCTTGTACTCAGAGTTGCAACAAACCAAACAAACAAACCAAGATCTAGTGCAAAAACTTATTGAAATAGAAGCGAGCCACACAGCTCAGTTAAAAGCACAGCAACAACAGCTAAATGAAAATAAAGTCTTGATCCAACAGATGTCGCAACAATTCAAAAAGCTAGAGCAGTCCTCAACTTACTCCGCTCAAATAAAATAAACAAGCCGCTTTTTCCTGCTGCCTAGGTGCATGTAAAGCACATAACTTAGCGCTCTTATTTACAACAACGGTTAAAATCCGCTACAAGAGGAAGTGCTTCTACTTACACTTCTTTGCTCTCTTATGGGTGTGTAATAAATTAAAAACTATCCTTAAAAAATGATTTATAAATCATAAAACTTTGAAATTCAATAATTTAAAATATATTAAAAAATAAAATTTTACCATATATACATATATGGGAACTACGGAAATATCGCTCTAAAAATGGGTTGCCTAAGTTCTTTTTCCCAAACCATTAGAAACCAGTCGGTGAATTTAGATTCTCAAAAGGGTCCCTTTTAAGGATTAACATGCGCAGATGTAAATGATTAATAACGCGTTTCTGATCCTTGAATTACTACATAATGTAATCCAATGATGACAGTCTCAAATTTTACACTTGGGTAGGTTTATCTTTAGATTTCAACACTTTATCTACAGTTTATTTTAGCAAGTTTTTATTCACTTAAAATATTCAAGGAGGGCGTCTTTCCGCACTAAATCAGCGACTTCCAGCCCGGAACATTAAGCATAAACGGCCCCTTTTCCATGTCCATCCAAGGCCAATGCTTCAGCATGATAAAATATGCTTTTAAACCCTCTAAAAGAGGTGTTAAGCATTTTAATCGAAAGAAAATGTATTACAATATGTAAAATAATTCTTACAGAATATCTTTATATAGCTACAGATCGCTTCTCGTTCAAAAAATAGTTTTGTCACCGTTAAATTACTAAGAAGACGAACCATGAAGTTAGTATTACACCGTATTAGGTCCTTTTCCTTCCTTTTTCTATTTTTCGTCCTGAGCCTTAATGAGCTCCACGCGCAGGTATCTATCAATGATCATGGTGCTCCGCCCGACTCATCGGCCATGCTGGAAGTGGAAAGTAATAATCGTGGTTTTTTGATGCCTCGTCTCACTTCGGCACAACGTATAAACATATCCAACCCTGCCGAAGGTCTTTTGGTATACGATACAGATTCCGCTAGTTTTTGGTATTTCAGCAATGGTTGGAAGTTAGTTGGAGAATCCCTTAGTATGATCCTAGAAAACGACAGCCTTAAACTGAGTAATGGATCTGCGTTTACATATGGGATAGACCTCTCCCCTTACTTAGACAATACAGACGATCAGACGATAAACAGAACAGGGCTTACCGTAACCTTAGAAAATGGAGGTTCTTTTCAGGATAGTATACGTTCAGATCAGGATCTAATTGACGTCTTTTCCAGTTATGGTATGATTCTACGAACAGACGATGATAAAAACTTTTTCGCCAATACACGCACCAATATGAACGGTGATCGAAATATAGCCATAGGAGAAGATGCAGGATTCTATATAAGTTTACAGGATGATGATAATACATTTATAGGACATGGCAGTGGCCGAGGTTTAGGAGGAAGTGACAACACCGCTATAGGCAGCTTTGCTTTAAATCAAAACTCCTATGGGTTTAACAATGTAGCCATTGGTTTCCAAGCGGGTTATGAAAATGAAGAGGGAAGCAACAATTTATATCTAGGAACAAGTGCTGGCCCAGATATGGAGGATGTCGATGTTCCCCATGAATCGAACAAGTTGTACATAGAAAATGGGAGCGCCTCATCCAACACACCTCTAATTGGAGGCGATTTTGATCAAAACCGTGTGGGTGTAAATATGCCCATAGACAGCATGAGCACTGGAGCTACTCTTCAGATAGGTGGAAGCATTTCTTTGCAATATGGTGTGGATAGTATTAACGAATTTAGCAACGATAAAACCCTTGGAGACAGCAGTTATTTTGCTATACCCACGGAAGCCGCTGTAAAACATTACATAGACTCCGTAACCGTAAATGCAAATAATATAAATGTTGATAGTCTCTATAATGTTTATGGTAATCTTAATAATTTATCCCCCTATATAGATGATGATCATGATGATGCATCTGGAGGCCATAATCTGGCCCTGGGAAGTTATGCAGGTGATTCCATTTATTCGGGTGGTTTAAATGTAGCCCTTGGTTCAAGGAGTCTATCTTACGAAAAAGAAGGGGCTCTTAATACGGCCGTAGGAGCCTATGCATTGCAAAAACAAAATAGAAGCAATAACAATACCGGAGTGGGTAGTTCTGCCCTTGCCGATTTATCGGCAAACAATTCTAAAAACAACTCGGCTTTTGGTAGAAATGCAGGAAACAATGTAGAAGGGGGTAATTATAATCTTTATTTAGGAAGTGAATCCGGACCAATCTCTTCTGGCACTACTCAATCCAATAAGTTATACATCAACAGTGCGAGCTCTTCCGATGACTCTCCATTAATTGGTGGAGATTTTAATCAAGACCGCGTAGGTATAAACATCCATATGGATAGTATGGCCACAGGTGCTACCCTACAAGTAGGCGGTGATTTATCTCTCCAAAATGGAGAAGATATAGATGAGTTTAGCTCAGATGAAACTTTTGCTGATAGCAGCCATACCGCCATACCTACAGAAGCAGCGGTAAAATATTACGTAGACAACAGCATTACCAACGCCTACCAAACTCTTAGTCTGATAGAAGATACACTCTTTATCTCTGGCGGTGACCATAGCGACTTTCAGGCCGATTTGAGTTCTCTAGTAAGACTGGCTACTTCTGGGAATACCAACGTACATGGCGGTACAAGTA
>CAZAJG010000103.1:0-3158 GCA_964485405.1 uncultured Owenweeksia sp. | reverse complement strand
TGCATACCGAGGATATGCTCGATGCACTGTTCGGTAAATTTTGTATCGGAAAATAGGCGAAAATCCACTTCCCTTTAAACATGCTTCCCTTTATTTTGTTAATCCTGCCAGTTGACAATTAGTATAAAATGAGAAAGTCAAAATGGGTTTTGCTCCTGAGCATATATTGCCTTCTAAGCAAGCTACAAGCGCAACCCTTAGCCGAGCTAAGTACCAACTTTGAAAAACACGGACTAAAACCAGGAAGTTCTCCCGAAAAATGGGAAGACGGCATGCGTACTTCTGGAGAAAAAAACACCTTTGAATGGTGGTATTTTGATGCCCATCTCAACGATGGCTCTACGCTGGTTGTTGTGTTTTACACCAAACCCTTTACCCGCTTAAGCAAAGGCCTCACCCCTTACATCACAATTGACCTAGAAAAGCCCGATGGCACCAAACTCCATCGGTCTATTAAATACGATCCCGATCAATTTAAAGCCGCTACCGACTCTTGCCATGTACAAATTGGCTCCAACTACATTAAAGGAAACCTAAAAGAATACTACCTTCATTTTGCAGATGAAACCTTGCAATTGGATGCGCGTATAAAACGAACCGTAGATAGCTGGAGACCCGGAACGGGTATTCTTGAATTTGGCCCAAAAAAAGAAGATTTTTTTGCGTGGCTGGCAGTTGTTCCACATGGTACGGTAGCGTTGGAAATGAAGTACCAGGGTAAAACCCAAAAATTAAATGGTTCGGCTTACCACGATCACAATTGGGGAAATAAAAGCCTAAACAAATTGTTTAATCATTGGTATTGGTCTAGAGCACAAGTGGGCCCCTACACCATTATAGCTGCCGAAATGATCACCGAGAAGGCTTATAACAATGAAAGTTTAGTGGTATTCAACCTTTCTAAGAACGGAAAGCTTGTAGCGGATAACCACGATTTAGTAAAAGCCTACCGCTCCTATGGCATTAAAAATGAAGAACTGGAAAAAGATGTAAGCGATGATATATCCTTTATTTACCAAAATGAAGAAGATGGCTACACCTACCAATATCATTTGCACAGAGAGCGAAACCTGGCAGAAGTAGATCTGCTCCAGGGCATTGCAAAAGGGAAAAATCTAAAATATTATCTAGCCCGATGGCTAACGGGCTTTAAGGGTGCTTACTTTCGTTTTACCGGAACGGCAGAGCTAAAAGTGTTTCAAAACGATCAATTGCTGGATACACAAAGTAGCCCCACCGCTATATGGGAATTGATGTATTTGGGGGATGCATATCGGTATTAACATCTAGGTATCATGCGTATCAAAATACTTCTGCCCTATTTCTTCGCCCTCGTATTACTGGCCAGTGCCATAGCCCATGTGGCAATACCAGAAATTTTTGCTCCCATTATTCCCCATTTCATTTCCGTATACTGGGCCAATTATTTGGCTGCTACAGCAGAGTTGAGTATTGCGGTTTTATTGTTTTTACCCAAGTACAGAAACCAAGGTGGTCTTCTTTTTATGGCACTAATGATTGCTTTTTTACCCTTGCACCTTTGGGAACTGTTTCGAGAAAACCCGGCTGTAGGTAAGCATCCAGCTCCTCTTATTCGTTTGGTTTTTCAATTTGTTTTAATCTATATGGGGTATTGGATTTTTAAGCAAACCAAAAAAGAAAATCAGTAAAGATGCTCCCACTCTGGAGCCCTATTTTTCTGGACTGTACCTTAACAAAATTCCAGGCACAACTTTCTCCCGAGCAACTACAGCTTAAAAACCCAGCTAATCAAGAGCATGTAGTAAAATTATTACATCAAGTGTAATCTTTGGTTTTAAGTAAGTCTTCAATCCATTACATCCACAAGTACTGCCCATGTATAGCTTCGCTAGTTTAACTTTTATCACTTTTTTATGAAGACTATTCTAGTTGTAAGCCGCCTGCACTTTCTTATAGCCCTGCTTCTTTTTACTTCACTAAGCTTTGCACAAGTTTCTATCAAACGGTACAGGAGCTTCACCTGATTCTTCCGCTATGTTAGATATTCAAAGCGAATCGAGGGGGATTTTAATTCCTAGAATGGATAGCAATGCCCGAAAAGCTATTACGGATCCAGCAGAAGGACTAATGGTGTACGACTCCACTTATCAAAGTTTCTACTATTATGCAGATTCGGCATGGCAAGCTACGTATAGTAGATCAACCACCCTAAGTGATGCGGACGCAGATACGCGTATAGAAGTGGAAGAAAGCTCAGATGAAGATATTATCCGTTTTGATATGGATGGAACGGAATATTTACGATTTGATAAAAGATTTTGAGATGGTAACGGTAAATAGCAACGGAATAGTGAACTTGGGCAAAGAGCTGTCCTCCACCCAATTATTACTATCCACAGAGGACTTTTCACAAAATATTAAATCTGATTATGTGTATCCGACTATTGAGTGGGATCGGATGACTTTCAAATTAGATTCAGCTGATTATGTAGAGTATTTTGATCTCTATTTTGATGGAGGTAATGTAAACTCTGTCACACTCGATATAGATCTCTATAAAGGAGATGATAACTCAGGCACTCCATTATACTCCATTTCGGATACAACCTTAAGCGGATTTCAAAATGCGGAATGGATTCGAGTCGATTTTCCGAATTTCTTTGCGGAGAACGGAAGTTATAACATTAGGCTTTCTAATGCAAATTATTGGGTATACTTTTTAGTATCTAATAATGGTGGAGGAAATAGAACTAATAGTGCTGACTTTTTTTTTCGGGTAAATGGCAAGCCTTCCGGTTATTTAAGCAGCCACCTTATTGTAGGAGAAAACAACTTACAAGTGGGAGATTATTATTTACCCTATAACGATGGAGACAGTAGCCACGTTTTATCGACTGATGGTTCAGGAAGCCTAAGTTGGTATGATGTTTCTGAATTGCAAACTTATCCGCAAATTAGTAGAAACGGACTGACAGTAACTCTAGAAAACGGAGGCTCTTTTCAAGATAGTGTGTTAACAGAATCCGATGTGGACGCTATGATTGCGGACAATGGATACCTTACTACGGAAACACAACAAATTAGCAGAAGCGGACTTACAGTAACCCTACAAAACGGAGGCTCTTTTCAAGATAGTGTGTTAACAGAATCTAAGGTAGTGGAGATTGTAGAAACCA
>CAZAJG010000102.1:2911-3396 GCA_964485405.1 uncultured Owenweeksia sp. | reverse complement strand
ACTCACCGAAACCGATGTAGACGCCATGGTAGCCGATAATGGATATTTAACTTCAGAAGTAGATGGCTCCACCACTAACGAAATTCAAGATTTAGATTTAACCAACAACACCCTTAGCATTGAAAATGGAAACAGTGTGGATCTTTCTACTTATTTAGACAATACAGACGACCAGCAAATATCACGCGATGGCCTAACCGTTACCTTAGAAAATGGAGGCAGTTTTCAGGATAGTGTGCTCTCTGATGATTATTTAATAAATTTTATTTATTTCAATGACGTCATGATTTGGAGTGACTTTTCTAGTATTTTAAATAGCTCAACTGGAATCCTAACACTTGGATCAAGTCAAATTGATGTTGATCTCTCCCCATTACTAGACAATACAGACGACCAGCAACTTTCCCGAAACGAAGACACTATATTTTTAGAAGATGGTGGTTATGTGTTAGACAGTACACTCACCGAAACCGATGTAGACGCCA
>CAZAJG010000102.1:0-2811 GCA_964485405.1 uncultured Owenweeksia sp. | reverse complement strand
TGGTAGCCGATAATGGATATTTAACTTCAGAAGTAGATGGCTCCACCACTAACGAGATTCAAACCCTCTCTCGCTCCGGACTCACACTCACACTAGACAATGGTGGTGGATCCGTTACCGACAGTGTACTCACCGAAACCGATGTAGACGCCATGGTAGCCGATAATGGATATTTAACTTCAGAAGTAGATGGCTCCACCACTAACGAAATTCAAGATTTAGATTTAACCAACAACACCCTTAGCATTGAAAATGGAAACAGTGTAGACCTTTCCTCCTACTTAGACAATACAGACGACCAACAAATATCACGAGAAGGGCTTACCGTTACCCTAGAAGATGGAGGCACTTTTCAAGACAGTATACTCACTGAAACCGATGTGGATGCCATGGTAGCCGATAATGGGTATTTAACTTCAGATAGCCTACCTATTATTGTGGATGAAAACAATAACCTCTATTCGAATAACTCCATTAATGATTTGGAAAGTTTTGTAGGACTAAATAATATTGTTTTAGGAATAGATGCTGGATCCGTATTCATAAAAAACTCTGGTAGTGTTGCAATCGGAAACTATAGCTTGGCAAGTGCTACTTTTGGAAATGGTAATATTGCCTTAGGAACTTCCGCACTTTCATTGCTTGATACAGGTACAACGAACATTGCAATTGGTAATTCTGCTCTTTTAAGATTAAATACTGAAGGTGATATAGCAACTAATAACGTTGCTCTTGGTGATAACGCTGGTCAACGACTCATATATGGTAATAACAACATTTATTTAGGGGCACAAGCTGGTCCGGAGTTCAGTTCCGGCCTGGATGAATCGAATAAGCTTTATATCAACAGTGCCTCCAGTGAATCCAACACGCCCTTAATAGGTGGAGATTTTGATCAAGACCGTGTAGGTATAAACATCCACATAGATAGCATGACCACAGGTGCTACCCTACAAGTAGGCGGTGATTTATCCCTTCTAAATGGAGAAGATGTAAATGAGTTTAGCTCCGATGAAACTTTTGCCGATAGTAGTAATACCGCTATTCCTACTGAAGCTGCGGTGAAGGGTTATGTGGACAACAAGGGCTTTTTAACTTCAGATAGCCTACCTATTATTGGGGATGAAAACGAGAACCTTTATTCGAGTAACTCCATTAATGATTTAGAAAATTTTACAGGAAGTGACAATATTGTTTTAGGAAATTCGGCTGGATACAATTTCGAAATAGGCGATGGCAACATTGCAATGGGGAACTCGAGTTTAGCAACAGGTAGCGATGTGTCTTACAACATTGCCTTAGGAACTAGCGCTCTAGGGCTTCTTGACACAGGTGAAACTAACATAGGAATTGGTCAAAATGCTCTTTCAAGACTAAACAGTAATGATGGAACTAATCCGGCATCTTCGAACGTTGCCATTGGTTCTAATGCAGGTCAGCACCTCATAGATGGCAGGGCCAATCTTTATTTAGGAACAAGCGCTGGTCCAGAATCCAGTTCAGACTTAGAAGAGTCCTATAAGCTTTATATAAATTCGTCAACCAACTCAGCATCCAACACGCCCCTCATAGGCGGAGATTTTGATCAAGACCGCGTAGGTATAAACATCCACATAGATAGCATGACCACAGGCGCTACCCTACAAGTAGGCGGTGATTTATCTCTCCAAAATGGAGAAGATATAGATGAGTTTAGCTCTGATGAAACTTTTGCCGATAGCAGTAATACCGCTATTCCTACTGAAGCGGCTGTTAAATATTATGTGGATGCTACGATAGCCAACAGTGGATACCTTACTACGGAAACACAACAAATTAGTAGAAACGGACTTACCGTAACCCTACAAAACGGAGGATCTTTTCAAGATAGTGTGTTAACAGAATCTAAGGTAGTGGAGATTGTAGAAACCAATTTGTTGAGTACTGATGAAACCTTGGGTGATAGTAGTAATAGCGCCATACCTACAGAAGCAGCGGTAAAATATTATGTGGATTATTCAGTAGCACAAACGGGAATAGTGAGCGATGAAGACGATAACTTATATTCCTTAAATAGTTTAGAAAATGGAATTGGAGGAAAGGACAATATTGTTTTTGGAAAATCTGCTGCGGGTACAAACGGTTTTAATGGAGGCAACAATATAGCTATTGGTCAATCTTCTCAAAACGAGATGGCAAATGGTGAAGGAAATACAGCTGTAGGAGGTTTTGCTTTGTCCAAAAATCCTAATGGTTATTACAACACCGCTGTTGGATTCCGAAGTCTTGGAGGCCTGGATATAGCTAGTTCTACGAACAGTCAAAATACAGGTATTGGTTATCAGGCAGGAAACAATCTAAATTCTGGAAACCGCAATGTGTATTTAGGTTATAATGCTGGACCAGAAAGCAGTACTGACCTTACAGAATCTGCTAAACTCTACATCAACAGCACTAGCACTCCCAGCAATTCCCCCCTTATAAGCGGAGACTTTGATCAAGACCGAGTAGGTATAAACATCCACATAGATAGCATGACCACAGGCGCTACCCTACAAGTAGGCGGTGATTTATCACTTCTAAACGGAGAAGATGTAGATGAGTTTAGCTCCGATGAAACTTTTGCCGATAGTAGCCATACCGCTATTCCCACAGAAGCGGCTGTGAAATATTATGTAGACAATAGCATTACCAATGCCTATCAAACCATTAGTCTAGTAGAAGATACACTCTTTATCTCTGGCGGTGATAATACTGACTTTGAGGCAGATTTGAGCTCTCTAGTAAGACTGGCTACTTCTGGGAATACCAACGTACATGGCGGTACAAGTA
>CAZAJG010000101.1:2592-3855 GCA_964485405.1 uncultured Owenweeksia sp. | reverse complement strand
CACTTGTAGTGCGTGTCTACCTTCCTTCCCCTACCCAATCACAAAACCTCCAACCACCGAACACATGCCCAATAAACCCCATAAATCCCACCCCTATTTTGGATTTATAGACAAGCTATTGCTCGTAAACCTGATCATCACTCTACTCTACATTTTGAAACACCACGATGTAAATACTTTCCCTTTTCGTGGGATCATTATTGTAAACTGGCTCATTCTCTTTTGGTTGTTGTTTGTTATTCCTTTTGGCTTTGTGCTGTTTGGTTTCATCAAAATACTGGTTTACCGGAAAGTGTTGCTTGGTGTTCTACTAGGCGTTACTTGGTTGAGTATAGGTTTAATCGTTTTATGGAGGGTTTTCCAGCACGTATCTCAGATTGCCGTTTAATCTTCCCCTATTCAATCTTTTCAATACTCTTCATCATCACAATTGATATTGCTTTTAAACTTGGCTTACATTGAATACTTTGCAGAAAAGTAAAGCAACGTAAAGCCATGAAAAAAAAGAATAGCCGTAGAAATTTTATTCAGAAGCTCACTGCTGGCGCTTCAGGTCTTTTCCTTGTTCCAAAAACCGGAATTTCTATGAACGATAATACATCAGCTGCACAACCCGCTGTAAAAAGAGTAAAGCCGCTAGGTTTTCAATGGGAAACTATGGATCCCTTTTTATTTTGTGTGCATCACGAAGACTTTTACCCAAAAGGAAACGCTAAAATGGGTCCAGATGCCAGTTTAGAAGGTAGAGATATTGGTCAGGATTTTATGGTGAAAGATGGATGGAGAATGTACCACGGGTCTACCGTACCTGGGTTTCCAGGACATCCACACCGAGGTTTTGAAACCATCACCGTAGTACGAAAAGGCATGGTAGATCATTCCGACTCGATGGGTGCTTCTGGGCGATATGGCGATGGCGATGTGCAGTGGATGACAGCCGGAAAAGGTTTGCAACATGCGGAAATGTTTCCTTTGGTAAGCCAAGATAAAGACAACCCTTTGGAGCTCTTTCAAATCTGGTTGAATTTACCCAAAGCCAATAAGTTTACCCAACCGCACTTTAAAATGCTATGGAGCGAAACCATCCCCATTTACAAGCATAAAGATGCACAAGGCAAAGAAGTAGTAGCCGAAGTAATAGCAGGTAGCTTAGGCTCAAATAGTGCGCCTACGCCACCACCCAATTCATGGGCTGCCCAAGCCAATCATGAAGTAGCCATTTGGAATATTGAAATGGAAGCTGGTGCCGAATGGACTCTACCA
>CAZAJG010000101.1:0-2582 GCA_964485405.1 uncultured Owenweeksia sp. | reverse complement strand
TGTAAATCGCACCCTTTACTTTTTTAAGGGAAATGAACTGTTTATTGATGGTCAGAAAATGGCCAACTACCATGCAGCAGAAGTACGTGGAGATGTGGACTTACAGCTCAAAAGTGGTTCTGAAAGAAGCTTTATCCTCGCGCTACAAGGCAAACCCATTAGCGAGCCCGTAGTTCAGCATGGACCGTTTGTAATGAATTCAAGAGAAGAAATTCAACAAGCTTTTAACGATTATCAACAAACACGTTTTGGTGGATGGCCTTGGCCAGAGATGGGTCCTGTTCACGATCGTAAACTGGGACGTTTTGCCAAACATGCCGATGGACGAGAGGAAAAACCGGCATAGATTCATTTCAGAAAATTATACCGCTTTAAGTTTATCCAAAAAGACAAATGCATAGTTTTAACCCATGCAACAAAAACTCACCATAGTAAGCCTAGGCGTAGCCGACTTAAAAACAGCAGATCACTTTTATGAAAATTGCTTCGGCTGGAAAAAAACGGGGGATAGCAACGAAAGCATCAGCTTTTTTAAACTCAATGGCATTCTACTGGCTTTATACAATCGTGAAAAACTAGCGGAAGATGCTCAAGTAGATCCAAGTGGTAACGGGTTTAAAGGTTTTACACTAGCCCATATTTTAAAAAGTAAAGAAGAAGTAGATAACCTTTTTGAAACATTAAAAGCCAAAGATGTAAAAGTGGTGAAAGCCGCAGAAGAAGTATTTTGGGGTGGCTACAGCGGCTACATTGCAGACCCAGATGGCAACCTTTGGGAAATTGCGTACAACCCTTATATGACTATGGATGAGGAAGGTAATGTAGTGAGCTAAAAGCGGATTTCTTATTTTTCAGCTCGAGGGTTCATCCACATTGTTTTACATTTGAGAAAAAGCAACAACACAGCTTATGGATACTACTGCAACTATAGTACTCGTTTCAGCCCTATTCATCATTATGATGGGCATGGGACTCTCGTTAACTTTACAGGATTTTAAAAGAGTTCTCAAATATCCCAAAGCTGTTTTTATAGGCTTCCTCAACCAAATCGTTCTACTCCCAATCATAGGCTATGTACTCATCCAGGTTTTTAATGTGGATGCCCATATAGCGGTAGGTGTGATGATTATTGCGGCTTGTCCGGGTGGAGCCACCTCCAACCTACTTACGCACTTGGCAAAAGCAGATACCGCCCTTTCCGTTACCTTAACCGCTATCAATAGTTTAATTACCATCATAACGATACCTCTTATTGTAAAATTTGGTTTGGCGGAATTTATGAGTGACAATACAGCGATTAATGCTCCTATCGGCAAAATTGCCGGTTCCTTAGCCATTGTAATAGCCATACCGCTCACCATTGGTATGCTCATAAAACGATACTCCGCTCAATTTGCTGCCAAAATGGATAAACCTGTGCGGATTGCCAGTGCCTTGGTTCTACTCCTCGTAATTATAGGTTTAATGATTAAAGAAAAAGAAAACCTAGGCCCCTATTTTGAAAAATCGTGGATGATTGTGCTGTCGTTAAACCTGGTTACTATGTTGGTAGGTTATCTCACCGCTAAAATCTTTAAGCTCTCCTTTAAACAAGCACTCACCATCAGTATTGAATCCGGAAATCAAAACGGCACGCTAGCCATTCATGTAGCTGTGGTTTCACTAGCCCGTCCAGACTTAGCTATAGCAGCAGCTGTATATAGCCTAATAATGTACCCCACAGCCAGTATACTAATCGGTATTGGTAATAAAAAAGCAAAACAACATACTTCTTAGGCTATTCCTGGTTTTTATTCAATACGCATTTCGCGTTACCCGTGATTTGTGAATATCGAATATTCAGCAGAGGAACTCTGAAGGTCGAAGTTTTTAGTTTCCAAGATCAATCCTTCGTCATTCGATATTGTTCGGTTCTACAGTTCTTCTCTTTTCCTTTTTGGCTTGACCCAAAAACGAAACCAAAAAGCTCAAGGCTGACATTAAAAACGCCAATCTCTCTTTGAAAAAGCTAAGTTCGGCCGAGTGATCTCTTCGGCTTCCCTCAGAGCTTCTCGGTCTTTCTAAGCTTTCTCTTTGTGAGAAAGTTGTTTTTTCTGTAGGCCGGATTGCAAAAGATGAGTTTTGGAGATTTTCGTTTTCAGCGATCAACACTTCAAAATTCGACATTCTGCGGTTCTGCGGTTCAACTCTCCATTCTTGAATATCGAATATCCAACAGATGAATTCCGAATATCGAAGTTTTTAGTTTTCCACCATCAACACTTCAACACTTCAACATTCGACATTCTGCGGTTCTTCGGTTCTGCGGTTCAACACTCCCATTCTTGAATATCGAATATCCAACAGATGAACTCCGAATATCGAAGTTTTAGCTTGCCAAAATCAATACTTCTTCATTCGACATTCTGCGGTTCTTCTGTTCTGCGGTTCAACACTCCCATTCTTGAATATCGAATATCCAACAGATGAATTCTGAATGCCGAAGTTTTAAGATTCCAAAATCAACACTTCAACATTCGACATTCTACGGTTCTTCTGTTCTGCGGTTCAACACTCCCATTCTTGAATATCGAATATCCAAC
>CAZAJG010000100.1:0-4123 GCA_964485405.1 uncultured Owenweeksia sp. | reverse complement strand
TTAAACTGGATATCCTATAGGAGAAAAAATGATTATGAAAAAGGTTGAAATTGAGTATAAACCATCATTCAAATTCCTTCGATAAGATGCATGATCATACAACGTACTATACCCGAACCGTTGGCATTAAAAGCATGAGAAATCTATTTTTAATAGTATCGTTTATTATTTCAATTAACTCTTGGGGTCAAATTGGAATTGCAACTGACTCTGATGGTTTTTTGAATGTTCGAGATAGCCCGGCAGGAAAAATAATTGATACGATCCAAGAAGGAGAAGCCTTCTTTATCAGTGACGAAACTGAAGACTCAATTTGGATAGCGGTTGAATACGGAGAAGATTATACTTTAGGATATGTACACCACGGCAGAATAGCTGAAATCACCAAACTCGAACCTCCAACTGGAAACATTCCAGAGCTGGTCTTTAAAACGGAGTCAGCGCAAAACATTAAAAATAGAAAGTTTTATGGCGGTATGAATTTACCATTGACGGAGTCCTTTGAGTTGATTGAAATTAAGCTTGTGCTTAAGAACGATACAACTCAACAGAATTCCAAGTATTCAAAAGATGTTTTAACACCATTTATGCCATCAGGACTTTATTCTCACATAGATTTAATGTTAAACGATAAAATGAAGCTGTATTGCTATAAAGACTTTGTATATTACTGTTTGAGATTGGGAGATGGCAGCGAGTATTATGAAGCAATTTGGGTGGTGAGAAATAGTAAAATCATTCAAAGACTAATTGGCTAGATTGTTTGAAATAGAACGTGCTCTACAAAAGGGTACAAAGCAAATGGGGAGGGTAGGAAAGTTCCGTGCTGTGCACCAACACCTGCTACTCCTATTGTTTGTCTCATGTCTATACTCATCCGCTTTTTCACAAGATTTGGTAAAGAGCGAATTGAAGAGTGTGAATTCTAAATTGGGATTTAGCTTAGCTTCTATTGCATTAGACACATCATATTACCAGAGCGGAGAAATAAAAACTATTTCTGTTTACCCAAATACTTTGGGCGATGCAAGTAGTAATTTGATAGCTAGGTTTGAATTGCAAAAGAAGGTACTGGAGTATGATAAATGTGGAAATCTTAGAAGCATTATTGAAGTAAGGAGATATACTGGACTAATTGAATCATGTTATGATGATTACTTCAAGAATCCTTATCAAATAACGCATAGAAACATAAGAAATGTGAATTGTGATGAAAAGAGCTTTTAAATTAATTAGCCTAGCTATAATTGTCACAAATTGCCAAAGGGTTTCACCTGAACAATTGCATAAGAAATTAGTGAATGAAAGTTTTATTCTGGTTAATCGAAACAATGACTCAATAGAAATTGAATTTGCAGAAGACTGTGTAAAAACATTTAATTGGGATTTTTTCACCTATGAGGCATGGGAGGTGAAAGATAATATGGGAGCTACCATACTTTTTTTTGATGGTAGGTATTTTGAGTTGGTTGAGATCTTAGAAGGAAAAATAAGGTTCACAGATGTAGTGAATGATTCCATTCATTTTGAGCTAATTAAAGCATCTGAAAAAAGCATTAATGAGGGTGAAATCGTTGGTGCTTGGATTGACGAAGGGTATTATCATTGGTTGTCAGATGATTTTATTCCACCACCACCATGCTCATTTTCAGACACAGACACATTTCTTATTCCATCAATAGAGTTTTATAAAGATAGCTGCATTCATACTTTAGCTTGTAGTAAAGAAAGAATGCCAATTAGAGTCAATGAAAATTTTGGAATTATTGAATTTGGTAGATTTTGCAATACAAGGCACCAATGGAAAGTTAGAAGCCTAAAAGAGGATACGATAACTTTTGATATTCGCTATGTAGAAGATCATGAAATAAGATACATAGATAGCAAGAGATATATAAAAGCGCCTGCTGTTAAAGAATAAACAAGTTTGATCATAGATTACTAAGCAAATGAAATACAGGATAAAAAATACAGACACTACCATTAAGATAATTGCCATATATCAAATACTGGGAGGTGTTGTTGGTCTTATATATATTATTTGGTTGCTGCTAGGCCCAAATCCAAATGATGGATTGAATTTATTGATTTATGGACTAGTTGCTTTTGTTATGTTCTCAATTCCGATACTATCTGGAATTCTGTTGCTACAAGGATCTAATCTGAAAAAAGGATTGGTTTTTTCATCAATAGCACAAGCTCTACAGGTAATAGCAATTATAGGAAAAGGCTACATTTATGAGTTCTATTCAGGCGGAATGCTCATGGTAGGAATTGAAGTTTTTGATGGATTTGAGTACCATGTTAGAGGAGGAATTAGTTCGGGTTTAAGTTTCGGAACTTTTTCAGAAGAGTACTCCCGTTTCATAAAACTAAATGTTCTAGCCTTAATTATTTTGTTGGTTTTAATAAATATATATAAAGAAAAGTATGTTAGAGGTAATGACTCTATTTCTGATGAAATCGACATTTTTGGAACAATTGATTCAAATGAGACTGCTTCGGATAAACCGGAATAGCATGTATTAAATATGGATTGACCTAAAAAACCAACATTGTATTAAAACACCTTAATTCTACCCTTGCTCTAAATAAAAACATGACCTTATTAAAGAAAGTACTATTCTCCCTATTTTCAATCTTCTTGAGTTACCAATCCATTGAAATGATGCAGTATTTAGGCGCATCCGAGCCAATGCGGCTAAGCCCCTGGCAAGCCATTGCTCTAGCGTTTTTCATAAGCCTATGCGTTACAGGAGTTTTTGCCTTTTTAGGATTTGCTTTCCAAACCAATAGACTATTGCCGCAGTCATTCTACAAAATAAAAAATCCTAAGTTACTCAACCAAGTATATACCCTAATGGGGGTTAAATACTTCCGAATGGCATTGATGGTGGCCTTTTGGGGAAGGAAAAAGAATAGAACCAAATTTTTTGATGGAACCCGAGCCGGTTTTGAAAACCTGATCTACCAGACCAAGCAGTCCGAGTTTGGCCATTTGGGCGCTTTTGTGATTATTTTGATATTTTCTCTCTTTCTAATTAAAAGAGGGTATGGAGTGTTGTTTATGAGTATAACCCTCATAAACCTTATCGGGAATTTATACCCTACTATTTTACAACGAAAGCACCGGTTTCGAATAGAGCGGATTATGAAGGAGCTGCGATGAGCATGGATTTATATAAAATGCTGTTTTTGAAAGTTTTAATTTGCGTTGTAAATAAGAAATAAATGCACTTTTTGTTTAAAAGGTGCATTTATCATAACGTCAGACTGTCTAATAACTATAGAAGACTAATAATTTCATATCTTCAATTATGAAATATATCAAGGGGTCTGATCGTCATCAAATAGCCTTAATCCCAAATTCATTGGAGGATTTGGTTGATGAATACAATGAAGTAAGAATCATCGATTTATTTGTTGATTCTCTGGACTTGGAATCTATGAGTTTTAGATTGGATTATACCGAAAACGGTAGACCCGCTTATCATCCTTCTGATCTATTAAAACTTTATTTATACGGTTATTTAAACAGAATAAGGTCTTCCCGGTGTTTAGAGAAAGAATGCAAAAGAAATCTAGAAGTAATGTGGCTTTTGTGGTCACTTACTCCAGATCATAATACCATTGCTAACTTTAGAAAAGACAATAAAAAAGCTCTGTCCAATGTATTTAAGACTACTGTACAAATAGCAAAAAACTTCCATTTAATTGGGGGTAAATTAATAGCAGGAGACAGTACTAAAATAAGAGCGCAAAACTCCAAGAAAAACAATTTCAACGAAAAGAAAATCGAACGGCATCTGGAATATATTGATCACAACCTTGATAAATATAATCAGCAACTGGCCAATGCCGATGGCGATAGCAAAAAAGGAATTCAACAAAAGGTAGATCGGTATAAGGATCGAAAAGTGAATTACCAAAACTTAAGTAATGAGCTCGATCAAACTGGTGAAAAACAAATTTCTGCTTCTGATCCGGATAGTAGAAACATTATGATCAGAAATCATATTAGTGAAGTTGCTTATTCGATTCAAACTACCGTAGATGCGAAGCATAATATTCCCATTGATTATAAATTATCTAATCAAAATGATTCCAAAGCAATGGGATATAT
>CAZAJG010000099.1:0-4244 GCA_964485405.1 uncultured Owenweeksia sp. | reverse complement strand
TTTTGCCTTTTACTCTGGCCCACATGCTGCTTCCTTTTTCGCTGCTATCTGTTCCTACACCCGAAACATAGTTGAATACCATTTGAGGATTGTGCTTGAACAATAGGGTGGATAGGCTTTTGGTAAGTTGAAAAGTAAGCTGGGTATACCGTTCTTCGTTTAAACCTACTGCAGATACACCCATGCAATGGAAGCAGGCATCATAACCTTTGAGATGTTCTTGAATAGACTCCATTTTTAAAAAATCAGGGCACAAAACTTCCTCAATTTTTGAATGTTTAATGTCTATTGGATTACGATTGATTAATAAGATCTTTTCTATTTGTTCGTTCTCCAAACATTCGAGTAAAACTCCTTTTCCAATCATTCCGGTAGATCCGGTAATAATAACTTTAAAACCCATTTTGGTTTATCCTTTAATTTCTGAAACAAAGAAAGGAAGATTAAAACAGTGCAGTTTATACAGATTACGGATAGTGTAACACGAAATGGCGAATAGCCAATTACCTAGGATGTCAAAGGCTTACAATATGTTTTATTCACCAATAGATTTCGCATCTTCCTTTTGTCCTTAAAGTTTCTCGATATATTTCGAACCAGATCACTGTAGTTATCTTCAGTGTCGTTGATTTTGTGATAGTAAGGTTTTATGGAGATACAATTTTCGTGCTCAAATGGTTCAGTTTAGTTGATACTACCTGTAATCATTCAGACTTCAAATAGTATTTCTTTCTCAGCCAAAAAGCTACTCTAACCAATAGTATGAGTGCAGGAACTTCTACCAAAGGGCCTATAACGCCTGCAAAAGCTTGCCCAGAGTTTAAACCGAAAACCGCAATAGCTACGGCTATGGCCAGCTCAAAGTTGTTGCCAGCAGCGGTAAAAGCTATGGAAGCATTTTTATCGTAATCTGCCCCTAGAGCTTTGCTGATAAAGAACCCTATGAGGAACATCAAACCAAAATAGATGAGTAGGGGAATCGCAATTCGCATTACATCCATCGGGATTTCTACAATGAGTTCACCTTTTAAGGAGAACATAATGATGATGGTGAAAAGCAAGGAATAAAGCGTAAGTGGAGAAATAGCTCGTAGAAACTTTTCTTTATACCACATCTCTCCTTTTGCCTTTACCAATAGGAATCGGGATAAAAAACCGGCTACAAAAGGAATTCCTAAATAGATGGCTACACTTTCAGCAATGGTGGCAATGGATATATCTACAATAGCGCCTTCAAACCCAAACAGGGGAGGGAGTTTGGTAATAAATAACCAGGCGTAAAAACTGTATGCAAATACTTGAAACACACTGTTTAGTGCTACTAGTCCAGCACCGTATTCGCTGCTTCCCTCTGCCAAATCGTTCCAAACAAGCACCATAGCAATGCATCTGGCTAAACCGATGAGTATTAAACCGACCATATATTCTGGATAGTCTTGCAGAAAGGTTAGGGCTAAAACAAACATTAAAACAGGACCAATAATCCAGTTTAAAAGCAGGGAGATGGAAAGGACTTTTACATTTTTAAAAACCTTTGGAAGCAGTTTGTAGTCCACTTTGGCCAAAGGAGGATACATCATCAAAATCAAACCGATTGCGATGGGAATGTTGGTACTCCCGGAGCTGAATGAATTGATAAAGTCTGCACTGGATGGGATAAAATAACCTAGAGCCACTCCTAAAAGCATAGCCAGGAAAATCCAAAGGGTTAAGTACTGATCTAAAAACCGGAGTTTTTTAGGTTTGGTCATGCTGGAAGTTGAATTTGGGAGAAAACATAAAACATTTCGGAAGCAATTTGGAGTGAACGTTCATCGTACTTCTCTGCTTCTAGTGGGGTGTCATCAAAAGCTTTGGGATCATCGTATCGAACAGGAATTCGGCTTTCTGCGCCAGGTATGTAGGGGCAGTTGTCATCGGCATGAGCGCAAGTCATTATCGCTGCAAATGCCGAGCTGTTGTTTATAGGATCGTCAAAGAGTTTGGAGAAGGCTGTAATGGCCTTTCCTTGGGCTTGATACCTTAATTTGTAGGTTGGGTTTGCACTTTCTTGTTCTTCAACCATCGCATTAAAACCGCTCCTTTTTATAGAAGCTACAGCCCTTGAGTTAAAAGCAGTAACCTCCACACCTCCAGAATAGCATTGTACGAGAATACCAAAATAATCGGCAGCGGTTTGTGCCCAAATCTGGCTGAATTGACTTCTTCTGGAATTGTGGGTGCAGATGAAGTTTAGGTGAGCCGTTTCCTTGATATCTACTTTTTCCTGAATGTAGTTGATAAGGACTTGGAGCGTTTGTTTCCTTTCTTCTAAAATGGGTTGGGCTTGTACTTTTTCTATCGTACTTTTTAAAGAGGGAAGGAGTTCTATGTTTTGCATAATCAAGTGAGTTTACCGATGATTAACAACAGCCTGATCCTGGAGCACAGGAAGTGTTGGTTGCTTGCAAATCGGCTAATTTTACTCTTGGCTTTTGCTCAGGAATACCGCAATTCTCTTTGGCTAAACAGTCCGTTTGTTTGGGCGTCAGTAAAAATTCTTCTCCTTCAAAGTTTAAGCTATAGGTGCCAATGGTATCGGATTGATATTCTACTTCCACTTCTAAATCCTGAAGTTGCAGGTGTTTTTCAGAAAGTTCAATGATGGATTTTAACTTTTCTGTACTCAGCCTATGGTCGTAATCTTGAGCTGTCCATAATTGAAAGCTGATTTTAGATTCTTGGCGTAAAGTACCGCCACAGTCTATAAAATTTTTATCTACTAGCCCTATTTCTGTAATGTGAAAATGAGAAGGAACACTTTCTCCATTGGGCAATTTAAAATGAATTTCGGGTAAGTCGTTTAGTTTGGATTTTACTTGTGATAGTTTCATCTTATTGTAATATTACGATGGTTAAAAGTAAATTTTTTTAGTCTTCAGCAACAGTCATCTATTGCTTCTTGGTATTGATCAAAAATTTGATTGAACTGCTTTTTGATCATGGCCCAACGTTCAGGATTAATGCAATAGCTAATTCTAGAACCTTCTATAGTGCCTTGAATGATGCCGATGTCTTTTAATTCTCTTAAATGCTGACTGATGGTAGCTTGCGCTAAACCCAGCTCTTGAACCAAATCCCCATTGATACAGGCTTTGGTTTTGAGTAAGTGCTCAATAATGGCTACACGAGCAGGATGAGCAAAGGCTTTTGCCGCATTGGCCATATCGTTTTGTACGTCTGAAAAAAGATCTGTTTTAGTGACTCCCATCTTGCTTATTGTTTCATTGCAATATTACGATGGGTTTTGGATTTATGAAAATATCCATCCAATTATTTTCATAAAAAATGAGAGAATCTACATCAAAACGTTGTTCTTGGCTTGAATAGGATCTGGGAGTTCGGTTTCTCCCAGCATCTCTCTGAGATCGATTTCTATGGTCCTACACAAGGATAACATGGGTATATCGTTCGCCATACCTTGAAAGGGGTTTTCGGTATAATCGCCAATAATTTCCATCATTACATATACCCAGCCAATTAGAGCCGAAATGGGGAAGGATAACCAAAGACCAATATCGCCCATGCGCATGAGTTGCGGAACCATACTAAAGGGCAGTAACATAATGAAAATGCCGATGAAATATCTACTAATATTGGCATACTGGCGAGGAAGTGGAAATTTTTTGATGCGTTCACATTTTCCTTGGTGTTCGTAGAAATGATATAGGATTTGTTCCATCTCCATGTGCCTAAAATCTTCTATCAGTCCCTTTTTCCGCAAAGCTTGTAAGTCGCGCGATTGCTCGTTGATGATTTGGGTAGCCGTATTTACATTGCCTACTAAGCGGTCGTATTCATTTTCAGGTAAAAAATGCTTCAATTCCACTTTAGTCACTTCATCGTCTACCATGCCTACGCCAAATTTTTTCTGGTAATAGGCAGCCGTTCTCCCTATATGTCCGCTTTGACTTGCATGTTCCCATGGGGTAGAAACCAACAACTGACTTCTTAAAGAGTACAACCATCCTATATGTCTGTATATCAATCTCTTTTTTGTGGTTTTAATTTCTTCATCGGATGGGTTTGTATCGCTAAATTGATCGGTAACAAAACCATCCACATACATTCCCCATGCACGACTACTGTTTACAATAGCGCCCCATATTTTACGAGCTTCCCACATCCGATCGTAGGCTTGATTGTTTTTAAAACCGGCATAAAAGGCTACCGCTGTACCAATAACGCTAACGGGGAGCCAAGGC
>CAZAJG010000098.1:0-4490 GCA_964485405.1 uncultured Owenweeksia sp. | reverse complement strand
TATGAAATAGAAAAAATAATAAGGGTTAAAAGCCCGTTTATAAAATATCATAAAGTAATAGTTGAGATTTGGTTTGGTTGGAAGAGCTTGTGAGGTGTCATACTTCTCAAGCTCTTTTTCTTTTTCAAAACTTCCATCCTTTCTAGCAGTCTATCAAATGAATAAGACTACCTTTGCCGCCATTTTTAATTCAAGGCAAACAATGAAACTCAGAAATATAGCCATCATTGCGCACGTTGATCATGGTAAAACTACTTTGGTTGATAAGATGCTTTTAGCAGGTAAAATATTTGCAGATCATGAAAATCCAGGTGAACTCATTATGGATTCTAACGATTTGGAAAGAGAAAGAGGGATTACCATCTTAGCCAAGAACGTTTCCGTAAAATACAAGGATCTCAAGATTAATATCCTAGATACACCCGGTCATAGCGACTTTGGGGGCGAAGTAGAAAGGGTATTAAATATGGCAGATGGGGTTGTATTGTTGGTAGATGCTTTTGAAGGCCCAATGCCTCAAACTCGATTTGTTTTAAGCAAAGCGATTGAACTCGGGTTAAAACCAGTTGTAGTAATCAACAAAGTAGACAAACCTAACTGTACACCTGATGAAGTACATGAGATGGTTTTTGAACTAATGTTCAATCTTGATGCTACAGAAGATCAGTTGGAATTCCAAACGGTATACGGAAGTGCAAAACAAGGTTGGATGGGACCAGATTGGAAAAATCCATCATCGGATATTACTCATTTGTTGGATACAATAATTGCAGAAATTCCGGCCCCTGAAGTTAACGAAGGTACTCCTCAACTACTGGTTACAAGTTTAGATTACTCTTCTTTTGTAGGACGTATTGCTATCGGTAGAATACATAGAGGTGCACTTAAAGCCGGACAACCAGTTACTTTAGTAAAGCGTGACGGAACTAAAATCAAATCCAGAATAAAGGAATTATTCGTTTTTGATGGTTTTAACAAAACGAAAGTAGAAGAAGTTTCTTCTGGAGAAATTTGTGCAATTACCGGTGTTGAAGGATTTGAAATCGGTGATACCATAGCGGATTACGATAATCCAGAGGCTTTGCCTACTATTAAGATAGATGAGCCTACCATGAGTATGACATTTACCATTAACGATTCTCCGTTTTTTGGTAAAGAAGGTAAGTTTGTAACCTCTAGGCATGTAAAAGAAAGATTAGCGAAAGAAACCGAGAAGAATCTTGCTTTACGCGTTGAGGAAACAGATTCAGCTGACACTTTTAGAGTGTTTGGTAGAGGAGTGCTGCACCTTTCAGTTCTTATAGAAACCATGAGAAGAGAAGGGTATGAAGTTCAAATTGGTCAGCCCCAAGTAATCATCAAACAAATCGATGGTGCTAAGCATGAACCAATTGAAGAACTAACTATTGATTTACCCGAAGATGTGAGTGGTAAGGCTATTGAAGCCATCACTATGCGTAAAGGAGAAATGAAGAGCATGCAACCTAAAGGTGATCGCATGTATTTAGAATTTGAAATTCCATCAAGAGGAATTATCGGTTTAAGAAACTATTTGCTAACGGCTACAGCCGGTGAAGCGATCATGTCTCACCGTTTTAAAGAATTTCAACCTTACAAAGGTGAAATTCCAAGCAGACAGAATGGTTCTTTAATTGCTTTGGAAACAGGAACCTCGATTCCTTATTCTCTGAGCAATTTACAGGATAGAGGTAAGTTCTTTATTCCAGCCAACCAAGATGTATACGAAGGTCAGGTGATTGGTGAGAATAACCGTGCCGGTGATTTGGTAATTAACGTTACTAAAACCAAAAAGATGAGCAATATGCGCTCTTCTGGTGCGGATGATAAAGTGAAAATTGCTCCTCCAATAATCTTTTCCTTAGAGGAAGCTTTAGAATATATCCAAGCAGACGAATATGTTGAGGTAACTCCACAATCTATTCGTTTAAGGAAAATACTTTTGAAAGAGCATGAACGGAAAAGATCCGGAAAGGCTTAAAAAAAAGCAACATATAAAGAGCCCTTTAAACCTGAGCGTTTAAAGGGCTCTTTGCTTTTGTAAGGTAGTATAGAATAAAAAACGAGCTAAGTCTTGTCCTTTTTTTAGGAGAGCTAACGTAGTATAAAACAACAGAGATTCCTTAATAACGAAAACTCTAAACTCAATAAATTAACTTCTATGAAAAAACTAATTACAACCGCATTTATGTCGCTACTTTTTGTAGCTGGTGTTTATGCGCAAAACTGTTCGGCAGGGTTTACCTCTTCCGTGAACGGTTCAACAGCATCCTTTACCAACACTTCAGTTTTAACCAATCCTGCATTTGGAGCAACCGGTTATAACTGGAATTTTGATGATGGTAATTATGGCAATGCTACTAATCCAAGTCACACCTACAGTGCTTCAGGAACGTACGTGGTATGCCTAACAGCATGGGTTATTGACTCTGTTACAGGTAACAGTTGTTCTGATACATATTGCGATACCGTGGTGATTAGCTCTGGATCTGGAACCTCTAGTTGTAACGCTTTATTTTCTGTTGCTTCGAATGGGCCTAATCCATTATCTGTAATTTTAAATGATGCGTCTACTCACACATCTTATCCTGGTAGCTCTATTAGTTATTCTTGGGATATGGGTGATGGAACAACAGGAAACATCCCCGGCAGTGTAGCTTATACATATGCCTCTTCTGGAGCATACGGTGTGTGCCTTACTATAACCGTTACAGATACTTCAAACGGTATGGTTACCTGTACAGACACCTATTGTGATACTGTGTTGGTAAATAACGCAGCTACTTCTTGTCAGGCGTCTTTTATAGCCTCTCCGGATACGTTTAACGGTGCGCCAAACGGTTTTATCTTTGCAGGATATTCAGGTGTTTCCCAGTTTTTACCGTACAATGTTACTTATAGCTGGGATTATGGAGATGGTGATACAGGCATAGGTTCTTGGAATACCCATAACTACGCTTCGGCTGGAACTTATATTGTTTGCTTAACGGTTACGGTTATAGACACTGGTGGTGCTGGTGTAATTTGTACAAGTACTTACTGCGATTCAGTGGTTTTGAGTGGTTCTGGAAACCCAACTCCAACATTTTGTACAGCCTCTTATTGGGTAGATACAGTTAACTCGAGTGCTGCAGCCATTAATATTTATAACAATTCCACTCCTTTAACCAGCGCATCTTATGTAACCACCTATTTCTGGGATTTTGGAGACGGAAGTTCTTCAACACAACAATTCCCAACACATTCTTATGCGAGTAGTGGTCTTTACAATCTTTGTTTAACCATCATTTCAGTAGATCAAAACCTTGATACATGTACAGATACATATTGTCATACGGTAGGAGTAGACTCTTTAGGAAATGTGTACTTCAAAACGAATGGCCCTGGTTTTACCTTGAACATTTTAGATCCAGCTACTATTGGTTTAAATGAAACTGTATTAAACGATGTTAGTATTTATCCTAATCCATCAGCCGGAGCAGTTACTTTAGATTTAGGCACTCAACTGGTAGGTGAAACCACTTGGAGTTTATACGACCTTAAAGGAGTGAATATTGCCAATGGAAATGCTTCTGATATCCAAACTACGATAGATGTTAGTGCGCTAAGCAATGGTATTTATTTACTTACCATAGAAAATGGAGCAGCAGTATCGAATCAAAAGCTTCAAATTCTGAAATAAGAATCAGTTCCTTTATACTTGATATGAAGAGTAAGATGCCTGGAGAAATCCGGGCATTTTTTGTTTAGATACTTTAAGAAGTCAGCTATTTGCTTCAGGAGTTTATCCATTCTTAAAACTCCTTTAACCTTGACTTTTAGATAAGTTTTGGTTATTCCAGAAAAAAATATTGGATTGCTGTCCTTTTTTCAGAATACGAAACGTATTGTAATCAGAGGAGATTTAATAAAGAGTTTAAATTCCCGATTGAACAAAAACAACTATTATGAAAAAACTAATTACAACAGCTTTTATGTCGCTACTTTTTGTAGCTGGAGCATATGCTCAAAATTGTGTTGCCAGTTATACCTTTTCGGTAAATGGGTCAACAGTATCTTTTATGGATAGTTCGTCTATCCCAACCTCCATGTTTGGTGCTTCAGGTTACACCTGGAATTTTGATGATGGTAACTATGGATATACCCAAAACCCAACACACACCTATTCTCAAGCAGGTACCTATGTGGTGTGCTTAACGGCTTGGTTTGTTGATTCAATAACTCCGGCAAACAGTTGCCAAGATACTTACTGCGATACAGTTGTAATTGCTGGAACAGGTGGAGGTAGTGTTTCTTGCCAAGCTTCTTTTGTAGCTTCTCCAGATACCTTTAATGGAATAGCAACGGGTGTTATTTTTTCTGGGTATTCTGGTATTTCTCCATTCTTACCGTACAATGTTACTTATAGCTGGGATTATGGTGATGGAAATACAGGCTCTGGTTCTTGGAATACGCATGATTACGGTCAAGCT
>CAZAJG010000097.1:4500-4753 GCA_964485405.1 uncultured Owenweeksia sp. | reverse complement strand
GTGTAATCTCTGCTAATGGATTTGTTTGATCCATAAACTGAGAAAGCTGATTGGTTCCAAAGAATGAGTTGATAACCGAAGAAAGTGTTTTGGCGTTAATAAGATCTATAGGTGTAAATACCTCATTATCTCTAACGTTCATTCTTTCTCTTATGGTTCTAGCCATACGAGCAAGACCTACACCAAATTGGTTGGCCATTTGCTCACCTACGGTACGAACCCTACGGTTACTCAAGTGATCAATATCATCAAT
>CAZAJG010000097.1:0-4490 GCA_964485405.1 uncultured Owenweeksia sp. | reverse complement strand
ATACTTAAAATATCATCTTTAGTTAAAACTTGAACATCGTTTTCAATGTCCAGTCCTAACTTCTTATTCAAACGATAACGACCTACTTCTCCTAAGTTATATCTCTGTTCAGAGAAGAATAACTTATCGATGATTCCACGTGCAGTTTCCTCATCGGGTGGCTCAGCATTTCTAAGTTGACGGTAGATGTGCTCTACAGCTTCTTTTTCTGAGTTGGTAGGATCTTTTTGTAATGTATTATGGATAATAGCATACTCAGAAGACTCAATATCTTCCTTATGTAGAAGAATACTTTGAACATCTGCTTCTAAAATTTCTTCAATATGCTCTTTCTCTAAAATCGTGTCACGATCTAAAACAACTTCATTACGTTCAATAGATACTACTTCTCCAGTATCCTCATCCACGAAATCTTCAATCCAAGATTTAAGAACACGAGCCGCAAGCTTACGACCTAATGTTTTCTTTAATCCAGTTTTTGATACTTTAATCTCCTCTGCCAGGTCAAAGATTTCAAGGATGTCTTTGTCCCTTTCATAACCAATGGCACGAAGTAAAGTAGTTAATGGTAATTTCTTTTTACGGTCAATGTAAGCGTACATTACGCTATTGATATCCGTTGCAAACTCAATCCAGCTTCCTTTGAATGGAATAATACGCGCAGAGTATAATTTGGTTCCGTTAGCATGGTAGCTTTGACCAAAGAATACACCTGGCGAACGGTGTAATTGAGAAACAATTACTCGCTCTGCACCATTTACAATAAAGGTACCACGAGGAGTCATATAAGGGATTGTACCTAAATAAACATCCTGAACAATCGTCTCAAAGTCTTCATGTTCCGGATCAGTACAATATAATTTCAATCTTGCTTTTAGGGGTACGCTAAAGGTCAATCCTCTCTCAATACATTCTTCTTCACTATAGCGTGGAGGATCTACAAAGTAGTCCAAAAATTCTAGAACAAACTGGTTTCTGGAATCTGTAATTGGAAAGTTTTCACTAAACGTTTTATACAAACCTTCATCAGATCTATCCCCGGGTTTAGTGTCCAGTTGGAAAAAATCCTGAAATGATTTAAGTTGAATATCCAAAAAGTCAGGATACTCGAACCTTTTAATTGACGCGAAGTCAATTCTTTCTGGGGGATTTTTGATAACCGTGTCGTTGGCCATTACAGAAATGAAAATAAAATTAAACTAAACACAAAAGGGTTTAGGTCAATCATCCCATTTTTAATTGGGATGATGACCTAAACCGAATGCTTATAAAAAGCAGGTAAAGAGACGAGATTATTTAACCTCAACCTCAGCTCCAGCTTCTTCTAACTGAGCTTTAAGAGCTTCTGCTTCGTCTTTTGCTACTCCTTCTTTAAGAGTACTTGGTGCACCGTCAACGATACCTTTAGCTTCTTTTAAGCCTTGTCCTGTAAGTTCTTTTACAAGTTTTACAACAGCTAATTTAGAAGCTCCGGCAGCCTTAAGGATTACATCGAATTCTGTTTGCTCATCACCACCACCAGCGTCTCCGCCACCAGCAGCTGGACCGGCTACAGCAACTGCCGCAGCAGCAGGCTCTATACCGTGCTCTTCTTTTAAGTAATCTGCTAATTCGTTAACCTCTTTTACTGTAAGGTTTACTAGCTGATCGCCTAGTTCTTTGATATCCGCCATTTTTGGTCTTTCTTTTTAGTTAAAATAAAATAATTACGATCTATGGAAGCTTAATGTGCGTACAATATTAGGCTGCTCCTTTTTCTTCCAAGGCCTTTAACAAGCCGCCCAAAGTATTTTTTCCACTCTGTAGAGCAGAAACAACATTTTTGGCTGGAGATTGAAGCAACGCGATAACATCACCAATAAGTTCTTCTTTGGATTTAATTGATACAAGCATTTCTACCTGATCATCTCCTAGATAAACTGATTCTTCAACGAATGCACCTTTAAGAATTGGTTTGTCAACCTTCTTTCTAAACTCTTTAATAAGTTTAGCGGGAGCATTACCAGCTTCAGAAATCATTATACTGGTGTTGCCTTTTAAAACTGGATACAATTCATCGAAATCTTTCTCTGAACGCTCCATTGCTTTTTTCAGCAGGGTATTCTTAACTACGTTTAACTGTATACCACTCTTATGGCACAATCTGCGAAGATTACTTGTTTGAACAGCGTTCAATCCAGCGATATCTGCGATATACAGTACGTTAGTACCTTTCAAAACCTCAGTAAGGCTTTCTATTTGATTATTTTTTTCCTCTTTGGTCATAACTCAAATAAATTAAATGGATTTAGCGTCAACTGCTATTCCAGCTCCCATAGTAGAACTCAAACAAATGCTCTTGATGTAAGTACCTTTAGAAGCAGAAGGCTTCATACGTAATAAGGTTCTTATCAATTCTTCAGCATTCTCCTGAATTTTAGCAGCATCAAAAGACACTTTACCTACAGCAGCATGTACAATACCGTAACGATCAACTTTAAAATCGATCTTTCCAGCTTTCACCTCGGATACAGCTTTGGCCACATCCATAGTTACCGTTCCTGTTTTAGGGTTAGGCATTAAACCACGTGGGCCTAACACTCTACCTAAAGGACCAATTTTACCCATTACACTAGGCATAGTAACGATCACATCTACATCAGTCCAACCACCTTTAATCTTGTCGATATATTCGTCTAATCCTACATAATCCGCACCGGCATCTTTAGCATCTTGCTCTTTATCCGGAGTAACTAAAGCCAGCACTTTGATGTCTTTACCTGTTCCATGAGGAAGTGTTACAACACCTCTCACCATTTGATTTGCCTTACGAGGATCCACTCCAAGTCGAATAGCCAAATCAACAGATTCATCAAACTTTGTTGTGCTTGTATCTTTAACCAATGTACTAGCCTCTTCTATTGAATAAGATTTATTCTTATCAATTTTCGCTAGTGCTTCTTTTCTTTTTTTACCAATAGTAGCCATTTCTTTCTGCAGTTATTGTTAAATTAAAATGGTTTAGGACCAGTTACGGTTAAACCCATACTTCTTGCAGTACCTGCCACCATCGACATTGCCGATTCCATAGTGAAGGCATTTAAATCAGGCATTTTATCTTCTGCGATCACTTTTACCTGATCCCAAGTTACTTTACCTACTTTCTGAAGGTTAGATTGAGGAGATCCTTTTTTGATCTTCGCTGCTTCCATCAGCTGAACGGCTGCAGGTGCGGTTTTGATAACAAATTCAAACGATTTGTCAGCATATACGGTAATAATTACCGGTACAACTTTACCTTGCTTATCCTGCGTACGAGCGTTAAACTGCTTGCAGAATTCCATAATATTCACACCCTTGGCACCTAATGCAGGACCTACGGGTGGAGATGGATTGGCTGCGCCTCCTCTAACCTGAAGTTTAATTAAAGCGCTTACTTCTTTAGCCATTTGTTTCTTTTTGTTTTATAAATACTAAAACTCTATGCCTAGACCGGAAGCTTCCAGGACTTTTTATTGAGCTCACTCTCTTTATCTCTTAAGACTCCTTTTCTACCTGCATGTAAGATAGCTCCAAAGGAGTTTTACGTCCGAAGATCTTCACCATTACCTCAAGCTTACGCTTTTCTTCATTAATCTTCTCAATAGTTCCATTAAAACCATTGAAGGGACCGTCAATAACTTTTATTGTTTCACCAACTATAAAAGGGATATTGATTTGTTCGTCTGTTTCGGTAAGTTCATCAACTTTACCTAGCATTCTGTTTACTTCAGCTAAACGCAAGGGCACAGGATCTCCGCCTTTTGTTTCACCTAAAAACCCGATAACTCCAGTCACATTTTTAATAGTGTGAACTACTTCACCTACTAAAACTGCTTCTACCATTATATAACCAGGAAAATAATTTCTTTCCTTGCTAATCTTTTTCCCGTTACGGATCTGATATACTTTCTCTGTAGGTACAAGAACCTGACCTAAATAATCTTTTAAGCCAGCGTACTCGATCTCATTCTCAATATAAGTTTTGATCTTGTTTTCCTGACCGGAAATAGCTCTAACAACAAACCATTTTTTTCCAGAATCACTCATAATTCAATAAGGCTCGTTTAAATTAAAATAATTGGTAAAATCCTTCTAAACCCTTTGATATCACCAAATCCATTAGAGCTATAAGCAGCGCAATAATGATAGAAGCTACTGCTACCAATGCTGCTGTTTTCTGTAACTCACTCCATGTTGGCCATGAAGTTTTAGTTACTAACTCGTCATACGATTCCTTAAAATAAGTCTGTACTTTACTCATATCTATTAAGCTTGCACGGGTGGTAAGAATCGAACTCACGACCTTTGGTTTTGGAGACCACTGCTCTACCAGCTGAGCTACACCCGTATTTAGGCAGAAAGGCGCTCCACAAATGGAGCACCTTTTCTAACCTTAATTTATTTGTATCAAACCCCTTACAAGGAGTTTAAAAACAATTCATTCTTAGATTGTTATCTCAGTAACCTGA
>CAZAJG010000096.1:0-5182 GCA_964485405.1 uncultured Owenweeksia sp. | reverse complement strand
CTCTATATGTGAAAAAATTATACTTATTTAGCTATACACTAATTCACCATTTTTTCAACCTAAAACCTACATCCTATGAGAAAGATTTCGCTCATTGTATTTCTATCTGTTTTTTATTTTTTTAATGCTTTTAGTCAAGAAGGGGAATGTACCACCCTTGAGTCATCTGACCCCGACCCCATTTTATCCAATTTACCAGAGTCTTCTGCCTCTTGCGTATTTGACCTTTCTCTGGTAGAAATTCCGGGGCTTGATGATACTAAAATATACACAGACCTGACCGTAAATATGACTTTTGCCATCATACAAGATGCGAATGGAAATTCTAGTTTCAACGATGATTATCAATTGGACAAAGCGGCTATGGAAGCAGTTATGAATAACGCCAATGGCATCCTAAAGAGCTCTGGCCTAAACCCTAGCATTCCAAACCCAAGTCCTACTCTAAAAAATGGTTCTCCCTTTACTGTGAGCGATCCACTGATAAAATTTCATGTTCTGGACGTTATATACATCAGAGTCGATCAATTGACAGGTACTAACATTTTAGATATTTACGAACAAGATATCCCACAAAGCGTAAAGGATGTTTCCTTAGTAACGATAATGGGAGACGATGCTACCATATTTCCAGGCAGCAATAATACAATAGCAGGCGGCCGAAATGAAGGACCCACAGTTTACATGACTAATTATTCCGCTAGCTCCCACTGGTTTCCGGCATTGTTCATTCATGAGTGGGGGCACGCATTTGGCCTTGACCATACCTTTGGTATCGATCAGTGGGGAAATGGCGATGGAATTGCAGATACTCCAATTGATATTTTTGCAGAATCTGCTGCTGCCTGTGCCCCAAAACCAGCAAACTGCGCATGTCCGGATGTTTCGCCATTTCCAGTTCCCTACAACACTACTTGCCCCAATAACTTTATGGGTTATTGGAATAGAGGGTACTTTTCTCCTACTCAAATTAACACCATACGATCAAGCATCTTATTTGACTATCGATATGCCGCACGAACTGGGCCTTCCAGCACGCCACTCCCAAACCCTACTGGCTGGACTTATATTACCGCAGACGAACATTGGTCTGGCTTAAACGTAAAGGGGAATGTACGTGTAGAATCGGGTAATACATTAACCATAGAAGGCTTTTGCTATTTTGGTGCTGGAGCCACAATTGAAGTAGAAGGCAATGCCACTTTAATATTGGACTGCGCTTGGCTTATGGGCCTGGGTGATGCTTGGTGGAATGGAATACGTCTATTAGGCGATCACTCTAAACCACAAACCCCAGCGCATCAAGGTTCTCTACAAATGCAAAACTCATCGATCCGAAACGCGATTGATGCCATTCACAATGGAGATTGGCAATGTCCTGGAGGATATTCCATCCCTTCTGGAGGAATTATTGATGTAAGCAACTCATCCTTTTTATACAATGCCAGAGATGTGGCTTTAGTTAAATATGAAGATTATTCTGACCCCTATGGCTTAGTAGTTAAACCTTACCAAGCCAATTTCACCAATGTTACCTTCTTAAAAGCAGTAGAAGGTGACCTTAATGTGCAACGCGAGGCTTCTGTTTCTTTATGGGGTGTACAAAATGTGTTGTTTGATAATTGTGAGTTTACACAACAACAGGCTGATATTGATCTGCAACAAGCTTTGAATAAAACGGCCATTTTTATGCAAAATGCGAGTATAAATCTTAAAAACTCTACCATCAGTAATTATAATAACGGTATAAGGAGCTACACTACCTTTAAGCGTTTCAATTATTCTACTATTGAAAACAACTTAATTAGAGGAACTCGATTTGCCATCTACGCGGATGGAGATCGGAATATATCTAAACTCGAGCCGAGGAAGCCGAGTAGAAGAAAATCTATTCAATACCTTTCCCATAATTACCAATTCACAAGCCCAAAGAGCTGTAGGAATCGTAATAAACGACAATGGGCCTGTAAGTGATATCATTTACCGAAATGCATTCACCAAACTAAGCCAAGCCATTCAATTTATTGGAAATAATAGAAGTGTAGGAGATAATGGCATCACTGGGTATCAGTTTAGATGCAATGATTTTCGGATTTGTTTTACCGATGTTTCCTTACCCGATGCGCAGAGCAGCACGGCTTATGGTGTTCGTAAAAATCAAGGAGATCCTAACCCCTTGGATCCAGACAATACCCCTTCTAAGGATTTAGCGGGTAATATCTTTTCTCAAGGCACCTTTAATTTTATGCATGTTAATAATACCAGTAGCCCAATTATCCAGTATCACCACCATCAAACCAGTTCTGAACCCGAGGCTACACCAGTAAACAACAACTTTACTACCCCATACAACTATAACGTTGCGTACGACCCTAACCTTTCATGCCCCACAAAACTTACCATTAATCCCAATGGTGATACTTTGAGCGTACAGGATTACACCATAACGGAAGCCGAGTTGGATTACAACCTCAACAAAACGGAAGGTGATTTGGTAGAAGGCTTATTGAGCACTTTAGTAGACGGAGGAAACACCTGGCAGCTAGAAGCTCAAATTCTTTTTGCGCAACAGAGCCAATACCTGAGCCTGTATACAGACTTAATGAACGAGTCTCCCTATTTAAGCGATGAAATACTGGCCCAAACCATTCAGATAGATGATCTTCCTGATTTGATGCTTAGAAACATCCTGGTGGCCAATCCGCAATCTTCAAAAAATGAATGGCTTATGGAACTCTTAGAGGTTCATCACGAAAACATACCATCTTATATGCTAAGCGATATAATGGCCGGGCAAAGCACTCTAGGAGGAAAGGAAATTTTAGAAATGGAATTGAGCGCTAAACGGACCACACAATACCAAGCTGCCGATTACTTATTGCGAGAATATGCCCACAGCGATTTGGAAGACAGAAACACTAAAATGCGATCTATCTTCTCAGATCTGCCACAAGCCTTTTATCAATACCAGTTGGCCGAAATGGAGGTTTTTGAAGAAAATTTTGCAGCAGCACAACAAGTGCTAGACGATATTTTAACCAATAATGAATTGAGTGAATGGGAAGATAACAATCATAGCAAAAACCTGGACTGGTATGCGATGTATTTAGACCTTGCTGAAAATGGAGAAGAAGTATGTAGCCTAAACGGTAGCCAAATAAGTAACCTTAATGAATGGGGCAACGAGTCTAGCCATCGGGGTTCTTATGCACGAGGTGCCTTAAATATGTTAGGAGTTCCCTATACTTATTTAGAACCGATGTATGATCCGAGCCATTCTTCCTCATCCAACAAAAAGGAACAGGCTGTTCAGAAAAAAGAAGACGCACAAACGCGCATCTACCCAAACCCTGCTCAAAACTTTGTAGCCATAGAATTGGGGAACTTTACACCCAATGAAAAGATTTGGTGTTATCTTTATGCTATGGATGGTAGATTGATCAAACAAGCTTTAATGAAATCTACCCATGAAATATTTGAACTCGGGGCGGTATTGCCCGGGAGTTATATCTTAAAAATTGGTAGTAAAGAACAAAACTATTTAACAGAAAAACTCATCGTACAGCAATAAGGCTTATGATAAAAAGTGCGCTTGCAAAATGGATCAAACCGCTATTCCTTTTTTTAGGGCTAGCGGTTTATTGCCTTCCAATCAAAGCACAAAACGGCTTCTCTAAAACCTTAGATCATGGTTACCTTACCTTTAATGTTCTAGTAGACGATTATGACATTGTTACAGCAGCTTTGTTCTGGAAACCAGACTATGAAATTGGTATTGTTTTAAGTAAATTAGACTCGAACGGGAATCTAGTTTTAGTTGACAGTATTGTAAACAAAAATGGTTATATACAAACTGGACTTTCTGGATCCTTACAGCTTAGGGACTCTACTTACTTATTGGTGGGCAAACAAAATAATCCGGATCGGTGCTTTTTCCTGGAAATGGATCGAAACTTTGATACGTTGGTACACACCACCTTTAACTACAACGGAGATATTACTTCAGCTTTCACCTGCACACCTTCAAGAGATGGAGGAACCCTTATAGCGGGTGAAACTTTTATTAAACACCCAATAGACTCCATTAGAAGAAGAGGAATTCTCTTGACCAAATTAAACAGCCAAGGCCTTGTTCTCTGGATGAAAAGCTTTGAAGCTCCTCAAACTATTGGAAATTACATTATGCAGAACGGGGCATCGGTAATAGAGATGGCCAATGGTTCCATTATTGTTTCAGGAGGGCGATTCAATGCTTGGAGCGAGGATGATGCAGACAGAGTTGTACTTAAAACAGATTCCACAGGCAATCTCTTGTGGGAACTAATTGTGGGAGACTCTCAGTTTGCAGAACGTGGATCTGATTTAATCCCCATGACCGATTCAACCTTTATGTTGACTACCGCTTGGGGAATGGGATATAAACTTTTTCAGGCTAACTTGCAGTCCTACAGTGAGTCCAGTTTTCATGAAATAGATCTGGATGGAAACATTCTATGGTCTAAACAATACAAAAATCGGGGTTATAAAAATTCAATAGGAAATGGAATTGCCGTTACGGATAGTACATACTTAATAACCGGATCGTTTTATGACGGTACGGCCAGCCCGAAACTTGGCGCGGTAACAGCTTATGTGTATGCATTAGATAAAAATGGAGATAGCCTTTGGTATAGGGAGTATGCAGCACGAACCTTACCGTCAGACCTTAATATTTTGTTTGATATTGCGCCTTACCCCGATAAAGGGTTTGTGGCCGCAGGTAGATTATTGCCTAGTGCCTTATCGGATTATGCCCCTTGGATTGTTAGAGCGGATAAGTTTGGCTGTGTGGTTCAAGGGTGTCAAAGCATTAGTATTACCGAAAATGTCATACTCCTTGAGGGCTTGGATATTTACCCCAACCCAAGTTCCGGTTCTTTTTATTTAGATTTTGAAGCTTGGAGCTTTTCAGAATTAAAGCTCACTCTTTTTAATATGCAAGGGCAAAAAGTAAAAGAGATCCCCATAAACGCTCCTCAACAAAAGGTAGAGGTTTTTGATTTAGCTCCAAGTATGTATCATTTAGAATTAAGAGATGGTTCTATTTTGGTAGCTCAGGAAAAATTATTCATTAGATCATAGCTGGTTTACGGGCGATAAAAGAATTTTGAGCGGAAAGGCTCAAACCCGATAAAAGAACAGC
>CAZAJG010000095.1:0-5593 GCA_964485405.1 uncultured Owenweeksia sp. | reverse complement strand
TGCCGCCCCGACTGAAAATCAAGGGTTTAGAAATTAATTTTTCTAAACCCTTTTTCATTTGCACAGGAATTAATTATTGTCCAATAATTTTCTCTTCTTTCAAGATACATCTTATTTCAAAGAGCTCTATCTCTTTACTCTTGATTTAAAAATGACTTTATGCGATTTTGATTGGACAAACGGCAAATTCCGTCTGTGAGTAGTGATAGCCTCGTTATAAGTACATTGGCCAAAAGCGGTGCACTGAAGTCCTTTATGTTTTATCCGGTTTGGCTGGATGAAGCGGAAATGTCCGGAGCTTGCCTAAATACCGCTTTCCCCTTGCTGTGCTTTAGGGTCTATCAACATCCGGTTTGACTGGCCGTTATTCCCCTCATATATAACAAAGGGAGTAGGACATGCCAAACCAGAGTAACAATCGGATCGTAAAACACGATATCGTTTAAGTGAATGACTTTATGCAAGAGTGTTTTTGTGATAGTAGATAGTACGATTCATCCCACATTTGATAAGGGTTGATAATTCTTTTTCCGTAGTCAATCCTTGTAAGTGATTGGTTTTGTGGTTTTAACGCAAAACACTGAATGTCAAAAATTCCAATGATCATGTCGAGGGGTTCAAGGATTTTCCTATTTTGCTGATCGTCTTTGAATTTTCATACAGTTATGAACACCTTAAAAACGGTAATCACTCTATCTCTTTTTTCGATTAATTTTTTGATCGCTCAATCAACTGAACCACCAACAAAAACCGGAGTTTGTAAGGGGGCGATATTTCAAGAGGATGTTATTTCATTTCAAGCAAGTGGTCCACTTTATATATACGAAAGAGGGTTGGATTTGGTGTGTATTAAACAAGATGGATTGGGTCGCGATTCCATTTTTGATATCTTGAATACGAGCAAGTTTGATCAAGCAATCTTTAATAATAGACCCACGCGTTTTGCCTTGATACGAAATTTAGGTGATTACACCTTTAATGGAAAAGTGGTTGAAATCCCTGTGCATTCCGCTATGTCTGGAACGGCTTTCTTCAACGAAAACGAACAGATTTTATATGTATCTATACCTACCAACGATGTGTTGGAAAAGCCCCAACCTATTATACATTACACAAAAAATAACATAACAATCCACGAAGAGGATTTAGGTTTGCTGTCAATTGAAAATGATCAAGACAGTTTATCCGGTTTAATCAAAACAACGGAGTTTTCACGTGTAATTATTGGTCAATCCCCGATCCGTTTTTTTGTGATTTATGATCTAGGTGACTATCAATTTTCTGGTAAGGAGGTTCATATCTATGATGGGCGTGTTCAACAAGTAGTTGCCTATATCAATGAACATAATAAAACGCTCTATGTCCACCATCCCAAGGAAAAAGCAACGAAAGACTTAACTCTAAATACGAAACAATGACCAAAAAAACTCTACTCCTCAGCGCTCTATGTTTTACTCTTTTAGCGCTTGTTTACTCATGCTCAAAAGACTCCACACAAACCGATAGCAACATCAAAAAAGCCGATAACGGATGGCATCCACCCTTGTTGGAAATCGCCTTCGATTGTGGTACAGAATGCAATAACAACCCCGAACTTTGTTTGCTTTCACGTGTAACAGGCGCAGCTGGCGAAGTACCATCGGTTTTTGATTATTATCGATGCTCATGTGAAGGGTGTCCGTTGTATATTTTTGGTATTGTTCCCGATTTACCATCAGGTTTGACGGATATGGAAAAACTTCTGGCCTTATCGGAAATATTTCCCATGCCTAATGCTGATTTTGAAAGCTTTTTAGCATCTGAGAATGTAAACGATTTTGTGGTCGATCAAATCAAAATCCACTATTATGACGAAACCTCACGTTACGGGGTTGAATATATCTATACCAATCTTACTATTGGGCAACAAAGTAATGTGGTGTACATCATCGAAGGAGCAACCGAAGGTTCTGGCGCAACACGCTTTACTTGTGATCCACCATGTGCCACTGTTTGTTTGGTCGAGGTTAGTTCCGCGCTGGATGTTGCCTGTAGTTGCGATGAATGCGTAGGAAAATCAAAAGAAGTACCACACCCCCTTGATCCGGATATAGACTGAATGTTTGATATCCAATAATCCTCTCTCCAATGGCGGTAATAATGATGCATGTTATTATTTTGGCAAAATAACCGTACAAAGGACGTTAATTACTCAAATTTTAAAACATCAGTTTCATCAAATGGAAATAAGAATGTTCCAATGGAAAAGGGATGAAAGGTAGAACCTTAATTATTTTGGCTTGAAAATAATCTAATGAATTTAGATGGAAGAAATCGAAAAACTTAAGCAGGAGAATAAAGAGCTTAAAGAAAAACTAAAATTTTTTGAAAACTCAAAAGAAGAGCTCTTTTCCCACCGTGTATTTATTGAGTCAAGAAAAAGGTTTTTACAATGGACATCTGTTGTGTTGGTCGTAATAACAGCTTTTGGTTTTGTCTCCGCAAAGGCCTTAATTAATATGATTCGAGATGAGATTAAGGAGCAAGGAACGGAAAAAATTATTCAAGAGATAAAAGATGACTTCATTAATGAACACAAAGATGAAATACGAGGAAATATTGTTAAGGAGTTGAGACTATATATTTCTGGGCAAATTGATGAAACCTTAAGAGAAGAAATGATTAAAAGGTTTTCAGAGATAGAAAATGTAAAGTTGACCGACACCTCCATCAATAATTTATCTAATGCAGTAATTGAATCCTTCGAAGGTGAGCTATATATGGTTATAAGCGGATCGTCACCGAAAAGAATTGATTTACAATACCTAATTTAGGATGTGAAAGAAAAAATTGGTGATACAAATTATGATGAGCTATTTTCAAAGGCTCGGATTCAAAAAAGTAGAAAACGTGCCAATCTCTTTATGGTTGTTGTAGCTGATAGCTTAACTTTTAAGGAAGCACAAAGAACAAGAGACTTAGCTATAGAGAACGGCTTTAGGGATGATACATTTTTGAGGAAAAGTAATACTGAATAAGATATCTCTGCCACAGAATGACCGCGCACTTGTAGTGCGTGTCCATCATTACCCTCTAATTAACCTTAGCCAAATCATATACAATAGGGCCGCTCGTATCCTGAATGGAAAGAGTTGCTGTAATTAACAGTTGGCCGTTGTTATAATTGGCAACACCTTCCCAATAAAAAGTATCGTTGTTCACAATCAATTCCTGAAAGAGTTTGTTTTTAGTAGGAGCAAGCCAAATACTCAGCTTTCTAATCTGATTAAACCAAAGTTTTAAATGGACGAATTTCAAAATTTACGGGATGAAAGCTGTTGGAAGATTCGAGACAATACACAATAGAATCCGCTACTTCTGCTGCTTGGAGCATAGTTCCACTTGGAGATAAACCTTCAATATCATTGAAAAAATCGGTTTGTATAGAACCTGGTAAAATGCAAGTTAATTTGATACCATGTGGACGCAATTCTTTGTACAAGGATTCAGACATTCCTTTAACCGCAAATTTGGTGGCATTGTAAACAGAAAGGTTTTCCATACCAGTAATTCCAGCAATGGAGGAGATGTTTATAATATGCCCCATTTTAGCCGCTTTCATGTAAGGTACAGCCAACTTGGTTAAATAGAAAATACCAAAAACATTGGTTTCAAACATGTTGCGCATTACCTCAGAAGAAGTCTCTTCAATAGGTTCGTAAGCACCAAACCCGGCATTGTTTACAATAATATCTACCTTTTTAAAGCTTGCTATAAGCTCTTGAAAAGCGGTCTTTACAAGATCTTCATTTCCTACATCCAAACAGTACCCTTTAAAGTTTGGATGATCAATAGGCGTTTCTTTTCTGCTCCAGCCAATTACGGTGCAACCTTTTTCTAAGAGTTGTTCGCTGAGTACTTTTCCTAAACCTCTGCTGGAACCGGTAACGAGTGCTACTTTATTTTCTAAATTCATTTTTGTTGTTTTTTAATGTGAGACATAATTTTAGCTCCATGATCTCTGGAGTTTTCAATAAACCATTCCTTGGTTTTTAAACCACCACATACCACTCCGGCTATATATACACCAGAGTTACTGGATTCCATGGTTTCAAAATTGTACAGAGGTTGAGTGCTTTGTACATCAACTTCTATATTTAACAAGCGCAACAAATCAAAGTTGGGACGGTAACCCGTCATGGCGTAAACAAAATCGTTTTCCATTTTAAACCGTTTGCCGTCTTGTTGTACTAAAATGAATTTCTCATGGATTTCATTAACCTCTGCTTGGTAGTAGGCTTTTATGCTTCCCTCTGCAATTCGTGCTTCTACATCGGGCCGAATCCAATATTTTACATTATTTCCAATTTTATCCTTTCGTATTATTAAAGAAACATCAGCCCCTTTCCGATAGGCTTCAAGAGCTGCATCAATAGCCGAATTTGAGGCTCCAATAATGGCCACTTTTTGACGAAACAAATGATGTGCCGAGTCAAAATAATGGTTTACTTTTTGGAGCTTTTCACCCGGGATATTCATCAAAACTGGAGTGTCGTAAAAGCCGGTTGCATTTACAATATACCGGCAACGGTATTTTGTTTTGGTGGTGGAAACGATAAAGCCTGTATTTCCATCTATTTGTTTTTCAGCGGAAAGAAAGGTTTCATACAAGCCAACATTAAGGTTGAAATGTTCGGTAACCCTTCGGTAGTATTCTAAAGCCTCTTGTTTACGCGGTCTGCGAGATAGGGAGTGGAAGGGAATGTTACCAATTTCCAGTTTATCTGAACTGGAAAAAAAAGTCATATCCGTTGGAAAGTTGTGTAAGGAGTTTACCAAACATCCTTTATCAATAATCTGATACCTAAGCCCTTCCTTTTGAGCCGCAATACCTGCGCTTAAACCAATGGGCCCAGCACCTAAAATCAATACGTCTACGGCAATCATTTTCGGGCAAATACTTTGAGGGGGATGAAGTATACGTTCATAAGAAACATTAAAAGTATATCGGATTGTTCAACTCTTGCTTAGAAAGCAATTCGTTTTACTTATCTGTACTTTCTCAGAATATATACAACAACAGCATAAGTCTCTAGAGTAACACTTGTCTAGATAAATATAGAGGCTTAATTGGCTAGCAAATAACTAAGGTTTTACCACAAAAGCGCGTTTTGTACCCTCTATATTTAAAATATAATATCCTGCTGAATACTCTTTTAGTTTAACCATGGTTTCTAAGCCCAAGAGTTTTCCAGATTCAATTTCTTCACCTATGCTGTTCAGAATAACGTATGTTTTTGAAGAATTAGAAGCACCCAACTTAATGGTTATCTCGTCCGTAGCAGGGTTGGGGTAAATATCAAAGGTATGCGTGTTATCCAATTCTTCATGAAGACCAATAGCTGCAATGAGCAAACGAGCAGCAGTACTTGTATCATTACAAACGCTAGAATTTATCAAACACCTAAGCAATTGTCCGCTATTTGAAATAAGCACATTGTTAATGGTTAAAGTGGAACTGTTTGCTCCAGTATATTGACCACCGTTTGTTAAGCTGAGGAATCCATTACCTGTATCACTTTGCCATTGGTAAACGGCTGCAACATCACTAGAG
>CAZAJG010000094.1:0-5714 GCA_964485405.1 uncultured Owenweeksia sp. | reverse complement strand
GGGTTGTGATCCTCTGTTTTGGCAAAGCCATAACGAAGATGACCTAAAGAGCGTAAAAGAAAAATACAGGCTCCCTGCCGAGTACCTTCTTTTTGTTGGCACATTGGAAGAGCGAAAAAATGTGACCAAAATAGTAGAAGAAGCAAAATCCATAGGCATGCCTTTAGTGTTAATCGGAAAAAAGACGCCCTATTGGAAGAATTACGCGGCAAAAAGCATTCGCAAAAAAGATGCGATCTTCACCCCTACCGTAACAAGTAATACGGATTTAGCTAAGATTTATCAGGGTGCTTCTCTCTTCATCTACCCCTCTCACTTTGAAGGGTTCGGAATTCCAGTTTTAGAAGCCTTAGCCAGTAAAGTACCCGTAATTACTTCCAATAAAAGCTCCTTACCCGAAGTAGCAGGACCGGATAGTATTTTAGTAGACCCGGATAACCCTTCGGATATGAATAATGCTATACAGATGATTATGAGCTCTTCCAAACTTCAAACCAAGATGAAAGAAAATGGATATACTTTTGCACAGAAGTTTAAAGATGAACAAATAGCCAATCAATGGCATTCACTATACTCTAACTTAAATGAGAGCTAAGCTTACTGCAATCATACCAACTGGTAACGAAGAACATAACATTAAAGCAGCCATAGAGTCTGTTTCTTTTGCAGACGAAGTATTGGTGGTTGATTCTTTTTCGAAAGATAAAACTGTAGAAATTGCTAAGCAAAATGGTGCTCGCGTTATTCAAAGGGAGTATGGAAATTCTGCTTCTCAAAAAAATTGGGCCATCCCCCAAGCTGAACACGAATGGATATTGCTGTTGGATGCAGACGAAAGAGTAAGCTCTAAGCTAAAAGAAGAGGTTGTTGAAATTTTAGAAAACGGCTCCTCATCAGACGCCTTCTGGATCTATCGCCAGAACTATTTTATGGGTAAAAAACTCAATTATAGTGGGTGGCAAGGAGATAAGGTAATCCGCTTATTCCGTAAAAGTAAAAGCCGTTATGAAGACAAGCATGTACATGCAGAAGTTCTTGTAGATGGTAAAGTAGGCTATTTAAAAAATAAACTAGAGCACTATACATACAAGGATCTAGGACATCTGCTCTATAAGTCGGATAGATATACCACTTGGGGCGCTTACGATAGAGTAGCTAAAACCAAGCAAGTTACCGCCTTCCATCTATTGCTTAAGCCCTTATTTACGTTTGTGAAAAAGTATATTTTTCAGTTAGGTATTCTTGATGGTAAAGTAGGTTTTATTCTTGCCGCTCATTCGTGCTACTATATATTTTTAAGATCGCTAAAAATCTGGAGAATCAAAGAAGGAGAAGAAATTCCTAAGTTCTAAAGCCCCTTTTAATTGTAAGTAACGTTAAACAATGAACTACTGGTGTTAGCACCCGTTATAGACATACAACTACCTGCGCCATCGGAAAGAGATATGGCATTCTCCAGAAAGAGTGATCCTCCTGCAGGAATCTCAAAAAAGTTCAAATTTTCATATACAAAGCCAAACCCCATGGCTGGGTTTATATAGACTCTAAACCTAAGCTCTCGAATAGGTTCATTTAATAGATTGGTTAAGTTTAAACTCACATTACAGGTATTGTCTCCACAAGAACCATCATTGTACTTAATTTGGCTTTGAGTGGCACTTACCTCTATAATCTCTTCGTTATAATGCGTGCTTCCCCAATTTAAATCTGTAATTCTAAAACTTACATTCCCCAAACTCGTTTCATTGTCTGTACAATACACGCAGGAACCATCATCTGAGGTTGCGGTAATATTATAATTTATGGCACCCTCATCTGTACACCCTTTCTCCTGGCAAGAGTTAAGGAGAAATATGCCGAAAATCAGCATAAGTAGTTTAGTATATGATTTCATAATAATACATCTCTTTTAAAACCTGATGATGAGAAATAGAGCCACCGGAATGTTTAGGTTCACCATATTACCTTTATCCTCTTCGTTTACCGATGAAGTGGTTAATATCACAGTGCCACCACCAAAACTATCAGATCGATAATTTTTCGATTCAACATTCAGCTTATCTGTAGAGTATTGATAATAATAAGTCATTTCTGTACCCAACTGAATATTGGGGGTAATATTATAGCTAAAAGTAATTTGAGGCCCTACCCCCATGCTTAAGAGTGTAGAATTGGATTTTGTGATGGTAGAATCAACAAATTGACCAAAGCTGTTTGATTGTACGTTGACCGTGTTTATGCTACGCGC
The DNA here is from genome assembly GCA_964485405.1 of uncultured Owenweeksia sp. Taxonomy (GTDB): domain Bacteria; phylum Bacteroidota; class Bacteroidia; order Flavobacteriales; family Schleiferiaceae; genus CAKZNE01. The sequence continues at coordinate 3,466 of CAZAJG010000094.1, read as the reverse complement.
ATTCACGATTGCATCAACACCAATACCCACTTCAAAGCCTCTTCCAATGTCGTACTTTTTAGCTACTCCCACACGCAGTGAGAGATCACTATTTGTAGACTCAAAGCCATCCTGATCCGTAGAATTACTCAAGCTGTAGCCTAAACCTGCCGTAATTTCTCTTTTACTTCTATTTTCTCTAAAAGCATATTTTAATAAAAATGGATTATCTACATCATCCGTGTTTCCCAGACTCAGTATTTGCTTAAATAATGGGTTTATTTGCACACCTACATAATGGCTATACTTGGGTTGTTTTGCTCCACTAGTATTAACCGTATAGTCTTGCGCATACATGGAAACTGCACTCAAAAAAAGTGCAAAACACAGAAGGATTTTATTAAGCATAAAGCTCTATTTTCTTGGATTTAATTTTTCTTAAAAGGATCGGAAAACTTGGGGTCTGTAGTGAATTTTCTATCGGTTAGCGTTCCTAAGAAAGCTACTAAAGCTCCTTTTTCAGCTTCGGTAATATTCAATACTAAAGGCTTACCATTCTCATCTTTTAAACGATCGTCAAGATTTGGATGCCCCTCAATACCCGTACTGTAATGACCAATAACCTCTTCTAAGGTGGAAAATCTTCCATCGTGCATATAAGGCCCGGTTAGCTCTACGTTTCTAAGATTCGGGATCTTGAACTTTCCATTATCCTGATTATCTCCGGTAAGTGTACCTCTACCATCATCGTTATAATCACGATCAAGACCAATATTGACCAATTCCTCTCCGGCAGTTGTGCTAGTGAAATCTCCATAACCTTTAGAAGAGAATAAATTATGGCAACTGCCACAGTTATACTTGTTAAAGAAAAGTCCAAAACCTTCTTGTTCTATTGGAGTGAAATTTGGAATCTGCATTTGCGGATTTACAAAATCTGGCGTAATAAAACCAAACATAAAATTTTGATCAAACCTAGAGTCTTGCGATACAATGCTGGAAGTGAAACTACCTAAAGCTTGAGCGATACGATTAAAACTAATCTCATTATCGCCAAATGCTTTCTCAAAAAGTTCCTCATAATAGGCTCTCCCTTTAACCTTATTTACTACTTGTGTTGCATTAGACATCCCCATTTCCACATGATTGAAAACAGGTTTCATAACCATCGTTTGCAACACGCGCTCCCGTCCATCCCAAAAAAGGGCTTGATCCGGCTCAAATAAATTTTGAATGGGAGGTGTATTACGGTTGGTTGTTATATTCTCAAAACCTTCGCTAAACTGTCCATGATCCGAAAAAGCAAGCGTTTGTAGGTGACACGAGCCACAAGAAACCGCATTGTTAACCGATAAAAACTTATCATAAAACAATACTCTACCCAACTGCCCCATTGCCGGAGAAGCCATCATGTAGTTGTATTGATCATCGAGCTTTAAGGTAGTAGAATTAGATCCATTGGCATCCAAATCCTTAGAGCATGAAATGCTTAAAGTAATAGATAAGAGTAAGATACCGGCTGTTACAAGAAATGATTTAGTCTTCATAGTTGTAGGTTTAGCGAATACTGAAAGTTAAAGGTTTTATTTGAAACCCATCTTAATTCGAATCAGCTTTTTGCTTGATTATGCCTTTTAGATGAGCAAATGAACCTATTGGTTGCGTATGGGTACATCTTTTTCAAAAGATAATTTTTAGTTTTATCCTCCCTACTTAAAGGAGTTCTGCTTTTACATCGTCCAACCTTAAACCTAACTCAATGAAAATCAGATATTTTACATTACTGATTATTGGTCTTACTTTTATTTCTTCTCAAAGTCAGCAAACGCCTTTATGGATGCGTTATCCCGCCATTTCGCCAGATGGAAAAACAATTGTTTTTTCATATCAAGGTGATCTCTTTACTGTTCCCACTCAAGGTGGAAAGGCGATCCCTTTAACGGTAAATGAAGCACATGATAAAAATCCAGTTTGGTCTCATGATGGAAAGTCGATCGCTTTCGCTTCCAATCGCCAAGGAAACTTTGATGTTTATTTGATGAAAGCTGGAGGCGGAAAAGCTACTCAACTCACTTTTCATTCATCCAACGATTTTCCATCTGATTTTAGCGTGGATAACCAATCGGTAATTTTCAACTCTATGCGTTTGGATGACGTGCAAAACCAAATGTTCCCATCCTGGACTTTAAGTGAGTTGTACCAAGTTTCTGTAAATGGAGGTCGCGTAAAACAAATTCTTACCTCACCTGCTGAAGAAGCTAAATACAACAGTTCGGGAAATTTGTTGATTTATCAAGACAAAAAAGGGTACGAAGATCCATTTAGAAAACACCATACTTCATCGGTAACTCGCGACATTTGGACATACAATATCGATTCTAAAACCTATGCCAAACAAACCTCCTTTAAAGGTGAAGATCGCAGTCCGATATTCCATTCCGATGAAAAAGCATTTTACTATCTCAGCGAAAAAGATGGCTCTTTTAATGTGTATCGAAAAAATATAGGATTAAATGAAAACGCCACTAAGCTCAGTGATTTCAAAAAACATCCAGTTCGACATTTAACCGCTTCCGATGATAACGTGTTGTGTTTCTCCTATCATGGAGAAATCTATACGCTAAAAGAGGGCGGAACTCCTAAAAAGGTAGCCATAAGCATACTTTATGATGATCGATATAATGCTGAAAAAGTAGTGCGGATAAGAGGGAATGTAAACCAAATGGCCGTTTCGCCCAATGGAAAAGAAATCGCTTTTATTGTAAGAGGAGAAGTATTTGTAAGCTCGGTAAAAAAAGGCACCACCAAACGTATAACCAATACACCAGAACAAGAAAGATCTGTAGACTTTAGCGCAGATGGAAGATCTCTTGTTTATGCTGGAGAAAGAAACGGTAGCTGGAACCTTTATCAAACCTGTATTAAAAGGAAAGAAGAAAAATATTTTTTCAACTCCACTTTACTCGAAGAAGAAGTAATTCTTAAAACGGAAAACGAAACCTTTCAACCCTCCTACTCTCCTGACGGTAAAGAAGTTGCCTTTCTTGAAAATCGAACAGGTTTAAAAGTGATTAACCTAAAAAGCAAAGAAGTAAGGGAGATTGTACCCGCCAATAAAAATTACTCTTATGCCGATGGAGATCAACATTATATGTGGTCGCCAGGCGGCAAGTGGTTTTTGGTTAATTTTTTACAAAACCGTCAATGGATTAGCCAAGCGGGCTTAGTTAGTGCTAAAGGCGGAGAGATTACAGACCTCACGAAAAGTGGCTATGGCCATGGTTCTCCAAAATGGGTGCAAGAAGGAAAGATGATGCTCTCCTTTTCATCTCGAGATGGAATGAAAAACCACGCCAGCTGGGGTGGTCAAAGAGATGTATACGGAACCTTCTTAACCCAGGAAGCATATGACAATTACCGCTTAAACGAAGAGGACTATGAGTTGATGCAAGAAGCGGAAAAGGAAGAAAAAGAAGAAGAAGATGAT
>CAZAJG010000093.1:0-5754 GCA_964485405.1 uncultured Owenweeksia sp. | reverse complement strand
TCCCTAAGCTTATTGGAGTAAAACTTACAGGAAAATTGAGTGGCTGGACGGCCCCAAAAGATGTTATCTTAAAAGTAGCTGGTATTCTAACCGTGAAAGGAGGAACCGGAGCTATTGTTGAATACTTTGGAGAAGGAGCAAAATCTCTTTCTTGTACCGGTAAAGGAACCATTTGTAATATGGGAGCCGAAATTGGTGCGACCACTTCTACTTTCGGATATGATGAAAGTATGAGAAGATATTTAGCTGCTACAGGTCGTCAAGATGTTGTGGATTTGGCTGATACCGTTGCTGATCACTTAACTGGAGATGATGAAGTTTATGCCAATCCAGAACAATATTTTGATCAAGTAATTGAAATCAACTTGAGCGAGTTGAGACCTCACCTCAACGGACCTTTTACACCGGATAGAGCGACTCCCGTAGAGGAAATGAAAGGAGAAGCGGCTAAAAACGATTGGCCTACTAAAGTAGAATGGGGTTTAATTGGTTCTTGTACCAACTCTTCTTACGAAGATATTTCGAGAGCGGCTTCTATTGCTAAGCAAGCTGTGGAAAAAGGCTTAAAGCCAAAAGCAGAATTTGGTATTAACCCCGGTTCAGAGCAAGTGCGTTACACCATTGAAAGGGATGGTTTTATTTCCATTTTTGAAGATTTAGGTGCTAAAATATTTACCAATGCTTGTGGACCTTGTATTGGACAATGGGCACGTGCTGGAGCAGAAAAAGAGGAGAAAAACACTATTGTACACTCCTTTAACCGTAACTTTTCTAAAAGAGCGGATGGTAACCCAAATACACATGCATTTGTAACCTCTCCTGAAATGGTAGCTGCTGTAGCTATCTCTGGAGATTTAGGATTTAATCCTGAAACAGATACGCTTACCAACGATAAGGGAGAAGAGGTGAAACTGGAAATCCCTACCGGATTTGAATTACCTCCTAAAGGTTTTGATGTAGAGGATCCTGGCTATCAAGCCCCATCTGAAGATGGAAGTGGTGTTAATGTGGTTGTGAATCCCGATTCAAGCCGCTTACAGTTATTAGAGCCCTTTAGCCCTTGGGACGGTAAAAATATTACTGGTATGAAGCTTTTAATAAAAGCTTTCGGAAAATGTACTACCGATCATATTTCTATGGCCGGACCTTGGTTACGCTTTAGAGGTCACTTGGATAATATTTCGGACAATTGTTTAATTGGAGCGGTTAACGCTTTTGGTCAAGCGACTAACTCTGTGGTAAATCAGCTAACTGGAGAAAAAGGACCTGTTCCGGCAACAGCCAGAGCGTATAAAGCTGCAGGTGTACCTAGTATTGTTGTAGGAGATCACAATTATGGTGAAGGATCTTCTCGTGAACATGCAGCCATGGAGCCACGCCACTTGGGTGTGAGAGCCGTGATTGTTAAGTCTTTTGCTCGTATTCACGAAACCAACCTTAAGAAACAAGGTATGCTTGGTTTAACTTTCGCTAATGAAAATGATTACGACAAAGTATTGGAAGATGATACTTTCAACTTTACCGACTTAGATCAATTTGCGCCAGACAAACAATTGCATTTGGAGATTGTACATAAAGACGGAAGCAAGGATGTGGTTGCTTTAAATCATACCTATAATGCTCAACAAATTGAGTGGTTTAAAGCGGGAAGCGCTTTAAATCTTATCAAAAGACAAAACTGATAACCTCTATCAGATAAAAATTAAAATGGCCGCAGATATCTGCGGCCATTTTTTTTGATTGATTAACTAATCAAGTTATTTATACTATTGTCTATCTATTCTATAACAAGAGTATTGGTGTATCCTTTGGCATTGGTTGTAACTTTAAGTTGAAGTAGATATACACCTCTTTGTATTCCTTTCAACTGAAGCTCGCTGATTTTATCCCCTGAATATTCCAGTACAATTCTACCCGTTACATCCATAAGCGTAACCTCTTCAACAGCTTCTGTAAAATGAACAAAGCCATTACTTGGGTTAGGGTAAAAACCAATCATATCCTCTGCTTTAATTTCCTCTACAGGCTCAACATCTAACCAGTCATCATATTCCATAGTTTCTACAGCTGCCATTTTTTGTCTATCTGCAGGAATTCCTGATGGACTGCAATCTTTAAGTAAGATGCACAAATCCGTAGAATCGATAGTATAAGCTGACGCATAATGATTGGGCGTATTCTCTTCCCAGGCATAAGGTAATTCTTGCATTGCATCCGAATAGGCGGTTACATTTAAGGTTTGATCACAGATGATGTACTCGGATGACCCTCCATTGTTATCGGTATTCAATACAAATGGTTTTCTATTGGCCCCACTAGGACCGGTCAACCCACTAATTGTAAACTGTCCACTAGTTGTTTCCCAAACATTTAAAGCCTCATTTTTAACATCAAAATCATACTCTTTAACTAGTGTAGGCTGAAAACCTCCATCCACTACAAGTAAAGGCGTATACTCTCTATTGCTAGCGTCTCTTGTTTTTCCAGTCATAACAATATTCCCATTCTGCATAATATCAAGATTGTGTAGAATCAGAAAATCACTTGCATTTCTGGCATACATCTGATTGGAAACCAAATTTCCTGCATTGCTAAACTTCAACAGCACACCATGTCTGAAAGTAGCATTAGCCCCCGATCCATTGTGATCACTAACTCTACCTACAACCAAATACTCACCATTGGATGTTTCTTTAACTCCATTTAAAAATGTATTACTTCTTTGTCCGGAAACACCAAGGTTATATACCCCTCCTGCTAGTACACGTCTTACCGTATTTGACCATTGGATATTATAGGAATTGTCGAACTTCATAATTAAACCGGCATGATAATCATCGTTATGCCCTGTGTTTCCTACAATTACAAATCCTCCATCCATCGTGGCTTCAATGTCGCGGATATATTCCCAATTGCGATTCGCTTTTCCTAGCTGTCTAAAAGAGTTAATATTTCCGTTAGCATCGGTAACCAGCGTAAAAAAGTCGTGGGTTTGTCCTCCATATTCGTGTGCATTGTAGAAACCTGCAATGGCAATATCTCCATTGTTCAATTCCACAATATTTACGTTCAATACGTGATTATCTATCTCATAAATCTTAAACCAGCTTAACGCTCCATTTGCATCAAGCTTCATGATAAATGGCTTCTGTTTTGTACTACCAAAACTTAAGGTAGTACCTGCAACCAGATAACCCGTTTTGCTCTTTTTAACAGCCGTTCCTCTATCACGACCTGAGCCTCCATAGTTGCGAACCCATAAAACCTCCCCATCATCTGTACTTAAGGATAAGTATACATCTCCGTTATTGGATTGACTGGTTGAAACCGTCATTACGCGCTGCACAGGCATAGAGTTTCCTGTTTCAGGATTTGGAATAGAATCTGTGAAATAATCAGACTCTGTTCTTTTAAAGTGGGCATAATTCTGAGATTCATTCTCATGAATATTCAGGTATTCTGAAAAGTTATCCTGCGGATAGCACTTCACTTCAATATCAAACGTATCTGATGCCGAACAGTTGCAGTCCGAAGCTGTGTAGTAAACCGTGTGCACGCCAGGGCCAGCTACTGCTGGGTCAAACAAAGAACCAGAAACTCCTGAACCATAGAACGTTCCTCCAGAAGGTTCAGCCATTAATGCTACCGGTGCAGAACTATAGGACGTATAGTACTTTTCAGGATATGCATAGACAGAGAATAAGCATGAGTCAAAACTAGCTTCATAGCCTTTTCTAATATTATTTGGATAGAGATTATCTGCACGGTGTCCACTAAAATAAACTGTATTTGCGCCTGGTTGAATCTCCATATCCCAAACCTCAGCGTACTTATGCGTACCACTTCCATTGTAGGTTATACTCCCTAAATGTGTACCATCTGGGTGATATCTGTAAATCCACATTTTTGCATCTGCTCCTATTCTATAAGAACCAGCGCCAACAGGGTAATTACAAGCATCAAGTTCAATATCTGTTCCTTCACATACTTCTCCCGGGTAATACGCATAATCAGACCAATAAACTGAAGAAAGGTTACCGCTTACTTTAGCAATGTACATGCCTTCACTTGTGGTGGATAAAGTTTCAGTATCAATACCAACTGTGCCAAAGAAAACACCGGTTATGTAGTAATCTGTGCCATCATACACAACTCTTCTACCATCGCAAAACCCAGAAGTAGAAGCAGTAGAACTGAGTTGCTGCAATGCCGAGCCTCCGATGTCATATTTTTTCAAAAATAATGCTCCGTTGTTCTTTCTTCCACTCGCTACAATTTCATTACTTCCATTTATTTCTAAATCGTAGCCTATCGCTCCTGATATGTATTTGTGCCACTCGTATGCACCACTAGCATTGTACTTAACAAAGATGAGACCTTCTTGTGCATAGCGATACTTCTGAGTAGGATTGAAGATAATGGAGTCTATTACCGAGCCAATTAAATATACATTTCCATAGCTATCTATTTCCACATCTCGGATCATGGTTTGAGTACTATCCGCATTAAATCGAATATACGAGCTCCAAGGAGAAGGACCCGTTTGCTGTACCAAAATTGAATCGTAATCGTAAATACCAACTTGGGCAAAATAACTATTCTTAGAACCGATGGTTACCCAACTATCCAATCTTGCGGGTTTCGCCATAGTAGCTGTGTTATACAGTGTTCCGCCAGCATCAAATTCAAGATCATCCGGAATTTCATTTGGAATATTGGTGACATTTACTTGGCCGTAAGAGCACCAAGAGGTTGCTAAACCAATACATAGAATTTTCAATAGTTTCATATAATTATAGTTTACATTTTGCTCAGCTTTTAGGTGATGAGCATTAACCTTAAATGCTCAAAGTTGGTCTAGCAGAAGTGCGATTGCAATAGCTATTTTGATGATGGTCGGTTCTGAACTGATTTTGGTTTATGAATCAAAATAAGTGGTAGCCCTCCATCTATCCATTTGGATCTTTTAGTTCCCTCCGTAGTTCATTCTCAAACTAATTTTAGATTTGCACTCTAAATCAAGCCAATCGTTTTGAAGTCGAATAGGATTATCATTCTCATTGTTGTTTCCCTCCTTGTTGTTCTGTTTGGCTGGCAATGGGTTATTGAACTCCGGGCGGAAGAACCTCGAAGAGCCATTGTTAGTATTGAAATGTGGCTAACAGGAGATTATCTTGTTCCACATATTAATGGGTGGACCTATTACAACAAACCACCTGTTTTCAATTGGCTCATGGCATCCTTCTTCTCCATATTTGGTTCAATGGATGAATGGGTAGTTCGGATGCCATCATTACTCTCTTTTTTGGTTCTGGGGTGGATTAACTTCAAACTCCTAAAGCCAAAACTGGGCAAAGAAGTAGCCTTATTATCTTCTTTATTCTTTTTAACTTCAGCAGACATACTGCTCTATGGATCAGTTAATAGTGGTGAAATAGACCTATTCTATTCGTTGGTCGTTTATCTACAAGCAATGGTCGTTTTTATTTATGGCGAGAAAAAGCAGTTTCTTAAAATGTTTCTCCTCTCCTACTTATTAGCGGCTATCGGGTTTCTTACTAAAGGTCTGCCCTCTCTAGCTTTCCAGGCTCTAACTCTACTTGCATATGCGATTTACATCAAACGATTTTGGTTGTTATTGGGTTGGAAACACATCCTTGGAATGTTGTTTTTTGTAGCCATCTGTTTTGCGTACTTCTATCCATATGGCCAGCAAGATGATGTTATTGGTTTTTTAGTTCGTCAGTTTAAAGA
>CAZAJG010000092.1:0-6002 GCA_964485405.1 uncultured Owenweeksia sp. | reverse complement strand
GAGAAAAACAGAAGCAAGTACCCTTAAGGTATTTTTTAAACAGACTTAGGCCAATAATGGAGATTAACCTTCTAATATTATAGGCTGTAAAGATGAGTCCAACATCAGCTGAAGCTCTACCCATACCTTTTTTAGTAATGATATAATCAAACCCCCATTGCCTTTTAATAGTACCATAAGGATGCTCCACAATAGCCTGTCTTTTCTTATAAAGATCTTTGTTTTGTTTAACTAGATTTTCATTGATTTTGTATTGGTCATAATATTCAGATCTTGATAATAATCGACCCATTTTAGCTTTGGTACAATACTCTTTAACCGAGCAGTTTCTGCAAGCCTTAGTTCTATAGTGTTTTACTTTGGCCCCACTTTTCATTTTATGCCAGGTTCCCGAAGATTTAAGCACTTGACCTTGTGGGCGGCTATAGCTGTCGTTTTCATAATTGTATACAAATTCGGAAGAGTTGTAAGCCGCATTAGGAACCCCTTTAACTTTAGATTTATCAGGAATGGCCACAATGGATTTAATGCCTAGATCTTGAGCCCTTTTCAGTTCGCTACCCGTATGGTATCCTTTATCATACAATGCTGTAAAGCTGTTGTTACCAATAATGCCAACGTTTAGCTAAACTGCGTTTTAATGCAGTTTAGGTTGTGTTGGAGGTAGTTTTTTATTTTTCTTTTTTTCGATATGAATTAATGTAGTTTTCAAAATCATCAATTATTACATCGTCCTTTTTGAGATAAATAAGCCTTTTCACAGGAGTCCACCCAAACCCGTCACTGTAGTCAATAAGGTAAATATCATCTCCAAGCCAATCTGTATTTATACTTCTTATATATTCATACGGATCTATCTCTATTTGGTGTTTTCTTGACCTTTTAACTTCATTATCTGTAAATGTAGCTGTAAGTAGCTTCTCATCTGATTAGTTGTCTCGAAGGCGAAAAGTACTTCTGGCATGTATTTCCACGGGTTTAGTGAATAAACCTGTGCAAGAGTATCTAGCAATATTTCTTTGTCGTGTAATGAGGCAAATATTTGATACTTTCCATTTTGAGCGAAATAAGAGTAGTACAGTCGACTACGGTTGATGGAATCAACTTCACAATAAACTTTGGCATTTAATACACTTTCAACGAGTTGCATTTTAGTCGATTTTAAAGAATCAACCATGCTGTTTGGAACTGATTCAAAACTGTAATACATATTCATTAAATAGCTTGAAAGAGTGTCGGGTCGTAAATTTTCCCGAACGTTACTTTGATTTGTAAGAGTATATAAAAGAAGATTCAGTGTTTCTCTAATATCGAAATGATAAGCAAATTGTCTTATTACAATACTTTTCTTCTTGTTAAATCCTGGCACTGAGTAAGCATCTTTCTCTACATTATTAATGAACTCTACTGAATCGGTAGGTACTCCGTGGTAAACGTTTTCGCCCAATAGACTGTCATACTTTAGTACATTGTAGCTTACTATTTCATATTCTTCTGAACCGATACTAAGAAAACTGTAAGAATTACCTTTATAAGAATGTCCATAATCATGGATAAAGTCTAATAGAATTGGTTTTTCATAACCTAAGCTGTCAGAAAGGGCTGTAGCATATTGTCCAATAATTTTTGCATTGTTTATCTCTTCGAAGAAAAACCCCGTTTTGAACCTTACAGTTACATTCTCGTATTCATAAGTATAGTATCTATCCTGATGTGCCCATGTCAATATCGGGAGAAAAGTCAATATGATAATCGTGAGTTTTTTCATTTTCTAATTACCGCTGACGTGAGTTCGTGTATTAACGTAAATATAATCTGATTAGATTTCTGTTTCGGAAAAAATCTTTGGGATATTTCATTAGGATTCATTCAATTTCTTTTTTTATGGCTACGCTTGTTATACTAAACGTTAGCTACTTTTTTATTATTCCTTTTGCTTCCTCTTTAAATTTTTCAAAATCAGTTTCTAATTGAATACATTTTGCTTTTGCATCTTTATGATCTTTTGAAAAACTCCTTTTTCCTTTTCCAAGTGGCATAAACGAATCTTCTCGCCATTCCGTGTATGGTTTCCAAGGAATGCAATTGTCTCCAGCTCCACATTTTACATTTGGTTGGGCGACTTGAATAAAAGCATATTCTTTAGTTTCAAGAGTTCCAAGACCAATCCTAATTCTTTTTAAATTTTTCAAATCAAGAATTGGCAGGAATGCTGGAAATTCCTTCTTTACACTTACAAACCTGAGTGCAAGAACCTCCAAGTTTGGAAGTCCTCTTAAGAATTCGAAATCTGCTATTGGTTGACTCCAATCTAATGTCCCATCTAAATGTACATATCGAAGAGATGATATTCCGCTAAGTCCTTCAAAATTTGCAACTCTTCGTAAATTCTCAAGATGTAAGGATTTTAATTTAGCCAGATTTCTAAGAGGAGAAAGGTCTGAAAATCCAGAAACATATTCGAATACAAGTTCTTCAATACTCGTAAGTTCGTTTATGAATTCAATATCCTTCGCTCTAAAATGGGATAGACGAAAACGTTTAAGATTTTTAAGTTCTTTTATTGATTCTACTTGTGCTTTACTTGGCGCATGAAGAGTCAGTTCTTCCAAGTTGGGTAAATCAAAGATTTGTTTCCAGTTTGAGTCGTCCTTATTTACGGTAACAACTTTAGCATCTTCTTTATCAACTATTAATTCATCTGTTGAATAAGAGAATCTTTCTATGTTGGGGACAATCGTCCAATAGTCATCGTCTCTATCAAGCAAATCAGCAAAATGATGTTTCATTATATCTCTTAATTGTAGCTAACGGTGAGTATAAAATGCATTTTATACAGCTTAAGTTGGGGTTATGTTACTTTCCATATTCCTCCAACCCATGGAGTGTGGAATTCAGGTGACATAGGCGTTATATACATGCATTTTGTACTAATTGTAGTAGGTAGTGTTGGATTAATTGGAGCTCCGTTTTGTATTCTATATGGAGTTTGTCCATTGTAAAAGTCATTGTAAACCTCGCTATAAGTGAGATTTGTTTCATTCAATACTTTAAATCGCTTTCCTTTATCCTTAGCAAATCCAAACCAGTTAGTGTAAAAACCACGAGGTAAACTTTTTTTCAGGCGAGTATTTAAGGCTTCTTGAGGTGTTAATATTCTTCTAAAGTTGGAGTTGAAAAAATTATATTTTCCAACTACAATAAAATAACCGTTGACATTATTATGCTTTGACATTGCATGAAGACGCATAAGATCATTAAAAAATCTAATTTTTTCTGATTTGTCTTTAGAAAGATGTGTTGCTAATTTGAATTCAAATGCATTGGACAAGTTCCTTGATTTAGGATTATCTACTGTTATTAAATCAATACTTCTTTGGATGTAAAAAGGGTGAGTCTCTTCTAAAAGAACTTGTTCAGCTTTATATGTAAGAGAAGTTAATGCATCTGCAAAAGGATATCTAATACTCGCTTCATGCAACATTCCATTTCTGCCGATTGCTTCATTGTGGCTGAGCCAGTAACAAATAGAATTCACTAAGGCTTTAGCTGCCTCATAATCAATCATAGAGAATGCTTATCTGAATCGAACTTCTCTTGGCCTAAAGAATTTATGTCAGAGGTAATAATCCTAGTCCAAGGATTATCTCCGTTAATATCTACAAATTCATGATATCCTTTAGTTTTTACATAAAAATGGACAACATCTCTTAATACTGTAAAAGGGTCTCCTTCCCCCGTATATGTTAAGATTGCCAACTTACCTTTTGGCTTTCCATCTTTATCGTTAAAGGAAGCTTCCCGAATTATTACGTCTTTATATTTCATGTGTTGATTTTAATTAACCCCAACGTTTAGCTATGCGCAGTGCGGGATTAAAAAAACAAACTTTTCAAACTTGCACTGACGTTAGCCAAAGCTACGTTTTGTGTTTTAATTTATTTCTCCTAAAACGTCAAAGCGGAGCTCTGGCGGAATAGAATCACCGACCTTTCGTTTGTCCCGTCAACCCGCATTTCGTATAGGTTTTGTTGCCAAACGTTTTTATTTTTTATTGTCATATTTTTCCCAAAAGTCAATTCCATATTCGTCAAAAGAAAGAACAACTTGAAGGTCGTCAAATGGGCTTGTGTTTGAGTCTAAATATTGGTGTCCGTTAGTACCGTTTTTAATAAGTACAGTTGTCATCTCTCTTAATTCGTTCCATTTTTCAGGAGTCAGTGTCCATTTATAATTGTCACCAATCTTTCTTAATCCGTCATTTTTGTCACCTGCGGTCATCTGAATTTTTAAGCAGTTATCCTTGTCGAGAAGTTCTAAGTCAAATGTGTTATAGTCCTTTTTACCGTTGGTCAAGTTTAACAGCACAGATTCGATTTCTAAAAGTCCATAAATGTCAGCTTCAATTAATACGCTGTCTTCTCCTTTAAATTTCTCAAAGAATCCGATTCGTATATATTTTTCGTCTGTCATTTTTTAATGTTCGTTAAGATAGATGGTTTACACAAGTTAAAGATTAGGGTTTACACTAAATTAGTCTCCAGCCTTGCGTGTTGATCTTTGTTTCTTAAGTTAGTTTCATCAAAGAAACCTAAAAATACGTTTCTATAAAATACTCTCCAAATACCATTTTCTAATGGTTGAATACCTACATATTTTCCTTTGAGTGCCGCGGTAAGGTATACCCAATAATAAGACTTCCATCTAATCGCTCCATTTTGAGTTACTTTAAGAATTTTCCATTCAGGGAGGTAGTCAAAACTGGCTATTCTTTCGGGGAAAGGTCTAGTAGAAAAAGAATGAACCTTAGCCGGAGTATTCATTTCTAAAGCTTCATGAGGTCTAATAGTATTAAACTCCTTTACAAAAGAGTTTAAACGTCTTTGTTGAGCTTTTAAATCAAAAGCAGAAGGTTTTGCACAAGCAGCTTTAAGATCTCTATGCATGCGTTCATGTCTACCGTTTTGTTCTGGGTGAGCAGGGTCGGAAAAAACGGGCATAATACCTAATTCAATAAACCAGTAAGATAGTTGAGTAAAACGCTGAATAGCTCTTACCGAACCGAATGGACTACCGTTGTCGGTATGTATTTGTTTAGGGATTCCATATTTCCTAAAAACGTTTGTAAACTCAGTCTTAGCAGCTTTTAAGGTTTCATGATAATGGCCTTTTGCAGCGAATAAGAATCGACTTTTAGAATCAGCAATTGTTAAAGGATGACAATAAATTTTATTGCCCATAAGGAACTTTCCTTTGTAGTCTGCACTCCAAACTTCATTACATTGTTTTGGATCGAAAATAGGATAGACAGGTTTTACTCGTCTCATTCTTTTTTTGGTAGATACAAAACCATTTTTCTTTAGAATATTGTGAATAGTAACCACCGAAGGAACTTCCGTTCTTTGAAAATGGTTAAACAATAGCACTCTTATTTTCTTAGTACCCCATCGAGGGTGTTTTGTCTTTAATTTGAGAATTCCCTCTACAATTTTATCGTCTGTTTGATTAGGGTGGTTTCTAGGGGTTCTGGATAATTCTCTTAGCCCATCAAAGCCTTTTTCTTCGAACCTGGATATTAGTTTGTAAGCTGTAGGCCTAGAAATTTCAAAGCTTCTACATAAATCTGTGATGGTATATTTTCCAGTTCTCCATTCACAGATGAATTCGATTTTTTGCTCCATAGTTGTCGTTTCTTTCCAAGGCATATCAATCTGGTTTTATCCAAATTTATACGACTAAAAAAGTGTAAACGATGTTCCTTTAACTTTGTAAACTATGTCCCTTTACCGTACCCTATTGCTTATAACGGTGTGTGTATGGCAAGTGTCCCGCAGGGCATTTGCTATACATGGTGTTAGCGCTAGTTTTTTATTTTTTTTCAGTTTTCTCAATTAACATATTCCACCAAATTGATTTTTCATGTGATTCATCCCCATTCACTTCTGACCTCGTCAATGATTCCAGATAGAAGTCATCAGAAGTTTTGAATTGAATGTAATATG
>CAZAJG010000091.1:0-6239 GCA_964485405.1 uncultured Owenweeksia sp. | reverse complement strand
GGGTAGCTCCATGTCCGATTTTTGAAATTTCTCGCTTTTCAGCAAGTTCCGCATCGGAACCATCTGTGGATTGGTACTTGGTACTTCAATACCAATGGTTCCTTTTCCAGGAATAGGAGCTATAATACGGATACCAAGAGCAGATAGAGATAAGGCAATATCATCCTCCAAATTCTTGATTTTACTAATCCGAACTCCAGCAGCCGGAACAATCTCATACAAGGTAACCGTTGGACCAATCGTAGCTTTTATTTTCGAAATCTCAATGTTGTAATTACTGAGGGTTTCTACAATACGATTTTTATTGTCTTCTAACTCTTGTTGATTGATAGTAATATTACTATCCCCATAATCCTTAAGTAGATCTATAGTGGGGAGCTTAAAACGAGATAAATCCAGTTTAGGATCGTACTCACCAAACTCCTTCACTTTTCTATTTACTTCTTTTTCGGATAGAACTTCTTCCTTCTCAATCGTTTCTATTTCTAGTTCAGAATCTGTTTGAGGCACAACAACCTCAGTTTCCAATTCAGGTTTAACAGGTTCATCACTTTTTTCAGTCTCCACTGTTTCTATCCCTTGTTCTATAATAATGGGTTCAAAAGAAGGTTCTTCTTGAATTGAAGTTTCCAGTTCAAGCTCGGTGGGAACAACTTCTTGTTCAATGGGTTTGCTCAGTTCTTGTTCCGTTATTTCCTGTATAACAGATGGAGATGGAGTTTGTGTTTCTTCCGCCTCTTCCGTTTTTTCTCTTTTTAATTTTTCACTCAGTTTAGCGTTAAAAGCCATGATGCTCTCGGGTGTCCATTTAAACTTAATCGCTACAAAGAAAATGAGAGAGAAGAATAGAATGAGTGGCGTTCCAATGCTTCCGCTGAAGGAAAACAGCCATTGTTTTAAAAAATAGCCGTTTGCTCCGCTCATAACAGGTGCAGATGGAAAAACATAGGATAGAGCTATAGGCAACCAAATTAGCAGAAAGAGAATTGAACCTACCTTAGATCTTGGGTTTTTGATTTGAATGGAGAATACCAACCTTAATCCGAAAAGCAACAAAAACCAGCAAATTAAATAGGCTGCAATACCAAAATTTTGATAGATAAAGCGGTCTCCTACACGAGCACCAAAGTTTCCTAAAACATTATTAACTCTATAATTAGGATCGTTGAAGTGCGAAATATAATCTTGGGTTAAGCTACTTTGGTCATTTTCCCAATTAAACAAATAAGAAGTAAATGCACCAAAAAATAGCACAGCCGTAAATATGAGAGCAATCCCAAATAAAACATGATTGGTTTTATTGGTTAAAAACTGCCGTATGGGTTGAAGGATATTTTTGCTAGCCTTTTTCGGTTTTTGCTTTGCCATCTGGTACCTGAAACGAATTACAAAAGTAAGCACATTTCCCTTAGCATAAGAGGAGTTAGCAAGTGGGAACTAACAATGTATTCTTAATTTCTTTCATTCCAATTTAATAAATGTATCCTGATAGGATGCCACAATGCCGTAACCATTGGAAATATTGCTGAAAATCTCATAAGGTTCAGCAAATGGATTGTCTAGACTCGTAGCAGTAACGAGAGACTTTGTTCGGGAAAATTGATAAAATGACTCAGAGGAGGAGCTTACTTTTAAAAAAGCGGGTATGTCTACAAGAGCTAGGTTCGAAGCTTCTATCACCACTCGTTTTTCACCATTTTGATCAAAAGAAGGAGAGGAGATGTAGCCTTTAACACCATAAGTTTCACCAGAAGGAAGGCTAATCACATCGCTAAAAGAACCAATCAACTCTAGTGTAAGATCTCTTGATGTAACCCCTACTTGGTAAGTAATAGGAGGAGAAAGCACACTATCCTGTTGAATAACTTCGATTACATAAAATGTATTATTGGGGCTATGTTCTTTTAAAGTAAAAGAGATTTGTCCGGTTCCTGGTAAGAAGGAGAAATCACTTACTACTGGAGCTTTGGGGCTTGTGGTAGTGCCTTGTATGGTTTCAAAATCAGAATGTGTAGCTTTTATGGTATAGGAGGTTTCACTTTTACAAATCGTATTTAAGCAAAAAATATAAACGGAATCTTCACTCTGAAAGGCTCGAGCATAGGCTTCGCAAAATTCCATTTGGCCTATAAACTGATTGTTTTCAAATACTTCAAGCGTACCATTATTTAGATAAGGAGGATTTCGTATTTCTTCAAAAGGTACCGATAAACTTAAACTCGCTTTTAGGGTGTCTCCTGGAACCAGATTAGCATTTAAAACCAAGTTTGTAGGCTCTTCTGGATAGTCAATGTCTATTGTTTCCTCACAGGAAAGGAAAAGTATGAATAGGAACAGTATGAATAGTCTTTTCATCATTAAAATCTAAAACTATAGTTAATGCTGGGTATGATTTGTAACAAGCTGAGTTGGGTAGCTTCTCTTGTATCGCCAAAAGTGGAAAAATAGATGATAAATGGATTCCTTTGATTGTATGCATTGTAAACACTGATTCCCCAGCTTCGTTGCCCCCAGCTTGTTTTTTTAGTCCAGCTAAGTGCTACATCCAATCGGTGATAACTTGGGTAAGAAAAGGCGTTACGAGTGCTGTACTTAATAAGGGTTTGACCATCTAAATCATTGTATGTGCTTATGGGGATGGTGGCTTTTAATCCGGAGTTGTAAATCCAGGTAAATCCAGCATTAAATTTTTTAGTGAAATCGTGGCTTAAAACAATTTTAAAGTCGTGCCTTCTATCGTACTTGAAAGGAAAGGTATTGCCTCCATCAATTTCGTCAAATTCTCTTTCGCTTTTGGATAGGGTGTATGCAATCCAACCACGTGTGCGCGATCCATTCAATCGGATTAAGGTTTCTAAACCATACGCTCTGCCCGTACCACCACTAAGAACCTGTGTTTCCCAGTTTACAGCTGGGGCAAATGAAGCCGCTGGTTTGTAAGCAATTAAGCCCGATAGATCTTTATAAAACGCTTCTGTAGTAAATTCCCATTTCTTATTATCCCAAAAATTAGTGCTTCCAATGGCTAACTGTTGAGAAACCTGTGGGGGAATTCTTCCAGTTGAACTTACCCACAAATCAGTGGGTAATCCAACGCTTGAGTTGGTGAGTAAATGAATGAACTGCTGCATATAAGCATAACTTGCTTTTAATGCCCAGTTTTCTGACATTAAATAACGAGCGGATAACCTTGGCTGTAAAGCAAAGTAAGCCTCTCCATCAACAAAGTAGGAGGATAGGTGTAAGCCTGTATTAACTTTTAGCCGTTGATTAACCGTCCATTGATCTTCCACATAAAGGAAAGCATCATGCGTAAAGTTGGCAGGAGATAGATCTACTATTGAATCAATATCTAGTCCTCTCCCATCGGATTCGTTAATCACCAGTGCTCCGGGGCGGACATTGTGATAAGTATAGGAAACACCAGTTCTAAAACTGTGTTTTGGAGAATAAATGTAGTCCAAGTCATATTTAATTCCTTGGTCCACAATTTTACTGAAATACCTAAGATTTGAGGTTATCGTATCAAAAGCAAAAGCGGAAGAAATTTCAAAATTAAAACGAGAATAAGTAGCTGTAAGGTTTCCAAACATTTTTTCCGAAAACAGATGATTCCACCGCAATGCGCCAGTATAGTTCCCCCATTTTAATCCTCCTTCGTCCAAGCCAGAGCCTTCGCTTTGGGTAAATCCTTTATCTATACCATTGTAAAAACTGAGGTAAACTCTATCCTTGCGAGAAAATTTATGATTTAGCTTAAAGTTCAGATCACTAAAGTAGTAACCTCCATCTATCCCTTCTGCTAGAATGGGACGATAAATTAGATCCGAATAGGTTCTGCGTCCCGAAAACATGAAGGAAGTTTTATCTTTTATAATAGGTCCTTCTAAACCAAATTTAGCTGCGATGATTCCAATTGAACCAGACCCGTGGTATTCTTTCATGTCTCCCTCCTTCATATCCACTTCAAGTACAGAACTCAATCGTCCACCAAAATGAGCAGGGAATCCACCTTTTGTGAGCTCAATGTTTTTAATGGCATCGGGATTAAAAACGGAAAAGAACCCAAAAATATGAGAAACATTATATACCGGTACTCCATCTAAAAGGATCAGGTTTTGATCTGGATTACCTCCTCTAACAATATAATTTACGCTTCCTTCATTTGCACTTTGAACTCCAGGTAAAAACTGTACGGCCTTAATAACATCTACTTCCCCTAAAAATGCCGGCATCTTTCGCAGTTCTTCAGGGCTAATTTTAATGTTGCTCATCTGTACATTCACCACTTCCGATTCTTGAGCTACTACCGTAACTTCAGCTAGTTTTTCATTGGCTGAAAGGAGCATAAACCGATGCGATGTGCTTAAAGCTTTAGCCGGCTTAAAGGTCGTAGCTTCGTATCCAATAAGATCAGAAATAAGAATGGTAGAATCGGTAAAAGGGATACTCAAACTGTAAAAACCAAAACGATTGCTTACCGTTCCTACAGAGGTTCCTTTTACATAAATATTGGCTCCAATAAGGCGTTCTCTAGATTTTAAGTCTTCCACAAATCCGCTGATCGTAATAATTGGGTTTCCATTCTCATCTTTCTTTTTACCTACAATTAAAATCTTGTTTTTCCGGACTAAAAAGTCCAAACGATCCGCATTAAATAGCTTTTCTAACAGCTCTTCCCGGGTAGGATTACTTTTTTCAAGTAGGATCTGTTCTTGAATTAAATCATTGGAAGCGTAAGCTAACGTACACTCGCAAGAACTTTCGATTGTATCTAGGAGCATGGAGCTGGTGTATCGCCCTGGATTTAGGGGTACCTCCTTAAAAAGCATGCCCTGCTGACCAAAGGTCAACAGGGGCATCCAGATTAAAAAAACGCAATAAATTCGATAAAGGATATGCTTATCCAAGTGCCCTCATTTTACCGGCAAAATAAGCATAAGTTGCAAATATTATGGAAATAGAATTCTCGTACTGTATTCAGCTGTTATACCGCCTTTACCATTACTCATATTTGAGATAACGGAAACGGGTTCTGAAAAAGGGCTTACTTCAGAGTATGTGGCCAAGTCGATGGTTCGTTCAAAATCATAACTAGATTTGGAGATACTGGATATTTTAAGATAATAAGGACTGGATTCACCAATATAAGACCAATGGCTGATGACTATCTTTTTGCTTCCTCCTTCAAAAAAGCGGTCTCTTAGATATCCTCTAAACCCAAAAGCTCCTTCTCTGTCATCTTCAATAAATTCATCATCGTAGCCATCGTAAAACTCAATAGTCTGATCATCTGTATAAAAACCTTGACTATATACATCTCCACCCGTTCCGCCCACTTGCTGCAGCTCGATTCTATAATAATTCTCTTCATCTGGCGTATCCGTTATAGTTACTGTAATTTCTCTGAACTCTCCTCCACTAGCACGAGAAACATTAGACAATTCTGGAGCGTTTAAAGGAACGGCAACAGTACCTTCAACGCTTTCGAAATTAGATTGACTGGCCCTAATCGTGTATGTTTTTCCAGGTTCACAATCATAGCTTGAGTAATAAACATATAGCGGTACTCCATCCACACTTTGTCCAGTATTAATAGGACTTAATTGAGTTACCGGACCTCCATTTTCGTATAAAATAACAGTAGCCGAATTCGAAATTTCGGTTTTACTATTGAGAACAGGGCTCGAAATAGAAACTAAAGCTACTATGCTATCTCTAGCGTGAATTCTGGTCGTAACGGCTAGCTGAGGTTCTTCTGTTGGTAGATCATATGTAATGGTTTTTTCACAAGCCATAAGGCTGAAAAACAAAAGGCTTAAAACGATTCTTTTCATGATTTTATCTTTTGTTGGTTTTTTAAAATTGAAATATGTAGGATACGGAAGGAATGATTGGAAACAAACTTACTTGTCTTACGTCACCTGTACCGTCTCCATTTTGATTGATGTATAAATAGTATGGGTTTCTCCTATTGTAAGCATTATATACGCTTATGTTCCAAGTGCGCTTTCCCCATTTTGTTTTTTTGTGAAAGTTGATACCTAAATCTAGCCTGTGATAAGCGGGTAA
Source organism: uncultured Owenweeksia sp. (assembly GCA_964485405.1). GTDB lineage: Bacteria > Bacteroidota > Bacteroidia > Flavobacteriales > Schleiferiaceae > CAKZNE01. The sequence goes on along the minus strand of CAZAJG010000091.1, from coordinate 167 downwards.
ACGTAAAGAATTGCGATCGGTATACTCTGTTACTTGCGGAGCAGGTTCAAATTGAGAGCCTAGCGTTTGGTAGTTAGAAATGGGTGCGGTAAAGGCTACGCCTGTTCCATAAACCCAGGTTAGTCCCATATCCATTTTATCGGAGAATTTATGGCTTACTACTACGC
>CAZAJG010000090.1:1342-6264 GCA_964485405.1 uncultured Owenweeksia sp. | reverse complement strand
GGTGTTTAAAAGTACTTCTGCGGTTCAGAGTTCATCTGTTCAGAATTCGATATTCAAAAAGTTAAAACCTCAGATTGAATATCGAACAGCAGAATGTAGAATGATGAATTTTAAAGTATTTATAGAGTGTTTTAAAACTACTTCTGCGGTTCAAAATTCATCTGTTCAATATTCGATATTCAAAAAACTTAAAACTGAATAATGATACCAATCCCAGGTAAAGGAGAGCCATTATCTGCTTCCAATTGATTTAATTGGTAATACTCTACCGGTTGACCATTTACGGTGCGTGTTTCGGTAAGCGCTGCGCCTGTATTTTCATCGGTGGCTACTACAAAAGTAGGCTCTCCTTGAACAGCTTGCCCTAGCGCATTTTGAATATCTAGATACACATTTAAACTCCATTTAGTGAAAAACCACTTTTTATCAATACGGATATTGAGCCGATTAAAGTTGTTGAATCGATTGGTGTTTAGTCTATTGTAATCCGGTAAAATCCTCTGGTTGGCATCAAAAACAGTTACTCTTGCAGATTCCGGATCAGATGGGGTGAAAGGAGCTCCTCCTAAAAATTGATATTGCGCTCCTAGCTCCCAGTTTTTGCCAAACTTCTTTCCAGCAGTTACCGTTACGATGTGTTCATTATCCCAGGCCGAAGGAACAAAGTCACCATTTTTATCTTCAAACTCACTTTTAACAAAAGTGTATGCGAGGGTTCCAAACCAACCTTTAAAAAGTTTTTGTTGATACAAAAACTCTAAACCGTACGCCCTACCATCTGAAGTGGAGGTGGCCGCCTGGTTTCCGATTACTCCAAAATCTCCACCTAAATTAGCCAAGGTTAAAGAGTCGCGTAATAGAAATGGGTAGTTGCTGTAATCTTTAAAAAACCCTTCCACACTGATTTTAGCATTAAATGGGAGATAGTAGGCAAAACCGGCTACATAGTGGTTTGCTTGGATATAGTCCAGGTCATCGTTTACCAAATTGCCTGTAGCATCCTTAAAGCCTAAAGTGGTATAAGGAGGGAGTTGATAGTATATGCCAATATTGGAATTAAAGCTCAACTCAGAGCTGATATTGTAGGTGAAAGCCAGCTTGGGTGAAAGTTGGTTTAACGGATTTGCCATTTTGGAATTAAAGCTATTTCCATCCATCCTCAATGCTCCGGTTAATACAATTCGTTCTTCCATAAAGGTACGAGTAGCAGAACCAAAAGCACCAAATTTGTAGAGCGTAATATCTGTGGAGTAATCTAAGGGAGGAGCATTATCAGGTACACGTAAATCAACGGTAAATGTATTGTACTTGGCTTGCTCAAAAGAAAATCCGGTAGTGATGCGCGAGGTTTTGTCTTTATAAAAGTTTTCAACCCTCAACTTATTCTCAATCTCCTGAGATTTGTAATCCAGCAGCTGTAAACCGTTTTCATCGTTGTTTAGAAACTTTTCAGCTTCATTGTTTAGCATAAACCTGCTAAGAACAACATTGGTGTAGGACTTTTCTCCAAATCGTGTATACTTTGCTCCTACTGAGTAGTTCCATTGTTCGTTTACCGGTAATACGGCCAATTGAAAACGTTGTGCTTCCGTTTCATTGGCATCAAGGTTTAGTTTAAATTGATCTACAGCTCCTATCCCTAAAAAGGTAATTTGATTCTTATTGTCAATATTGTATTTCACTTTTGCTTGATAATCCGTATACGTAGGTAAGAAGGCAAAATCAAGAGCGGCAAACAAAAACTGGAGATAACTTCTGCGTACTGAGGCAATGTAGGTAGTTTTTTCACTTAAAGGTCCTTCTAAGGTTATACCGGCTTCTGATGACCCTACCTGAAAAGTTCCTCCTGTTTTATCGGTTCTGCCATCTTTCAGTTTTAGGTCTAATACAGAACTTAGAGCTATGGTTTTTTCTACTGGAAAGGCACTGGAGTATAGGTCTACTTCACGGATAAAGTTTACGTTGATTAAACCAACCGGACCGCCACTACTTCCTTGCGTAGCGAAGTGATTTATGGCAGGTATTTCGATACCGTCTAAAAAGAACTTGTTTTCATTCGGCCCTCCTCCTCTAATGATGATATCGTTTCTAAAATTTGGAGTAGAGGAAACCCCAGGTAAGGCTTGAATCACTCTGGAAATATCTTGATTGGCTCCAGGGGTTCTCTGTATTTCATTGATCCCAAGTTTGTTTACGGAGACGGGACTCTCGGCAATGCGCTCAAATTTATCTTGTACCGTAATAACAACTTCGTTCAGAGTTTCTGCAGACTCTTCTAAAGGAAAATCAATGAAACGGGGTGGAGATAAGTTTACTTGAACTTCAAATTCTGTTTTTGAATTGTAACCTACAAACGAGGCTTGAACATTATAAAGTCCAGGTTCTATGTTGAGCTCGTATTTGCCATCTATATCAGTTGTGGCTCCAATAGTTGTGCCTTCTATGATTACGTTGGCAAATGGGAGAGGTTCATTATTTATACGATCGTATACTCGACCTGAAATTTTTCCCGTTTGAGCTTGAGTAATAAACCCAAGAAAAGACAATGCAACAATTAGTAACTTTTTCAAGGCGCGTGAAAATTGAGATTACAAATGAAAAGAACCATCTAACTTAGTATTTGGTTCAAAGAACAGGCAAATTTATCAAGGATCAATCGATAATGGACAGCAATTTTTAAAAGGACAAAAAAAGCCAAGCTAATAAAGCTTGGCTCTGTACTTCATAGTTTATTCGACTTATACAGCTTCATCCTGCTCCGTATTTTCAGCTTCCGCTTCTTCTTCACCTGATGTGGCCTTAGCTACCGGATAGTAAATCTCCGTTACCCATTTAGCTGTATCCGGCTCTGTACTAGGATCGGTTACATAAACTTCCCAAGGCATGCCAATAATTTCCATATTGTTTGCTTTTGCATAGTCATCTATGGCGTAATGCATTTTTCCAGATGATTCATAAGATCCTAAATGCGTTCCTTTTATCACCATACCTTCATAAGTAATTCCTTTTTTGATTCTATCGGTTCCTTCTTTTTCGCTACTTACAGCTAAGGAAACCGCTACAGTAGTCATACCATTTTCCTCATCCCACTCTTCTACAATCGCAAATGGCGCTCCTAGCATATTGGCAGCATCTTCTCCTAAATACTCTATGATCTGGGCATATCTGGATCCGTAAAACTCAGAGGTGAGCTCTTCCATGGTAATCCTATCGGTAATAGCATAGTAGGGTAGAGCCGGGTAGTCCGTTACTTCAATACCTGCCTTTGGTCCTTCTGGAGCATCTGGCACAGTTTGAATGTACTCATCTAAACTTTTTAAACTCTCATCAAAAGCATTCCCCACAATCCCATCTAAGAAAAGTTTTCCAAATCTATCAAAGAAGCCAAATTCTGCGCTCAGGGCATAGCTTACCTCTGTATTTCCATTTTCTAATTCAACAAATTCAAAATATCCATCACTTGCTCCCTGTCCAGAAAAGTCTATGCTGTAATCGATTTTTTTGTTTTCATCCAATCCAGTAACCGTCATGGTGCCTTCTCCGGTTTGTTCTCCTTTCCAGGCATAACCAGAGCCAATTTCACCAGTTTCACCATTATAAGTAACCGTATTGGTGCTATCCATTAAATCCCAGTAGCTCCAGTTTTTCCAGGTTTTCATATCTAAAACCTGAGCGTAGGTTTTTGCAGCTGGAGCGTTAATTTCCGCTTTGCGTATTAAGGTGTATTCTGAGGGCAATGTGGCCATCCAAATTGAATATGCGCCAAACAGCACCAAAACAATAATGAGAATAACTTTAAGAACTTTCATAAGGTTGGTTTTAATTAATTCGTAGTCCAAATGTAATAATATTAGAGACTTAATGGCCTTTGTGCAGTGTTTTGAAAAAGTTAATAAGCTGTTTGAAATTGACGTTTTGAAACAATTGCCAACGTTTTAAAAGAAATTAACTTTGCGCCATGCAAGAAATGATCCTTATTCTAGACTGTGGTTCGCAGTATACTCAACTAATAGCAAGAAGAGTTCGTGAATTAAACATTTACTGTGAAATTCATCCTTATAACAATGCCCCAGAAATCACTTCAAATATTAAAGGCGTAATCATTAGTGGAAGCCCATCTTCCGTAAGGGAGGAGTCTTCTCCTGAATTGAAGCTAACGGATATTAAAAATAATCTTCCTCTATTGGGGGTTTGTTATGGAGCACAGTATTTGGCGCATCATTTTGGTGGTAAAGTAGAGGCTTCTGCTACGCGTGAATATGGAAGAGCCAATCTAGAATTTGTGAATCAGGAGTCAGAATTACTCAAAGAAATTCCATTAGGCTCACAAGTGTGGATGAGTCATGGGGATACCATTAAGGAAATACCCGAAACGTATAAGATTATAGCCAGCACAAAGGATGTTGAAGTAGCAGCTTTTAAAATTGAGGGAGAAACCACTTATGGTATTCAGTTTCATCCAGAAGTATATCACAGTAAAGACGGTCTTACATTATTGAGAAACTTCACCGTAGGTATTTGTGGTTGTAGTCAAGATTGGACGCCCGCTTCTTTTGTAGAAGAAAGTGTGAAAAGCTTACGTGAAAAACTAGGTAGCGATAAAGTGGTTCTTGGTTTGTCAGGTGGTGTAGATTCTACGGTAACAGCAGTGCTTCTTTCTAAAGCTATAGGAGATCAGTTGCATTGTATTTTCGTAAATAATGGAGTTCTGCGGAAGAATGAATTTGAAGCTGTACTAGATCAGTATAAGGAGATGGGGCTCAATATAAAAGGAGTAGACTCCTCAGACCGATTTTTAGATGCGCTAGAAGGGGTTTCTGATCCTGAAACCAAAAGAAAGATCATAGGAAGAGTATTTATTGAAGTTTTTGACGATGAAGCCTCTGCCATAAAGGATGTGATTTGGTTGGCACAAGGAACAA
>CAZAJG010000090.1:0-1332 GCA_964485405.1 uncultured Owenweeksia sp. | reverse complement strand
TGATTGAATCTGTATCGGTTAAGGCCCATCGGCAACCATAAAGTCGCACCACAATGTAGGTGGATTGCCAGATTTTATGAAACTCAAAGTGGTGGAACCCATGAATACTTTGTTTAAAGATGAGGTAAGAAGGGTTGGAAAGTCATTAGATATTGATCCAGAGTTGTTAGGACGTCATCCATTTCCAGGTCCTGGACTGGCTATTCGTATATTAGGAGAGATTACAAGAGAAAAAATTAGCATCTTACAGGAAGTGGATCATATTTTCATAAATGGGTTGAAAGAGCATGGGTTGTACGATGATGTATGGCAAGCTGGCGTAATGTTGCTTCCAGTGCAAAGTGTTGGTGTAATGGGTGATGAACGCACTTATGAGAGTGTTGTAGCCCTGAGAGCGGTGGAGAGTACGGATGGAATGACTGCAGATTGGGTACATTTACCGTATGAATTTTTGGCGGAGATATCGAATAAGATCATAAATCGCGTTAAAGGAGTAAACCGGGTTGTATATGATATCAGCTCAAAACCACCAGCAACAATAGAATGGGAATAGGAATGCGTTTTTTTTTAGCTTCATTATTTGTCCTGTTTTTTACAGGCATAAGCTGGGCACAAAGTAAACCAACTACACACGAGGTTAAACCTGGTGAAACAGTTTATGGGATATCCAAACAATATGAGATAAGTACTGCCGATCTGATAAAGGCGAATCCGGATATAAAAGATGGACTCAAAGAAGGGATAAATTTGGTTATTCCAGCTTCCATTCCAAAGGAGGAAACTACGGAAGAACCGGACACAAATTTTATCGTACATGAAGTGATAGAAGGAGAAACACTTTTTTCTCTCTCTAAAAAGTTTTCCGTTGAAATTGAGGACATCAAAAAGCATAATACAGCTTTGGTTGATGGTTTAAAACTAGGTCAACTTTTAAAAATTCCTAAAAACAAAATATCTAAACCAAGTGAAGGAACAGCCTTGCCAAATGATTTTTACTATCACGAAATTCAACCAGGAGAAACGGCTTACAGCTTGAGTAAAAAATATTCCATCAGTTTGGATAGTTTATATCTACTTAATCCAAATGCAGCAAATGGATTGAAAATTAGTCAACTATTAAAGTTGCCTCTCAATAGAAAGAAACAAGATAAGCTGCAGGTACCAGATCAAACCGAACAAAAGCCTAAGGATGGTTTAGCTTCCGATGACGCTCCGAAACAAGAGCCTCAAGCTGAAAATCAAGATACGACCTCCGAAAAGTTCTTCTTGTACAAAATTGTGGCGGGAGACTCTTTCTTTTCCTTGAAACAAAAGTTTAATGTAAGTCGCGAA
>CAZAJG010000089.1:0-6411 GCA_964485405.1 uncultured Owenweeksia sp. | reverse complement strand
TAAGAATTGATGGTGTAGAGCATGAGTTCTCTACCATTAAAGGTGTTGTTGAAGATGTAACTGAGATTATCCTTAACTTGAAACAAGTACGTTTTAAAAGACAGATCGAAGATCAAGAAGAGGAAAAAATCAATATTAGCATTACAGGTCAAGATAAATTAACGGCTGGTGATTTAGGGAAGTTTATCTCTGGATTTCAGGTGTTGAATTCTGAACTAGTGATATGCAACATGGACCCTTCTGTAAAATTGGAGATGGAAATGACCATCGAAAAAGGAAGAGGATATGTTCCTGCTGAAGAGAACAAAAAGAGCAATGCTCCTCTAGGTACCATCTTCGTGGATTCTATTTACACTCCTATTAAGAATGTAAAGTATAGTATAGAAAACTACAGGGTAGAGCAAAAAACTGACTTTGAAAAGTTGATTCTTGAGATTTCTTCTGATGGTAGTATTCATCCGAAAGATGCTTTAACAGAAGCAGCTAAAATTTTGATTCATCACTTTATGCTTGTAAGTGACGAAAGAATCACTTTAGAAGACAATAAATCTACGGAGGCAGATAATTATGATGAAGAGATTCTTCATATGCGTCAGTTGCTTAAGACGAAGTTGGTAGACATGGATCTTTCGGTTAGAGCTTTAAATTGCTTGAAAGCTGCTGAAGTAGAAACTTTAGGTGACTTAGTAACTTACACAAAAAATGACTTGATGAAGTTTAGAAACTTCGGAAAGAAATCTTTGACCGAGTTGGACGAGTTGGTAGAAGTAAAAGGTCTCCATTTTGGAATGGATATCACAAAATATAAATTGGATAAGGAATAATTACCGATGAGACACGGAAAGAAAATAAATCACTTAGGGCGTACCGCTTCTCACCGTAAGGCTATGTTAGCCAATATGGCAGGGTCTCTTATTGAGCACAAGCGCATTAATACTACGGTAGCTAAAGCGAAGGAGCTTAAAAAGTTTGTTGAACCTTTGATTACTAAGTCAAAGAGCGATACAACACACTCCAGAAGAACTGTATTTGGTTACTTGAGAAATAAACATGCGGTTACTGAGCTTTTTAGAGAAGTAGCAGTTAAGGTAGGTGATCGTCCAGGAGGTTATACAAGAATCATTAAAACGGGAAATCGTTTAGGTGATAACGCTGAGATGTGTATGATCGAGTTGGTGGATTTTAATGAAATCTACACAAACGAGAAAGAAGCAGCGAAGAAACCTTCAAGAAGAAGAAGAAGTGGTAAAAAGGCAGCCCCTAAGGCTGATGCCACTGAAGAAACTAAAACAGCAGAGGTTGTAGCTGAAGAAGCTCCAGCAAAAACTGAAGAAGTTGCTCCTAAAACCGAAGCTAAAGCTGAAGAAAGCGATTCGAAAGAAGAGGCAAATGACAAAGGTGAAGAAAAAGCCGGAGAATAGATTTGTTTCTGATAATTAGCATATAAGGGATAAGAGCTTGTTTAGTTCTTGTCCCTTTTTTTTTGCACTATAAAACTTAAATTTGAAGGCAAAATTTTATGTCCTACACAGCGAAAAAACCAGCAGTAATAATTCTTAAAGACGGAGCCGTTTTCTGGGGAAGATCCACAGGTTTAGACGGAACCGCAACAGGTGAAGTTTGTTTCAATACCGGTATGACTGGCTATCAAGAAATATTCACCGATCCAAGTTATTTGGGACAGATCATGGTAACGACCAATGCGCATATTGGAAATTACGGGGTAAAAGAAAATGAAGTTGAATCCGATAGCATTAAAATAGCGGGTCTTGTTTGCAAAAACTTTAGCGTTGATTACAGCCGACCGGGAGCTTCTGGATCTTTACAGGACTACTTTAAAGATCAGAACAAGGTGCTAATATCCGATGTTGATACCCGAGCTTTGGTAAGACATATCCGGGATAAGGGTGCCATGAACGCCATAATCAGCACAGATACGGATAATATAGAAGGTTTAAAAGAACAGTTAAACCAAGTACCTTCCATGGAAGGCCTAGAACTATCAAGTAGAGTAAGTACAGCAGAGCCTTTTTTTGTAGGAAATGAGAACGGAGACCATAAAATAGCCGTTTTAGATCTAGGGGTAAAGCAGAATATTCTGAGAAACTTTGAGCAAAGAAATTGCTACATGAAAGTTTTTCCAATGCATTCTACTTTAGAAGAAATGAAAGTTTGGGAGCCGGATGGTATTTTTATCTCCAACGGTCCTGGAGACCCAGGAGCCATGACAGAAACTATTGAGTTGGTAAAGGAGATTGTTAATTCAGGTTATCCTGTTTTCGGTATTTGTTTAGGACACCAGCTCATTGCATTATCTCAAGGTTTAAAGACTTACAAAATGCATAATGGGCATAGAGGGATTAATCATCCGGTTAAAAACCTAAAAACGGGCAAAGGTGAGATCACCACTCAAAACCATGGTTTTGTAGTTCGTAAAGAAGATGTTGAAAATAAAGAGGATATCGAACTAACCCATATTCATTTAAATGATGATACGGTAGCAGGTATTCGCTTAAAAGATAAAGCAGTATTTTGTGTGCAATATCACCCGGAAGCATATCCTGGTCCGCATGACAGCACATACTTATTTGATGAGTTTGTAGAATTAATGAAATCTCATAAAAACTAAATACACCATGGCGGTTATTACGGGCGTACATGCCAGACAAATTTTAGACAGTAGAGGAAATCCAACAATTGAGGCGGATGTTTTTACCGATAGTGGTCATTTAGGAAGAGCTGCGGTTCCTTCTGGAGCTTCTACAGGTGTGCATGAAGCAGTAGAACTTCGTGATAATGATGATAGTATTTACATGGGTAAGGGCGTACTTCGAGCAATCGCCAATGTAAACGATGTTATCGCCCAAGAAATTTCGGGCCTTCAGGTTTCTGAACAAGCCATGATTGATCATCTCATGATTGACATGGATGGAACCCCGAATAAAAGTAATCTTGGAGCAAATGCGATGCTGGCCGTTTCCATGGCTGTGGCAAAAGCTGCTGCTCAAGCTCATGGTCAATATTTGCATAATTATATTGGCGGAGTAAACGCAAGAACCCTGCCTGTGCCCATGATGAACATCCTAAACGGTGGTGCGCATGCGGATAACTCAATAGACTTTCAAGAGTTTATGGTAATGCCTTTCGGGGCAGAGAGTTTTTCACAAGGTTTGAGAATGGGAACTGAAATATTCCATCACCTTAAGAAGGTATTGAAAGACAAAGGGTATTCTACCAATGTTGGAGATGAGGGTGGTTTTGCTCCTAATATCAAATCGAATGAAGAAGCAATTGAAACCGTATTGATGGCTATCGAAAAAGCCGGTTATAAGCCAGGTGAAGATGTTTATATAGCCATGGATGCAGCGGCTTCTGAATTCTTTATCAAAGAAGAGGGCGTATACCACTTTAAAAAGTCAAGTGGACAAAAGCTCACTCCAGATGAAATGTCCGCTTACTGGACAGACTGGGTGAATAAATACCCTATTATTTCTATCGAAGATGGTTTGGATGAAGATGACTGGTCGGGTTGGAAAACCTTAACCAACTCCATCGGAAATAAGGTACAATTGGTTGGGGATGATTTATTTGTTACCAACGTGGATAGATTGTCTAAAGGGATTGAACAAGACATTGCAAATTCTGTTTTAATTAAAGTGAATCAGATTGGAACACTTACGGAAACGATCAACACAGTTCAACTGGCTCAAAGCAAGAATTATACTTGTGTAATGAGCCATAGAAGTGGAGAAACAGAAGACAGCACAATTGCTGATTTGGCCGTTGGTTTAAACACTGGCCAGATAAAAACGGGATCCGCTTCGAGGAGCGACCGTATGGCGAAATACAATCAACTTTTAAGACTTGAAGAGTTTTTAGGTGATTCTGCAATTTACCCGGGAATGAACTTTAAGTACTTAAAATAAAAGAAGACTAAAAAATTATATGGAAAACAAAATGGAAAGGCTAAAAGACCACTTTAAAACGAAAATAGATCCAACGGTAAAGGAAGTGAAAGACTTCATTGCCGAACATGGAGACGAAATAGTAGGAGATGTTAAGGTAAGCCAGTTGTATGGCGGAATGCGTGGCATCACAGCATTAATTACAGAAACATCAAAACTAGACCCAGCTGAAGGTATCCGTTTTAGAGGGTACTCCATTCCTGAACTTCAAGAGAAGCTTCCAAAATACCCAGGAGGTGAGCAACCGCTTCCGGAAGGAATATTCTACTTAATGCTTTTCAATGAATTGCCAGACGATGATACGGCACGAAGAGTGAGTAACAACTGGGCAAGAAGAGCTATTCTTCCGCCACACGTATTTAAAGTGATTGATGCTTTGCCAAGCCATGCGCATCCTATGACTCAGTTTATTGCCGGTATTACAGCATTAAGAACAGAATCTGAATTTACCAAAGCATACCGTGCGGGTATTTCTAAATCAGATTACTGGGAGCCTGTATATGAGGATACGATGAACCTCATTGCGCGTTTACCAAGGTTGGCTGCCTATATTTATAGAAGAAAATACCACAACGGAGAACATATTGAGCCAGACTCCAAGTTGGATTGGGCTGGAAACTTTGCACACATGCTAGGTTTTGAAAACGAAGAGTTTAAAGAATTGCTTCGTTTGTATATGACAATACATGTGGATCATGAAGGAGGAAATGTTTCTGCTCACGCAGTGCATTTGGTTGGATCAGCATTGAGTGACCCGTATCTTTCGTTTAGCGCGGGTATGACAGGTTTAGCAGGTCCTCTTCATGGATTAGCGAATCAAGAAGTAATCCGTTGGATATTTGCGATGCGCGATGAACTAGGAGGCGGATTACCTTCTAAAGAGGAGATTGCAAACTATTGCAAAAAGACCTTAAACGAAGGGAAAGTAATTCCAGGTTTTGGTCATGCAGTATTACGCAAAACAGATCCAAGATATACCGCTCAAAGAGAGTTTGCTTTAAAGCATATGCCGCATGATGAACTCTTCCAAATAGTGAGCAGAGTTTATGAAGTAGTTCCAGAGATTTTACAAGGTACAGGGAAAGTTAAAAATCCATGGCCAAACGTAGATGCTCATTCAGGACAGTTATTAATGCATTATGGACTTACACAGTATGACTTCTATACTGTTTTATTTGGAGTTTCTAGAGCATTAGGAACCTTGTCTAGTTTAATTTGGGATAGAGCATTAGGCTTCCCAATTGAAAGACCAGGCAGTACTACTACTGAGATTTTAAAAGAAAAATTTGCCGGTAAATAGGCATCCAAATTCTATATTTATAAAACCTTCATCAGTTTCTGGTGAAGGTTTTTTTATGAATTAGATCATGCTGCAAGAGGATTGAATATTATGAAGTTTAATTATTTGATGTTCAGGAGAAATAGTTGTACATTTGCAGCCCTTTTTTAGACAGATCAGGAGGAATAAAAAGGATTGTAAATCAAAAGTTTAACAACTTTCAAGCTTAGCTCTGTAAAGCCTCTACTAAAACTTGAAATACAAATTGTTTATCTGAATGTCAGAAGAAACAAACAAAGCAGACGAAGTAAAAGACACGGAAGCTGCAAAAACAGAGGCTACTGCTTCTGAAGAAACGAATACCGAAGCTACTACTGAAGCTGCGTCTACAGAAGGAGTAAACGCAGAAGAGGCTCCGGCAAAAGAAGAAGCTACTGAAGAAAAAGTAGTGGAAGAGGTAGTTGCTGAAGAAGCTCCTGCTGAAGTAAAAGAAGAAGAAGCCGTTACGGAAACTGTAGCTGAAGAAACAAGCGAACCAGCAGAATTTGACTGGGAAGAGTTTGAATCTGGCTTAAAATCTAGAAGTAAAGCTGAGCGTGATGAGTTAACCAAGCTTTACGAAGAAACCATTACTACTATTAATGAAAGTACTATCACAGAAGGTAAGGTGATCAACCTTACAGATCGTGATGTTATCATTGATATAGGTTACAAATCAGAAGGCGTTATTTCTTTAAATGAGTTCCGTTACAACCCAGATCTTAAATTGGGTGATGAAGTAGAGGTTCTTATTGACAAGCAAGAAGATAAAGATGGTCAGCTGGTGTTATCACACCGTAAAGCTAGATCTATTAAAGCTTGGGATAGAGTAAATGCTGCTCATGAAAGCGAAGAGATTGTAAATGGATACGTAAAATGCCGTACGAAAGGTGGTATGATTGTAGACGTTTTCGGTATCGAAGCATTCTTACCAGGTTCTCAAATCGATGTGAAGCCTATTCGTGATTACGATGCTTACGTTGATAAAACAATGGAATTCAAAGTAGTTAAGATTAACCACGAATTCAAAAACGTTGTAGTTTCTCACAAAGCGCTTATTGAAGCCGATCTTGAGGAACAAAAGAAAGAAATCATCGGAAGACTGGAAGAAGGTCAAGTACTGGAAGG
>CAZAJG010000088.1:0-6444 GCA_964485405.1 uncultured Owenweeksia sp. | reverse complement strand
TTGTAATGGTTCTTAATCTAAGGGCCTCTATTTTAATTTCTAGCCTTTTGCCGCTGGCTGTTCTTATGGTCTTTATTGCCATGCGCTACTTCCATGTGGATGCCAATATAGTAGCGCTCTCAGGAATAGCAATTGCCATAGGCACTATGGTAGATTTAGGAATTGTCCTATCCGAAAACGTAATTAAACATGTAAACGAGGCGCAAGGTGCGCACAACCTTCGAGACACCATTTATAAAGCTTCCGCTGAGGTAGGATCTGCTATTGTTACAGCTGTGGCGACCACCATTGTTAGCTTTATTCCTGTTTTCACTATGGAAGCAGCGGAGGGAAAACTATTCAGACCTTTGGCCTACACTAAAACCTTTGCCTTAATAGCAGCGCTTTTGGTTGCCTTAATTATACTGCCAACCATTGCCCATTGGGTTTTCGGATTAAAAATAAAAAGTAAAAGATTTATTAATGTTCTCAATGCACTTCTCATTCCCATAGGACTAGCGGTAAGCATTGGTTTTTCACTTTGGGCGGGATTAACACTTTTCGCCTTTGGTATAGCTTGGTTTATAAAGACTTTAGTGCCAAAAAAGAACTGGTTTACCCAAAATTTATCCATTATTATAGCTTGTATTTCGGTGATCTGGCTGTTAGCCAATCACTGGATGCCTTTAGGTGCGAGTAAATCCGTTTTCATCAATTTCTTTTTCGTAGCCACCTTGGTGGCCATCATTTTAGGAGCATTCGGACTCATCGAAAGATTTTACGCTCCCATTTTGAACTGGTGTTTAAAGAATAAGAAGACTTTTCTAATACTTCCGAGCTTTCTATTACTCTACGGGCTCAATATATGGTTGGGTTTTAGTCAGGTATTTGGTTTTGTAGCTGTAGGCACAAATTCCGTAGGGTGGAATATTGAAAGGACAACCCTATGGACGGAGTTAAAAGAAACTTTCCCAGGTATAGGTAAGGAGTTTATGCCTTCCTTAGATGAAGGGAGATTCCTACTAATGCCCACTTCTATGCCGCATGCGGGTATGGAGCAGAACAAAAAAACAGTTCAGCAGCTGGATATGTTACTCGCCAATATACCTGAAGTTGAATTGGCGGTAGGGAAGATGGGAAGGTCAGAAACGGCTTTAGATCCAGCTCCCATATCGATGTATGAAAATATCATCAACTATAAACCTGAATATATTCTGAATGAAAATGGCAGGCGGGTACGGTTTAAGGTAGATGAGGATAAGAACTTCATCCTTGTTTCTGGAGATACTTTAAGTCAAGAGGAAGCGCGCCTAGCTGGAATTGGTGTAGAAGAGTTGATACCTAGTGATTATGGACAGTATTTCAGAAACTGGCGAACAGAGATTAAATCTGCTGATGATATCTGGAATGAGATTGTACGCGTAACTAAAATCCCTGGTGTTACTTCAGCGCCCAAGCTACAACCCATAGAAACCAGGCTGGTTATGCTCCAAACGGGTATGCGTGCACCTATGGGTATAAAAGTATACGGCCCCGATTTAAAAACCATTGAAGATTTTGGTATTGAGCTAGAGAATATTTTAAAGCAAGTTCCATCTGTAAAAACAGAAGCAGTATTTGCCGATAGAATAGTGGGGAAACCATACATCCATTTGGATATTGATAGAGAAGCTATTGCTAGATACGGCTTGAATATAGAAGATGTGCAGCATACTATAGAAACCGCCATTGGAGGAATGGAAGTTACCTCTACGGTGGAGGGAAGAGAAAGATTTCCGGTAAGAATTAGATACCCTCGTGAACTTAGAAACGATCCCAATAGCTTGCTAAACATTTATATATCTACTCCTTTAGGTGTAAAAATCCCTTTGAATGAGTTGTTAACCTCTGAGTATTTAAGAGGGCCACAAATGATAAAAAGTGAAAACACCTTTTTATTGGGATACGTACTGCTGGATAAAAAACCAGGTTTTGGCGAGGTAGATGTGATAAATGAAGCACAGCGCTTTATTCAGAATAAGATCGATCAAGGTGAATTGGTAGTTCCATCCGGAGTGAGCTACAAATTTTCTGGAAGTTATGAGAACCAGTTAAGGGCAGAAAAAAGGCTCAAAGTGATTGTGCCCCTTGTTTTAATGATCATTTTCTTGATTTTGTATTTACAGTTTAAGTCATTTTCCACTTCACTCATGATTTTTGCAGGTATAGCTATGGCCTTTAGTGGAGCTTTCATTATGCTCAATCTATACAATCAGGAATGGGCCTTCAACTTTTCAATTTTTGGAAGCAATATGAGAGATCTGTTCCAAATGCATCAAATCAACCTGAGTGTAGCGGTTTGGGTAGGATTTATAGCGCTCTTTGGTATAGCTACGGATGATGGTGTGCTCATTGGTACTTATTTAGATCAAAGTATGGCTCGAAATAAACCCAACTCCATATGGAAGATTAGAGAGGCCATTGTAGAAGCTGGGAAGAGGAGAATCAAACCTGCTGTAATGACTTCTGCTACGACCATTATAGCACTATTACCCGTACTAACTTCTACAGGAAGAGGGTCTGATATTATGATCCCTATGGCTATTCCCGCTTTTGGAGGAATGATAATAGCCTCAGTAACTTACTTTATAGTACCGGTTTTATACAGTTTGAGAGAGGAAAGAAAACTAAAAAAGGAAGGGCGTGAATAAAAGGATAATCATATTGATTTCTGGCTTCCTATTGAGTTGTGCTGTGCTGCAAGGACAATCGTTAAAAGAATGCCCCAAAGCAGCTGCAGAGGAAAATATAGCTCTAAAATCGGCTTACATAGATTTCCAAATAGCGCTGGAGAAGGTTACGCAGGTCAATAAATTACCAGACCCAAGTTTATCCTTTGGTTATTTTATAAACCCTATTGAAACTCGATTGGGCCCGCAAAGAGCTAGAGTTTCCCTCATGCAAATGTTTCCTTGGTTTGGCACTTTAAGTACTAAAAAAGACCAACACACTTTATTGGCTGAGTCTAAGTTCATGGCATTTTTAGACGCTAAGAACAATCTCTCTTTTCAGGTTAAAAACGCATATTATTTGTTATGGGAGAATCAGAAGCACATCCAGCAAAAAGAACAAAACCAAAAAATTTTAGAATCCTATAAAAAGCTTACTACTTCTGCTTTTTCAAATGGAAAGGCATCCATGAGTGATGTAATTCGGGTGGATTTGATGATGGATCACAATCAATCGGATATTCTTATTTTAAAAGATAAATCCAAACCCCTACACACGCGTTTATGCGAGCTGCTCAATTGTAAAGAAGAGCGTATAAGGGTTGATTCTACTTCCTTAGAATTACCGCTACTGTCCAAAAATTACCGAGTAGATAGTTTAGTTACCGAAAATCCTAAAATAAAAGGTTTAGAGCAAAAAATGGATGCCTCCAAGCTGCAACAAGAGCTAGCACGGAAAAACGGTTTACCCAAATTTGGAATAGGGATAAACTACTTTTTCATTGGACAAAGCGCTTCTATCGCATCCGAAAGCAATGGCAGTGATGCTCTAATGCCTGCATTTACGGTAAGCTTACCCATTTTCAGATCCAAGTATAATGCAGCGGTAAAGGAGGCCGAGCTAAAAACGGAAGGACTGAATCTTAAAAAAGAAGATCTCCAAAACAAACTACTCACGGCTTATGAAGTTTCCAACTACGATTGGGATAGAGGTGTAGAGCGTTATCATTTGTTTTCCGAGCAGATTCTAAAAACCAAACAACTGCTTCAATTGCTGAGCGCAGAGTACAGCAACTCAGGTAAAAACTTTGTGGAATTATTAAGAACACAAGAGGAAGTTCTAAAATATGAGATGGAGAGGGTAAGCGCTTTAAAAGATTGCCATTTGGCTCTTGCTCATTTAGATTATTTAACTGCAAAATCCGAATAGATGGAATCACAGAACCAAGAAAGACAGGATTTGGAGAAGAGATCAAACAAAGGATCAAAAAGCATAATATCCATAGCATTGGGTACTTTTTTAATAGGAGTATTTGGTGGATGGCTATTTTTCGGGAATTCAGAGAATTCAAAAACGGATAGTGCGGAAAATACAGAAGAAACAGTTCAAACGGAATGGACCTGTTCCATGCATCCTCAAATTCGTCAACCAAAGGGAGATTGCCCTATTTGCGGAATGGATTTGATTCCTGCTGGAAATGGAGACGATACAGAAGGAGATAATCTTGAAGTGAAAATGTCGGCTACAGCTATGCAGTTGGCAGATGTGAGAACCGCAATGGTAAAGATGAAAAAACCCATTCGGAAGATCCATCTCAATGGAAAAGTGGAAGCGGATGAACGTTTTACCAATTCTCAAACCTCTCATATTTCTGGAAGAATTGAAAAACTCATGGTAAACTACCAAGGGGAAGCTATTAAAAAAGGCCAGGTTACTGCTTATTTATACTCTCCAGAGCTGGTAACTGCGCAAGAGGAGTTGTTAGAGGCTTATAAAATAAGAGAAGAGCAACCCGCACTTTTTAAAGCTGCGCAACAAAAACTACGAAACTGGAGATTACCCGAAGGACAAATCAAAGAAATTTTAGAAACCAAAAAAATCCTAAGCAGCTTCCCCATACTATCCGATTTTAACGGAGTAGTGCTGGCTAAAATGGTAAAGGAGGGAGATTATATAAACCGAGGTAATCCACTATTTCAAATTGCGGACTTATCCAAGCTTTGGATTCTTTTTGAAGCGTATGAACACGATCTTCAATGGATCAAATTGGGAGATGAGATTGACTATTCGGTCGAGTCGCTTCCTGGTGAAAAGTTTAAAGCTACCGTTAGTTTTATTGATCCGGTTATAAACCCTAAAACGAGGGTAGCCAAAGTAAGAGTGGCGGTGCAAAACAACCAGAAAAAACTTAAACCAGAAATGTTTGCTGCAGGCGCTATTCATAGTGTACTTCAGGATAAAGAGCAAATGCTAACCGTTCCCAAATCCGCAGTTTTATGGACAGGAAGAAGGTCGTTGGTTTACATTAAAACAAAAGAAGACAAGGGAGTTCATTTTAAAATGAGAGAAGTGCTTTTAGGGCCGGATTTGGGCGAAGCTTATACCGTAGAAGAAGGTTTAAAAGAAGGAGAGGAGATAGCAATACATGGAGCCTTTAGTATTGATGCAGCAGCCCAGCTTGCCGGAAAAACCAGTATGATGAATCCTCCAGCAGGCGCTGAAAAAGAAACTATAGAGCGAGAGAAAGCTTCTGTGGTATTGGAACAAATGGTGAGCGACTATATACGCTTGAAAGAAGTACTGTCAAGAGACAACTATAAGTTGAGCCTAAGTACAGGTGAAGAACTAAATCAAAGCTTAAAAGATCTCTCCTTAGAGTGGTTAGGAGATGAAGAAACACTGGATAAGATTGAGCGTTTATCGGCAGAACTTGTGAAATCTTCAGATATAGAAAAGGCTCGAATCGTATTCATCAAACTATCAAAAGAAATGATAGAGCTCACAAAAACAGTTTCTTTCAGTAAAACCGTCTTTGTTCAATATTGCCCCATGGCGGATCAAAACAAAGGGGCAAGCTGGCTCAGCTATACTAAACCTATTGAAAACCCATACTTCGGACAGTCTATGCTTGGCTGTGGAGAAACAACTTTAACCATCAATTCAATTCAATAACAAATGTTTAATTTAAAACAACAACCAATGACAAGTACAAAAAAGTTAGGAAGCTTATTTATGGCGATTAGCTTAGGATTTGCCTTTACAGCATGCAACTCTCCAGCACCGGCAGAGAGCGAAGAAACAGCAACTACCGAAGAAGTAGCTCCAGAACCGGTAAAAGAGGAGGAGCCATCTACTAAGGTTACCAAAACTGTTGATATCCATGAGGACATTACTCCAGAGCATGCAGAAGCCATTTTAGATGGTTACCTTAAAATTAAAGATGCTTTGGTAGAATCTCATGGAGAAGATGCACAAGTGGCAGCTACAGAGTTTTTAGCACTATTGGATCATGAATCTGACGCTATGGTGGCTGACCTTAGAGGAGATG
The DNA here is from genome assembly GCA_964485405.1 of uncultured Owenweeksia sp. Classification (GTDB taxonomy): domain Bacteria; phylum Bacteroidota; class Bacteroidia; order Flavobacteriales; family Schleiferiaceae; genus CAKZNE01. The sequence goes on along the minus strand of CAZAJG010000088.1, from coordinate 428 downwards.
TACAGAGTATTGCAGATAGTGCAGATAAGCACACGCAAAGAAATCACTTCCATACATTATCGCATAATATGTATGTTTTTGCTAAATCTACGGGAGCAGGTAAAGGAAGACTTCATGTACACCATTGCCCAATGGCAATGAACCACGAAGGAGGACACTGGATTAGCGATAACACAGAAGTGGTAAATCCATATTTTGGAGAACACATGCTTAACTGTGGTAAACTAGAAGAGAGCTTATAAGTTTAAAATTAGCTGTTAATGATAAAGGCCGTTTCCTTATGGGAGCGGCTTTTGTTTTTTATACAAATGCCTAAACTCTAAAGCCGAAAATCTATAATAAAATAAGAAGAAAAAAGTGCCCAGAACAGGATTTGAACCTGCACGACCTTGCGATCACCACCCCCTCAAGATGGCGTGTCTACCAAT
>CAZAJG010000087.1:2325-6490 GCA_964485405.1 uncultured Owenweeksia sp. | reverse complement strand
TACGGGCGATAAAAGAATTTTGAGCGGAAAGGCTCAAACCCGATAAAAGAACAGCAGAGAGCGCAAAAGCTCTTTTACAAGTATTCATATTGAAAAGATCATTTTTATAAAGAAGGCGTAAGATAGGAATTTGCTTATTTGACACCTACTATTCAAATAAGCATTGGGGAATATTAACGGAACTTTTGCAGTTACTGTTTTACAATTTTGTGCAACTCAGAATACCCATCCATATGCATTAGGTAGAGCAGATACAAACCTTTTGGCAGCCCTCTTAAATCCAAATTTTTACTTTGTTTAAAGCTATCCGTTTTAAGGATTTGTCCAGATTCATTGATTAGCTCGTAGCTAATTGAATTAAGAGTTGATGTGCTAATTACAATGTTATGTGAAGTGGGGTTAGGAAATACATCTGTCCGTTTTAAACTCTTAGCTTCTTCCAAGGAAATATTACCATAGTTGCAAGGAACAGTTGTATCGTTATGATAACCACCCAGTAAACTATCCGTATAACATCTTAAGCCCGAAGAATTATTGAAGTCGCAAGTCCCTTCATTTTTTGCCATCCAGTTAAACATATAGTATACGTCTCCAAAGCGTTCCATGATATGTATGTTCTGACTGTATATTTGTGATGGAGCGAAAGAGAAATATTTACGCTGCAGCCTCCTTCCGTAAAGTGATTTTAACGTCTTACCATTTATTGTATCATAAGAAACAGAATCTATGACAACAGTTACCGTATCTCTCGCAACATAGTTGCTAGAGATGGTAAATTGCCAAGAATCTCCGGGTACGGCATTAAAATCATAAAGCAGTTGAAACTCATCAAAGTCAGGATTTAAAACAAAAACACTGTCATTGCGATCAAAAATATATTCTTTTAAAGCTCGGTCTTTACAATAGAGCCTATTATATTTCTGTATTTCTCTACAGTTAACTCCATTAACAATAGTATCTTTTGCCACCCAAAAATGAATAAAACTACTAACTCTAACCTCTGGCCAAAAGTCCCCGTAATACCATTCTGCACCTAGTGGAGCGAAATTTTGCCCTTCACTAATTTTTGGATAAATGCCAAAGGTGAGAATCAAAAGAATTAGGTAGATTTTTTTCATGATCCAAAGGTTTTAGAAATCCAAGGACAAAATTTCTTTTAGGTTAATGAGGTAGTTTCGGCTTTTTATTAAAGGTATATAAGTTTTAGTTAAAATGAAAATTGAACTTTCATGAAATTGATAACGGTAAAAACAACTATTGGCCAAAATAAATCAGAGAATACAGAGTAAGGATTTTGAACCTCTCTCCAAAACCTAGAAGTTTATGACTTAGCTGTCGGCAGCTAGTGAGTACAATTATGAGATGGCTCTTTACTCATCATTTAAAAAAATCTAATCACCCATCCACATAATCCTTTTTAACCACCAGCGCCAACTGCTGCTCACTTTCATCAATAAAAAAGTAACCTTGATCGTATACGTAGTAGTATCTTCTGCCCTCTTTGGTTTCGTAGATTCCAGTAAAATACCCAAAGCTGAACCCTTTAGCCAATAACTTTTCTCTACTCACCCGCATTTTACCATTGGGGTTTAATTCTGCTAAAACTCGTCTATTCTTGCTTAGGGTTCGGTTTACATTACGCATTAAGTTTGTGATGTTTTGAGTGACCTTATTGTTGTAGGAATTTCTACAACTATCGTCACAAAACTTTTTATCTGCTCTTCCTTTAATTTCCACTCCACATTGTAAGCAGTTTTTCATAAATCCGTTTTGTTTAAAGGTACAAATCCGTTTGTAAACGTTTAAAGTTACGGTAAGCTTTTCCTAAGCTATGCAAAAGATTGATGAGAATTTATACTTTTGGACTCTTACAGGATAGATATGAATCTTTGGATTCACAAACAAAACCAATTCTCTACCTGTTGAAGACTTATGCTCAACTATGTAACCTACATAAAAAGTGAAGATGCCGAATGGGTAACCTTCATCCATGGTGCTGGTGGAAGTAGTACCATTTGGTATAAGCAGATTCGCGACTTCAAACGAAATTTTAACGTGCTTCTCATTGATCTCAGAGGGCATGGTCGCTCCAAAAGCTTAGTTTATGAAAAACTAAAAAATTATACGTTTGATGTAATTGGTGATGAAGTAATGGAAGTGTTGGATCATTTAAAAATTGAGAAGACGCATTTAATAGGTATTTCGCTAGGAACCATCATTATCCGAGAAATAGTCGAGCGCTTTCCGGAAAGAGCCCATAGCATGATCATGGGAGGTGCTGTTATGAAACTCAATATTAGAGGCCAGGTGCTGATGCGTGTTGGCGCTTGGTTAAAGTCCGTTATCCCTTATCTTATTTTATATCGCTTCTTCGCTTTTATCATCATGCCTAAAAAAACGCATCGCGAATCGAGGAACTTATTTATTAATGAGGCGAAAAAGCTCTATCAAAAAGAGTTTAAACGTTGGTTTACGCTCGTTTCTGAGGTAAACCCACTGCTATCGTTATTTCGCATCAAAGATCCTGGTGTACGTACGCTTTACATTATGGGAGCAGAAGATCATATGTTTTTACCTTCCATTTCTAAATTGGTGAAAGATCATACTTCCGCTACTCTCTTTGTAGTGCCTGATTGTGGCCATGTGGTAAACGTAGAGCAACCGGAAGTTTTCAATAAAACAGTTATTGAGTATTTAAAGTCTTAAATCCTCCTTTTCAAGTTCTTATTCTTCATCGAAAAGCTCAGAATGCAAAGCTTGTAGAGCTTCAATCTTATCCTCTCCTTTTACAAGTAAGGATACATTATGTTGACTACCTCCAAAAGATATCATCCGAATAGGAATGTTCTGCAGAGCTTTAAAGACGCTAAATGCATAGCCTTTGCTTTCCGCTATAAAATCTCCTACCACGCAAATAATAGATAAATCACCATCCGTTCTAACACTGGCATAATTTGATAACTCTTCTACAATGGGGCCTAGTTTACTTGTATTGTCTATAGTTAAGGATACGGCTACTTCTGAGGTGGTGATCATATCCACCGCAGTTTCGTGCTTTTCAAACACTTCAAATACTTTGTGCAAAAAACCATGCGCCATTAGCATTTTACTGCTGTTGATATTTATAGCCGTAATGTGGTCTTTGGCTGCAATCGCTTTTATACCATTACCGCTTTTGTTTTTATCAATCCAAGTTCCTGAAGCATCAGGATCCATAGTGTTCTTTAAACGGACGGGAACATTCGCCAACTTGGCTGGAGCAATACTGGAAGGGTGTAAAATCTTAGCCCCAAAATAAGCCAGCTCTGCTGCTTCATCAAAGGAAATAGCCGACAATGCCTTGGTGTTCTTCACGTACCGTGGATCGTTGTTGTGAATTCCATCAATATCCGTCCAAATTTGAATTTCTTCTGCCTCTATAGCTCCACCAATTAAGCTGGCCGTGTAATCGCTACCTCCTCGCTTTAAATTATCTAGATCTCCTCTGCTGTTTAAGCAAATAAACCCTTGAGTTACGATAAAATCATACGCTTGGTTTGCTACTACTTCTCTGTTCAGATTCTCTTTTATGTAGGTTTGATCCGGTTCTCCATCCTTATTAATTTTCATAAAAGTGAGAGCCGAAAGCAAACAAGAGCTTATCCTTTGCTCACTTAAATACAGTTGAAAAAGGGAAGTGGAGAGTGTTTCTCCTTTAGACAATACTTCTTTTTCCATTTGATTCTCATACTCGGTATTTGTAAAGCTCTTTAAGCTATCAAATACTTCTAGCAGCTTTTCCCGAGCTAAACCCTTTAAATCTGTGTCTTTTAATAAATCATCTACCACTTTATGATATTGCTTCTCTAAATCTAGGATAAGGACTTTAGCCTCACGTTTGTGATCGTGTTTTAGCTTATCGTTAATATTCACCAAACTGTTGGTTGTTCCTGACATAGCAGAAAGCACTACTATACAAGGCTTTTCTCCTTGAATCAGTTGCGCTACTCTTTTCATTCGAGATGCAGTACCTAGAGAGGTTCCGCCAAATTTTAAAACTTTCATAAATCTATTATCCTAAGTGTTAAAACACTCCTCTCGATTTTCGGAATGGCTTTAAAAAGAAAAACCCTCCGAAGATTTCTGGAGGGTTTGTTATACTATTTATAGTTGGTTACCTATAGAT
>CAZAJG010000087.1:0-2315 GCA_964485405.1 uncultured Owenweeksia sp. | reverse complement strand
CCTATAGATCATACAAAACGCTCCACCTGGAATTTCTTCCCGCGTTTTATGCAAATCTTATGTTTAGGCTGAACCATTTTTTTCATTGTGGCAGCAAATATAGCTTTTGTCTTTTTTTAAGTCAATTTTTATTTCAAATCTTAAACCAAGCCTAAATTACTCATTTAAAGAATTTTATCACTTATTTAAGCGAAAACAAACGTTTACAAACGACAGTAAACGTCTAGTAAATGGGTTTCAACCGACTCTGCTCTTCTACCCTACTCACATTTGCAGAGTGCTTTTCCAATAAAGGCACTTTGATTTTTTAATCCTTAAATTTTGAATTATGAATACGCTAAGAAACAAAGTACAATTGATCGGTAACCCAGGTATGGACCCAGAAGTGAAAGTATTAGAAAGTGGAAGTAAACTGGCTAAGTTTTCGATTGCTACGAATGAGACCTATAAAAATCAAAAAGGAGAACGTATATCTGAAACGCAATGGCATAATGTTATTGCCTGGGGCAAAACGGCTGATTTGGTAGAGCGTTTTGTTAAAAAAGGAAAAGAAATAGGTATTGAAGGCAAACTAACCAACAGGAGCTATGAAGCTACAGATGGCCAGAAGAGATACGTTACCGAAGTAGTTTTGCAGGAGCTGCTGCTGCTGAGTGGTAAGGAAAGTTAAACCTCTCTTTTAGAAACTAAGGGAAAGAAAAAAGCCCCGATGAATAGATCATCGGGGCTTTTTCTATGTTCTAAATTGTTCTTATTGAACAATTACTTTTTTAGTGCTGATTGCTTCACCATTTGCGGTTAAGCGGGCAATATAGATACCTGAAGTAGGCGCGCTAACTTGGATATCTTCATTTACTTCACTACCTGTAGTAGAGAAAGTAGAAGCTTGAACTACTTGTCCAGTTAAGCTGATCAATTCGAAGTTCATAGAACCGTAACCACCAGCAGAAGTTAATCTAACGGAGTAAGTACCGTTGCTGTAAAAAGAATTGTCTTCTAAAGAGGTTAATCTGAACTCTTGAGTTCCGATAGTACCTGTACTCCAGTTTACAGTAGCACAACTTTGGTTGTTTGTTGTATCATCTTCTGTTACGTTAGACCAGTTTGGTCCTAAAACAACAGCAATTCCACATACTTCTACCATACCATCCGTACCTCCGGTAAGATTTAAAGTTTGTTGGAAGTTAGCGGTTCCTCCAGCAGCAATAGCTTGCTGACCTAAATAAATCAAAGAACCACCACCTGTAGTTCCGATAAGGCTTCCAGCAAAAGTTGGTGCATATAAAATAGAATCAGTAGCTAAAATTGGAGTTGTTCCAGAGTTAGTTACGGTAATATCAAAAGTGAAATCAGTACCTGAATTAAGATTAGCTCCAGCTGTGGGTGCGTTTAAGGTAACCGATATATCGTTCTGCGCAAACGCAAATACGGAAGTTAAAGCAAGTACACTCGATAGTAAAAGTTTTTTCATTTGGTAAATTTTAATTTGTTATTAATTCCAGCCGTAAAGCTAGTGATTTAGCATATTTCATTAGAAATACTGGTTGCAAAAGTAATCAACATACTTATTTACGAAGTAGGTTAACTGACAATTACAGTTTCATTAACGTATTGAATGAGTAAAAGGTTAGTTTTCCAGCTCACTTTTTTTTCTGGCCTTGATGTTAATAACCTCTACAATTAACGAAAATGCAACAGCTACATAGATATAACCCTTTGGTATATGCTGATGCAGTCCATCCGCTATCAATACAAAACCAATGAGTATTAGAAATGATAAGGCCAACACTTGAAGCGTTGGGTATTTTTCAATGAATGCAGCTATTTTTCCCGCAAAAATCAGCATCACGATCAAAGAGATAATCACAGCACTTATCATTATGGTTACTTCTTCCGTCATCCCTATAGCCGTAAGTATAGAGTCGAACGAAAAGACAATATCCAACAAGCCAATTTGAACAATTATCGCCAAAAACCCCTTGGTAACCTTACCCTCTTCTTTTTCCTTCTTTGGAGCCCGATCTACTTTGTGATGAATCTCACTTGTACTTTTAGCCAATAAGAATAAACCTCCAATAATCAACACCAAGTCTCTACCGGTTACGGTATGCTCAAATATTTCAAACAAAGGTTGCGTAAAACCGATGATCCAAGTAATACCTAAAAGCATTACAATTCTAAATATCAAAGCCAATGCAATCCCTGCAAATCGAGCTCTGGGTCTTTTATCGTCTGGTAATTTATTGGTAAGGATAGAGATGAAAATAATATTGTCTATCCCTAAAACAATCTCTAAGAAAGTCAAAGTCAATAAA
>CAZAJG010000086.1:0-6594 GCA_964485405.1 uncultured Owenweeksia sp. | reverse complement strand
CTATAATTATACAAGGTGGTTTGGCTAAAGCTGGGGATCTTTTGTTTAAGCCTACTTCCTACTATCTAGAAGAGAATTTGCTCAATATTTATAAAGGAAAAGTAAAACTATTAGGCTCTGGCTTAAAGAACAATAATGCAGCCATTGTAGGTGCTGCAGCTTTGGTTTGGCAAGAAAGTAAAAAGGTAATGGCATGAAAAAAATAATTCTACTCTTTGCACTTATATATACTGTAGTCACTTCTTGTTCGGAGCCAAAAGAGAAGACTGTAGGATGGGTAACAGAGAGTCCTTATGAGCTGGTGAACCCTTTTATAGGAACAGGCGGACATGGACACACTTATCCTGGAGCTACTCTACCATTTGGTATGGTTCAATTGAGTCCTGATACGCGTTTAGAGGGTTGGGATGGCTGCTCTGCTTATCATTTTACAGATTCTATCATTTATGGGTTTTCGCACACACATTTGAGTGGAACCGGAGTTTCAGATTATGGAGATATACTACTTACTCCTTATAGTTTAGATGAGGAGCTATCTATAAAAGATGCTTTAAACTATGCCAAGACGACTTCAAGTTTTGATAAAGACTCGGAAAAAGCAAAACCAGGCTATTATGAGGTTTTCTTAAAAGACCATCAGGTTGCTGTTAAACTCACTACAACTGAAAGAGTAGGTGTACATCACTATAGTTTCAAGAAGGAAAGAGCTAAGGTTTTAATCAATTTAAACCATCGAGATCCGCTTCTTAAAAGTAGCATAACCATTGAGAATAGTAAGAGTATTGTTGGTGCAAGACATTCTAAGGCTTGGGCCGAAAATCAGCAGTTGTATTTTGCGATGGAGTTTTCAGAGCCTTTTGAATCTCATTTTTTAGATGAAGGAGATAGTTTATTTGTAGAGCTTGATTTTGGCAGTGCCAAAGAGATCATGGTCAAAGTGGCTTTATCTTCAACAGCTACGGAAGGGGCTAAGGAGAACTTGGCGCAAGAAGGAACTTCTTGGAATTTCTCAGACTATCAGCAAACTGCTCAAGACAAGTGGAGTAAGGCACTAAATAAAATCCAAGTAAAGGGTAAAGATTACGATAAGCAGGTTGTTTTTTATTCAGCCCTGTATCATACCATGATTGCACCTAATTTGATCAGTGATGTAAATGGAGCGTACAGGGGTATGGACGGTTTGGTTCATGAAAATCCTAATGATGCTACTTACACCATATTTTCACTTTGGGATACATTCCGGGCTACACATCCCTTGTATACGCTTATTGAGCGAGAAAAAACAGCTTCTTTTATCCGAACGTTTTTACATCATTACCAACAAGGAGGTAAACTTCCGGTATGGGAACTTGCCGCAAATGAAACGAATTGTATGATTGGATATCATTCCGTTTCGGTAATTGCCGATGCGTATCAAAAAGGTATAACCGACTTTGATACCAAGCTTGCCTTAGAAGCTATGGTGAGTAGTGCGAAGCGGGATGGCTTTGGTTTGAAATATTATCGCAATAAAGGATATATCAGCGCTGGAGATGAGGCTGAATCCGTATCTAAAACCCTAGAATATGCTTATGATGATTGGTGTATTGCTCAGTTTGCCGGAATGCTAAACGCATCAGACGTAGAAGAAGAGTTTAGCAATAGAGCCTTGAACTATAGAAACCTTTTTGACCCAGAGACTAAATTTTTACGAGCCCGAATGAATGGAGATTGGTTTAAACCTTTTGATCCATTTGAAGTAAACTTCAATTATACCGAAGCGAATGCCTGGCAGTACTCTTTGTTTGCCCCTCATGACATTTCAGGATTAATCAAACTGCATGAAGGAGCTTCTTCTTTTGAGGAACATTTGGATAAACTTTTTTCTACCAGTAGTAAAACTACAGGGAGAGATCAGGCAGATATAACCGGTTTGATTGGTCAATATGCACATGGTAATGAACCAAGTCATCACATGGCGTATTTATACAGCTACATTCAAAAGCCTTGGAAAACACAAAAGCAGGTACATCAAATACTAAACGAGCAATACCGAAATGCAGCGGATGGTCTATCCGGAAATGAAGATTGTGGGCAAATGTCAGCCTGGTATGTTTTGAGCGCAATAGGTATGTATTCTGTAACACCTGGATTAGATTATTATGCTTTTGGAACACCCATGTTTGATACCGTGCATATCCATCTTGAAAATGGAAAACGTTTCAGCATTGTAGCCAATAACTTGAGTGATGAGAATTTCTTTATTCAATCTAGTAATTTGAATGGGGAAAATAGTTCTGCTTCTTTTATAAGGCAGCAAACTCTTTTAAAAGGAGGCCAGCTTACCTTTGAAATGGCCGCAGTACCAAATAAAGAATGGGGTGTAGATGAGGGGCAATATCCTATTGCGGAAGCGAAAAGCGCTTCATTTGTTCCAGCACCTTTTGTGCATACGGACGGTATGACTTTTACTGATTCTTTAAAAATTGAAATAGGGAGTATTGCTCAAGGAAAAATCTGGTTTCAATTGAATGGGGAAGCCTTTAAACCCTATGAAAATCCATTTTATATTGATCAAAGCTCTGACTTAGCGGTTTATGCAGGCGATATAGAATCCAAAAAAAGCAGTGACACCTTACAACTTACTTACAAAAAAATTAAAAAGGGTAGGAGTGTTGAACTGCACTCAGAGTATGCCAATCAATACGCGGCAGCGGGACAAAACACACTGATTGATCAGTTAAGAGGCAATGCCAATTACAAAACTGGTTTTTGGCAAGGTTACCAAGGGCAGGATGTAGAAGCTATTGTAAACCTAGGAAAACCGAGTACATTCAATAGCGTGTCTGCCGGATTTTTACAAGATATAAGATCATGGATTTGGTATCCGAAAAAGGTTGAGTTTTATGCTTCTAAAGATGGAAAAGAGTTTAATCTATTGGGTACTGTAGAGAATAGCTTCCCGTTTGATAAAGAGGGAGCGTTTATTCAGGACTTGACCTTAAATGTAAATCATGAAGCTCAGTATATAAAAGCAATTGCGCGGTATGCTGGAGATTGCCCCGAATGGCATCTTGGAGCAGGAGGTAAGAGTTGGATTTTTATAGATGAGATTAGTGTGGACTAATACCTAAAAGTGGGTAATTCGGTAAAAGAAGTTTTTTACTCTATTCCAGAATCGAACGTACCAAGGTTGAACCGTCACATAAAAGGCGGTAACATCGCCAGAAAGACTAGTATTTATGCGGATGATCTCTCCACCTGTTAATGGAACCTTTTGGCGAACTTTTTCGTAACCAATCATTTGAACAATTAGAGTTACACTATCTTGCTTATGGGCCAGTTCGGAAACATCAATAGAGAAGAGGCCATCAAAATCCGTTTGAGAACCTATTTCCGTATTTTCTATAAACACATTAGCAAAAGGAAGGGGTATCTTCTCACCTCTTGTTTCTTCAAAAACAAATCCTTGTATAATGGTTTGTACTGAGTCTGTTTGTACCGAATTGGAATGATGTTTAACTTCTGCAGCCCTACTTTCATCCGTTTCTCTGATTTCCGTTTTCGGCTTTTCAACTTCTTGAGCATTTGTATTTGGAGAAGATAAAGCGACTAGGCCGGAAATACCAAGGGCTACAGCCGGTATGGATTTAGGCTTATTCCGTAAGGGAGATTGCAATTGACGAAGTTGATGGGAAGAGTAAATGCCGCATACAACTTCGTTACTGTTTACATGCTTTTCATTGACCGCTTGATTGGACTTCCCTCTAAAATCATGCATTACTTTGGAGCACTGTTCGCAAAATCGCCCTTCTTTTACGGTTTCCATTTTATTCCAATGCTGATCGCATTTTCTCAAATGACTCAAATTCAACTTATCCATACCTCATTTTTACCAGTTTAAAAGCACCTATATGCTATAGATGTTGAAAAGAGCGGAAAGTTGCACATCCCGCTGTTAATTAATCTTTAACCTTTTCCAATGCTTTCTCTATCATAGTCATAGCTTTATCAATAGTATGTTTTTTAGTTCTAAAAGCTAGGATTGCCATCCGGATAACAAATTGACCGTTGATTAAGGTAGAGCTTAAAAACACACGTCCGTCTTTGTGAATTTCCTCCATGAGCTTCTGGTTAAATGCTTGAGCATCTTTTTCATCTGGGTACCAAAAGTAACTCACGGATAAGTCGGGCTCAGGCCCTACTTTAAATCCAATTTCAACCAATCGTTTTCTGAAGTACTCTGTAAGTAATAGTTTTTCTTCTAAGCTATGCACAAAGGGCTCTATGCCGTGTAATTGTAAGGGTAACCACATGCGTAAACCTCTAAAGTGTTTCGTTAACTCTGGAGAAACATCTGCAGGATTAATAATAGAATCTTCTTTGTTCGCATCTTGCATATAGTTGGCCGTGTAGTGGTGCGAATGGAAAACAGCCTCTTTATCCTTGACCAAAACAGCCCCTAAACCATAAGGGAGAAATAAACCTTTGTGTGGGTCTATAACTAAGGAGTCCGCCTTTTCAATTCCCTTAAATCGCTCTTTTTTGGATTCAGTAAGAATAAAAAAACCACCATAAGCTGCATCAACATGATACCAAAGTTTATAGTTGGAAGCAATCTCTGCAATTTCATTTAACGGATCAATAGCGCCCGTATCTGTAGTTCCAGCGGAAGCAATAACCAAAAAAGGCTGGAGTCCATTTTTTATATCTAGAGCAATTTGTTGGTTTAGATCCTCAGCATTCATTCTATGTTGATTGTCTAATTGTACGTACCGGATCAGGATGTCTTCTAAACCAATAATTCGGATGGCTTTATCAATACAATGGTGCACCTGAGGACTCATATAAAGTACGCTCTTAGCTATTCTTTCATTTTTAATGCCATGCTTGTCTCTTGCTGCGGTTAAGGCAATAAGGTTAGCAATGGAGCCTCCAGATGTTAAATTGCCAACGGTAGATTTAGGAAAGCCGAAGAGGTTCTTCATCCAGTGCAATACTTCCTCTTCTATGGCTACCGCTCCGGGCGAACCAAATTTCATTCCAGCGTATTCATTGGTAATATCAGCCAGATAATCCGCTAAGGCTGAGGTGTAAATGCCACCTCCTGGGATATAACCTAAGTGTCCACCTGATGCTGGATTTAAGCCATGAGCAACTACTTCTTTTTGATAGATGCGAAGTACTTCTTCTAACGATTTTACTTGTCCGTTAATAGTGAGCTTTTTAGCAGATGGTTCGGTATTGCTGTAAGTGTCTAAATCTTCTATTTGATTTATAAAAGCATCCGTGAATCGGTTGGTTTGATTCTGGTACTCTTCTCTTTGAGAAGGAGAGGGCTCTAAGGGTGCGGATAGCTTTTCGAGTTGTTGGAGCTTGTTAATTAAGTCCTGCATAGTGTATCGTCCTAAAGTGGATGACGAATTTAGTAAATCAACCCGTTTGAAAAGAGAGAGAGGCTTCTTGTTTTTATATGGATTATAGATTACAAACTGAATTAGTTCAACTGAACTAATTATCTACATTTGTATCTTATGAAGAGTAAAATATTGGCTACATCAAGACGACTGTTTAATGAAAATGGTTTTTCTCGAGTTAGCTTAAGAATGATCGCTGACGACTTGAATATTAGTCCGGGTAATTTAACATATCACTACCACAAAAAAGATGAGATTGTGATGGCGCTTTATCATGAGCTTACGGATCAGTTAAATCAAAGTATAGGCAAGGCCGTTGTAGCTAGAGATGAGCTTTTGGAAAAGCTTTTAGAGTCTACTTGGTTATTTTTTAGACTCTCTTGGGAATATCGTTTTATTATGATTGAGTGGGTATTTTTTATGAAAGAATATCCCGTTATGCGTCAGCATTTTGAAGAACTCATGGATTTAAGGAGAGAACAGTTTAAGGGAAGTTTTACCAGTTTACGTTCTCAACAAATGATGAAAAGCGAAATGGTTGAGGGACATGATGATGAGTTGATTAATTCTATTTTTTTAATAGGTAATTTCTGGATATCTCAAGAAATGAGTCAGTGTAGAGCTTTAGAAACCGAAGAAGCGGTATCTAAAGCGGTTAAGACTATGATTCATATTTTAATTCCACTTTTCGAACCCGCTTATCGAGAGGAATTAATTGAATTAATGAATCGTAAAAAACCTGTATTTAAGTAGCTAAACTAGAACCTCGGGTAATGAGCTCCATGGTTAACTGTTCTTGATGAACCTCGCCATCCGCATTATCCATTTTATCGATTAGCATTTCTACTGCTCGTTTCCCCATTTCTTCAATAGGTTGTTTTACGCCCGTAATATTGGGTTGCGTTAACTCAAACCAGTTTACATCATCAAAACTGGCAAAGGCTAAATCTTTAGGAACCTCTATTCCTCGTTTACCACACTCTTTTAAACAGGCATGTGCCAAGCTATTGTTTATAGTAAGAACGGCATCTACGCCTTCTTTAAGGATTTTATCAAAAGCCTCTTCCACATCTTCTACCTTTTCAAATGGAATTTCTACAATTAGATTTTCATCTGGAATCATCCCATTTTTAAGGAGTGCATTTTTATAACCATCCACTCTATCGCTAATACTGGTAAGGTGAGAAGGGGTGAGGGT
>CAZAJG010000085.1:0-7116 GCA_964485405.1 uncultured Owenweeksia sp. | reverse complement strand
TTGATGAGCTGCATACAATTGTAGGTGCTGGAGGTGCTACTGGATCTCTGGATGCTAGCAATATGTTTAAACCGGCTTTAGCAAGAGGTGAAATTCAATGTATTGGTGCTACCACATTAGATGAGTACCGTCAGTATATTGAAAAAGATGGGGCGCTAGAAAGAAGGTTCCAAAAAGTAATGGTAGATCCTACCAATATTGAGGAGACCATTCAAATTCTGAATAACATCAAAGAGAAATACGAGGATCATCACAATGTAAATTATACGGAAGATGCTATTAAAGCTTGTGTTTCTTTAACATCTCGTTACATCACGGATAGACATTTACCAGATAAAGCCATTGATGCCTTAGATGAGGCAGGTTCTCGCGTGCACATCACCAGCATCAACGTTCCTGGAGAAATTGTAGAGCTTGAAAAGAAGCTTGATGAGATCCGAGATCAAAAAATTCAGGTTGTTAAAAAGCAACGTTATGAAGAGGCTGCTCGTTTGAGAGACGATGAGAAGAAGATTGAGAATAACCTGCAAGAAGCTCAAGAAAAATGGGAAGAAGAGGTTAAACAAAATCGCGAAATTGTAAGCGAAGAAAAAGTTGCTGAAGTAGTAGCAATGATGACCGGTATTCCGGTACAACGTGTAGCGCAGCAAGAAAGCAAACGTTTAAGCAGACTTTCTGACGACATTAAAGGGAAAATAATTGGGCAAGATGAAGCTGTAGCTAAGATTGTAAAAGCTATTCAGCGGAATCGTGCCGGATTAAAAGATCCAAATAAACCCATCGGTTCGTTTATCTTTTTAGGCCCAACTGGAGTTGGTAAAACACAGTTGGCAAAAGAGTTGACCAAATCTATATTTGATAGTGAGGAAAACTTGATTCGTGTAGACATGAGTGAATACATGGAGAAGTTTGCTGTTTCTAGATTGGTGGGAGCCCCTCCGGGATATGTAGGTTATGAAGAAGGCGGTCAATTGACTGAAAAAGTGAGAAGAAAGCCTTACTCTGTTGTTCTTTTAGATGAGATTGAAAAGGCACATCCAGATGTATTCAACTTATTACTTCAAGCCCTAGACGATGGTCATATGACCGATAGCTTAGGCAGAAAAGTAGACTTCAAGAATACTATAATTATCATGACTTCTAACATTGGTACACGCCAGTTGAAAGACTTTGGTAGTGGTGTTGGTTTTGGTACTTCTGCGAAAGAAGATTCCAAAGGCTCGGTTGCAAAAGGTGTTATTGAAACGGCTTTGAAAAGAGCTTTTGCTCCAGAATTTCTAAATCGTATTGACGATGTAATTCTCTTCAACAGCTTGGACAAAGAAGATATCGCTAAAATCATTGATATAGAATTGATGAAGCTTTATGAGCGTATTCGTGAGCTCGGCTATGAAGTAAGCATGACGAATGAAGCTAAGGATTATATCGCTGAAAAAGGGTTTGACGAAAAATTTGGTGCTCGTCCTTTGGCCAGAGCCATCCAAAAATATGTAGAAGACCCTTTAGCGGAGCAGATCATCAATTCTGAGATTGAGGAAGGTGATTCCATTAAAATTGGCTTAGACAAGAAAAAAGAAGAAATTACCGTAAAAGTAGATAAGTCTACAAAAAAGGTAAATGAAAAAGAGGAAGAGTAAATACCTCTTTTAATACAATTATTGCAAACCCTTCCTCATTATGGAAGGGTTTGTTTTTTTATAGCTATCCTCCTCTTTTGGTGCATAGAGCGGAAAGAATATTTTTGCAGGCACAAATCCATCCTTATGCGTAGAACTATCGCCTTGCTTAGTGGTCCTGTTTTGTTTTCCCTTTGTTTGCTTGTTGGAGATGAAAGCAACATTCAGGTAAAAATGATAGCTGTAGCCCTATGGATGCTCAGCTGGTGGATTAGCAGTGCTTTGCCTATTGGAGTAACCGCCTTATTGCCGTTAATCCTTTTCCCTATGTTGGATATTTTAGACCTCAAGGCTACTGCAGCCAATTACGCTCATCCTGTCATTTACCTATTTCTAGGTGGATTCATTCTAGGCTTAGCTATAGAGAAATGGATGCTGCATAAACGGATTGCCCTAAATATTTTAAGAATTAGTGGGGAAAAACCGGTACACATCATTTTGGGATGTATGTTGGCTACCTCCCTACTCTCTATGTGGATTAGCAATACGGCCACCACGGTAATGATGTTACCCATTGGTATGTCTATTATCAGTTTATTGGGAAATCAACTTACCGGAGGAAAAAACCACAATCATTTTGCTTTGAGCATTTTAATTGGCATTGCTTATGCCGCAAACATTGGCGGTGTAGCTACCTTAATTGGTACACCGCCAAATCTCGTTTTAGCGGGGATGGTAGAGGAAGCTGGTCTTGAGTCCATCGCTTTTTCCAATTGGTTTTTCTTCGCCATGCCGCTTGTTGTTCTATTGTTTCTTACGGCCTTTTTGGTAAACACCAAATTGATTTTCCCCATAAAACTTAAACGTTTGGACGGGGTTAAAGCTTTGGTGAAAAATGAAATTGATAAGCTGGGCAAGTTTAGTTCTGGCGAAAAGCGCGTGTTAATCATATTGGTAACTACCGCTTTACTTTGGGTGTTTAGAGGGCAGCTTAGCAAAATTGAGCTTTTTCACTCTTTATCAGATACCATCATCGCCATCATCGCCACCTTTCTGCTCTTTATTGTTCCTTCGGCTAAAAAGAAGGCTCCTTTACTAATTTGGGAAGACACCAAACGCTTGCCTTGGGGAATATTGCTCTTATTTGGAGGTGGACTGTCTTTAGCGAAAGGTTTATCCGTAAGTAAAATTGTAAACGTAATAGGCGATTGGATTAGCGCACATGCGTTTAGCTCCACCCTCTTAATTATATTAACTATAGTCGTCTTTTCCGTGTTTCTAACCGAGATTATGAGCAACGTGGCCTTGGTAGCCGTATTTATTCCAATATCCTTTGTGATCGCTCAAAACCTAGGTTTAAGTGAGTTGCAATTGGCTATACCTTTAACTATTGGTGCGAGTTGTGCTTTTATGTTCCCCATCTCCACGCCACCCAATGCGGTGGTTTTTGCTAGTGGTGAGATAAAAATGGGGCAAATGGCTAAAACAGGCTTGCTTCTAAATATCCTGTGTATTGCCATCATTTCTGCCTACTGCTACTATGTTCAAGGCTATTATTTTTAAGCTTTTTAGCGTACCCAGCGAATCTTCTCCTCTATCGAGCTAAGTCTTCTGCCTTTGGGGTTTTCATTTGCGTTTACACCTAAATAAAACAAGCCTAAAGAACGATCTCCCTCTTCCAGTCCAAAGTAATCACGCATTTCATTGGTAAACGCTAATTTACCGGTGCTCCAATATCCTGCTAAACCCATATTATGCAGGGTAAGCCACATATTCTGAACGGCCATAGCCACAGAACATATTTCTTCAATTTCGGGCACTTTTGGGTTGCTCCCTCTCTTCATGCCAATACCAATAACATGAGAGCATTTTAAAGGTCGGTTTCTAAAACGGTCGTAGCGCATAGCGTTAAAATCTTCCGCATCTCGATTGGGCTGATCCAGATTCGCATAAAAATCGCCTAGCTGAGCGAGTCCATCTTCAGAGAATACCGTAAACCGCCATGGCTCTGTATAGCCATGTGTAGGCGCCCAATTTGCAGACTCTAATACTTTCATCACCACCTCATCATCAAGCTTTTGCCCTGTAAATTGATCCGGCTTTACCGTTCTTCTCTCCGAAATGATGGAATTTAAAATGTTTTGATAATCAGTCATGGATTAGTTTTACTATGTTTTTACAAATGTCTTCTGCGCTCAAATCTCCTCCCACAACATCTAAAGTCGCCTTTTCGTAATATTCTGCTCTTTCAAACAGATGCTTCCCTATAAACTCTTGCAAGCCTTTTTCATCTAGGTGCGCTATAAGAGGTCGGTCTTTTTGTTTGCCATCTAACCTTTTAAACAACTCCGGTACAGAGTATTTCAAGTATACACTCAATGAGTTGTTGTTCAGCAACTCTGCATTATCGTAGTAGCAGGGTGTTCCACCGCCTACACTGAGTACAAAGTCGTCTTTTTCTAAAATGGCTAAAAGCTTCTCTCGTTCTTTTCTCCTAAAAAAGAGTTCGCCTTTATTGAATACAGTTTCTGAAATGGTATATCCTGATTCCTTTTCTATCTCTTGATCTAAATCTATAAACTGCAAATGCAGTTGTTCGGCTAATAATTTTCCTACGGTGGTTTTTCCCGCACCCATATAACCGATAAGTGAAATTTTCATACTGCAAATTAGCACAAAAGCTAGTGAGAATAAAGCCTTTCGCTCTTTAAATTCCTATTTTCTGATCGGTTTACTCTATAATCACCCTGTTTATTTCTCTGATGATTAAGGCTTTATAAATTCACAACAAAAAATTAGCATTAGCACTTGCTAATACGAATTAAAACCCTTTATATTTGCACCCGCTTTTGAAAAAAGGCATTGATTCAGTAGCTCAGTTGGTAGAGCATCTCCCTTTTAAGGAGAGGGTCCTGGGTTCGAGCCCCAGCTGAATCACTCTCAAAAGAAAAGCCTCAGATAAACTCTGAGGCTTTTTTCGTTTTACACCCTTTATCTTTCTGCTTGATTTCTTGATTGGAGCAAAGGAGTTTCACTTACCAGATTTTATCTACCCTACCCCTTTCGTCAGATTTAGCCATAATCAATTTATGGTTGTACCGATCAAAGAGCAATAAAAAGTATCCTTGATAAGAGGGAATAATATTAAGCGAACGGAATGAGAATTGTGAGCCTAATGGCTCGGAGTGTACATTATAAATAGTAGATCCTGTGCTCGAACTTTTTGAGTTTCTCGTAATAACTTCTCCATCTTCGTAACAAAAGCCTTCTGAAAAGTTGTAAATATCAGATGGGGTAATTTGTCTTAGACTATTAAACCCTTTCAATTGAGTGGATAAATAATTAGGAGCCCCACCATTACTATTGTCGACAGATAAAATATTTAGACCGTTTTGAAATGCATGTACTTTGCTGATAGTTTCTGTACAACTCCCTGTGGAAGGGTGCTCAATCGTATTCTTCAAATTCCAATTCTTGTCATATACATTAATTTGGCTATCGTACACCAAGTAATAACCTAAATTAAATGGATAAGCTATTGGCTCCTCAACAAAAAAACCGTCTGAGCCACTTTGCACGGATAGACCTCTCGCCTCTTGTTTGAGCTGGCCTGTATTGTTGTAGAGGTAGATGCTCACTCCCCTCTCTGGCTGATAATTAAGTAATGTATCTTGATAAGTTCCATTTACATCTCGTAAGGCTTTGACCCCCGTAATTAGTGTATCGTAACAAGTGTACAGCATTGTTGATCCATCCAGAGAGGCGGTTAAAGCACCTTCTTTAGTGCCTGAAATTTTGTGAGAAAAAGGTGCTCCTCTCACAAATTCAAACTGGAATTCTTCCCACTCTCGTGTTACATATTCCGTATATTCTCCATAAAAATAAGCCCATTGGCATGTCGTTGATAGTTCTCCTATATTTATCCAACCAGAGAGAGGAGTTGCAGCACTATCAGAGGTGATTTGAGAGCCAGAGGTTGTTCTCCTAATATGATGTCCGTTAAAAAAAAAGGCATCTCTACTTTCCTTAAAAGGTGTTCTTGTTAAGTTGTAGGCGTTTAGATTTCCATCAACTTCTAAAAGGTAATTTGCACTACAGGTATCACAAGTAAGATTAAAATATACGTTCCCGTCTCTGCGCCCAACCTCATAAGCTGTAACGTCCGTCCAGTTATTAATATTGATTCGAATGGACTTTGCTTCATCCTTTATCCATTGGTTACTATAAGAGTCTTTCTTACATCCTAGTACCACTATAGAAAGAGCTGCGACAATTATTTTAAGCTTCATAAAGTATTTCCTCTATTAAAAGGTAAAAATACCTCAATATATCACCTGTAAAAGGTAATATGTGCTTGGTTAATTTTATGTATTTACATTACCTTTCTTCTTTTAAAGTTATAATGAGTTTTTGGAAGAAAATAAAAAAGTTAAATTCAACGGACACAACTCCAGGGTTTACAAGTTTTATGACTAAGTATTTTATGCCTCTGGTCATCCTAGCCTGTGGATATGGATATTGGTATGCGGAAAAATTGTTGAGCACCAGCTTATCTGAATTTTCACACGTTGAAACCTCAATTGAAAAAATAGAGTTTAAAAAACGGAGCAATAACAAAGCGGTTGAGACAATCTATACCGACCTACTCATAACCACTGCAACAGGGTTGAAACTCCACAAGAAAAATATTAGCACGTATACAAATCAACAGTTGGTTAACAAACTCACCAGAAACGAGTTGGTTGATATTTTTTATGAGAAGGATTCTGGAATTATAAAGGATCTTAGAAAGAATAGGGAGCCTTTGATTTCCTTTCAGTCTGAACTCAAAAAACACCGAAAAGGAAGGATTGCCATTCTCGTATTTTTCTTTGGCTTCTTGTTCTGGTATTTGTACAGAATGTATAAATACAGGAAGTATGGATTCATCTGAATCTTTATGAAGTAACACATTCCCTTTTGACCCTTTCGCAATCAGTGCGAATGGTAAAGTATAAAAGGGTTCTTTGCTTTATGACACTCTCGGGCAATACTAGGCATCTTTGGTTTCAATTGATTATACTTATTTTGAGATTTATAATAAGCGATTAAACACATCGAGTATGTTCGTAATTATCTACCAATTCAACATAAAACCTAAAAAACAAACCCAATTCATAAATGCTTGGAAACGCATGACGGAGTTGATCTACGAACATGAAAACAGTTTAGGTTCTAGATTGCATCAAAAAAGTGAGGCTTGCTACATCGCCTATGCTCAGTGGCCGGATGAAGCTACTTTTCGAAACTCTGGAAAAAAATTACCCAAAGAAGCAAATGACATAAGAGCTCAAATGCGAGAGACTTGTTTAGAAATTGAAACCCTTTACGAGCTGGAAACTGTTGAGGACTTATTGCGATTCGAAACCAAAACAGCGGTCTCATAAAACAATTGCCCAGCCAGATTAAGCAATTGAAAATCAAATAGTTGATATCAAGCCATTCATTTCTTGCGCTGGAG
>CAZAJG010000084.1:0-7331 GCA_964485405.1 uncultured Owenweeksia sp. | reverse complement strand
ATAATGTCATCGTTCTTTTCCAGCTCGTTCATTAAAGCCTTCATGCGCTCTTCAAACTGCCCTCTGTACTTAGTTCCAGCTACTAAAGATGCTAAATCAAGAGTAACCAGTCTTTTATTGAATAATACTCGGGAAACCTTTCTCTTTACAATGCGTAAGGCTAAACCTTCTGCAATGGCAGATTTACCTACACCCGGCTCACCGATAAGTAATGGATTATTCTTTTTACGTCTGGAAAGGATTTGCGAAACACGTTCAATTTCCTTTTCACGGCCTACTACAGGGTCAAGTTTTCCTTCTTCTGCCAGTTTAGTTAGATCTCTACCAAAATTATCTAAAACCGGTGTTTTTGTTTTGGCGTCTGATTTTCCTTTATTGCCCGAGTTCCCATAATTACTAGGGTCTTTTTTCTCAAAGTCTTCGTCTTCTTCGCTGTATGACATTTCTGTTCTTGGTCTTTCTGATATTTCATCTGCATAATGCGACTGGTACTCTGCTTTTACGTTATCGTAATCGATTTCGGATTGTCTGAGAATCCTGGAAACCGGATCATCGTCATTGCGAAGTATGCACAATAGCAAATGAGACGTACGAATTAAATTGCTCTGAAAGAGCTTGGCTTCTAAAAACGTAGTTTTTAAAGCCTTTTCCGCTTGTCTTGTTAATGGTAAATTCTTTTTTGGGCTTGTATGTCCGGTAACATTAGGAGCGCTTATCGCTTCAATTTTTCTTCTAAATCCTTGAATGTTTAATCCAAGATCTTCCAAAATATGAATGGCACTTCCTTCACCTTCTCTAATCAAGCCGAGCATCAAGTGCTCTGTACCGATATAATCATGCCCCAGCCTAAGAGCTTCCTCTTTGCTGTAACTGATTACATCTTTTACTCTTGGTGAAAAATTTTCGTCCATGTATCGTATATAAATAAGATTTTCTAAAATCGTGTTGGGTGGAAATTAAATTGCTAATACTGTGCCAAGGGAGTAGACTGACAAAATTCGCCACCTCTCAAAGTTAGTTTTATGATTAACAATTCCAAAATTTGAAATGTTTTAAAATGATTAATAAATTATTGCGTAATGAATTTAGATAAATAGGAGGTAGGTTTTAAAGAAACGCCATGATTGGCAGGGATATTGGATAGATAGCGTAGAGTTTTTAACATTTCCTCTAAACTGACATATTGACTTTGGAGGCGGAAAACTTCTGAAAATATTTCATGAAATCTTTAAAATCATTTTCGAGAAAGGTAGTTGAGATAAGTTTAAACCCCTGAAAAACTTTTACTGTTTCAGATGGAAAACTCAAATTTATACAAGCCTCGTGATGGGTCACAGTGGTAATTAGATCCATTGATATGTAGAACTAACCTTTCAATAATCTGAATGCCCATACCTTTTTGATCTTGTTTATCCCATTTGGAATTATCCTGATATTGAAAACTAAAAAGACCATTTGAGGCACGAACCGAGATGCGAATCTCTTTTTTATCCGTATCGCTATGTTCCATTGTGTTGCTTAACATTTCATTTAGGATCAAACCGAAGTATACAATGCTTTCGCTTTCTATTTGTATGGAGTCAAAATCTGTATGAAAGTTAAATCCACTTGGGTTTAACTTATTAAATAAAGAAATGATTTCTTCATAATAGGTTTTAAGGTTTACTCTATCCTCCTGAGCATCCATGGAGAGGTGATTGTGCAGCAAGGTGATGGTTTGAATTTTCCCAAGCATATGCTTTAAGGCTAAATTTTCTGTGGTATTTGCATCTTTAGATGAATATCCAAACATGGAAATAACCATTTGCAAATTATTTCTAATTCTATGATTGCTCTCTACCAATAAGGTTTGATATTTATCATTGGCAATAGAAAGGTTTTCATTTGCTCTGCGTAATTTCCTTTTCAAAACACCTTCTCTAAAAAGAAAAGCAAAGATTACTACCACTAAAAAAATGAGAAAGGAAACATATATAAAAAGCTCTCCGGTTTTAGCCGTTTCTCGCTCTAAAGCCATGGCTTTATGATTCGCCTCTTCCTTAAAGCGCTCAGTTTCATAAGTAACCCTTAAACTAGACATTTGCTGATTGGATATAGCTCTATTGTAGTTTAGATGACCGTTAAGAGATTTAACCTGCCAAAGTAAGGCTCGCACACTATCACTATTTTGATTGGCATGAGCCTCCATAGCATTGTAAAAAGACACTTCAGCTGAGTACCATGATTTACCTTTTAATTTGCTTTCAATAATTTGTGAAATAGAATCTACTTTAGAGTTTTCTTGCTTTCGTATGTAGTTGGATAGAACATTCGTTAAGGCCCCAAGGTAGTTATGCTCATCTCCATATTTGCTGAAAATTTCTGCAGCCTCTAAAAGATATACTAAACCTTCATCTAACTTACCTTCTCCGGATAAGGTATAACCCAATTCGTTTTTCAAACTAGCTTCTTCCAAAGGGAAATTGTGCGTTTGGGTAATTTGAATCGCTCGTTGTATGAAATGAGTAACTGAGTCTCGCAGGTTTTTGTTTGAGTCACCACCCCTTTCGCTATGTAAAGCAGCTAAGCGGCCTAATTTCCGAACATGAAGCCTAGGGTACTTAGAGAGATTGGACAGATTCCTTAGTATCTCAATTCCATCATCAAAATCCTGAGTCTTGCGTAGAGTTTCTGCCAAAGTAATAACCGCATCAATTCTTTTTTCTTCCCATTGATGTTCTTCTGCAATGGCTATGGCTTGTTTTAAATAAACGATACTCTCAGAGAACATAGATATATCTGAGTAGCGTAAAGCCTGTTGATATGATTGAGTAAAAGATATTATTGAGCTGCTGTCATTTTGCGCATATAGTGCTGAGGCGCTCAACCAAATGTGCACTATACAATAGAATTTCCCCCTCATCCTTGAAACTAATAGGGTAAAACTAGTGCATTATTACCGATTAGAATAAAAAAGAAACCAATATTAAATGGTGCAATAAAATCTGTATTTCTCTTTTTTAAGTGGTATGAAATCAAATCTTTGAAATTCAACTATTTCCTGATGAGCGTTAGCGGAATTACCTTTGTCTGCAGCTGAAAAGAGGAATAAACTATTTGACAAACAGATTTGGAAAAGCACCGATTTGAAAGATTTAAAAATTATTAACATTTAGATGATCAAATTGTGAGTAATTAACCTACTTAACCCACATACAACAAGGGTTCATCTGCTTATATTTGGTTTTTTAGTTATCACAATAATTATTGGCGTAAAGAACTGACACAATGGCCGAAGGAGAAAGAATAATTCCAATTAACATTGAAGAGGAAATGAAGTCCTCTTACATCGACTATTCTATGTCGGTGATCGTTTCCCGTGCACTGCCTGATGTTCGAGATGGGATGAAGCCTGTACACCGTAGAGTTTTGTATGGAATGTACGAGTTAGGGGTTTTATCCAACCGTTCGTATAAAAAATCAGCACGTATTGTAGGGGAGGTTCTCGGTAAGTTTCACCCACATGGTGATACTTCTGTTTATGACACTATGGTAAGAATGGCGCAGCCTTGGAGTTTGCGGTATATGATGGTGGATGGTCAAGGTAACTTTGGATCTGTAGATGGTGACCCTCCTGCAGCCATGCGTTACACCGAGGCGAAATTGAAGAAAATCTCGGAAGAGATGCTTGCGGATATTGACAAAGAAACGGTTGACACACAGTTAAACTTTGACGATTCCTTATCAGAGCCTACGGTTTTACCCACCCGTGTTCCCAACCTATTGGTAAACGGAACTTCAGGTATTGCGGTGGGTATGGCAACAAATATGCCTCCGCATAACCTTACCGAGTCTATTGATGCTATTACAGCCTATGTAGACAATAAGGATATTACCATCGAGGAATTGATGGAAAACCATATTAAAGCCCCTGATTTTCCAACAGGTGGAATTATTTATGGATACGAAGGCGTGCGTGAAGCATTCCAAACTGGACGTGGTAGAATCGTTTTGAGAGCGAAAGCCACCATGGAAGAGATCAAAGGAAGGGAGTGTATCATTGTTACGGAAATTCCTTATCAGGTAAATAAGGCGGACATGATTAAGAAAACTGCCGACCTGATCAATGACAAAAAGATAGAAGGTATAGCTGACATTAAAGACGAATCAGATAGAAAGGGTATGCGTATTGTATACTATCTGAAACGTGATTGCGTGCCGAATGTGGTTTTAAACAAATTGTTTAAATACACTGCTTTACAGTCTTCATTTTCAGTTAATAACATTGCTCTTGTAAAAGGTCGTCCACAACAATTAAATCTAAAACAGCTCATTCAATATTTTGTAGAGCATCGTTTGGATGTGATTGTTAGAAGAACACAATATGAGCTGAGAAAAGCAGAAGAGAGAGCACATATCCTTGAAGGCTTGTTAAAAGCTCTTGACCATCTAGATGCCATTATTACATTGATCCGTGGTTCTAGAACTCCAGAGGAAGCTCGTAATGGTTTGATGAGTGACTTTGATTTGACAGAGATTCAAGCTAGAGCTATTCTCGATCTTCGTTTACAGAAGTTAACTGGACTGGAGCGCGAAAAAATCAAGGAAGAGTACGATGCTTTAATGGAGACAATTGCTTACTTAAAGAGAATTCTTGCAGAAGAAGATTTAAGAATGCAAATTGTTAAAGATGAACTTCTTGAAATTAAAGAAAAGTACGGTGATGAACGTAGAACTGCCATTGAATATGCAGGTGGCGATTTGAGCATAGAGGATATGATTCCAGACGAAGAAGTGGTTATCACTATTTCGCATGCTGGATACATTAAACGTACATCGCTTACCGAATACAAAAAGCAAAACAGAGGTGGTGTTGGGCAAAGAGGTGTTCAAACCCGAGACGCGGATTTTGTAGAACATATTTTTGTTGCGACCAATCACAACTACATGCTATTCTTTACAGAATGGGGTAGATGTTACTGGCTGCGTGTTTTTGAAATCCCAGAAGGATCTAAAGCAAGTAAAGGTAGAGCAATTCAGAATCTAATAAATATCCCTTCTGAGGATAAAGTGAAAGCCTTTATCAATACCAAAGATCTAAAGGATGAGGATTACACCAATAACCATTTCATTGTAATGGTGACCAAGAAAGGGGTAATCAAGAAAACTTCTTTAGAGGCATACTCCAGACCTAGAATAAATGGTATTAATGCCATCACGGTTAGAGAAGGAGATACCTTGCTAGAAGCACGTTTAACAACTGGTACAGATGAAATCTTGATGGCCGTTAAAAGTGGAAAGGCGATTCGATTTAACGAAGAGAAGGTTAGGCCAATGGGTAGAAATGCCAGTGGTGTTAGAGGCGTCAGCTTAGGATCGGAAGAAGATGAATTAATCGGTATGGTTACGGTAGACCCTACAGATGAAACTGTTTCCATACTCGTGGTTTCAGAGAAAGGATATGGTAAACGAACTTCATTAGAAGATTATAGAATTACCAACCGTGGTGGTAAGGGTGTTAAAACACTTAGCGTAACGGATAAAACAGGACAGCTTGTAGCTATTAAAGCTGTTACTGATGATAATGATCTGGTAATCATCAACAAGAGTGGTGTGATGATTAGAACAGGAATGGAAGATTTAAGAGTAATGGGACGTGCTACGCAAGGTGTACGAATCATTAATCTTAAAAAGAACGATGAAATCGCTTCGGTAGCGAAAGTTCCAGCTTCAGAAGAAGAGGAGGAAGAGAACCTGGAAGAAGGTGCTGTAAATACTGAAGGTACTGCTGAAGGAGGTGAAACAAGCGCACCTGAGGCATCTACAGATGATTCTCCACAAGAAGAGTAAATTGTAATGCAGTAATAAATAGAAAATCGCCTCGCAAACGGGGCGATTTTTTTGTTTTAGGACAGTTTGTCATTTTAGCTTGATACGGCATAAGCTTTGACTACCTGTTAATCGTAAAATTTTAAAACTGAATTGAACTATGTCAACCGGAAAGATTAACGTTACAGCGGATAACATTTTTCCCATTATCAAAAAGTTCCTCTACTCAGATCATGAGATCTTTCTAAGGGAACTTATTTCTAATGCTACGGATGCTTCCCTTAAGCTTAAAACGCTTGCTCGTCTTGGTGAAACCCAGTCTGAATTAGGCGATCTTCAAATAGAAGTTAAAGTAGATAAGGAGAACAAAACGCTAACTGTAAGCGATAGAGGTATTGGTATGACAACCGAGGAGGTTGAAAAATACATCAATCAACTTGCTTTTTCTGGTGCTGAAGAATTTGTTCAGAAGTACCAAGATAAAGGAGATGGAGCTAATGGAGCTGGAATCATCGGACACTTTGGTTTGGGGTTTTATTCTTCCTTTATGGTGGCGGGTAAAGTTGAAATCATTTCTCAGTCTCATAAAGAAGGAACTAAAGCTGCACATTGGACGTGTGAAGGAAATCCCGAGTTTACCCTAACAGAAACAGAAAAAGCGGATAGAGGAACCGATATTATTCTTCATATCAATGAGGATTCTCTTGATTACCTAGAAGATCATAAAATCAGAGAGTTATTAAACAAATACTGTAAGTTTTTACCCATTCCGATTAAGTTTGGAACCAAAGAGCTTACCGAAAAAGAAGGAGAAGGCGAGGACGCTAAGGAGATTAAGACTACGGTTGATGATATCATCAATACACCGGATCCAGCTTGGACTAAGAAACCAGCGGATTTAAAGGATGAGGATTACAAAGATTTCTACCGTCAACTTTACCCAGCTACATTTGAGGAGCCTCTTTTTCACATTCACTTAAACGTAGACTACCCGTTTGATCTAACGGGAATTTTATTCTTCCCTAAGATTAAACCGAATATGGATCTTCAAAAGAATAAGATCCAATTGTATCAAAACCAGGTGTTTGTAACAGACAACTTAGAAGGTATTGTTCCTGACTTTTTGATGTTACTGCATGGGGTTATTGATTCTAAAGATATTCCGTTAAATGTTTCTCGTTCTTACCTACAGAGCGATGGAGCAGTTAAAAAAATTAGTAGTCATATCTCTAAGAAGGTAAGTGATAAGTTGCAAAGCTTGTTCAAAGCCGATCGTGAAGATTTTCAAACCAAGTGGGATGATATCAAAATGATCATTGAGTATGGCATGTTAAGCGATGAGAAGTTTTTTGAACGCGCTCAAAAGTTCGCTTTATACAAGAGCGTTAACGATACCTATTCCACATTTGAGGAGTATAAAGAGAAAATCAAAAACCTTCAAACGGATAAAGATGGCAACCTAGTCGTGCTTTATGCTGCAAATAAAGAAGGCCAGCACTCCTTTATCAAAAGAGCGGAATCAA
>CAZAJG010000083.1:0-7893 GCA_964485405.1 uncultured Owenweeksia sp. | reverse complement strand
CTGATGGTTCCATTTACTTGAAGGGTATGCCCAGCATTAAGATCGGTGATGTCTCGGTTAATTCCTACCGTGTTCTTGCTAAAGTTTCCGCCAATAAGCGGGGTATTTGTATTGGAGTTTTCCACATATAGCAAGTTACTTCCATAAGAAACTGAACCTGCATATGAACCTAAAAACACATTGTTGCTTCCATTTGAACTTTTACCAGCATGATAACCTAGCGCTACATTTTCAGAACCTGCGCTTAAATTACGAAGTGCTGAAGTACCTACGGAAAGATTCCTATCGCCACTGCTTAATTTATTTAAGCTCCAGTTACCCAAACTAACATTATCATCTCCATCGCTGAGTTTGTTTAAAGATGCATGCCCTACTCCAAGGTTATTATCCCCGTCTTGAAAAGATTTTAGGGCATTTTGTCCAATAGCGTTATTGCGCGTACTTGTTGCCAATAGAGCACCAAAGTTATCCAAGTTCGTATGATAGTTGTTTGATCCGTTGGCGTGTACACTTAGCCTTGGAAGATCGTTTGTAAGGGTGTCTATAAGGTTGGTTGTAAGGTTGTCTGAAAGATTATCTACATATCCTTTTACAGCTCCTTCGGTAGGTACAGCTATAAAACTACTGTCGCTTAGACTTACATCGGTACTAAATTCATTTATCTCGGCTCCCTTTTCAACAGAAAAATCTCCACCAACCTGCAGTGTTGCTCCGTCAATTATGTCTGTAATGCTTCGGTTAATGCCTACATTTTTGTTAGCGAAACTTCCCCCGATTAGTGGGTTATATATTGTTGTACTGCCAATGTATAATATGTAATCCTGATATTTATTCTGTAGCGTTGAACCTGAATTTGCGCCAATAAACACGCTCCCGTGGCCTAAATATCCACTCCCAGCTCGGTACCCCAGTGCAGTATTTTCTCCACCCAGATTAGATAGGTTTTGGGTATTATCTAAAGCCAATGCTTCAAAACCTATAGCTGTACTACTTTCACTATAACGAACATTCTTTAACGCTCCATGTCCAAGTCCAACACAGCCGTCATAAAAGTCACCGTTCTTAGCGGCTTCATTTCCAATGATAACGGTTTCTAAGGTGCTTGTACCGACAGAATCTAGAACATTTGTACCTATGGCAATAACATCGCTGCTGGTGCTAATGCTTTTTAGTGCCTGGTTTCCAATGGCCAGATTTCTAGCTCCTGTTGTAATTTGGGTGAGCGGGCTGGAGGATAAATAAATGTTGTTGTTGGCGGCTGTAATTAAACCTGTTGTACTATCTACATAAGCCTTTACCGCTCCTTCGGTGGGTAAAGCGGTAAAACTACCATCGCTCAAGTGAACATCGGTACTAAATTCATTGATGTCTGCTCCTTGTGCCACGGAGATATCTCCAGCCACCTGAAAATTAGCTCCATCCTGCAGCTCAGCTATAGATTTTCCAATACCCACATTTCCCTGATCAAAGGCTCCTCCAATTAATGGCGTTGTGGCATTGCTGTTTGCTATGTATAAGGTATTACCGTATGTGTTTTCATTCTCACCTGCTGCATAACCTAAATGAACATTCTTCTCTGTTGTGGTTGTATTTCCAGCAAGGCTACCAATAAAAGTATTTCCCGATACAAGGAAGTCTGATCCTGATCCTATTTTTCCCCCCGCATAGGCTCCTACAGCAACATTTCCAATGATTCTATGCGTACTGCTCGTATATTCTGCTTCCAGTGCTCTAAATCCGATGGCCACATTACCGCTCCACTCATGTTGAGAACTCATGGAACGGTTACCTACAGCCGTATTTTCTCTAAAATCACGAACATGGCTGTTAACTGATGTATCCTGGGGGCCTGCCTTATTGCCGATTATTAGGTTATTCTTGGCCGAAGTGGTAGGAGTAGACATTACATTGTGTCCAATTCCAATGTTATCCTCTCCCCCAGCAAGTAGATCGAACACATTTGTTCCCAGCGTTAAATTTCGATGATTTCCATTTCCTGAAAGGCCTGGATTTCCTGGATCTATCGAATCATGATAGGTATACATATTGTTATTCGAATCTAATATGATAATCCCTTCTAATGCGGAGTTGATGTTTACATAATTTAATGGGCTCCAGCTGCCTTGAAAGAAAACGTATAATGCACTATCGTTACAGTCTGTACACATCAGCATTAAACCTTCCGCAGGATTTTTAATGGCATCCCTTTGGGCCGCTGTCATACGCGGAAACAAAACTCCAGAAGTATCTGAATACACTTCTAACATGGCACTGGGATCGATTTGTTGGGTTCCAACGCCCAGTTGCGCCAGAAGCGAAGTGGAAGCCAAACAGATTGCAAATAAAAAGACCAGCGGTTTTGGTGAAAATGTGACACGCATACGTATTGATTTTAGGTAGATTATGGTATATACTGAATTGGTGAGCAAGGTATTTGTATGTAAAGGTGAGGGGTGTAGTGTTTTCAGCTAAAACGTGTCGTTAAATGATGACAATTGTAGGGGAATTAGCGCAATTAAGTTTTTGTAAATAAATGATAATTAACTATTTAATTATATTTTATGTTTAAATAGTTGTGATGAAATATTTGGAAAAACTTGATTTTTGGGAATTTTGAAGAGAATAATGAAGCGTATTGGAATTGTTTTTATTGACAAGGTGTCGTATAAGATACCCTAACGATTTGAGTGCTCCGCATATCCAACTCAACTGCGTACGTCTGAAAAAGTACCTACTTAAAAATGTTTGAGCCATTCAAAGAAAAACCCCTTGGCTTTTCTTTTGCTTAAGAAAGGCCAAAGGGTTTGAAGTACGATAAGCGTATTTTATTGTTAATTATTTTGCACCGGCTGTAAGGGTAGAAGAGGAGGTTTGATTCCACTTTTCTTCCAACTCTGCCAAGCGCTGCAATAAGGCTTGCATTTTTTTACTTTGTTGGGCACTCTGGGTGCTTAGGCTCTCTTTGAGGTCTTCAATTTCTGTTTGCGCGTGTTGCTTGTCGTTTTGGTTTTGTGCTTTAAGCTGGCTATTCTCTTGCTCTAGCCTTTCAATTTTGGTGTATAGCGCCTTAATGGATTCTACAAACATAGGATCGTAAGTGCCATAGGATGTGTTGAGATAGCCTAAAGCATCTTCTTCCACTTTAGTAGGCCATACTTCTTGCAAACTTTGGGCAATAAAACCATGCTGTGTGCCACTCACTCTATCGTAACCCGTAACGGTATCGTTCCACTCATAAGTTACCCCTTGCATTTGCAATACCTTATTCAACATCTCTTCCGATTGAAGGCGTTCTACGTTTTTCTTTAAACGTTTATCGGAGTGCCCATAAATTACACCTGTATTGCTGCTGATGGTTCCATTTACTTGAAGGGTATGCCCAGCATTAAGATCGGTGATGTCTCGGTTAATTCCTACCGTGTTCTTGCTAAAGTTTCCGCCAATAAGCGGGGTATTTGTATTGGAGTTTTCCACATATAGCAAGTTACTTCCATAAGAAACTGAACCTGCATATGAACCTAAAAACACATTGTTGCTTCCATTTGAACTTTTACCAGCATGATAACCTAGCGCTACATTTTCAGAACCTGCGCTTAAATTACGAAGTGCTGAAGTACCTACGGAAAGATTCCTATCGCCACTGCTTAATTTATTTAAGCTCCAGTTACCCAAACTAACATTATCATCTCCATCGCTGAGTTTGTTTAAAGATGCATGCCCTACTCCAAGGTTATTATCCCCGTCTTGAAAAGATTTTAGGGCATTTTGTCCAATAGCGTTATTGCGCGTACTTGTTGCCAATAGAGCACCAAAGTTATCCAAGTTCGTATGATAGTTGTTTGATCCGTTGGCGTGTACACTTAGCCTTGGAAGATCGTTTGTAAGGGTGTCTATAAGGTTGGTTGTAAGGTTGTCTGAAAGATTATCTACATATCCTTTTACAGCTCCTTCGGTAGGTACAGCTATAAAACTACTGTCGCTTAGACTTACATCGGTACTAAATTCATTTATCTCGGCTCCCTTTTCAACAGAAAAATCTCCACCAACCTGCAGTGTTGCTCCGTCAATTATGTCTGTAATGCTTCGGTTAATGCCTACATTTTTGTTAGCGAAACTTCCCCCGATTAGTGGGTTATATATTGTTGTACTGCCAATGTATAATATGTAATCCTGATATTTATTCTGTAGCGTTGAACCTGAATTTGCGCCAATAAACACGCTCCCGTGGCCTAAATATCCACTCCCAGCTCGGTACCCCAGTGCAGTATTTTCTCCACCCAGATTAGATAGGTTTTGGGTATTATCTAAAGCCAATGCTTCAAAACCTATAGCTGTACTACTTTCACTATAACGAACATTCTTTAACGCTCCATGTCCAAGTCCAACACAGCCGTCATAAAAGTCACCGTTCTTAGCGGCTTCATTTCCAATGATAACGGTTTCTAAGGTGCTTGTACCGACAGAATCTAGAACATTTGTACCTATGGCAATAACATCGCTGCTGGTGCTAATGCTTTTTAGTGCCTGGTTTCCAATGGCCAGATTTCTAGCTCCTGTTGTAATTTGGGTGAGCGGGCTGGAGGATAAATAAATGTTGTTGTTGGCGGCTGTAATTAAACCTGTTGTACTATCTACATAAGCCTTTACCGCTCCTTCGGTGGGTAAAGCGGTAAAACTACCATCGCTCAAGTGAACATCGGTACTAAATTCATTGATGTCTGCTCCTTGTGCCACGGAGATATCTCCAGCCACCTGAAAATTAGCTCCATCCTGCAGCTCAGCTATAGATTTTCCAATACCCACATTTCCCTGATCAAAGGCTCCTCCAATTAATGGCGTTGTGGCATTGCTGTTTGCTATGTATAAGGTATTACCGTATGTGTTTTCATTCTCACCTGCTGCATAACCTAAATGAACATTCTTCTCTGTTGTGGTTGTATTTCCAGCAAGGCTACCAATAAAAGTATTTCCCGATACAAGGAAGTCTGATCCTGATCCTATTTTTCCCCCCGCATAGGCTCCTACAGCAACATTTCCAATGATTCTATGCGTACTGCTCGTATATTCTGCTTCCAGTGCTCTAAATCCGATGGCCACATTACCGCTCCACTCATGTTGAGAACTCATGGAACGGTTACCTACAGCCGTATTTTCTCTAAAATCACGAACATGGCTGTTAACTGATGTATCCTGGGGGCCTGCCTTATTGCCGATTATTAGGTTATTCTTGGCCGAAGTGGTAGGAGTAGACATTACATTGTGTCCAATTCCAATGTTATCCTCTCCCCCAGCAAGTAGATCGAACACATTTGTTCCCAGCGTTAAATTTCGATGATTTCCATTTCCTGAAAGGCCTGGATTTCCTGGATCTATCGAATCATGATAGGTATACATATTGTTATTCGAATCTAATATGATAATCCCTTCTAATGCGGAGTTGATGTTTACATAATTTAATGGGCTCCAGCTGCCTTGAAAGAAAACGTATAATGCACTATCGTTACAGTCTGTACACATCAGCATTAAACCTTCCGCAGGATTTTTAATGGCATCCCTTTGGGCCGCTGTCATACGCGGAAACAAAACTCCAGAAGTATCTGAATACACTTCTAACATGGCACTGGGATCGATTTGTTGGGTTCCAACGCCCAGTTGCGCCAGAAGCGAAGTGGAAGCCAAACAGATTGCAAATAAAAAGACCAGCGGTTTTGGTGAAAATGTGACACGCATACGTATTGATTTTAGGTAGATTATGGTATATACTGAATTGGTGAGCAAGGTATTTGTATGTAAAGGTGAGGGGTGTAGTGTTTTCAGCTAAAACGTGTCGTTAAATGATGACAATTGTAGGGGAATTAGCGCAATTAAGTTTTTGTAAATAAATGATAATTAACTATTTAATTATATTTTATGTTTAAATAGTTGTGATGAAATATTTGGAAAAACTTGATTTTTGGGAATTTTGAAGAGAATAATGAAGCGTATTGGAATTGTTTTTATTGACAAGGTGTCGTATAAGATACCAACGCGCTGGGGGTGTTGGTATTTGGGCGGAAAACGGCAAGCTTAGTTTATCTTGCTATGAACTGACGGTAATGCTCATACCTCAAAAAAATCTCCTTGACGTATAGATAGGGCTCTCGGCCTCTTACAAAGCCGTAACGTACCAGCGGATCGTTATAGAACTGGGGGCTAGCTAGTTTTAAGATGTAGTCCTCCACATTATCGTCCCAGATGTTGGGGTCTTCTTCTTGGGCTTTAGCCAAGCGCTGAGCGTCAAGTACATGACCGAGCCCACAATTGTAAGAAGCCAAGACAAATTTTATGCGCTGGGTACTATCCGGAATGTGCATCCATTTTTCGGTGAGTTGTTTTAAATAAGCAGTACCCGCTCGTAGGTTTTCGGCCGGGCTGCCCATACTACTATCTAACCCCAATTCTTTGGCTGTGGTGGGCATTAATTGCATCAAACCTTCCGCCCCAGTCCAGGCGGTGGCTTTCGGATCAAAGCGCGACTCTTGGTAAATCTGAGCGCTGAGTAGGCGCCAATCCCAATTCAGTGCCGCTGCATTTTCTTTTATTAAATCATCGTACGGACTAATTTTACCACTGTTTTTACTGAAAAAGTCGCTCTTTACGCGCCTTTGTATGGATTTTTTATGTCGAAAGTATTTGTTGTAAATGTGGCTGTATGCGCTTTGATTTTTCACTTTGTCCATCCAGTGGTTTACCTTTTGTAACAGTTCTGGAGAATTTTTACGAACGGCCCAAGCAATGCGTTGGGAGAAACTTACTTGGGTATCAATATCTAAAATGGGATAAAAAGTTTGGTTGATGGAGGCAATGTTATAGTCGGCTACGGTATAGTCAATTTTTCCATCCACCACCATTTGTATAATTTCTTCGGTGGTGGTGCTTCCGGGAATGGTGTCTATGTAAATATCCCCTCCAATTTCCGATATCAGGTGTTGCATTCTTTCATAATAGGAGGAGTTCCATCGGATATGAACGGTATCTCCAATCAGTTCTACAGGATCTGATACAAGTGCTTTTTGAATGCGGTGACGAGGCATATGGCGCCAATTGCTGGGTTTTCGTTGTACCAGTACCTGATGTGTGAGGTAATGGTGTTGGGTGAAATTCACGATTTTCTTTCTATCCTCCGTAATGGTAAGCCCATGTGCTACAATATCACCTTCTCCCCGGTTGAGCATTTCAAAGAGTTCGTCTTGATTTTCAGCGATGGTAATATTGAGTTCGAGATTTAAATCTTTGGCCAATAGAGAAAGTAGTTCAAATTCAAAACCCATCGGTTCTCCTCGGTATAAAAAATAACTGGTGGAGTTGTAAATAGCAATGGCATTGAGCACACCATCAGCTTGTATGTCTTCCCAATCGCGATGCAATTGGGGCTCGCTTAAGTTTTCCGTTTTTGATGAAAGTGGAGCTTGTGGCTCTTTGGGTTGACAAGCATTTAGCACGCTAAAAACGAAAACAAACCTCAGGTATTTAAAAAATGACATGCTTAAATATACTAAAGCTATGGAATAAAAAAACCCTTTGGCTTTTCTGATGTGTTGAGAAGGCCAAAGGGTATGCGGTACAATGAGAATATGCTTACTTACTTTCCTCCTGCGCTTAGGGTAGAAGAGGAGGTTTGATTCCACTTTTTCTCTAGTTCTTCTACACGCTGCAGCAAGGCTTGCATTTTTTCACTTTGTTCTGTGCTTTGGCTTTCCGCTGTGTGCTTTAAGGCTTCGTTTTGCGCCTCTAGCTTTTCAATCTGCTCTTTTTGGGTGCTGTTTATATCTTGCGCTTCTTCTAGTTTTTGGTGCAGCGCTTTAATCGCCTCCACAAACATGGGGTCGTAATCGCCATAGGCTGTTTTGAGGT
>CAZAJG010000082.1:5535-8081 GCA_964485405.1 uncultured Owenweeksia sp. | reverse complement strand
GTATGGAACTTGGAATGTCTCAATTTTTTGGTTCAGGACCAGAGAAATCTTGTGCGTTGGCAAACCAAGCTCAACAATTATTTGAAAAGGAGAAGGCAACCGGAATTCAGCCAAAGTGGGGAAAAAGAATGGCCTTACAAATGGTAAAATCTTGTGAAAAACTAGCCAAGACCCAAACAAATGAGTAGAAACACTTTAACTATCTTGGACACCCAGAAGATGTCAGACAAAGATTTAAATCCTTTTTACAAGCCCAAGTTATTCAGGTTTTTACTCATCAACCTGTTTATAGCCGTCATTATGTCTTTCATCTTTTGTCCAAGCTGTTACTCCAGTATGGATCGTTTAGACGATGCTTTTGGAGGGATGCTTTACTCCTTTATGTTGTCTAGTTCTTTAAGCTCTGGTTTGGGATGGTTGGTAAACTACAACAGCACATTAATACCTTGGTTAAAAGCACCTTTTAAGCGTTTGATATTAGAAATAGTAACAGTTTTTATCTACTCGTTTGCAGCATCCTTTGTGGTTATTTTCTCCTTTCATTGGTTTTTTGGACATTTTAAAATGGAGCAAATTCCTTGGGACTTTTTACTCATGAATACCCAATACCCAGTCTATGTGGCGTATGGAATTACCTTCTTTTTTACCAGTAGATCCTTTCTGCAAGAGTGGAAAGAAGCAGCAGTGGATGCAGAGAAATTAAGAACTGAACAGTTTGCAGGAAAGTACAGATCGCTAAAAGATCAACTCAATCCGCATTTTTTGTTCAATTCCTTAAACGTTCTATCCAATATCGTATATGAAGATCAAGATAAAGCGGTAGATTTTATTCAACATTTATCCCGCTTTTACCGATACGTTTTGGAAGTACAAAAAGAAGAAATTGTATCCTTAGAGCGAGAAATGGACTTCGGGAGGCGTTATTTACTATTGCAACAATTAAGGTTTGGAGAAAACTTAAAAGTCAAGCTCGATGTAGACCCGAAAGAAGGAGAGTTTTTACCGCCTTTATCGCTTCAGTTGTTGTTGGAGAATGCTTTAAAACACAATGAAGTATCCAATGAAAACCCTCTGCAGCTGACTATTGTTAAAGAGGGCAGTAAAATCATCATCGAGAATCAAATCAACCCTAAAGCTCAAGTAGACGAAAGTACAGGCGTAGGTTTAACCAATATTAAAGAACGTTATCGTCTTTTATCTAAAGAGGAGGTGGTTATTAAAAACGATGGCAAAACATTTAGAGTAGAACTTCCTTTATTGAATCTAGAAAATTAGGCTGATGAACATTCTAATTATTGAAGATGAAAAACACGCTGCAGATCGTTTAACACGTTTGCTAAAAGCTCATTTCCCGGATGCTAATTATTATGCAGATGTAGATTCTGTAAAATCGGCCTTACGATGGTTTAAAGAAAATCCGGAACCAGACTTGATATTTTTGGACATTCAATTGGCGGATGGTTTGAGTTTCGACATTTTTAACACGGTTCAGGTTTTATCGCCTGTTATCTTTTGTACGGCTTACGATCAGTACGCAATAAAGGCGTTTGAGCTCAATAGCTTGGACTATCTCCTAAAGCCAATAGATCCCATGGATCTAGAAAAATCAGTAAAAAAGTATCAGCAGTTAAATTCAGATAAAGAGGAGAAACCTGCGCTAGATTTTAGCAGTTTACAGGCTTTATTAGAAAACCAAAACCAGAAGTATAAAAAGAGATTTGTTGTGAAGTTGGGCGACAAAATTGTGGCTATTGAAACGAGTGATATCGCTTTTTTTTACAGCGAAAACAAAGGTACTTATGCCCAAAATCATCAAGGCAAAAGTTATTTAATTGATTTTAGCCTCGATCAGTTGGTAGACTTAGTAGACTTGAAAAAATTCTACCGCATCAATCGCAAATATTTGGCGAGCTACGAGAGTTTAGGAGACATTCGTAGCTACAGCAACAGCCGATTAAAAGTGATGCTCAAGAACAATTCGGATAATGATATTCTTATGAGTAGAGAAAAGGTAACGGACTTTAAAAATTGGCTAGACCAATAACCATCACAATTCATTAAGATTTAATCCTTTCTGATTTCGGATAATTTGAAATTTGCTTTTCTTCGCATCTCAAATCAGTACAGCATGAAAAAGGTTTTAGGGATCACCCTCATTTTAGCTTCGTTCATTTCTTTGGCACTTATTAATCCAAAGCTTCAAGATAAAAAAGAGGATAAAAAGAAATCACCTAAAGTTAAGAATGTAATCATTCTTATTGGAGACGGTATGGGATTGTCCCAAATGTCATCCGCCTATTATTATGGAAAAGATGAACCGAACTTTAGTAGATTTAAAGTAGTAGGTTTAAGCAGAACTTCTTCCGGATCGCATAAAATTACCGACTCTGCAGCCGGTGCTACCGCTATTTCGGCTGGTAAAAAAACCTATAATGGAGCTATTGGTGTAGATATGGACACCAATGCCGTAGAAACTTTGGTAGAGTATGTTTCTAAAAAGGACTACAACACAGCGGTTATTTCCACATCTTCCATTACACATGCTA
>CAZAJG010000082.1:0-5525 GCA_964485405.1 uncultured Owenweeksia sp. | reverse complement strand
CCAGAAATAAAGCCCATAAAATTGCCGCTCAAATGGCAAAGTCGCCCATTGATTTTTTTGCAGGTGGAGGTAGGGAATATTTCATAGATGAAGAAGAAAACCCAGGCTTATTGAAAAAGCTTGAAAAGAAAGATTTTGTGCTAAACATGGAAAGCCTAATTGCTGCTGATGAACTAAAAAAGAAGAAGAAATACGGTTTTTTATTGGCGAAAGATGGTATGCCCAAAATGACTGAAGGTAGAGGTAAATTTTTGCTGGATGCCTCTAGTTTGGCCTTGGAGTATTTAAACAAGCGTAAGGATCCTTTCTTTATGATGATAGAAGGATCGCAAATAGATTGGGGCGGTCATGCCAACGATGCTGAATATGTAATCTCGGAAACGTTAGATTTTGATCAAACCATAGGCGCAGTTTTAGATTTTGCCGAAAAAGACGGTAATACTTTAGTTATTGTAACAGCAGATCATGAAACCGGAGGTTTTACCCTAGCCGCAGAAGAGAAAAAGGTTCCTTTTCAAGGAACGCAACGAGATTACAATTCCATAGCACCAAGCTTTTCTACAGGAGGTCATAGCTCAGCTATGGTGCCTGTTTTAGCTTTTGGACCGGGTGCGGAAAACTTCCAGGGCATTTATCAAAACACAGAAATTCACGCCAAGATAAAAGAGCTCCTTAAGTAACTAGGTAGAAGTATTTGCTTCATCCGTAAAGTGCCTTCTGTTTTTTTCTTGACCAAACTTTTGGGCATTGTAAGTGGAAGACTTTCCTTTAGGAATAGAGAGAGAAGCCCAGTTTTCTCCCGCTATCATTTTACCGAGAAAAACGATTTGCCCCACGTGATAAGCATAATGCCCCAGTTGGCGATTGATTGCCTCCTGAACTGTATGTCCTTGGTTTCGAATGTAAATCACCTTGTCTAAATCCACTTCTTGCAAGCTCTCTAGAGCTTTCAGTAAACACTCCCATCCGGCATTCCATTTATCCAGTACATCTGCTTTTGTAAGCATATCATTTTCAAACTCCTCATCGCGCTTCCGCCATTCTTTTTCACCATCGGTATGGAGAAAGTCCGTCCATCTAGAAAGCATATTTCCCCATAAATGTTTAACCAAAATGGCGATACTATTACTCTCCCCATTGTACCGCCAAAACAGTTGTTCATCTTCCAGCTGTTCAATCGTTTTTAATCCTAAATGACGGTAGTAAACAAACAGCTTATAGTTACTCTCCAAATAATTGTTTTCCATGTTTACTAAGGTAATACAGATGGAAATGGCAACCGTATTTTTTAACTATTTTCGAAAACCTTTAATTGATCTCAATCACCATGAAAAAACTAGTTCTTGGTCTTTTAGGCCTCTTTGCCTATTCTTCTTGTCAAAATAATACTGCGCCTGTAGAGGAAAATTCAACCGCTACCTGGGTGGCAGAAGCAGATTCGTTTTTAAACGCCTATTCGGTTCAATATCAGGAGTTGTACTATGCATCTTCTCAAGCCGAGTGGGAATTAAACACTCACATTGTAGAAGGAGATACCGTAACCTCGCAATTGGCAGAAAGCGCCAATGAAAATTTTGCAGCTTTTACCGGAAGTGAAAGCAACATTAAGGCAGCCAGAAAGTATTTGGAGCATAAAGAAGACTTGAGTGATATTCAAAACAGACAATTGGATGCCATTTTATATGCTGCAGGAGCTAACCCTCAAACAGTTAAAGACATTGTAAGCCAAAAAATAAAGGCGGAGACTGAGCAAACCAAAGGCTTATATGGCTTTGAGTTTAGTATAGACGGAGAAGCTGTAAGCCCTAATAAGATAGATGGAGTCCTAGAATCTTCAACCAACTTAGCAGAAAGGCTAAAGGCTTGGGAAGCCAGTAAAGAAGTAGGTATTGGTTTAAAGCCCGGTTTAGAGAATTTAAGAGGACTGAGAAACAAAAGTGTTCAAGCGCTAGGGTATGAAGATTTCTTCCAGTTCCAAGTATCTGAGTACGGAATGAGCACACAAGAAATGTTGGATGTTAACCATCAATCTATTGCTGAGGTTTGGCCTTTGTTTAGAGAACTTCATACTTGGGCGCGTTATGAACTGGCTGAAAAATACGGACAAGAAGTTCCGGAATATTTGCCAGCGCATTGGCTTCCAAATCGCTGGGGGCAAGAGTGGAGTAGTATGGTGAATGTAGACGGACTAAACTTTGATGCTGCTTTAGAGGAAAAAGGAAACGATTGGATTATGAAGCAAGGGGAAGAGTTTTATATGAGTTTAGGATACGATGCTTTACCCGAAAGTTTTTACACCAAATCGAGCCTTTACCCTTTACCAGAAGGAGCGGATTATAAGAAAAATAATCACGCTTCTGCTTGGCATCTAGATTTAAACAATGATCTAAGATCTTTAATGAGTGTGGAGCCGAATACCCGATGGTGGAATACGGTTTTGCATGAGTTGGGACATATTTATTACTTCAAGGCTTATTCTACTCCACAAGTACCGGTGGTATTGAGAAATGGTGCAAATCGCGCTTACCATGAAGCGATTGGTACTCTAATAGGTTTGGCAAGTATGCAAAAGCCTTTTTTAGTGCAAAAAGGCTTGGTACAAGCAGATTTAGAGGTAGACGAAATTCAAGGTCTCCTAAAAGAAGCCTTAGATTATGTGGTGATTATGCCTTGGGCATCTGGTGTGATGACAGATTTTGAACATGCTCTGTACTCAGAGAACCTTTCGGTTGATGCATTTAATCAAAAGTGGTGGGAACTGAAAAAGAAGTATCAAGGAATAGTACCACCTACCGAAAGAGGAGAAGAATTTTGCGATGCGGCCTCTAAGACCCATATTAATAATGATGCAGCTCAATATTACGACTATGCTTTAGCCAATGTGTTGCTTTTTCAATTTCATATGCACATTGCCAAGAACATCTTAAAGCAAGATCCGCATCAAACAAATTACTACGGTAGTAAAGAAACTGGAACGTTTTTAAATGCGCTCATGAAACCCGGAGCAACGGTAGATTGGAAAGAAAATTTAGAAGAAAACTTAGGAGAGGGAATTAGTGCGAAGGCATTATTGGAATATTTTAACCCTTTAATGGCGTGGTTGAAAAAAGAAAATGAAGGAAGAACCCATACCCTTCCGGAAAAAATGCAGTAAAAAAAGAAGGCCGGAAGCTCCTCTAATTCTTCCGGCCTAAAATCCCTAAACATCAATTACCAATATCTATGTTGCTTAGTTGGTAGGGCCACGGATAACCATCCAATGTAGAGTTCTGTGTGGCCGAATCGCTCCAAACAACATAAAAAGGATAGGGATTATTATTGTTCTCTTGGGCTACAAGCTCCCAGTTGTTTATGCCATTTACGTTCAAATCCTCAAGGGCTATGTAGCCAGTTTGTGTGAAAATTTGAGCTACAGTAGCCGTATCTGTAAATCCATCTAAGGCAGAAAAAACAAACTTTTTGTCTTCAAAAATGGCTTGGAGATAGGCGGTGGATCCAAAAGCGGTTTCTAAAACATCTTCCAAAGCAAAAGCTCTATAGTCTTTACGTTTGCCATGCACCCAATCGTATAAATTTATCGTGTCTGTACTCAGTTGAGAGATGAGCTCTGATCTACTTAAGCTATTCACTGAAGTGCCATTGATGCTGAATGCGATTGCAGGATCTGCTTCGGTTGGCAGTTCATTATCTTCATCTTTATCACAAGCAATAAAAAGAAATACAAAAGCCAGTATGTGTGTGAAATATTTCATTTGGTGTTGAATACGGGGCAAACTTAGATAAGCCCAAGCGATAATCTATGAAGGATTTAAGCTTGTCTATTCTTTATCTACTCGGAATTAGGTTTCTTTGCTTTTTTAGTAAAACAAAGGCGATTTATATCGCTTCTCAGATAATATTTCAATTCAATTGAACATGAATAACCCTTTTTTAAGTCCTTTTAATACCCCGTTTCAAACCACTCCATTTCAAGATATAAAGGAAGAGCACTTTATTCCGGCCATGGAAGAAGCCATAAAAATGGCCAAGGCTGAAATTGAGGCGGTTGTTTCGAATGAAGCAACACCCAATTTTAAAAATACCATTGAAGCGTTAGAAGCTGGTGGTGGAAAAGTGGGCACCATTGCTGAAGTATTTTTCAATTTAAACTCTGCCGAAACCAATGAGCAGATTCAAGAAATAGCGCGTACCCTTTCTCCCATGCTCTCCGAGTATAGCAACGATATTATGCTTAACGAATCGCTTTTTGCGCGAATTAAGCAAGTGTATGACAATAAAGAAAGTGAAAACCTAAATGCAGAGCAATACCGTTTATTGGAAAAAACGTACACTGGATTTACTCGAAATGGAGCACTTTTAGTGGGAGACGATCGCGATCGTTTAAGAGAGATTGATAAAAATTTGGCAGGCTTATCCTTACAGTTTGGCGAGAACGTTTTAGCGGAAACCAATGCTTTTGAACTGGTATTAGAAAAGCAAGAAGATTTAGCAGGTTTACCGGAAAGTGTAATAGAAGCGGCAGCTGAGTTGGCCAAATCAACGGATAGAGAAGGGAAGTGGATATTCAATTTACAATACCCAAGTTATGTTCCATTTGTTACCTATTCCGCTAAACGGGAGTTAAGAGAGCAAATGGTAATGGCTTTTGGAAGTAGAGCTTTTAAAGGAGACGAACGTGACAATAAAGAAACGGTAAAGGAAATTGCCTCTCTTCGTTTTCAACGGGCACAGCTCCTAGGTTTTAAAAATCATGCAGACTATGTATTGCAACAACGCATGGCTCAAACTCCAGAAACGGTGCACGATTTTTTGAAGAACCTAGCCGAACCAGCTATTCCCGCTGGAAAGGAAGAAGTACGTAAGCTTACCGCTTTTGCAAAAGCAGAAGATGGATTGGAAGAGCTTAAAAAGTGGGACTTTTCCTATTACAGTGAAAAACTGAAGCAAAAAGAATATGAAATTGACGATGAGATATTAAAGCCTTATTTTCAATTGGAAGATGTTATTCAGGGTGCATTTGATGTAGCACATAAGTTATATGGAATCCGTTTTTCGGAACGTTCAGATATTCAAAAATACCACGAGGATGTAATTACTTACGAGGTTTTGGATGAAAACGAGA
Organism: uncultured Owenweeksia sp.; assembly: GCA_964485405.1. Lineage (GTDB taxonomy): Bacteria > Bacteroidota > Bacteroidia > Flavobacteriales > Schleiferiaceae > CAKZNE01. The sequence goes on along the minus strand of CAZAJG010000082.1, from coordinate 403 downwards.
AGCATCTGGCGGTATTTTACGCAGATTTCTTTCCAAGGAGCGGGAAACGCAATGGTGCTTGGATGACAAGCTACCGCAGCCAGAAGCTAGAAGATGGCGAGGATATTCGCCCGCACATTAGCATTGTATGCAACTTTACAAAACCTACACAGAGCAAACCCTCTCTTTTGTCGTTTAACGAGATTCTAACCCTTTTCCATGAGTTTGGTCATGCTTTACATGGCATTTTAGCTCAAGGTACCTATGCGAGTTTGAGTGGAACCAATGTGTATTGGGATTTTGTAGAATTACCCTCTCAAGTAATGGAGAATTGGTGTTATGAAAAAGAGTGTCTAGATCTTTTTGCAAAGCACTACGAAACAGGAGAATTGATTCCAGCAGATTTAATAGAGCGCTTGAGAAG
>CAZAJG010000081.1:0-8471 GCA_964485405.1 uncultured Owenweeksia sp. | reverse complement strand
TGCTGCCATAGCTTCAACTATTGGAACAGCTCTAGGAACAACACATGGGTCATGTCTTCCTTTTCCCTTCACTGTTTCCACTGTTCCAGAAGTGCTAATTCCGGTTTGATCTTTCATAATGGTGGCAATCGGTTTAAAGGCTACTCTAAAGTAAATGTCTTCACCATTGCTGATACCTCCTTGTATGCCTCCCGAGTTATTGGTCAACATTTCGCCATTTTGAGCATGCGTATCATTGTGCTCGCTTCCTCGCATTTCCACACCAGCAAAGCCGCTCCCATATTCAAAACCTTTTACGGCATTTATGCTGAGCATAGCTTTCCCTAAATCTGCATGCAAACGATCAAAAACGGGTTCACCTAAACCCACAGGAACGCCTTGAATCACACAATTCACAACACCTCCAATGGTATCGCCTCCCTTCCGGATAGAATCAATATGATGGATAAACTGCTCTGCTGTTTCTGGATCTGGGCAACGAACAATATTTGAGTCCGTTTGGTCTAAATCTAAGTCCTTATAATTTTTCTGTAGTTTCAAATGGCCTACTTGCGAAACGTAGGCTTGGATTTTAATAGAAGATAAAAACTGTTGAGCTATAGCTCCAGCTACTACTCGGCAAGCTGTTTCCCGAGCAGATGACCTTCCTCCGCCTCTATAATCGCGAATACCAAATTTTTGATCGTAGGTATAATCTGCATGAGAAGGGCGATACAAATCCTTTATATGACTGTAATCTTTGCTCTTGGCGTCTTCATTTTGAATGATAAAACCAATAGGCGTACCGGTGGTTTTACCCTCAAAGATCCCTGATAAGATTTCTACTCGATCGCTCTCTTTTCGTTGCGTAGTGATTTTAGATTGCCCTGGTTTCCTTCTATCCATCTGGCTTTGAATCAACTCCAGATTTATAGACACACCGGCCGGGCATCCATCAATTATTCCTCCTATGGCAGAGCCATGAGACTCTCCAAAAGTGCTTACTTTAAAAATGTGGCCAAAGCTATTTCCTGCCATATCAACAAAGAAAACGATTATTCGCGAATGATTTTAGGTGCTTTTTAAAACTTACACAAGCTTTTAACAACTTACGATTCAGATTGGTTTTTGATTAGAATTGTAGATTTAAAAATCTAAGACTTCTCCCTTGCCCACTATCCTAATTTCGGGGATGCTCTCAAAGCTTTTAATTGGGTTTATTTGGCCTTCCACCCATACCCCTTTCCACTTCCTTCCACAATTGTTGTATAGCTTTCCTTTCACTATCAGTTCTCCTCCCTTTTGTATGTAAATTTTAGCACCTTGTCCCATATTAACATCCGTGGCAACTTCTAAGCGAACACCTGGCTCTATAACTATAGTAGCATTGGTAAACCTGGGCTCGTTCCATACTTCATCTTCTTCTATTACCCACTCCTCAAAACGATCACTTAAGCCAGCCTCCCATATTCCACGACCAAAAGTGGCAGCTCTTAGCAGTAAGGCACAGTCGTTCACCTCTAGTTCACTCACATTGGCATGAGGCACTCCTAACATTAGGCGCCAGCGATTTGCCGTATTATCCCAATAAAACACTCCTGCATTGGTTCCTGCATAAATCAAATCATCTGTATTTTGTTGATAGGCTAAACTGCTTACTCTACGCCCTTCTAAGCCATTGTTAGATAAAGGTTTCCAGCTTTCACCATTGTACCGCCAAACTTTAAATTGATCGTCTGTATAACTCGGTATACTTACCCAAATTTGATCAGGATCTTCTTCCTTTACAATTAAATCACTAATCTCATTGATCTGAAACCCATCCCGCTCAAATTCGGCATACAAGCTTGCACCTATATCTTCCCAAACCAGATTGCTGTCTTTATTGGCTTCAACGCATTTCAAAATTTGAAAGCCCTCTTCATCTCTTGAATCTCGACTTATCCGTTGAGCATAGAGATAGTTTGAATTGTTTTTTGAAGTCCAAACTGAGCTGTATAACCTTTTTTTGTTCTCGGCTTTAGCATTTGGAGAAATGGACTCCCACTTAAAGCCTCCATCCTTTGTTCGGCCAACGTATTTATCGCCTGCATAAAAGAGCGTTTCTTGATTCTTGTAATTTTTCACAAAGGAATGCACCCAATTGCGTCCACCTTTTATCTGATACGGTGGTTTGTTGGAAAAACTTACTTTCTTTAAATCCGATTCGATCCGCTTTACCCCTCCTTGGATGCTCACATAATAAATAGAATTTTCTGGATCGCTATCGTTGATAACAGACTCAAAAGCATCTCCAAAAGCGTTCATCACCTCAAATGTGTTGCTCGAATCGCTTCTAAGGTTTGGGCCTGTATCCCAGCCTCCACCAATAATTAACTCCGGAATTCTTTCTGATGTTCCGATGTTATAATAAACAGCAACACCAATACCGTTTGTTAGGCTTTGCCAGCTTAACCCCTGGTCTTTGCTTCTATAAATACCCCCATCGTTCGCAATCCATACCTCACCATTCTCGCGGCAACTTATCCAATGTTGATCATCATGGTAAGGCCTTTCCTTTTCTGGTTTTGCTATAAAAGTTTTACCTCCATCTTTAGATTGAAAGATGGGAGTGATGTTCCCTATCCAAACCTCATTTTCATCTTTTTGAGAAATCCCGATTGCTTGATGTCTTTGATAGCGGCTGCCTACCTTATTATTTTCTACCTCTCGTGTTTTTAAATTATATCTAAACAGCCAGCCTTTACTAGCGCCATAAAGTATGTTTGGATTGCTTGGAGCAAAACGAAGCGATACTCGCTCCTCTCTTATCTTCTGGATGTTTTCCAGTTGAGGAATCAATTGAAAACTTCCCTTTTCTCCAGATTGATTGGATATTGCCACCTTTTTACCGGAAGCAACCACTACTCGCCCATTAGAACCTGGCTGAAAACAAACATCAAAAAATCCATCGGTTACACTACCATCAGCCACCTTTTCCCAAAGCACCTCATCCGGATTAACGGCTAAAGCATTTTTTGTTTTATACAAACCATGTGCAAATGCCGCGTATAGTGTATTTCCATCCTCTGGATGTACCAATATTTTCCGGCAGCGAGACCAAAAAAATGGTGGGAAATTGTTTCCAATTCCAAGGCTGTTTTTTCCATTGAGTTTGTGCCAAGACTGACCTTTATCTATAGTACGCCAAATGCCGTTACTTGGGTTAAAAGCACCTTCTCCATCTCCCGTGGCAATGAACCACGTTTCTCCTTGATTCACTTTTGGCGCTACTTGCAGATGAGAAACCCCAATTTCAGGCAGGTAATCTGTTCCTCCATTAAGCCAACTCTCTCCTTCATCCTCCGAGTACCACAATCCTCCTAAAGGGGATCCGGTAAAAATTCGGCCATGAATCTCATCAAATTCAATAAAAACCAGTCTCCCCGTTCCTTTTAAGCGATCTGGGCCCGGTCCTCCGGGAGTAGATGTTGGACCAATTTCTCGCCAAACACTGGTAATTTGGGTATGATCACGTTTGGAAGTAAGGTGTTTAAAGCTTTCTTTAAGCGCATCAGATTCTTCTAAAAAAGCTTGGGAGGGATGATTACTAGAAAGTGGAGTATTATTCTTAGGCCGCGTTTGCGCCAAAAGGAAAGAAGTAGCCAAGCATAAACAGGGAAACCAGAATTTTTTTGAGAAAAACATAGTTCTCTTTTAACTATTTCTACTCGTAGCAGAAACAGCGGTTCCAAAAGCTACTCCCACGCCCATACCAATTAAAAAACCAAGCATCATATTCTCTGCTAAAAACCCCAATAATGAGCCAAAACCCGCACAAAATATCACACTTACAAACAGATATCCTTTCTTATCCATAATCAATTTAATCGTCTAGCGCAATATACACCAAAGAGATTTGAAAGCCATACGCAGCGCTTGTTTCATTTAACATAAGCAGTAGAGTTTTCAACAATTCTGCTTCCATAAAAAGGAGGAAATTCTAAATTAGCCATCTATGGACAAAATTATTACCAATATCTCTCATTTGCTGCACATAAATCTTGAAGGCAAAAGGTTTAAACGCGGCAAGCAACTCAAAGGGTTTCCCACTACCAGCAATGCTTGGTTAAGCATAAAAGACGGCTGCGTTGAAAACTATGGCTCTATGAATGATTTACCTTCTTTGAGTGGAGAAGTGATTGATGCGAAAGGAGGAATGGTATTACCTACTTGGGTGGATAGTCATACCCACCTCATTTATGCTGGAACCCGAGAGGATGAATTTGGAAAACGTTTGCACGGTATGAGCTACGAGCAAATTGCAAATGAAGGCGGTGGTATTCTTAATTCTGCAAATAAGCTCCGAAAAGCAAGTGAGGACGAACTCTATGAAGCAGCGGCAAATCGCTTAACCGATGTTATGCGGATGGGTACAGGAGCAATAGAGATTAAAAGCGGGTATGGACTGAGTACCGATAGCGAAATTAAAATGCTTAAAGTAGCACAAAGACTCAAAAACAATTTTGACCTTCCTGTTAAAAGCACCTTCTTAGGTGCGCATGCTTTTCCTAAAAAATTTAAAGACGATCATCAAGCTTATGTTGATTTGATCATTAACGAAATGCTACCTGAAATAGCTCGTGAAAATCTAGCAGATTATATTGATGTTTTTTGCGAAGAAGGCTATTTTTCTACCGATGAAATGGTGCAAATTCTTGAAGCAGCGGCCAAATTCAATATTAAATCAAAACTTCATTTAAACCAGTTCAATATTCTGAATTCTATTGAATTAGCACACAAACATGACGCGGTGTCAGTTGATCATTTAGAGGTGATGAGTGAAAACGATCTTCAGGTTTTAAGTAAGAGCAACACCATTGCTACTTTACTGCCTGGTTGCAGCCTTTTTCTTGAAATACCTTATGCTCCAGCTCGTAAATTGATCGAAGGAAACTCCATTGTTGCCTTGGCTACAGATTATAATCCTGGCTCTGCGCCTAGCGGAAATATGGGTTTAATGGTATCTCTAGGATGCATTAAAATGAAGATGACACCAGAAGAAGCCATTAGTGCTGCTACTCTAAATGGAGCTGCGGCAATTGAAATAAGTGATAGGATTGGAAGTATCGAAAAAGGGAAACTTGCCAATTTAATCATCACCAAACCCCATGTAAACACCCCCTCCTTCCTACCCTACAACTTTGGACACAATCCCATTGAAAAGGTTTTGATAAAAGGTGAAATACTATAAGCATGATGCATTTTTTAACACGAAACGATCTAGAAGAAAAAACGGCTACACGACAAGGTGAAATCAAACTTGGTCAAGTAGTTGAAACCATTACCTCTTGGAATGACCTAAGCAACAAGGATGCGCACTTTGTTGTATTGGGGATATGTGAGGATATTGGGATTAGAGCCAATTTAGGCATTGGTAGTGCTTCTCACAGTTGGGATTTAGCTCTAAAGGCGCTTTTGAATACCCAAAGTAACCGATACCTAAAAGGAGAAGATATACTAATTGCGGGCAAACTAACCTTTGAAGAATTACTAAATGCTGCAAAAGGCCTGGACTCTAAGAACCCAAACGATCTGGCTCAGCTTAGAAATTTTACCAGTAAAATTGATGAAGAAGTGGAATATGCTATTCATCAAATTGTAAAAGCTGGAAAGGTTCCCATTATAATTGGTGGCGGTCATAACAACGCTTATGGAAATATTTGTGGCACCTCAAATGCTTTAGCCGCACCTATCAATGTTTTGAATATAGATCCGCACACCGACTTTAGAGCACTGGAAGGACGACATAGCGGAAATGGGTTTAGTTATGCGAAAGAAGCCGGCAAACTGGATCGCTATGCTGTTTACGGACTACATGAGGGGTACAATGCAGCTGATATTCTGGAAGAATTTTACAAGAAGAAAAATCTATTTTCTCAATCTTTTGAGAGTTTGCTTTGGGCAAACAACAAGGAAAGGGATGCGCATTTTAAGAATGTTCTCAACTGGTTATCATCGGAAAGAATTGGCTTAGAGCTAGATATGGATTCGATAACCCACTTTCCTGTAAGTGCAGCTAATCCATCCGGTTTTACCTTAAACGAAATTCGAAATATGATTCGGGCTGCTGCTGCCCTAAAATCACCATATTATTTTCATATTTGTGAAGGCTCTCCAGATAGAACATGCAGTGAAATGCAAAAAGACATGCTGGGGAAAAGTATCGCCTATTTAATAACAGATTTTGTAAAAACGTTTAGCTAAAACCTACACTCCCCTATCCTCTATTATTCTTTAAAATATGCAATTACTAGAATGTGTACCTAACCTTAGTGAAGGGAAAGACCAAAACATTATTCGCCAATTAGCAGAAGCCATCCAATCTGTTGAAGAAGTAAAACTTCTACATATTGACAGTGGAGAAGCCGCTAACCGAACGGTTTTCACCTTTTTAGGTCCACCAGAAGCGGTTTTAGAAAGCGCTTTTCGCTTGTATAAGGCGAGTGCTGAGCTTATAGATATGAGTGTACAAAAGGGAATGCACCCTAGACAAGCGGCAGTAGATGTTTGCCCCTTTATTCCTATAAGTGGTTTAAACATGAATGATGCGATTGCTTTATCTAAATCTTTTGCAGAAAGAGTGGGTACAGAACTGAATATTCCGGTTTACCTCTATGAGGAGAGTGCTACTCAGGAAAACCGAAAGAATTTGGCAACCTTAAGGAAAGGTGAATATGAGGCTCTGCCTGAAAAATTTGATACCCTTCCACCTGATTTGGCGATGCTACCAACTGGCAAAAAAGTGGTGTAACTACCATTGGAGCGCGTAAAATGCTGGTTGCCTACAATATTAACCTAGACACGAAAGACGTAAGTATAGCCAAGAATATTGCCGAACTGGTTCGGGAATCAGGTAAGGTGGTTACAGATCGATATGGTAAAAGAGAAAGAATACCTGGTCGCTTCAGATCGGTAAAGGGTTTAGGTTGGTACATAAAAGATTTTGACTGTGTTCAGGTGAGTTACAACTTAACCGATTTGGATAACGCTGGTATGTTGGATGTTTTTTTAGCTACAAAGGAAGAAGCAGAGAAACTACAGTGTACTGTAACCGGAAGCGAATTGGTAGGTTTAGCCTCTGTCAAAGAACTGACTAAAGCTGGAAACTATTTTAACGGTGGGATACCGAGCACGGAAAAGGATTTGATAAAAAGTGCAGTCCAATCTATGGGACTGGATCAGTTCCACCCTTTTAAAGCCGAAAAGAAGCTTATTGAATACTTAATTGCTACTTAAAGAGATAGGTGCCTGTTTAACCCCATAAAAAAAGCGGTTCAAACCAAAATTTGAACCGCTTTTTTCATTTTAAAATTATCCTCTATTTAGCAGATTGATCAATCTGTTTCAAGAGTTCATCTACAGCTGTTCTCAGCTGAGTGTCTTTTCCTTTTGCTTTATCGTCTGGAGCATTTTCCACTACTATATCTGGTACAGCAGGGCCGTTCTCCATGTTTTGTCCGGTTGACTTTACGTACCAACCTCTAAAAGGCATACGAACAAAAGAACCATCTAGCAATCCTTTTCCTCCGGTAGAAATAACAGCTCCAAAAGTGGGGATACCTACCAAGGTTCCTAAATCTAGACTTTTATAGGCATGAGAGAAAATCTCTGCATTGGAATAGCTACTTGCATTACACATAGCAATAGAAGGCTTTGTCCAAGAAGCCAAAGGCAATCGTTCACTGAATGGGTAGTAGTCTTTAAAATCTGCATTCTCCTTTTCTAGATTTTTAGCCGCTCCTCTAGGAACGGTGTAAGCATGTTGCTTTACATTAAGCACAGCCATTAAATAGTCTGTAGTCCAACCTCCACCATTAAAGCGTACATCTATTACAATACCTTCTTTACCGTATCCACTAGCCGTAAGTTCGCGCTCAAAGCGCTCAAAACTTGGAAAGTTCATCCCTCTAATATGGATATATCCCAAACGTCCATTTGAGTATTCATCCACTAGCTTTTTACGTTCCAAAATCCACTCTTCGTATAACAAATTCCCAATGCTACTGGTTGGACGAATCACCATTTCTCTCTCCTTTCCATCCTTTCCTTTTACTTGCATTAAGATTTGATTGTTTGTTTCATCTGTAAATAGAGCGTAGAAGTTTGTGTTTGCGTCTACTTTTTCACCGTCTACTTCCAAAATAATATCACCTTCTTCTAAACGGCTCTTTTCACGATCTGCCGGAGAGTTTGGAATCACATGCGTTACCTCTACTCCACCTTTTACAGGTTTTACTTCTATTCCCAAACGCCCGGTTCTTTCTCTTTGTGTTTTTTCAGGGTTTGAACCATACATACCCATATGACTGGCGTTTAACTGCCCCAACATAAGGTTTGTTATGTATCTAAAGTCTTGTGTAGTGCTAGCTGCTAAAGCCCAAGGTTTGTATTTTTTCTTCAAAGCCATCCAGTCGTTGCCATGGAAGTTAGGATCATAAAAGCCCTTATTT
>CAZAJG010000080.1:0-8537 GCA_964485405.1 uncultured Owenweeksia sp. | reverse complement strand
TGCATTGATCGCTTCCTTATCTAAAGGAAACGGAGGCATAGCTTCTCTTTCTTTCCGATTGTTATTGGCTTTACTGCTGGGCATTTTTCTTTCTCAACCCATCATCCTAAAGCTCTATCAGCCCGAAATTCAGAGAGAAGCGACCATTCTTCAAGACTTAAAAAATCAAGAACGAAAAATGGAGCTGGAAAAGCTCTATGCTGCAAACCTCAATACAGAAAAACAAAATATCACCAAGCTAGAAGCCCTTTTGGAAAGCAAGAACAAGGAACTACTTAAGGCCGAATCAGATTTTAAATCTGAAATGGATGGTTCGGGAGGAACCGGAAAGTGGGGATACAACACCGTAGCCAGACAAAAAGAAAAAATACTAGACCAACACAGAGCGGAGTTTAATACGCTGAACACCCGACTACCCAACGAAATAGCAACGTCTCAGAAAAAGATCGATAGCTTAAATACAAAAATTGAAAAAGAGATGATCGCCTTCCAAAGTAATCATGAACAAACAGGAACCTTACTGCAAGTGGAAGCACTGCAATCTTTGTTGAAAAAAGATGAATCGGGCTCCTTAACAAAGCGATACTACCTCTTATCTATAATTCTTGTTTTAATTGAACTCTCTGCTCTCATCGCTAAGCTCTTGTTTAAAATGAACAGTTACAAACAACACCTTCAGTTAGCGGAACTAACCGAATCAAAAGAATTAGAAATTGAAAAAACCATTGCTCTATCTCGTTTAGAAAATTACAAAGAGCTTGCTTTAGGGCAAGATAAAAAAACGCAACAATCCTTTTTTAATCTAGCGGATGAGGCTACTCAAGAAAAGGTAGTTCACATTATTGACGATTGGAAAAAAGATAACGATGGCACCTTAAAACTGTATTGGAAAAGGCTTAAAGAAAAATTAATGATCAGCTAAAAAAATAAAAATACCCCTTCTCCAAATTTCGGAGAAGGAGCATTTTCCTACCATACCTTATTCGTTAATAATTAGTTTTTGCGTTTGAGTGGCTCCTCCCCTTTTCACCCTCACCAGATAGCTTCCGGCTGCGAGATCATTTAAAGAAACTTTCAATAGGTTTAAGCCTGCAGCCGTTTCAAAGGGCTGACCAGCAACTACTTTTCCCTGAGCATCTAAAATGTGTACTTCCACATCCTCCCCTTTGGTTCTGAGTTGAACATGCACCAAATGAATAGCTGGGTTAGGGAATATCAACACACTCTCCACATCTAAAGTATTTTGAGCACTATTGCTTTGAGATTGATTTTCGCAAACAGCAATGGTTTGAGTTTTTCCAAAATCACCACCTGATGCTACTACTTTTCCATCTTGATCTACAATTTGAAAACTTCCTTCTCCTCTCTCACAGCAAATACCGTCTCCATAACTGTCTTTAATGGTAAATTCAAAACACCCGGCACTGGTGCAAAATTCTTCTTCTATAAGAGCACCTCTTTTAGAATTCGAATAGTTTTCGCCTGAAGCGATTAAACTTCCATCTTCTCTAATCTCCCAACTCGTTTCAACGGGGTAATCATCCAATTGCAACTGTAGCTTAAAGCACTCGTTCACCGTTGGTATTATCACACCAGGAGCACTTGGCCCAGTGCCGCTAATACTCAGTTTATCGATACAGATATCACCTTGCCAGCTATTACCAGAAGTGGCATTAAAGCGAAGCCTTACGGTAGATGAATACGCACTCAAATCAACAGTTGCCGCATTCCAAGCACTGCCTTGATCAGCACTTCTACTCCAAATGGATGTCCAAATCACTCCATCCGTTGTAATTTCAAGATTTAGGCTACCCACAGCGCTTCCAAGCATATGATAATCAAAGGTGAGCTCCGGATTACTAGTTGCTCCTAAATCGAAACAAGCCGATTCCAAATAAGCTGTTTTAGTAGGGTAATTGGGAGAAGAAGTCTCCAAATACATATAATAACTTCCATCTGACGCTCCAGAAGGTCCGGTGCCGCTAGAGGTGGTTGTTCCTGTTTTACGGGTCCAATCTATGTCATCTGCGGTAGATTGACTCCAAACACCAAATCCAGGTTCAAAGCTTTCGCTATACGGGAAGCTATTAACAGTTGACGTGCAACTTGGACCAGATGGAGCTGAAAATTGAAGATCATCGATACAAATATCACCTTGCCAGCTGCTACCAGAAGTAGCGTTGAATCGAAGTTTAAAATCAGAACCTGCATAAGAAGCTAAGTTTACTGTACCCGTATTCCAAGCACTACCTTGATCTGCTGATCTACTCCAAATGGATGTCCAACTTGTGCCGTTTGTAGTTACTTCTAAATTTAAGCTCCCTACAGCACTGCCTAACATATGGTATTGAAACTCCAATTCGGCTCCACTACTAAAATTGAAACAAGGCGATTCTAGATAAGCCGTTTTACTTGGATAGTTTGGAGAAGACGTTTCCAAATACATATAGTAAGATCCTACTGCTGCTCCAGATGGACCTGTACCGCTGGAAGTGGTTGTTCCCGTTTTACGGGTCCAATCCGTATCATCTCCCGTAGCTTGAGTCCATGCACCCAATCCAGATTCGAAACCTTCGTTATACGGCAAACTATTGATTGTTGTAGCACAAGTTAAGCCTCCTGTTGAACCTCCATCTTCTGCGTCATCGTATAAAGGAGATTCCCACAAACCTCTTCCATAGGTTCCGATTCGCACACGGCTCTCTCCCGCTCCTCCGTAAAAGAGCTCCACCTCATCAATATCCATTTTAGGTAAATTGGTAGAGTAAGTTATCCAGTTGGTTAACGTATTGTTCTTAAAGTATACAGCGCCATCAATAGACACATAAATCCCTTGGTTTGCAGAGCGATCCAATACCACCGATGTAAAAGGTACAGATGGTAATCCTGAATTGATATTGGTCCAGTTACTGCCGCCATCTGTACTCTCATATAGGTTACCCGCAGAGGTAGAAACCACCACTCGATTTTCATCAAAATAGTCTACTGCAATATCGTTTATTGTACCACTTAAACCGCTTATTTCCGTCCAAGTTGGAGTTCCGGCCAGTATATCTGAGCTCTTGTAAATTCTGCTGGTTGTAGACACATAAATTACATTGCTATTGGATGGGCACATCTCAATATTTCTGAGTTTGGCATTGAAACTAATACCCGTGCTCGTAGTTACCCAACTGCCACTTGATGCTAAATTATTGTGGCGGTAAAGTTCAGCGTACCCTGCGTAAATACGGCTTCCATTGTTTGGATCAATAGCAATTGGCGTTACCCAGTTTCCACTGCCACTTTCTGGCGGTGCTACCATGCTTGTGCGGGTTGTTCCTCCATTAGTTGATTTTACCATACCTCCGTATTGGTAACATCCAAAAAGAATATCGGAATTGGTTGGATGAACAGCACAATCCATTCCATCGGCTCCCATCATATGCACCCATGAGTTTGATGGACCACTCATTACGTTGGTTCCATTATCCTGAGCACCACCTATTACCCGATTCTTATCCGTAGCCGAACTGTTGATTCGGTAAAATTGATGCACACCTAAACCTGTAGAAAGATCTACAAAATTATCCCCTGCATCTGTGCTCTTAAAAATTCCACCGTCAGAACCTACAAATATGTTTCCGTTTAAGTACTGCATCACTTCAATATCCGCATGAACATAGGAGTGCCCGCTACTGCTTCCACCTGGCGTGGTACTCGGATAATACCAATCGCACTCTTGCGTAAAAGACGTTCCACCATTGGTAGAAACATACATATCAAAACCTCCCATATGCACTTCATCTTCATCGGTATTGCTTACAGCAATCGCCATATCTCGTGATGCTTGATTACCGATGTAATTGGTAGAGCTTGTATGCTCTTGCATTACACTAAAGTCCGTACCACTATTGGTAGATTTATACAGCCAACCAAATTGCCCACCATTGCGCTGAACTACATATACATAGTTGCTGTTGGCTGGAGTTACAGCAAGTTTCATTCTTTGAGAAGATTCGAAACCGCTTGATATTTGAGTAAAGGATGAACCACTGTTTGTAGATTTATAAAAATTACTACCGCAAGCATATATCGTAGAGGTAGAGCCTGGCTTATAAGCTACATCTTCAATATCTACGGTAATTACTTCGGTCCAATTGGCTCCTCCATCCGTAGTTCTAAAAAGACCGTTGCTCCGAATGGCAACATGCATAATATTAGAATTGGTTGGATGCACCAAAATGGTAAAGACTCTACCAAAATTCTGATCCATTAAGAGGGAGAAGCTAGCTCCTCCATTTGTACTTTTATACAGCTCACCTGTGCTGTTACCAACGTAAACAATGTTGTTATTGGAAGGATCAATAGAAATCCCCCAAATATCCATATTGTCGAAATTATCGCCCAAGGGAGTCCAAGAACTACCTCCGTTGGTAGTCTTCCACAATCCTCCTCCTGGAGATCCTACATAAATTAATTGTTGACTTGTTGGCTCTACAGCTACCGCTGTAATTCTACCTACACCAGGATTGTAACCCGCGGTATTTGTCCACGCCAACGGACCGAGCTCACTCCAATTGGCCATAGCCGTTTTGCCTTGGTAGGAGGTACGAGATTGTTTTAAAACCTGAGCCAGGGTTTTTGAGCTCACCACTTTACCATCCGCCATGGTTCGCGATTGCGCCCTATATTCCCAGCGTTTAAATAGTTTGTAGCCTGAGCCTTTACCTCGACCTACATCATCAAAGTAATTTTCGGTTTGTTTTCTAACCTTTTCAAAGTCCACATGATCTTGGTTGATTTGGTCAATAAAGTCTTGACCTTGAACTGGGTACAGTAAACCCATGGCGCATACGGCCGTAATAGTCCCCGCTTGTTTTAAAAAGCGAAAACCACGAGTAGAGTTTCTCATGATTAATGGTTTATTGGTTGTTTAAATGATAATTGAAGCTACCACTTAAATACCTAACAGCCAAAACATTACAATTACATCTCTATCAATTAAAAACTCATGAATTTATGGATGGAATTAAGAATGTGCCTTTAGAACTACAATATTTTCGATAAAAAAAAATTAAGTTTCAGCACAAGATTCGGAAAGCGTGTTACAACATCAAAACATAGATTATCAAACAGTTACAGCTTGTTTTTATGAACAATAAAGTAAGGTTTGCTTCTAGCTTTTTCAAAAAAGTGCGTACAGGATGATTTGTAATCAAGCAACTAGAACCGCTCTATTTCTTTTCTTTCCACTATCACTTTTAGGCCAAAGGAGGACTCTCCTATTTTCTGATAGTGAAAGAGTCTAGATTTATAAAAAGTTAAATGACTACAGACTCTTTTTGTACATATTGCTCATAAAGGTTTTGAAGTTGTTTTACCATCTCCCCTTTTTCTCCTTTCCCAATTAAACGATTGTCTGCTTCTTTTATCCAGCTTAGTGCCCCCATGGTTCCTGTGGTAAAAGCTTCGTCTGCTGTATAAAGCTCCGATAAGGATAGATTCTTTTCCTGGCATGGGATGTTATTATCTTCTGCTATTTGAATCACTTTTTCTCGAGTAAATCCGGGCAAGCAGCTATCTGCAAATGGGGTATAGATCTTTCCTTTCTTCACTGTAAAAATATTGGTGGCATTGGTTTCGGAGATAAAACCGTTTAAATCCAGCATAATGGCATCATCTGCTCCTGCATTATTTCCTTCAATTTTAGCCAGTATGTTATTAATCAGATTGTTGTGATGGATTTTAGAATCCAGGGTTGAAGGTGGATTCCTTCTTACCGAGGAAGTAATAAGCTTTAAACCATCCTCGCCATACACAAAGCCTTTATACTCGGGTAATACAATTAAAGTGCAACCATAAACATTTAGTTTAGGGTTCATACCCGAAGTACTCTTTAAGCCTCTGCTTAAGGTTAAGCGAATGTGCACTCCATCTTGCATATTATTGGCTTTTAAAGTTTCCGATATAGCACTTTTCACCTCATCTCGCGAGGGAATACGATCGAAACACAAGATATGAGCTGAGTTGAAAAGACGGTCCAAATGCTCTTCCAACTGAAATATTTTACCCTCATAAAGGCGCAAACCTTCCCAAACGGCATCACCTCCTTGCACAATACTATCTAAAGGAGAAACTCCAGCTTCTCCCCGCTTTACCAATCCGTTTACATAAACATAGGTATCCTCGTTTCTGGGGTCGGGTAAATTGTACTTACTCATTTGTATTTCAATATTTTGTTAAACAACTGTAATGCTTCTTTGTAGAGGCTGGTTAAATGATCCTCTATTTTATATTCTTTGAATTCTGGTTTTTTAAAACCCGTGCTTTTATGCACATTTTGGTACCAATATTTAGCCCAAATACCATCTTCCGGTCTCGCTCCTGCTTCCCATTTCAGCATGCTTCCGTCAAACTCTATCTTCAAGTAATCGCATATTCTTTTCAGCTCTCTTTCGGGGTCTTCACATACCTCATCAGAGTCTACTACTAAGTAGTTTTGACCAGATGCTTTTAAATACTCCAATATTCGGAGTTGATGTGTATAACCTAAGTCTAAGAGCGTGGGCTGTTCAATATGTTTGGTATAAGATGCTAATACTTTTTTTGGGTCGCGGGTAAGGATTATATTGCTGAAACTGTTGAGCAGCTCGTTGGGCAAACCTTCTAAATGATTGGCCATGTTTTTTAAGAATACCTTTTGATCTTGGGCTTGTTTTTCTATGTTTTCCATAACCTCACCCCATGAGGTTTCCATAGTTCTTAAAACCTCTTCTCGTGACGGTCGCCAAACTTCAGTACGCTTCAAGAAATAACCAAAAAAAGGTTCATCCCATACTTGTAAATCTTTTCGTTGTGCAAAAGAATACATCAAGGCGGTAGAAACATTTCTTGGCCCTGACCAACAGGCTATCTTATTTGAATCCTTCATGTGTTATCGTTTTTAAAACTCTTCAGCCTTTTGCGGTAAGCAGAAGGAACTTCTCCCTTTGCAGCTTTAAAGGTTTTGTTAAAATTAGAGAGGTTGATAAATCCATTTTGAAAGGCGATTTCAGAAATGTTCTTTTCCGAATGCAACAATTGAGAGCAAGCGGTTTCAATTCTTAAGCCTTGTAAAAATTGGATGTAGGTTTTACCGGTATGTTTTTTAAAAACTCTACAAAAACGACTCACACTTAGGTTGGCACATTTTGCCACTTCCTCCAAGCGTATGCTTGTATGTAGATTGGATAAACTGAAACGATAAATGGCATCCAAACGCTGCCCCAAGTCCTCATCCGCAAAAGAGTATGAGAACTTATTGAGCCACTGTTTTTGTTTGTTGGATTTTATTTGATCCAATACATGCAATATGATGCCTATTTTAGAAACTATACTTTCTGTTTCCTTCAATTGCTTTAGTTGCGCTAAAAGCTGATTCGCTCCAGCTAATAAAAGTCCTTTCTCCCATTGGGTTAAGAATAAAAACAGGTCTTTCAATTCACCTTCTGCCAACAACTGAAGCCCGAAAAGCTCTTTTGTAAAATAAACGTTCAGCACAATTACATCCTCTTTTGAAGAGGAAGATCTTTGAAGCAGATGGGGTATGTTTTCTCCTATGCATACCAAATCTCCTTTGGAAAAGTGATGAAGATGATTTCCGATCATCATGCTTCCCTCTCCTTCTAAAAAGGCGGTTAATTGTAATTCTTTATGATAATGATAATGTGCATAGAAGTCAGTACCTCTATCCATTTGAACCTTTAGGCTCTCATTTTTCAACATCACTATTTTGAATCGAGCTTTACTCAACTAATGAAATTTAAGATTACAAGAATAGATAATTTAGCTTTTTCTGAATTTTTACAGCAATATTTCATCAGTATTAAGCAAAAACAATTCATTCCGCTCAAATGTAAAATGAAGCACGAGTTAAAATGGACTAAAAACATCTACTCTCAAAACCAATGGTTAAAGTAATAGGAGATATCCCTTTAATTTTTAAATTTGCTGCCCTTGTTTCGGGATGTAGCTTAGTCCGGTTAAAGTGCGCGTCTGGGGGGCGCGAGATCGGAGGTTCGAATCCTCTCATCCCGACAAACAAAAAAAGCCTTGCCTGAGCAAGGCTTTTTTTGTTTTTGATATTAAGCCTACTCAAAATCCGAAATGAATATATATCACTTGGACATTTCGTGATGATCTTAAAACAATCCTCTTATCTACGCAAAAGGAGTAAAAAGCAGGATGATATTCATATCAAATAATGAGTCAAAATGAATATAAATCCCATTATACTTTGTTCATTTTTTCATACTCAAACAAATTAGCATCTAGATCATTAAATTAATTACCTTCTTAATTAGTAGTTAACAGCAAAATGAATTTGACTGTTTTATTCGATAATTATAGGCGCATAAATTTTGAAATCGCAATTGAAACATCTACCTTAACCACTTAAACACCAAATCATTAAACAACATGAGAACTCTATTAAAGACAACCAAGTCATCGTTTCTGATGGCTTTAGTTACAATGGCATTAATGTTAGTATCGAGTACGGAAGCCTTTGCTCAACC
>CAZAJG010000079.1:0-9379 GCA_964485405.1 uncultured Owenweeksia sp. | reverse complement strand
CTATCAGTAGTATAGTTTTTATCTGTTCTTTCTGGAAGAATGTATTCTATATGAGATTGAGTGGAGTTGTGATCTTTTTTAGGACTATGTTGATAATAAACTAAAGCGCCTTCATCTGGATTTATGAATAAGGTTAGCCTCAAGTGGGGAATGTCATCGTATTTAAATTCGGTTTCGCTAAACTGAAATGACGTTTGATTAAAATTGATGAAGCGCTCTTTTACTTTAAAGTCTTTTTGAGAAGAGAGTGGGTTGAAATCCCAGATGTTGTTAATCTCTTTTAAGGTAGCGCCACTTGATTCTAAGTTTCCTTGGTTGGAATATTCCAGAATGCCTTCTGGTTTAAAATAGCCATTGTCCTTCCATCCCAGAGTTCCCCATGTTTCGGTGGGTTTCGTGTAGTCGCGATTTTCTAGTTTATGGAGTAACGATGTTTGCGGAGCGTCTTTTATAATAGGTGAGCCAAGCGCAACAAAAGATCTTCCATTCCATTCGTAAACCGCATCGTTGTTAAAGTCAAAACGTATCATGCAATAGGGAACTTGTAGAGTTTTACAGGTCAAAACTATTTCTCTTCCACCAATGGTAAAGGCAAGGAGCTTTGTTTTTTTAGTAAACAGACCTAATTATTTAGTGAATGGAATATAGTTGTGAAGGGGAGGAGTCTGGAATCTCTAAAAAGGACTTGAATTCATTAATGAGAATTTGTTTCAAAAAGAAATAAATGTTTCAAATAGAAAATATTTCCCAAAAAGGGAATATTTATAAAAATAAAACAACTGTTTATCAGGTAGTTAGTTTTTTGGAGTGTTTTTGGCAATTGGTAATTGCAAATGCTGATATTATGAGAAAATTATTATTTACTTCAATCATAGCCACTTTATTACTGGCTTGCTCCAAAGACTTAGATCAAAAGATTGTTACTTCTAGTCCTAGTCAAAACATGTGTGACGTTCACTTTCCAGAGAACTTTAACTTTTCCACTACCCAAAATCTCCGTATCCATATAGCCGATCAGGAAGGTGTGGTGTTTAGAATATTTGGTAAATATAAAAACGAAAGAGACTTCTTAGCTTCTGGCTCTTCAGTTAATGGTAGCTTTTTAAAAGAAATGACCATTCCTGTTCACTATACCGAGATAGAATTAGAAAGATGGTCTCAGGGACGCGCCAGTACCGCTGAATATAATGCCAGCCCAAATGGTACGGTGATCAATCGTTTTATCAAAAAGAAAAGTAAAGCACAAACCCAAACGGGTGGAACGGATGTTTTATATGGAATCAACAGCATGGGTGATTTTTTCACGATCGACTTATCTGATTATTCTTCCAATATGCTTTCTTCTCCAATGCAAGGTTCTATAGCTTTAGCGGTAGATACGGCAAACGATAAGGTTTATTATCACCGTCACCCCAATATGTATAGCTATGATATAAACACCGCTACACACTCCTTGCACGCTTCATACAACGCACCATTCAGCAGCAATTATCCTAGAATGGAATACAATCATAACGATGGGTACCTATATGTGGCAAAAAATTCTACCCTATATGTAATTGACCCTGCGGATGGTTCTACTGTTTCAAGTTATAATATCACAGGTATTGTAAACGACCATACTGGAGGCGACTTAGCTTTTCCTCCCGATGGGAATATATACATGAGCTGTTTTTCAGGTCTATATACCTTGACTTTTAATGGAGGTACAGCACAAGCCACAAGATTAAGTGCAGAGAACTTTCCTTTCCAACTTACTTCTTTAGGATACGACAGAAATAGCTTTTTGTATGCTGGCACCAACGAATCCAATTCTAGATTGATAAAAATCGATCCGCAAGATGGTTCGTGGGTAGTGGTTAAAACCTTTAATCATTCGATAAATGACTTAGGAAGTGTGTCTTGCCCAGTGAGCGCATTGCCTCAAACAGATTGTGATAATGATGGCGTAATTGATGCGTTAGATGCAGCACCTTGTGATCCAGATATAGCGCATGAAGAGTTTACCCCTTCTCAATTGGGTACCGGCAGTTTAGGCTTTGAAGATTTATGGCCAGCTAAAGGAGATTATGACTTTAATGACTTAGTGGTACGTTACCGTTTTATCAAATACTTGAATACAAACAACGAAATGGTGAAACTCCAAGCGAAGTTTCAAGTAAAGGCAATTGGAGCCTCTTTGCACAATGGTTTTGGTTTAGAGTTAGATGTTGATCCATCACAAGTTCAATCTGTAACAGGTGCAAAACTTACCCAAAATATGATCTCTACCGATTCCAAAGGTTTAGAAACGGGACATCTTGGAAAGTCTGTAATCATAGTTTTTGACGATGCATTCGATCAACTGAATCATCCAGGTGGAGGTGTATTTATCAATACAGAATCTACGGCACCAGTAAGCGTTGCAGATACCATTACGATTACCGTAGACTTCATCCAACCGATTGCATCGAATGGAGCAGGAGAGGCCCCTTTTAATCCTTTCATATTTGTAGATGGTGACAGAACCAGAGAGGTGCATTTGGCGGATTATGAGCCTACAGCAAAACAGAGCTTAAGTATGCTTGGATCTGTGGAAGACGATTCTCAACCCGGAATAGGTAAGTATTATCGTTCTGAAAAGAACTTGCCATGGGCCATCAATATCAGCCATGAATTTCGTCATCCATTAGAGAAAAAACGAATTGATGAAGCTTACAACCACTTTGTAAACTGGGCGGCTTCATCTGGAAACAATTATCCAGATTGGTATAAAGACAATGGAGGGTATAGAAATACATCCAATTTATACCTGCATTAAGAAATGAGTAAATAGGAGCTGTACACTCTTATCGAGAAAAGAAATTAAAATGCTGGGAGGCGATAGGAGGATGGGTCGGATTTCACTTTAGTGGTGATCTCCGGCCCTGATCATTTTCCTATTTTTGAATTATGCCAAACCAGGTTGCCGTAAAAACCATTCTAAACAAGTCTAAAAAAAGAGACAAATGGTTTTTAGATGACTATACTTTAAACCCATACAGCGGTTGCTCTTTTAATTGTTTGTTTTGTTACATAAGAGGCAGCAAGTACGGGGAACATATGGAGAGGAGTGTTTCCATAAAAAGCAATGCGGTAGACTTATTGGAAAAACAACTCTTTAACAAGTCTAAAAAAGAAGAGTATGGGATTATTGTACTGTCTTCAGCCACCGATCCGTATTTGCATTTTGAAAAGGAATACGGGATTACCCGTGAAGTATTGAAACTTATTTTAAAGTATCGATTCCCGGTTCATATACTTACACGTTCAAACCTCATTCAAAGAGATTTTGATCTTCTTAAGGAGATTGATCAAAAGGCAATTTTACCATCTGATTTACGACATAAAATGAATAGGGGGAGTATACTTACTTTTTCTTTCTCCACTTTAGATGATGAGCTAGCGAATGTATTTGAACCCGGTGCAACTCCACCAAGTAAGCGTTTAGAGGCTTTGTCTAATTCTATAAATGAAGGTTTTTTAAGTGGGGTTAGCATGATGCCTTTGTTGCCCTATTTATCCGATACTACGGAAAGCTTAAACCATATGTTTCAAACGTTTAAATCGGTTGGTGTTCATTATCTATTTCCGGCTACTCTTACTTTATTCGGAAACCAACCGTCAGACAGTAAGGTGTTAACTTTTAGGGCAATTGAAAAGCATTACCCACATTTGCTGCCTAAGTATCAAAAATTATTTGCTACCCACCATGGGCTTCCTGCTTATTATCAGAAAGCCTTTTATGAAAAAATGAAACAGATGTCCACAGCGTATCAAATACCAGATTGCATTATAGAGTTTTAATTAATCTACAGTAACTTTATCGGCTAAATGCCTAGCCTTTTCTCTCAACTTTGTTAAGTCCGCATCTACTTCATCGTATACTAAGCTAACGCCCATTCTACGGTAGGGTCGAGTGTTGGGTTTCCCAAAAATTCGAATATCACTTTTTTTAGCCTGTAGCGCTTGATCTAAACCAGCGTATTTTGGTGCGTTTGAATTCTCATTTTGAGCAAGAATTACAGCAGAAACGCCAGCTCTCTCCTGGGTAATCTCCAGTATGGGTAGATTCAAAATAGTTCGAGCATGGAGTTCAAATTCACTGAGATTTTGTGTGCCCGCTAGCGTTACCATTCCAGTATCATGCGGTCTTGGAGATAATTCTGAGAAGTAAACTCCATCTTCTGCAATGAAAAACTCTACGCCCCATAACCCAGCACCAAATAAAGCTTCCGTAACCTTACCGGCCATATCTCGGGCATCTTTTAAGTCCTTTTCACAAATAGGGCATGGTTGCCAACTTTCTTGATAATCCCCTCGTTCTTGTCGGTGACCAATAGGCGGGCAAAATAAGGTGGGCCCATTATTTTGGGTTACGGTTAAAAGTGTAATCTCCGTATGGAAGGAAACAAATTCCTCAATAATTACTTCCATCAAATCACCACGACTTCCTTCTAGGGCGTAGGCCCAACTTTTTTCAATATCAGCTTCTTGCTTAATAACCGATTGACCTTTTCCGGAAGAAGACATGAGCGGTTTAATTACACAAGGCATTCCTATATCAGCCACAGCCTTTTTAAAATCTTCTAAGTTATCTGCGTATTGGTATCTAGCGGTTTTTAGTTCTAAGTCTTGAGCCGCCAAATCGCGAATTAACTTACGGTTCATTGTAAAGTTAGCCGCCTTTGCGCTAGGTACTACAGTAATACCTTGTTTTTCATACTCGTAAAACTTCTCTGTACGGATGCTTTCTACTTCGGGCACAATGAGTTTCGGTTGATGTTTCGCAATAACCGCATCGAGTTGATCGCCATTCAGCATATCGATAACTTCAAACTCATCCGCAACCTGCATGGCAGGAGCACCCTCATAATTATCACATGCCACTACATGCTCTCCTAACCTTTGAAGAGCGATAACCAATTCTTTTCCTAATTCTCCAGAACCGAGAAGTACAATTTTTGCCATGATGCCTTTTGCGTTTAATGTGGATGCGAAAATAAGAGGATATTGATTTATATAAGCACTTCAGTTTTATTTAAGTAGTGATTGTAAAAATATAAGCAGCCTTGAAAGAGGTATCCATGCGGCTTTTCTACCTTAGCCGCATGCAGAAAATAAGAATCGGAATAAATGGTTTTGGTCGTATTGGACGTTCATTAGCGCGCGTTGTTGCTGATAATGAGTACTTAGAAATTGTAGCGATAAATGACTTGGCAGATGTTAATAATCTGGCACATTTATTAAAATACGATAGTACACATGGTAGGTTCCCTTTATCTGTTCAGGTAGATGGTGGAGATCTGTTGGTGGATGGAAAAAGGATTTGTGTTTTTCACCAAAAGGAGCCTGCATACATCAACTGGTTTGAAGCAGAGGTAGATATCGTAATTGAAGCTACAGGGAAATTTAAAACCTCGGATTTACTGCAAGGTCACATCGATATAGGAAAAGCAAAAAAGGTGATTCTTTCCGTACCTCCTTTAGATGATATAAAAACCATCATTATGGGTATTAATGAGGAGCTTATCTCTAAAAATGACACCATTTTATCCAATGCTTCCTGTACCACAAATTCTGCGGCACCACTCATTAAAGTAATGGATGAGTTGTGCGGTATTGAGCACGCATACATCACTACAGTACATAGTTATACTACGGATCAACAATTACAAGATGGTCCGCATAAAGATTACCGTAGAGGGCGAGCTGCAGCAGAAAGCATTGTGCCTACTACTACAGGTGCAGCAAAAGCGATAACCAAGGTTTTTCCAGAATTGCAAGGTAGAATAGGAGGAGCAGGTATTCGAGTACCTGTACCCAACGGCAGCCTAACCGATATTACTTTTACTGTAGAGCGATCTACTACCGTTGAAGAAGTAAACCAAGCGTTTAAAAAAGCGGCAGAGAAGGGAAAACTCCATTCTTATTTGGGATACACTTCAGATCCAATTGTATCTAAAGACATTATTGGAAGCCCGTACTCTTGTTTATTTGATGAAGGACTTACTTCTGTATTAGGAAAGATGGTGAAAGTAGTAGGCTGGTATGACAATGAGATGGGATACAGTCATCGATTGGCTGACTTAATCCAGAAAGTAATGATCTAAAAAAAGCGGTTCCTCCTGATGGAAAAACCGCTTTGTAAAATCTTTAATATTTTGGTTTTAGCTGCCTAAAACTTCTTTCAGTTTGGCTTCTAAAGCGGGTCCTCTAAGTTCTGTAGCAATAATGTTTCCATCGCGATCCACTAATACGGTGTATGGGATTCCTTGAAAACCAAATTGAGGAATAACGGAGCTACTCCAACCTTTTAAATCACTCACGTGGTTTGGCCATGAAAGTCCATCTTGTTCAATAGCACCCATCCAGTCGTTTCTAGGGTTTGGCTGTTGAGGTAATCCATCTAAGGAAACACTGTATACATCAAAACCTTTTCCTTTATACTCATTGTACATTCTAACCAAGTTTGGATTCTCTCTTCTACAAGGTCCACACCAAGAAGCCCAAAAATCAACTAACACAACTTTACCTTTTAAGTCAGATAACTTTTTCACATTTCCATCACGATCTGCTAAAGCAATGTCTGGTGAAGGATTTCCTGGAGCTAGAGCGGCTTTTGTTTTCTCTAGTTCTTTACGCATAATTTCAGATTCCTTCAAGCTAGCTAAACGATCTTTAAAAAAGTCAGCATGTTTGTTTCCTGGATATTTTTCATCCAATCCTGCCGCTACTTTTTCAAAGTAAGGCATATCATCTACATGAGAAATGAGTGGGAAATTGCCGATGGATTTTGGGAAAATGAAGAGGTTGGTTAGGTTACCTGGATCTTCATCAATAAGTTCCTTCATAGAGTTTTGTGCTTGCTCTACTACTTTCTGAAACGTTTTATCCAGCTCCATTTTTACCAACATAAAGTTAGCGCTGTCTTTGTACTGAAGACTCACTTGATCCAAGCTATCAATTCTTCCAGCAGCTTTTTTAATGATGCCATCAATGCGTAAGATGCGCTCAGAATCCGGGCTTCCAGCAACGGTATATGTTCTTTCTTTTCCTTCTCCGCTAATGTTCAACTCAATCTTTTCCCCTGGTTGAACAAAAAGAGGAATGTAATAATTGTCTGAAGTTTCTAAAACGTAAAAGTTCGCTTCCTCATCCGTAATATTGAAGCTAAACTTCCCACCATCCAATGCAATGGTATCTTGTGGAACTGTTTTTTGAGGTTCAATTAGAGATAGGGAAACTTTACCTTCCAATTGCTCCATTTTTCCAGATATGGTTGGCTTTTCAGCACAAGAGCTTAGTAGAAAGGCGGTAACTAGAGTTGCAAATATTGCCGTTTTTTTCATGGTTTAGTATTTTATTTTTCCAGTTCTTCTCGGATTAATTGATTGGTTACTTTAGGGTCTGCTTTGCCGCCAGAGAGCTTCATTACCTCTCCCATAAATAGCCCCAATAGTCCTTTTTTACCACCTTGGTATTCGGCTACTTTATCGGGGTATTTGCTCAGTGCTTCTTTTACTAAATCCATTAAAGCGTTTGAATCACTTTCTTGCAGTAGGTTCTTTTCTGCCGCTAGTTTTTCGGGATTGGCAGAAGGGTTTTCTAACAAGGCTTTAAAGAGTTCGCCAGATGCAGCAGAGTTACTTACTTTATTCTCATCTACTAATGAAATTAAGCTTGCTATGGTTGTAGCGGAAATTGGGAATTCTAAAATGGTAATGGCTTTCTCATTGAGATAAGACTTTATGGAGCCCATGAGCCAGTTTACAGCGGCTTTATAGTTTTGAGTTTCATCAATGAGTTCCTCAAAATATAAGGCTATCTCTTTTGTTTCAACGAGCAATCCAGCATCGTAATCGCTAAGCCCTAGGGCTAAATATTTATTGAAAAGTTCTTTTGGTAAAGGAGGAAGATTGTTTTTTACATCTTCAACGTAATCTTGCTTAACGATAACCGGTTGCAAATCTGGTTCTGGGAAATAACGGTAATCGTGCGCGTCTTCCTTGGCCCTGAGCAATTGAGTTTCACCTCTACCTGCATCAAATGTCATGGTTTGTTGTAAAACCGGCTCTCCACTTTCCAATACAGCAGCTTGTCTTTCTATTTCAAAATCAATGGCCTTTTGCACGTTTCGGAAGGAGTTCATGTTTTTCACTTCCACCTTGGTTCCAAATCTTTCTCTTCCAATAGGTTTAATGGAAATGTTTACATCACAACGTAAACTTCCTTCTTCCATATTTCCATCAGAAATATCTAGGTATCTCACCAGTTTACGCATTTCAGAAAGGTAGTTGTACGCTTCCAAACCGTTTTTAAATTCGGGCTCACTCACTATTTCGAGTAGAGGAACACCCGCACGGTTTAAGTCAATTAAACTGTTGAAAGGGTCAATATCATGCGAGCTTTTACCCGAGTCTTCTTCCATGTGGATTCGGGTTAATCCAATATTTTTAAGCTTACCATCCGCATCTTTTATCTCTACAAAACCACCTGTACAAATTGGGGTAGTATCCTGAGTGATTTGGTATCCTTTAGGTAAATCTGCGTAGAAGTAGTTTTTACGTGCGTATTCGTTTCGCTCTCTAATTTCACTATTACAAGCAATACCCAATTTTACAGCATGTTGTATCACCTGCTCATTTACCTTGGGTAAAGTACCAGGATGCCCTAAGGAAATAGGGTTTACCTGTGTATTTGGATTTGCACCATAAGTGGTGGAATCACTACTGTAAGCTTTACTATTGGTGTTGAGCTGAACGTGTATTTCTAAACCTATAACGGGTTCATATTTTGTCAGAACTTGCTGTAAACTCCCTTGTTTCATTCGATGTAATAAGGTACTAAAGATAGGCGGTTAGGCCTGATTTGTAAGCTTGCAAAGAAACAAAATAAACCAGGGCTTGCCAAAGAAAGATGGGAAGCTGTTAAGAAGTTGAAAATTCAGAAATATGGGTGTTCAAAAGTTGCAGAAATTGAGGTTCTTCATCAAACAGAAACTGTACTTCCATTGGGATATGAAACACGCGTTCTATGGCCGCGGTGTTAAGTTTGTTTTGTAATCTAGACCAATCCTTTTCTGTAGTAAGGATTTGTAAATCAGGATTTTCTTTGAGTTTGGTTTCGATGGATTCGATATCCTTGGATGTGAAATCGTAATGATCTGGAAAGCGTTTGCTTGCAGTCACATCAAAATGCTGAGCACTGTATTCTTCAAAAGGAAGGGGTTTGGCAATTCCACTAATTAAATAGACCAATGAATTTTCAGCTAAAACATCCCCCTTTTTATTTATGGCTTCCGCATAGGTTATGGTACTGAAAAAAACGTGTTGCAGTGGTAGCGGATTAACTCTTTTTC
>CAZAJG010000078.1:0-9531 GCA_964485405.1 uncultured Owenweeksia sp. | reverse complement strand
AGCACATGGAGAAATTGTATGTGTATTAATTTCTACTTAGTCTCTCTCAACTCTTTCCAAGAATCGATAAACTAATTTTCACAGAGGAATAATGATTTAACTGAAAACGTACTAGCAGGAGCTGTTGATTTTCTTAGTTCAAAATCCACGAATTTTATTTCCTCTAAGTCTAAAAGAAGACTAAATTTGGAAAGCCAATTTAACCCACTTAAAACGGATCGTGATGAAAAGAATCAAGATGTTACAGCTGTGCCTATTTATGCTTTTGGTAGCATGTGAAAGCAAGCCCGAACTGAATAAATTCTGTGGTGTTGATCTTACCAAAGCAGAAACCACACGCCTTCAGACTACAATTTTAAGAGGAACTATAGATGATTCCAAAAAACTAAATGCGAATCAGAGTATGGACATATCTTGGATTGCAAACGAGGTAGTAAAACATGAAGTTTTTGTTAAGGTTGTCTACAATCAATGGCATCCTGATAGTATAGGAATAAACATTTCTGGTCCACTTAGTGAGCTTCAGGCAAGAAGGCTTTCCTGCTATTTTCTGAGTGGAAAGAACGGTGACGTGATGCCAAAGAATCGTTGGTTGCTCATCTATGATGAGAGAACACTTGAATTGATAACTGCATCGCACACACCATAACAACGAATTACCTAACCTACCAAGCGTATAACAAAAATGGTTTGGGACTAGGTTTATTTTGAATATGAATCTCTACGATTGATATTCCTCAACTCTCTGCAAAACTTCTCCAAATAATCCACTGCCAAACGCATCCTGCTTCCATACCAACTAAACATTTCACCATCTACAATTTTAATAATAGCATTCGGGAAGATCTCGCCCATTTCGTGTAGATCTTTGGTGGTAAAGGAATAAGGTTCTGAGGTGAGGAGGATAACATCTGGCTCATAATCTTTAAGTTGATCAAAAGCAATTTGAGGATAGCGCTGATCGTTTTTGGGAGCGATGTTTTCTAAGCCTAAGAGAGAAACTAAGTTTCCTATGTAAGTGCCCTTCCCAGCCACCATATACGGCTCTTTCCAAATAAAATAAAGTGTTTTTAGAGGAGCTAAGGGTTTTAAAGCATTCCGCTTTGCTTCAATTTCATCCGCTAAGTCATTGGCTTGTTTGGCTTTGGAGCAAAGTGCTCCTACCTTCCGAATCATACCTACGCCCTGTTCAAAGGTTTCCACATCGCTGAGCCAAACCGGGAACTCTTGTGCGAGTTCCTCGATTTGTTCTTTAATGTTTTCCTCTTTATTGGCTAAAATTAAATCCGGTTTAAGCTCTCGAATCAACTTTAGGTTGAGATCTTTTGTACCGCCAATTACTGTTTTGGAGGCAAGCCATGCTTTGGGATGCACACAGTATGCTGTAATACCAACCACTTCCACATCAAAACCCAAATAAGCTAAAAGCTCGGTTTGTGATGGAACAGTAGATATTATCCGTTTTGGATAATGATCCAGTTGAACCGCTCTACCCGTTTGATCGGTAAAGCTGGGCATTAGCTCAAGGCTCCAATAATATCGTGCTTGGTAATGATGTGATGATTACCATCTGCTAGTTTCACCAATACAGCACTTACATCTTTAGAAATGTGTTGAGATACATCCTGAATGCTATCGCTGTGGTTGGCTATAGGGAATGGAGCGTCCATTACCTCTGCAATCATTTTATCGCCTGCGGAAGGATCGTTTGTAATGAGTTTAAACAGTTTAGAATCATCTAAAGAACCCACAAAACCGTCCACATTTTCAACCGGAATTTGAGAGATATTGTACTCCTGCATCTTTTGGATGGCATGAGAAACAGGCTCGCTCTCTTTTACTGTTACCAGTTTTAGGTTGGCGTGATCGCGGATCAAATCCTGAGCAATAGAAACCTCGTTATTTAGGAAACCTCTATCTCTCATCCAATCGTCATTAAACACCTTACCCACATAACGGCTACCATGATCGTGGAACAATACCACTACCACATCATCTTCCGTTAATTCATGTTTCATTTGGCGAATTACTTGATAAGCGGATCCAGCTGAGTAGCCTAAGAATAAGCCTTCTTTTTTGGCCAATTCACGCGTAACTACAGCCCCATCCTTATCCGTTATCTTCTCAAAGTGATCGATAATGCTAAAATCCACATTGGCGGGTAGAATATCTTCACCAATTCCTTCTGTGATGTAGGAGTAGATTTCATTTTCATCTATCTCTCCCGTTTCATGATATTTTTTAAATACCGAACCATAGGTATCGGCTCCCCAAATTTTCACATCTGGGTTTTGATCTTTTAAGTATTTACCTACTCCAGAAATAGTACCACCCGTACCTACACCAACCACAAAGTGGGTAATCTTACCTTCCGTTTGATCCCAAATTTCGGGTCCAGTACTTTCGTAATGGGCCAGACGGTTGTTTAAGTTATCGTACTGATAAGGATAGTAAGAATTGGGTATTTCTTTATTTAAACGCTCGGCTACCGAATAGTAAGAATCTGGATGATCTGGAGCTACATTGGTAGGGCAAACATGAATTTCTGCACCTAAAGCTCTTAGAATATCCATTTTTTCTTTACTCTGCTTATCGCTTAGGGTACAAATCAATTTATAACCTTTTACGATGGCGGCAAGAGCCAACCCCATTCCTGTATTTCCAGAGGTACACTCAATGATGGTTCCACCGGGTTTAAGCTTTCCTTCTTTTTCGGCTGCTTCTACCATTTTTAAAGCCATACGGTCTTTTACGGAGTGGCCGGGGTTAAAGTATTCCACTTTGGCATATACCTGAGCCGGAATATCTTCTGCAATGGCATTGAGCTTAATTAAAGGCGTATCGCCTATGGTTTGAAGTATGTTGTCGTAAACCTTTTTTGAGGGATTCATAGAACGTTATATATCGTGTTTAAACAAGTCGTATTTGATGCCGCAAAACTAATCAAACCGGATGGCTTTTACAGGACTAATTCGCGTAATTAAAAAGGAGGGAAGTACCAAGCAAACCAAACAAATGGCCATGGTTCCTAAGTTGAGGAACAGAATGCTCCAAAAGTCGAGGTTAATGGATACTTCGCTTACATAATAGGTAGCCGGATCTAGCTTTATAAAGCCGAATTGCTGTTGTAGAAAACATAAACCCAAACCAATGAGGTTTCCATACAGCAGACCTCTAAAAATGAGATAAGAGGCGTTTACCAAAAAGATCTTCCGTATAGTACCGTTGGAGCTTCCTAGAGCTTTTAGGATGCCAATAAGTTGGGTTCTTTCTAAAATTAAAATCAGCAAAGCAATGGAAATATTGATGATGGCTACGATAATCATAATGCTCAAAATCATGATAATGTTCACATCAAAAAGATCCAACCACTGAAAGAGTTGTTCGTTTAACTGACGGCTGGTTAAAGCATCCAATTGAAAGGGGAGTAGCAGTCTTAATTCAGAATTAAAATCAGCAACCTGATCTTCATTTTCCAGAAAGATCTCATAGGCACCCACTTCAGTACTATCCCATTTGTTTAGTCTTTGGATGTGTCTTAAATCACCAATCAGTACGGTGTTGTCAATATCTTCAAAATCCGTTTGGTAGAGCCCAGATATGTAGAAATACCTCAACAGAGGTGGGCGAGGTGCTTTGCGCACAAAATACATGCTTACTTTATCGCCCAGTTCAATGTTTAGGCGTGCCGCTAGCGGTTTACTGATTAAAATACTATCGTTTCTGGGGCCATTCAGGTTCATCAGCTTCCCTTCCTTTAAATAGCCTTTAAATAAATTCCAATCTACATCCGCTCCAACGCCTTTTAGTAAACAGCCTTCAAAAAGATCTTCGTTTTTAAGTATACCTGCCTTCTTTCCAATGGCTTGGATATGTTTTACCTGAGGTAGTTGGCCTATTTCTTTGAAGGTGCTCGGGTCTAAAACAACAGGGGTTTGTTCCAAAGTAGGGTTCGGCTGATAATTCAATATTTGAATATGTCCACCGAATCCGATTACTTTGTTTCGGATTTCTTTGCGTAATCCCGTTCCTGTAGCCAATGCCAAAATCATAATAATGATGCCCAAAGCAATGGCCCATACAGAAATGCGGATCACCGGTCTCGATACTTTGCGAGAAGCGGTTTTTGCTTTGAGAAGTCTATTGGCTATGAAAAATTCGAAATTCAATCTATGAAGATATCTGCTACGGCTGTCAAATATAGGCAATTGCTAGTGCTGTTATTGGCTTTTCCATTAATCAGTTTAGCTCAGTTGAAAAAATCTCCTGATTTGCAAACGGCTGCCGATCAGCCTGGAGCTTATTTGCCTTTGGTGTATGGAAAAAATGTAGGCGTGGTAGCCAATCAAACCTCCATAACCGGTAAATCTCATTTGGTAGATTTTTTATTGGAACGCAATGTGGCAGTAAAAAAAGTATTCTCTCCCGAACATGGTTTTAGAGGGAAAGCATCTGCTGGGGAAAAAGTGAATTCTGCGAAAGATGCTAAAACCGGTTTGCCTATTATTTCGCTTTATGGTAAAAACAAAAAACCAAGTGCGGAGCAATTGCAGGGTTTAGATGTAGTTTTATTCGACTTACAGGATGTGGGAACCCGCTTTTACACTTACATTTCTACTTTAACTTATGTGATGCAGGCTTGTGCGGAAAACAAGGTTAAATTGATTGTTTTAGATCGTCCTAATCCAAATGGTTATTATGTGGATGGGCCTGTGTTAAAACCAGGTTTTGAATCGTTTGTTGGCTTACACCAGGTTCCAGTGGTTTATGGTTTAACCATTGGTGAATACGCCCTAATGGTAAATGGAGAAAAATGGCTGGAGAATGGGGTAAAGTGTGAGCTGGAGGTAGTAAAATGTAAAAACTACGATCACTTAACGGAATATGATCTTCCTATAAAACCTTCTCCCAACTTACCCAACCAATGGGCAGTGGCTTTATACCCTTCGCTTTGTTTTTTTGAAGGAACCAATGTAAGTGTGGGTAGAGGCACAGATTTACCTTTTCAACAGATTGGAGCACCCTATTTTGAGGAAGGTACTACCGTATTTACACCAAAGGCTAATGAAGGGGCAAAGCACCCTAAATATGAAAACCAAAAGTGTAATGGCTTTTTATTGCAGGAGTTCTCTCAGTACTACGTGCATGGTTTAGGAGAACTTTACCTTTTTTGGTTGGTCGAAGCATACAAGCAAGCACCAGATAAGACTAAGTTTTTCAATGCTTTCTTTAAAAAACTGGCCGGTACAGATCAGTTGCAAAAACAAATTGAAAAAGGAATGGAGCCAGATGAAATTCGAGAAAGTTGGAAAACGGATATCAACCTTTTCAAAAACATCCGCCAAAAGTATTTACTGTATCCAGACTTTGAATAAGTCGATTTAAATTCCGGCAAATTCCTTTTTAAAACGGAGTACAAACTCCTCCATAAAAGCGTGTCTATCTTCTGATAATGCTTTGGCAGTACGCGTATTCATCAATTCTTTTAAGCGAAATAGCTTTTCGTAAAAGTGGTTTAAAGTAGGGTCATTGCTTTTTTTGTATTCCTCTTTACTCATATTGAGTTTGGGCTCAATATTGGGGTCGTACATCGCTCTGTTTTTAAAGCCCCCATAGTTAAAGGTTCGAGCAATACCAATGGCTCCAATTGCATCTAAACGATCGGCATCTTGAACGATATCTAGTTCTAAAGAATGATAGGTTCTTTCCGTAGAACCTCCTTTATAAGACACATTTTTTATAATCTGTTCTACCTGATGTATGGAGTCGGCATCTAAACCTAGTTTGGTGAGAAAGTCTTTTGCTTTTTGAGGGCCCACATTCTCATCACCGTTGTGGAATTTATAATCCGCTATATCATGAAGTAGAGCACCAAGCTCAACAATTATCAATTTTCCGCCTTCTTGTTTGGCTATTTTTTTGGCATTATTCCAAACCCGGTTAATGTGCCACCAATCGTGTCCGCCTTCTGCATCCTTCAGTTCTGCTTGTACAAAGCTTACCGTTTCCGCTATTATCCAATCTTTATCCATATGCATTCTGTTTTTCAGTATTCCCACCAAAAGAAGTTGGCTTAAGTTAACGAGCAGGCAAAGGAAATAATATAATCGTTCAATAAGTTGACAATTTTTATATATAAAAAACATGTAGAAATAGTAGTAATGAAAACTTCTGTTTTTGAAGAGTTAATTGATTTAAGTATTTGTAAATGAGGTTTTTGTTTGATGGTTTATGTTTGTTTTAATATGATTTTAGTGAATTAAATACGTAACTTCCCTTAATCATGAATCAATTAAATTTTACTCAATGAAAAAGTTTTTAATGGTAGCCGCTTCGGCTATGTTTTTAGTATTGCTGAGCTCGGCTACTGCCTTCGCTCAAAATAATCTGGGAAATAGAACCAATTGCCCGGTTGAAATGCACGTTGAATATGGAAATCCTATCACTTGTGCATCCATGGGGAGCATAAGTGTGATCGTTCCTCCTCTATCTGTTGTGCCATTGGCTTTACCTCCTGGCGCATCGATAATTGCATCTAAAGGTTATTACGTGGGATCAACCTGCGGGGTGTATTATGTTGGAGAGCCTTGCAGTGGATTGCCTTATGTGGATAATATAGCTTGTACTTTTCCTTGTGGAAATTTCACAGCACAACTTTTCCCTACTTGGGGATTGGTCGTTTACAACTAAAGGAACTGTTATACTCTGAATTAAAGGCCGCCTTGTGCGGCCTTTTTCTTTTTTAAAATTGACTTAAAAATGATTTTACGGCTGTCCAATATTCTTCATTATTGGAGGAACTTGGCCATAAAGCCGAAGAACCATGCTTACCTAATCCACTAGGCTTAAAGAAAAACTGTTTATCATTTAAAGTTAGGTTACTCAACAGCTTTTTTGTCTTTCCGGCTTCAATTTTAGAACTGCTTACAAACATAGGTTTTGAGAAATCTTTTAAAACTTCTTGAATATCGGGCTTCGCCTTTCCGTAATAGTTACCCGGGCTAAAAGCCATTACAGCGGCTACCTTTTTGTTGGATGGAGCAATGAGAAGCGATAAACCTGCGGAATAGGAACTTCCCCAGAGGATGATCGGTTTCCCACTTTGCTTGAAAGCATAGTTTATAGCTGCAAGAATATCCTGTTCAGCATCTACATATTTAGTCTTTTTATCTTCTTCTTTAGCTCTATCGTGCGTTAAGTTCCGCTTCCCCTTTACTTTACCTCCTGATCTTTGATCGATAGCCATAACACTAAATCCTAGCTTATTAAGTTCAACAGCAACGTCTTCATATTCTGCTTTATTATACCCAGCTTGATGACACAGAAGAATCGTTGGTTTTTCACTCTCCATAAAATAGGTGTTGGCGGAAATGGTTAAACCATCTAAAGAGGGAAATTCTACGGTTTTAAATAAGGCATCGCTCTGAGCTTTAGCATAACTCCAGAAAAGGGTGATCAATAGGATGGGGAAGAAGCTTTTCATAATTATTGTTTTTATGGGATGTGAAATTAAAGGGATAATTGAATCCAAAAGGTAAGCTGTCTATCAACTTTTAAACTTAGGTAAATAGAAATACATATTTTCGTTCAGTTTCTAGATTCATCACAGATGGCTAGATGTTATTTAGTTTTCTAAAACCCGGATTATCTCCTTATGTAACGTTCAAAATTGATTTTCAACTTGTTTCTAATCACTTTAATAAGTGGTTATTCCCTTCATGCCCAAAACCCCTTTTTAGGTACTTGGCAAGTAGGAGAACCCGGAAAACCGGAATTTGGGCTGCAAATTAATGCAGATCGCTCGGTTGAAACTACCCGGATTCTCCATGAGGAGAAGTATAGCACTGAAGTAGGACATTGGCGTTTAGAATTAGACTCTAAAATGAGCATTCAGCTAAATTCAGGTTGGACTTTCATCTTGGTCTTAAATTCTGGCCATATGGTTTGTGTTGGATATGAGCCAGACCAAGCGTATGCAGAAAATAGCTTTTCTTTTCCGGTAGAGCGTTCTAAAAAACAAAGCCTTTGGGAGAGTGTTCCCGAAAACACCTTTGTGGGTTATTGGCAGTTAATGGATGAAAAGGAAGAGGTGTTTTACTTGAACACTCGTTATGACCATGAAGCTCAATCCACTTATGCAGATGGAGTAAATGGGGTTTTTGGTGAAATTGGAATTTGGCGATACGAAGGAAATCGGATTTTAATCGCCTACAATTCAGGTTGGATTGATATTATCACCTACCACAATGGAAAATTCTTAAAAGCCAGTTATGCCCCTGGCCAAAAGCTGTACACCGAGCCTAACAATTATTCAACTGCGGTAAAATTGGAGAAGCTACCGGTTAATAACGATTAGGCAGTTTGCCATTAATTTTATGGGAACGGATTTGGTCAAGACTTCTTAAAAGTAGCGCGCGCTTCAAAATATTTTTAAAGTTTATATTCGCATCGGTTAAGAATCTGCTTCTTAACAACAACCAATTAACCGAAATAACCACTTGAATGACTAGAGACGAGCATTTGCGATTCTGCAAAAAATGCACCAACCGAACCCTCGACACAAAGAAAGGTCTTATCTGTAAGCTTACTAATGAGCAAGCTGATTTTGAAGGAAACTGTCCAGATTTTAATGAAGATGAAACTGTAAAAGAAACAGTTTACTTGGATATGGATAACCCACGTGATAATGGAGGGATTTTAAAACTAGAAAAGGAAGATTTAGAGGAAATTAAGGGATATGAAAATTTGACTTATGCCTTACTTGGTGGGTTAGGTATGGTTTGTGTCTCAGCTCTTTTGTGGGCCATGGTTACGGTAAGTACAGGATACCAAGTTGGCTACATGGCGGTTGGAGTTGGTCTTATTATTGGTTTTTCTACACGCTTCTTTGGAGCGGGAATCGATCCCAAATTTGGTTATGTAGGAGCCGGCTTTGCACTGTTAGCTTGTTTATTGGGTAATCTATTTAGTCAAATCGGTTTTATATCTGAAGCTGAATCGATTTCTCCATATGAAGTGTTAAGCCTACTTGACTTAAACATGATTGTGGCACTATACTCAGACACTTTCAGTCCAATGGATATTCTGTTTTATGGCATCGCTATTTTTGAGGGC
The DNA here is from genome assembly GCA_964485405.1 of uncultured Owenweeksia sp. Lineage (GTDB taxonomy): Bacteria > Bacteroidota > Bacteroidia > Flavobacteriales > Schleiferiaceae > CAKZNE01. The sequence continues at coordinate 417 of CAZAJG010000078.1, read as the reverse complement.
TATAAATTTGCTTTCAGAAAGATTGAAGAAGAAGCTTTGGTAAGAAAAAGCTTTGAGCCGCTCGCAAATAAACTCAGATTTCCCTTAGCTATTGCTTCTGTTTTAATCACATTAGGTATAGCTATCCTTTTTTCTCAAAAGACTAATGGAGAAATCACTTTTCATTACGAATCTGGCGAATTGCTTTCAGCAGGAAATATGGCAGATGGTAAAGAAGATGGAGAATGGAGATATTATCACAAGAATGGCGTTTTAAGCGCTACAGCTAATTACACAGCGGGAGTTCAAGACGGAAAATGGATTTGGTATGATGAAGGCGGAAATAAAATAAGGGAAGGATATTATAACATGGGGCTCACTCATGGTGTTTGGATTAATTATTATTCTACTGGAGTTGTACAGGATTCTGGAAATTAT
>CAZAJG010000077.1:1731-11124 GCA_964485405.1 uncultured Owenweeksia sp. | reverse complement strand
CTATAATCACCTGCATCACCAATTAACACCAACACATTATTGTTCCATTTATCAAATTTTACGGAATCAATTCCTTTCAATAGAGCCTGATACTGTGACTCCCAATCAGGCGTTGCTTTGCTAAAAGCTCGTATTCCTCCCACATAATCATTGATTTCTTCCAAAGTTTCACCTTTATAAAACTGGAAAGCATCATCCCCATCCTTAGTAGTATCCCTGTATACGGCTATGTTAAATTTTATCGCTTTCTCAGCACTTTCATTTTCACCCAAAAACTTTTGCGCATTGCTAATAAAACTAGAAACACCTGTTTTAACTTCTTCTATATACTTTTCCATACTATTAGTACCATCAATTACAAATAGCACCTCCACCGTTTTTAGCTTTTTTCTATAATCACTAAGGTGCTCCTGAATTTGAGCAAAGTAATTCTCATCTTGAGTATTTCTTCTTTGGATTTGACCGTTTCCTCCTACTCTCGCAAAACAATAAACGGTCTTAAGACCATCGGCCCCCGTGTTGATTACCGGCATACGCATGATAAAACTCTTTTGACGATTTGGAGTAATTTGGTAATCCACTGCTCCTCCTGAGTTTAAGGCTCCATTTAAAGTCAAACGCCTGGCATCACTTTTATTTTTAAATACTGAAATTGTGCGATTCCCATATGTATCCATAGCCACATTACCATGATTTACTTCCAAACAAACCCTTGTTTCCCAGAGTTGTAGATTTGACTTTTTCACCCAATACGCCCTATCAGGGATTCTAGACGAGGATGTACTAACAAAGTTTTCATCTAAGGTAACCAAGCAATAGCCATTTTCTTCTTTAAGTACAAATCGTATAGATAATTCTAAATCATCAATTTCCCTAAAATATCTACCTCCAGGGCTACGATAAGCCTTAGGTAAATCCAAATTTTCGTTCGATTGCAAAACAGTATTAATAATACCTTTCAGTTTGATTCCAGTTGAACTAGTTGGAGAATGCTTGGAGATGACCAGCCTTTTTATGTCTATCCAGCCATAGATTGCACCCTTTTCATTCCCAACCAAAAGTCTTTTTCCTTTTATTTTTAAGACAAACAGCTCTTCCATAAATGAAAAGGTATTTGCGTCAGTTTTCGCATTCGGATTATAGGGTTCGTAGTTGTTGTTGTCTCTGTCGCTGTAAACTTTCCAGGGCCGGCTAACTGTTTGCCTGGTCATCTCATTAATTCCAGTCTGTTGATTATATATTTTTTTGAGTTCGTCATAGTTCATAGAACTATTCAAAACTGTAGGTAGTTGCAATGGATTAAGTTGAGCAAAAGCAGCTAAATTCAAGCCAATTATGAGAACCAGAATCATAAAAGCACTATAATGAAGCTTAATAATAATGTATCTTAAAAGGATATCTTTTTTCATACTGTAATTTATATGGATCACTGTTAATATTTTCTGGGATATCCAAAAACACATAAACACTGATGTTTTCTGAAATCAAAATCCTATCGGTAAAAAGCTCACTATTGACAATGAGATCATTTATCCATAGAAAATTTTCTACCCTTTTTACCATCCAATCCTCATTGGTTAAGATATATCTAGGATCAGGCCCTGGAATAAAAAAATAGAGGCTTACTTTATCCAAAAATTGAAATTTATTATCGTAGACGACTTTAAGTAAGTTGTCATTCAACTGCCTAATATTCAACTTCTTATCTACAATAAAATTCTTGTCATCATTTAACATCTTGTCTAAAATATCTTCTATCCTTGCTTGATTACTTGACTGGATAGGATAAATTCTTGTAGAAGAAGGAATTCCATTGTCAAAGTGCACCAAAATACGATTGGCATAATTTTCATCACGCTTAAAGACTTCCAGAGTATCAATTGTTTTCAAAAGGCCACAATCTTCATTCAAACAATCTATCTCATCACTATTGCTAAAAAGCATAAGAATCTCATGTATCTGCCCATTAATACTCCCAGCTGATACTAGAAACAGCAGAAAAAGTACCAATAAAGGAATATTATCTATTCTTGCATTTCTATCTCGATACTCCATTTAGTCTTTGAATTGTTTTCTTTTTTACTAATCGACAATGTTTTAAAAGAATATTCCTGATTTAAATGCCACCTGTAAGTAAAGTTTAAGAAATCTAAAAGGTATGGCAGTTTAGTATGGACTTCTCCATTTTTAACTAGAACAAAATCTAAATCGATACCAGCTAGCTTTTTAAAATACATACCTTGCAAACCTCGCATGGCCGTCATGCCTTCCCTGGAATTTGGATCTTTACCATACTGATCTAAATACTTCCTAAAATCCTCTTCATCTCTTGGTAATATTTCATTCCCGCAATCGGGGTAAATTAAATTTTGTGTGCTTTGAATAGCCTTCTGACCCTTGTACTTAATCCATATAGTTGCATTTTTACTATATTGACTTGTAGGATATTTTATGGGATTTGTTAAGGTCTCGAATGAGTTAGGCTGTCCAGTAAATGATAAGGAATAATCTTCCATCCTCAAAGCACCTTTAATTACCAGCTCCATATTTCCACATGGGTTGGTAAAACCTATATTTACATCCTCCTCCCTAAGAAAATACGAACCATCACCCATTATCTCATCATAAGCAGAGCTTGAGTCGATAGTGGTTCTCGTTCTCTTCACCCCCAACATTTTGAAAAAGATCTCTTTTTGTTCCTCTTCTAAATCATTAATTACTTGAACGGAATCCTCTCCATTAGTGAAGCTAAAGCAGTCTGGTTCCTTAAATCTTGCAACCAAACGAAGATTAGAAGATAATTTGTTTAGCCCCCCCATTTCTTTTAATTCAATAAAACCAAATTTACCATTTCGGATTTCGGTTTGTTCGAGTTCTATGGATTGAGTCTCTCCATTTGTAGTGTATCTTAAAAAGATGTTAACTCTAAGTTTGGGGTTCTTCTCAAGCTTCAGCGTTAAATTGCCATCAACATTAACAACTCGGTTTAGCTTGATCCCATTTTCAAAATGAAATATGAATGAGTCACCATTGCAATCAATTTCCTTTGAATGACGAGAATAAACCCACCCAAATATCAGTATCAAATAGAGCAGTATATTGATTAAAAAAACAGTGTTTCGGATTAACCAGCTCCTATTCATTTATTACAAATAATATTTAAGGTTAATACATATGGAAGGCAGCAGAAATGTTCGGGCGCGTCTTGTTACCCAAATACTGCTTATATCATTAACATTTCTCACCAATATCTCGTCAGATACAGTTGAGTTTAAGTTGAGACTTTCAACAGTTAAACCAGCACTTAAAAGCACTCTTGGAGTCAACTCATATTGTAGGTTAGAGGAAAAATACACCCCAAAAGGATTCAAGGAGATTTGTAAATCACCTTGGTTGGAAACACTCGCAGAGTCTTCCACATAAAGTCTTTCAGGAAGGGTAATATTGAACAAATCATCTTGATATCTTCGAACATAATCTGCTTTGGCTGTAAATGAATAGCTGGAACGAATAAGTTGATTAATCTTTATCCCTCCCTCAAAACTCAAGCTTAGGTCTTCATTCATCCAAAATTCAGCTAAAGCCCCAAGCTTTCCTTGTAGGAGAACAATATCACTTTGTTCTTCAACATTTGTGAGTACTGTTGTTTTTACATGTGCCTCTTGTAATCCATTATCCTCAACAAAAAACGAGTCGATGTAGGAACCGTTTTGGTATAAAGCCTCAATTTTCTTTATGGAAATACCGATTAATGGGCTCAACCTTATCTTTCCTCTCCATAAATCTCTACCAACGTTAATTCCATATCCCGTGTAAAAGAGATTTCCTTCAAAACCATCAAAAACCATGTCTCCTTCCCCACTCAGATCATCCAGTTGGTTACCAACTTCAAAAGAACCAACCATCCACCATTTTTTCAATTTAAGCGGAACCGGAATTACATTATCCTCAGTTATTCCTGAACCCAATTCATCAGGATGTACTAGTGCTGGAGACGTTTTCAGAACTTCAACATGATCAAGTTGAATATCCATCGTGTCTAAATCATTGGTTTTAAGAACCAGATAATAAAAGGATGAATCTGGATTTGATGAAAGGGAATATGACTTACCGTTTACCTCAAGCGTGTCTAAACCCTTATGTCCTGTTAATTTTTTTGTTAATTTCTGGTTCATCTTTAGAGCGAAATATTTGGCTGGAAACTTTGATAATAATTCAATACGTTCAATAAATGGATCGTCTTTAATGGAATTATCCGATTTTATGCGGTAAAGAAAATCTAGATCATCTATGACAGTATAATCACCATTATAAATGATTATTTGCTTCCTCGCCTTAATCTCAATGACATAAGTGCTCTCATCTATGAATTCAATCACATCAATGTAATAAGGCTTAGTCATTTGAGGAGACTCCATTAAATATGGATATACGTTTTTCACTTTTTCGCGATAATCCCTTAAAGTAATTTCCTGATCCAAATCATTCATCCAAAGCATTTGGTTCACAAGTTTGCTATCCAGATCCATAAATAACTCCGTATACATTCCTGAATTCGTAATACCACTAACCGAACTTTTTATCCACTCATCTTCAAGTAGTTCTAAACCGTCTGCCTTCGCAAGTGCAATGGCTATCCGATTATACTTTTGAGCCTTTGCAACAAAGCATGAACCGAGAATAGTTATTATGATAATATAGCCTAACCTTAAATTCATGGAGTTATAATAAAAGTTAAGGTCTGTACTTCTCTAGTTGAGGTATGCAGTCTTAAAAAGTAGTATCCAGGAGCCAACTGATCGAATCTAACAATACCATTGTCGAACCAATGGTTAACTATCTGACCATGGAAATTATAAACCTCTAGTAATTTTATCTTTTTTAGTGGTCCTTTTAGATTAAAATAACGGCTGGAAGGATTGGGATATATTGTAAAATAATCGTTTCCTGAGTCGCTGTCCTCCAATCCAATTGCTCTCGACTCGTTAAATGAAGGCCAATAACTATAGCTAAGACATGCGTTAGTATCTAAAGCCTTTCTAACAAAGTAGAGAAACCTTGAGGTATCAATACTGTCATATATATGATACCTGTCTCGATTCCAGTCAGAGTCTATGATGAAGCTCCAATACCACCTATCTATTCTACCCCACTGATACAAAACTTTTTTATTGTCAACGCCACGAGTAGAATCTAAACTACAAGCTAGAAGGGGCAAATCTCTTTTTTTGACAATAAAAGACTGATCCATAGCAGTGTAAGTGGAGTCGAAATGGATGTATTTTTTTATTACTCTTTCACAAACTGGTTGATTCCAATTTTTGTCACGAATAAAAACTTTTAACGTATCTGATCTCAAAGGAGAAACTGGAAAAAATGCGGTAGTGGGAACGTTGAGTATTGATACCGAGTCAGTTCCATACCACCAATGATAGGTGTAAGAAGAATCATATTCTTCAGTCAATGAATAGCTTATATTTTGCTGGTTCAAACACAGTTTATCATCTCCATATATATAATTAAATTCTGATGATGGTAAAGGCTTAATTCTAACTTCGATGGTGTCAGAGTAACGTTCACGACAGGTATCTGACACCTTTAATCTATAACGGTAAACACCTGGATTTTGAGCTGAGTTCAAAGGAAGAATCGAGTCATTGCTCAAGGCTTGGAATCCACTTGATCCATTCGTAGCATCAACCTCCCATGTATATGTATATTCTAGGTTTACATTTTGCCCTGCTTGCCCACCACTGGGCTTTTGATCTATTATTAGGATTACTGTATCACCAAAACAAAGAGTTAAGGTATCCGTTTGCCGACTTGTAGTAATACTCGGAGATTTCAAAGCTTTGTGAACGCGTACCTCAAAAATTTCTGTTGTATCTCTCTGATGACAGCCATCAGTAACCAAAACCCGATAACGATACAAACTATCCGTTAAATTACTCAAGGAGTCTACTAAAAATGGACGATCCGCTACTTTCAAATCCACATACGCAGAGCCATTGACACTAAGCTCCCATTGATAATGATAATTACCATCTCCTTCTTGAGCTGTAGTCCATAATGAATCAATACCTTCTCCATAACAAACCCACAAACTATCCTGAATACCAGGTGGGAAGCTGACAGGCGCAACACCTAAAACGGCAGCACTGGTTAACCTTGAGAAGATTTCTAATGAGTCTATATTACTACTCAGGGTATCTCCACAACGAGGATTATAAGATCGTAATCGGTAGTAAAAAACAGTATCTAAAGCAAAATCTAAGGCTTGACTATTGGATGAACTGAATACCAAATTTTGAGCGACACTCCCACTTACTTCGATCGTATTCCAGTTAATCTTATCAGAAGAACGTTCCCACCAGTATTGATAGATGCTATCTCCACCTGTTGCTGAAGACAATACTTCAATACTATCACTAGGCAGGCTGTCTGGGCAAAAAAAGTAGTCTACTAAGTCAATTTGAGGAGCTGAAAGTGCATCATAATAGGTTACCCTAATGTTCCCTACAGTATCTTCTGAACAGGTGTCTCTTACCGTTAATTGATAGAAGTAAACTCCAGGTGAAATACTGAAGGTATTGGTTAATTGTAAGCTATCGGTTTCATTCACAACTCCCAACAAAGCGCTGTAAGTGCTTTGACCAGGGGCTTTTTCATACCATTGATAGGTATAGTCTACCGCATCTCCTGAACCTACTCGGCCACCACTTGGAGGTGTTTCAAATCGTAAGGTTGTGGATTCTCCAAAACAGAGTATGCTGCTTTTTTGGTTGGTCCCTTCTACAGAGATACTACCTCCTTCAAAAGATTTATATGTTCTTACCGTAAAATAATCTGCAACTACCGCTTGTCCACAATCGTCATTTACACTTACCCGATAACGATACAAACTATCCGTTAAATTACTCAAGGAGTCTACTAAAAATGGACGATCCGCTACTTTCAAATCCACATACGCAGAGCCATTGACACTAAGCTCCCATTGATAATGATAATTACCATCTCCTTCTTGAGCTGTAGTCCATAATGAATCAATACCTTCTCCATAACAAACCCACAAACTATCCTGAATACCAGGTGGGAAGCTGACAGGCGCAACACCTAAAACGGCAGCACTGGTTAACCTTGAGAAGATTTCTAATGAGTCTATATTACTACTCAGGGTATCTCCACAACGAGGATTATAAGATCGTAATCGGTAGTAAAAAACAGTATCTAAAGCAAAATCTAAGGCTTGACTATTGGATGAACTGAATACCAAATTTTGAGCGACACTCCCACTTACTTCGATCGTATTCCAGTTAATCTTATCAGAAGAACGTTCCCACCAGTATTGATAGATGCTATCTCCACCTGTTGCTGAAGACAATACTTCAATACTATCACTAGGCAGGCTGTCTGGGCAAAAAAAGTAGTCTACTAAGTCAATTTGAGGAGCTGAAAGTGCATCATAATAGGTTACCCTAATGTTCCCTACAGTATCTTCTGAACAGGTGTCTCTTACCGTTAATTGATAGAAGTAAACTCCAGGTGAAATACTGAAGGTATTGGTTAATTGTAAGCTATCGGTTTCATTCACAACTCCCAACAAAGCGCTGTAAGTGCTTTGACCAGGGGCTTTTTCATACCATTGATAGGTATAGTCTACCGCATCTCCTGAACCTACTCGGCCACCACTTGGAGGTGTTTCAAATCGTAAGGTTGTGGATTCTCCAAAACAGAGTATGCTGCTTTTTTGGTTGGTCCCTTCTACAGAGATACTACCTCCTTCAAAAGATTTATATGTTCTTACCGTAAAATAATCTGCAACTACCGCTTGTCCACAATCGTCATTTACACTTACCCGATAACGATACAAACTATCCGTTAAATTACTCAAAGAGTCTACTAAAAATGGACGATCCGCTACATTCAAATCCACATACACAGAACCATTGATACTGCGCTGCCATAAATAGTGATAATTACCATCTCCTTCTTCAGCTGTAGTCCATAATGAGTCTAATCCCTTACCAGAACAAACCCACAAACTATCCTGAATACCAGATGGAAAACTGACAGGCGAAACACCTAAAACGGCAGCACTGGTTAGCCGTTTATTGCTGAAATAAGTTATTACGTTGCTAAATAGTGAATCACCGCAATTCTTTGAAACTGCCCTTAATCTGAAGCTAATAGATTCTTCAAATCCAATTGAATCTATAAATGTCTGTGGATTAGCCGTAGAACTGGATGATCCGAATTCACTCCAATTATCGCCAGAAATTGAATCTTGCCAGATGTAGGTAAATTCATTTCCCCCACCAATTGCACCTCTGGAAATAGGTAGATCAGGAGGAACATCCGTGGGACAAAGAGTTTGAGACAGTTGATCGATCACAGGAGCTTCAACGCTATCATAAACCGCTATAAAAACACTGTCAAATCCTAATAGATTTTCCGGAACTAAAGTTGTATCATAAATTATTAAAACAAGATAGGCATCACCGTGATCCAAGGAAGAACTGAACGATCGTGAAGAATCTTGTGATACTCTAAGTCCATTGTAAAACCAAAAAGCTCCATGATTCGTATCCAAAACTGTGTTATCGTTCGCCTCAATAAAATCTCCAAAACAAGCTAAAATTGTATCAGAAGTATTAATAAAGTCGCCTAACGTTGAGTTAAGTTGAAAATTTAGTACCTGAGCATTTAAGCTAAATGATAGCAGTGCGCTCAAGGCAACTAGAGCAGGGTAAGGAGTTTTAGAAAGCAATTACATCAAATATTTCATTACAATTTTAATGAAATATTAATCATTAAAAAAATAAAATAGAAAAACAACGTCAATTTCATCACTAGTAATGATCAAATAAATATTTATTTACCAACCTAAACAGACTTATATTTAACAGTCAACATATTTTATCAAAGAGATGTCAAAAATGATAAATAATTAAATCTCTCACATACCGATTATCTCTTGAATCAAATTAGGTTTTCCTGATTCCAAAATGGGATAAAAGCGACCAAACGGTTAATTTACTTTGTATACCCCATTTATAAGCACAACGTAAGAGGAACAGATCGTATTCACTTGATGCAGAAGGTGACGGATTACTTTCAGAAAAGACTGAAATAGGGCTGGATGTTGAATAACGAATAGCGAATGTCCAATCCTGAATATCGAAGTTTTATCAATCACCAACAAAACCCACTTCGAAATTCAACATTCCTCTGTTCAATATTCTGCGGTTCCCACCCTTTTTGAATATCGAATAACGAATGTCCAATCCTGAATGTCGAAGTTTTATCAATCACAACAAACCTCACTTCTGCGGTTCAAAATTCCTCTGTTCAATATTCTGCGGTTCCCACCCTTTTTGAATATCGAATAACGAA
>CAZAJG010000077.1:0-1631 GCA_964485405.1 uncultured Owenweeksia sp. | reverse complement strand
ATATCGAATAACGAATGTCCAATTCTGAATGGCGAAGTTTTATCAATCACCAACAAAATCCACTTCTGCCGTTCAAAATTCTTCTGTTCAATATTCTGCGGTTCCCACCCTTTTTGAATATCGAATAACGAATGTCCAATTCTGAATGGCGAAGTTTTATCAATCACCAACATAAAACACTTCGAAATTCAACATTCCTCTGTTCGATATTCTGCGGTTCAAACCGCTTCCCCCATTTTGTGTTATCCTTTCCAAGATTCATGTGTGTAGAGCTGTACATTTATCCAGACCTTTGAATCCTAGATCATTAAAAGAAAAAAGCTTTGACACAGATAGATAAAACTAAACCTGTTTTGGTTACAGGAGCAACAGGCTATGTGGCCGGATGGTTGGTAAAGAGATTACTGGATGAAGGCATTACCGTACATGCCGCAGTGCGTAATCCGGATAAAACCGAAAAAGTAGCCCACCTCAATGCCATTGCCGCTAACTCTAAAGGAAGCATCAAATACTTTAAATCCGACCTTTTAACAGAAGGTTCCTACGCAGAAGCCATGAAAGATTGTGAATTGGTTTATCATACCGCTTCCCCTTTTACCTCAAACATAACCGATCCGCAAAAGGATTTAATTGATCCTGCGGTAAAAGGAACACAAAATGTACTGGAAACGGCAAAGTCTACCCCTTCAGTAAAGCGCGTGGTGGTAACCAGCAGTTGTGCAGCCATCTATACGGATGCAATTGATGCCGTAAATGCTCCCCATGGAGTTTTAACCGAAAAAATATGGAACACTACTGCCTCTTTAGAATATCAACCCTACTCCTACTCCAAAACCTTAGCCGAGCAAAAAGCATGGGAAATTGCCAAACGCCAATCTAAATGGGACTTGGTAACCATCAATCCTAGCTTTGTAATGGGTCCTGCTTTAAATGCCAAAGCCAACACTTCTGAAAGTATAAGTGTATTAAAACAATTGGGCGATGGAAGCATGAAAATGGGAGCCCCAAAAATGGGTGTTGGTGTTATAGATGTACGAGATTTAGGAGAAGCACACTTTAGAGCCGGTTATACACCAGAAGCAAATGGACGCTACATCACTTCCGCCCACAACACCAACTTTTTAGAAATGGGAAAAGTGTTACTTCCAAAATTTGGAGATCGTTTTCCTTTACCTAAAAAGGCATTGCCAAAATGGTTGTTGATGATCGTTGGTCCGATGACCAATAAATTATTTACGAGAAGATTTATCCGAAACAACGTCAATGTGGAATGGAAAGCAGATAACTCTAAAATTAAAAGAGAATTGGGCATGAAGTTCCGCCCCATGCAAACTACCATGGAAGACGCTTTTCAAGTTTTAGTGGATGAAAAGATGGTAAGTCCAAAATAAAATTACATCCAATGGATCAAGAATCCTTTACTCTGTTCGGCTTAAGAGGGTAAAGGATTTTTTTATATTCACCTTTCCTAATTTACCAAACCATGATTGTTTCTAAATCCGTAAACCTAGTAGCTCTCATCAAGTGGACAGGTCCGCATATGCTCTGGCTCTTAGGTTTAATGGGGCGCATTGCCTACCTCTACCATATCCATTTTATTGAGTTTGAATTGCCTTGGCTCCCCGTTAGCG
>CAZAJG010000076.1:10425-11159 GCA_964485405.1 uncultured Owenweeksia sp. | reverse complement strand
GAATGATGGAGTAAAGAATTGTGATGAAGATTACCGTAATGATCCAGATAGAGCTTACGATAATTTTTATACCGGAACGCTTGGGTATGAGGATTTATGGCCTGGTAAAGGAGATTACGATTTTAATGATCTTGTAGTATCCTACAATACAAATGTGGTAACGGACGCAAGTAACAATATAAAGGACATAAAAACCACTTACACCGTTAAGGCCTTAGGAGGTGCGCTTCACCATGGTTTTGGTGTTCACATTGAGGGGGTATCTCCAGCAGATGTGGCATCTACTTCTGGTACACAAAGCACTCAGAGTTTGGTTAATTTTGATGGAAAAGGATTAGAATCAGGACAAACAGATGCGGTTCTGATTGCTTATGATGACATCTTTGATCACATTGACCATGTTGCTGGAGAAGCTTTTATTAATACTATAAAAGGAAATGCAACCATTGATGAGGAAGTCTTCCAAGTAGATCTTACTTTAACAAGCGCGATTTCACCATCTGCTATTGGACTACCTCCTTATAATCCATTCATATTTGTTAGAGGTGATAGAAGTATGGAAATTCACCTACCGGATGAAATACCTACGGACTTGGCAAGTGTAAACTCTTTCGGAACGATAGACGATGATAGTGATCCAGGTAGCAATAGGTATTACCGTACAGTAGATAACCTACCTTGGGCTATTCATATTGATGGTGAATTTAGCTATCCTAAAGAGTACTCTCCTATTG
>CAZAJG010000076.1:8279-10415 GCA_964485405.1 uncultured Owenweeksia sp. | reverse complement strand
GCCTATATCAACTTCACCGGATGGGCTAATAGTAATGGAGCGCTCTTCTCAGACTGGTATTTAGATCTTCCAGGCTACAGAAATTCAACAAATATTTTTTAAGGTATATCTGAACCATAGTGCTCAGCCGTATGAACGGGCTAAGCACTATGGTTTTTTTTATTGACGTAGGATATTTCTTATCCAATGACTCAATGTAGGATTGTTTTCCCAATATGAAACAAGTTTGACTTTTGGAATTTTGATTAACCGACTGAAATACAGATTTTTATGTGATTTGCTTAGTGAATGGTACTCACTTTGCAATGGTAAAGTCGAGATGAAAAAAATTAAATTGAGATCGGTATTATTATTTTGTTTGTTGATTGCTTTTGCAGCCTGTAAAAAAGATGACCCAGCAGTTTCTACAAATGTTCCTTCAGACATTAGAGATATTAACGTGCCTTCTTCTTTTAACTATGAAACGGCAAAAGAGATTGCTACAAACATTAGCGTTCAAGATTTGAACGATGCGCCTTTAGCTGGAATACGAATTAATTTTTACGATAAAGATCCTTTAGATGGAGGATCCATTTTTGCCTCTGGTTTTTCCAATTCAGCAGGTCAGTTATCTTCGGAAATAAAAATTCCTACATATTTAGATGAGGTATTTGTAGAGTGCTTGTACAAAGGTTTTGCGAATACAGCTACAGTATCAACCAATAATGTTTCTGTCAATTTTGGTGGAAAACCGGCAGCTAGAAAATTTAAAAAATCAAATACTTCTGGCATAAATGCTCGAATCCCGGTAGGTGATAATTTGTATTATGTAGGAACGTTTAATAGCCAAGGATTACCTGATTACTTGGTGAATCCCGGTGATCAGGTTTCTTCATCACTTTTAGCCGATATCAATGCAGCTTTGCCTTCTGGCAAAAGCGTACCAAACACAAATCCACAGTACTTGGTTTCTAGCAATGAGTTTGATGTGGTTATTGATGAATTGAGTGATGTGTGGGTAACCTTCATAGCCGAAGGAGCTGGATATAAAAATTCATTGGCCTACTTTGTTTACGATACTGGAAATCCTCCAGCTACCGAAAATGACATCGACTCCGTATTTGTAGTATTTCCAAATGCATCTGTATCAGGTGGCGGTGGAAGCTTAAATGCTGGGGATAAAGTTTTATTAGGAAGATTCCCCGCAGGAAAAACCGTTAGCTGGGTGCTTCTCCAAAATGGATATTCTTCTTCTACAAACACGGTAAGTACTACAGCTACACGTTTATATTCATTGGCAGATTTAAACCCGGAACCCAATGCTTCACAACGCCAACATACCGTTCAGTTGGTAGATAACGCTCGTGAACTGTTAATAAACACTTTCGAGGATTTGAATAGAGCCAGTGCTTCCGCAAATCCAAATGGTTATTCTACAGACAATGATTTTGAGGATCTTATTTTCTATGTAACTGCTAATCCTTGGACTGGTGTTGATGTGGGAACTTCTCCACCTCTGGTACCTGGAGTGGATTCGGATAACGATGGCGTAAACGATGAGTCGGATGATTATCCAAATGACAATCAAAGAGCTTTGGATGTTGAGTATTCAGGTAATATTGGTTATGAAGATTTATGGCCTTCGCAAGGAGATTATGACTTTAACGATTTAGTAATGGAGTATGATGTAACACACGTTCTGAATGCTCAAAACGAGGTGGTGGATGTGAATGCGGATTGGACCATTAGAGCGGTAGGTGCAGGATTTAATAATGGTTTTGGTTGGGAGTTTGAAAACATCTCATCATCTGTAGTTTCTTCGGTATCAGGTACAAGCCTACAAGAAGGAATTATAAATGTGGCTGCAAACGGAACAGAGAGTGGACAAACGTACGCTACCGTTATTGCGTTTGATGATGTATTTAATGAGATACAGCATGCGGGTGGAGCTTTTATCAATACAGTAAAAGCTGATCCACAAGTGCCAGCTGTTACCAAATCTATTACGGTGAATTTTAATACACCTCAAGATGTTAATGATGTAGGTTTACCACCGTACAATGCGTTCATTTTTGTAGATGGAGATCGAACAAAAGAAGTTCATTTATCGGGCAATCGTCCTACAGATTTAGCAGATGTTAGTTTATTTGGTACACA
>CAZAJG010000076.1:0-8269 GCA_964485405.1 uncultured Owenweeksia sp. | reverse complement strand
ATGTAAACCAAGGAGAATATTACAAAACATCAAATAACCTGCCTTGGGCCATACACATCTTTGGCGATTATAATTATCCAGTTGAATTTTCTCCAATAGACGATGCACACTTGAACTTTTCACAGTGGGCTCAAAGCGGAGGCAGCTCATTAGAAGATTGGTACTTAGAACTTCCTGGTTACAGAGATTTGAGTAAAATATATTAAGACTGTTTTGGTTGATTGTAGAAAGAGCCTCCGTGGTAAAACGCGAAGGCTTTTTCTTTTTTTAGAAGTTCGGTTTCAGCATATACTTGCCGTAGAAATCGTTGATCACCTTAACGGCTTCTTCCGCTGTATCAACCAAACTAAAGAGATCTAAGTCGCCTTCGCTAATGTTTTTATGTTCGGTTAAGAGTACCTTTTTAATCCAGTCTATTAAGCCACCCCAAAAGTCTTTACCTACTAAAACAATAGGAAAACGGCCAATCTTATAGGTTTGGATAAGCGTTATCGCTTCAAACAATTCATCTAATGTGCCGAAACCTCCAGGCATTACAATAAACCCTTGGCTGTATTTAACAAACATTACTTTCCGTACAAAGAAGTAATCGAAGTTTAAGTTTTTATCGGTATCGATATAGGGGTTAAAATGTTGTTCAAAAGGAAGATCTATATTTAATCCAACGGATGTACCACCGCCACGTTTAGCTCCTTTATTTCCCGCTTCCATAATACCAGGTCCACCGCCTGTAATTACACCATAGCCACTTTGGGTAAGGTGATAGGCAATGCTTTCTGCTAAGAGGTAATTGTTGTTGTCTTCTTTTGTTCTTGCCGATCCAAATATGGAAACACAGGGACCTATACGGGCTAAAGCTTCGTAACCATTTACAAATTCAGACATTATTTTAAAAATGGCCCAACTGTCATTGGTTCTCACTTCATTCCAGCTCTTATGGTCAAAAGCTTTTTTAATCTTTCTTTCCGAAGGATTCTCTTTTTTGTCGCTCATAGTCTATTTCTCGTTTCTTATCGCTCCAGTTCCATCTTTAGTAACTTTCCCGTATAACTGTCTTTTTTCTTAATGATATCCTCAGGACTTCCTTTAAATACCACTTTTCCTCCACCATCTCCACCTTCCGGACCAATATCTATTAAATGGTCGGCTAGTTTAATCACATCCATATTGTGCTCAATAATCAATACGGTATTCCCTTTATCTACAAGCTTACTCAAAACATCCATTAAAACCTTCACATCTTCAAAGTGAAGCCCTGTGGTAGGCTCATCTAAAATGTAAAGCGTTTGACCGGTATCTCTTTTGCTCAGTTCAGTAGCTAATTTTACACGTTGCGCTTCCCCACCGGATAGAGTGGTGGATTGCTGACCAAGCGTTATATAGCCCAATCCAACCTCTTTCAAGGTCTTGAGCTTATTGTAAATTTTCGGGATGCTTTCAAAGAAATCCACCGCGGTATTTACGCTCATATCCAGTACATCAGCAATCGACTTTCCTTTAAAACGTATTTCTAAAGTTTCACGGTTAAAACGTTTTCCTTGGCAGGTTTCACAGGGTACATAAACGTCCGGTAAAAAATTCATTTCAATAACCCGTATACCCGCACCTTCACAAGTTTCACAACGTCCGCCTTTAACATTAAAGGAGAACCTTCCCGGTTTATACCCTCTAACTTTAGATTCTGGTATATTCGTGAAAAGTTCCCGTATAAAAGAAAGTACACCCGTATAGGTGGCCGGATTGGATCGAGGTGTTCTACCAATCGGGGATTGATCGATGTCAATTACTTTATCAATGTTTTTTAAACCGGTAACGCTTTGGTGTTCCAAAGGTTTTTTAACGCTTTTATAAAAGTGTTGACTCAACTTAGGATAGAGTGTTTCATTAATTAAAGTGGATTTACCACTTCCAGAAACCCCAGTAACCACGATAAGCTGTCCTAAAGGAAACTTAACCGTTACGTTTTTAAGATTATTTCCCTTAGCACCTTTTAAAACAATCTCTTTGCCGTTTCCTTCTCTACGTTTAGCAGGGATGCTAATTTCCTTTTCTCCATTTAAATACTGTGCAGTAAGGCTATCACTTTTTAGAATATCATCTAACTGTCCATGAGCTACCACCTCACCACCTCTTCTGCCGGCATACGGGCCGATGTCAAATACATAATCTGCATTTTCAATCATATCCCTATCGTGCTCTACTACAATCACAGAATTCCCCACATTTTTCAACTCTTTCAAGGAGTCAATAAGCTTATGGTTATCTCGTTGATGGAGACCGATACTCGGTTCATCCAATATATATAGAACATTAACCAGCTGAGATCCAATTTGTGTAGCCAACCTGATGCGTTGTGCTTCACCACCAGATAGACTTTTTGCAGGACGATTTAGGTTTAGATAATCCAATCCAACATCGAGCAAAAAGGAAGATCTAGATTTGAGTTCTTTTAAAATACCTCTCGCGATTACCTTTTGATTTTCATCCAGCTTTTCATCCACATCGTTGAACCACTGGAATAAATCTCCAATACCCATTTCAGAGAGATCGGATATGTTTTTATCTACGATTTTAAAGTGTAAAGATTCCTTTCTCAACCGATGACCTTCGCATTCGCTGCAACTCACTTTATTCATAAAACCTTCTGCCCATCTTTTTATGGACTTACTCTTGGTTTCTTCATTCTGGTTTTGAATAAAGCTGATGATGCCCTCAAAGCTGATGCTGTATTTACGGGTAACCCCTAAATTCTTATTTTCAACTTCAAAAGCTTCGTTGGAGCCATTTAGGATAACTTCAAGGCCTGCCTTTGGAATATTCTTAATCGGAGTATTCACATCAAAGCCGTACTTATCTCCAATAATTTCCACCTGATTAAAGATCCAGTTTTGCTTGTAATCGCCCAGTGGAACCAAGCCCCCTTTACGAATTGTAAGCTCAGGATCTGGTATTACCTTCTCTAAATCTACCTCAGAAACTTCTCCTAAACCATTGCACTTAGGGCAAGCTCCTTTTGGGGAATTAAAGGAGAAGGAATTAGGTTCTGGTTCGCGATAAGCAATACCTGTAGTAGGACACATCAAATTTTGACTAAAAAACTGAGGTGTATCTGAATTCTGTTCCAATATCATCATCACGCCTTGACCTTGTTGTAAGGCCACCGTGATGCTGTTTTTTAAGCGAGCTTCGTCTTTAGCATCAACTTGTAATCGATCCACTACTACCTCAATATCATGGGTTTTGTAGCGGTCAACCCGCATTCCTTTTTCTACTTCTTGTATATCTCCGTCTACACGAACTTTTACAAATCCTTGTTTATTGATGTGCTCAAACAACTCGCGGTAATGTCCTTTTCTGGATCGGATAAGAGGCGCTAAAAGATTTACTTTTTTACCGGCATACTTAGTCAAGATCATTTCACGAATCTTGTCCTCCGTGTAGCTCACCATCTTTTCTCCGGTATTGTAGGAGTAGGCGGTTGAAGCCCTTGCAAACAACAAGCGCAGGAAATCGTAGATTTCTGTTACCGTTCCAACCGTTGATCTAGGATTACGCGAGGTGGTTTTTTGTTCAATGGAAATAACGGGACTTAATCCGTTTATCTTATCTACATCCGGCCTTTCTAAGTTGCCTAAAAACTGACGAGCGTAGGCGGAGAAAGTTTCAATGTAACGCCTTTGACCTTCGGCATATATCGTATCGAAGGCTAGTGAGGATTTACCACTGCCACTCAAACCTGTAATTACAACAAGTTGATCTCTAGGTATGGTAACATCTATATTTTTGAGGTTATGCACTCGGGCACCCAATACCTCAATTTCATTCTTTTCCAGGAGTACTTCTTCTGCCATAAATTATGCAGTACTATTTTTTGATCTATTTTGGGTTTATCGCCTCTGTTGTAGTATCTGTAGAGGGAGAAACCGCGTTTGAATCGATTTGTCTCTGAAATAATAAAGTGTCTTTCTTTATCATTTGTTCATCCACCCAATAGTTTCCTTCTTTCGGAATTTTAATTAAGTAGGTTTTGTTGTGGTTATGTGTAAGATATTCTTGTCTCAACCATGGGTTGTGATACTTCAATATTCTATAGTTAATATCAAATTGCTTTGCCCAGTCACCAAAGTTTTCTACACTTGAATCTAACTCAACGGTGTAGGTAGGAATAGGCTGATATAAATCCTTTTTTCTGAAATTGAATCCATATTTTTTCGGATTTTCCATGACCTCTTTTACCGCTAGTATGCGGAAAACATAACGCGCAGTTTCTGAATTGAGGGTAAGATCAAAATAGTTGTTCGCTTTCTGTCTTTTCAATTGTTTTTTTACTCCGCTAATACCCATATTGTAAGAGGCTGCTGCTAGTGTCCAGCTGCCAAACTCCTGGTAGGCTTCTTGTAGATATTTGCACGCGGCATAAGTAGATTTTTCTACGTCATAACGCTCATCAACCTCCTTGTTTATCTCTAAACCGTATTGTTTTCCAGTGCTTTTAAGAATTTGCCAAAAGCCTACAGCGCCAGCTGGAGAAACCACATTCATAAATCCACTTTCTATCAACGAGAGGTATTTAAAATCTTCAGGAATATTATTCTCTTTCAGAATAGGTTCAACAATCTCAAAGTAACGATTGGCTCGTTTGAAAAAAAGCAAAGTTTGCGATTGCCAGTAAGTATTCACGTGCATTTCCCGATCAAAGCGTTCAAAAATATCAGGATCTTCAAAGGGAACGTATTCGCCCGCTAGAGTTATATCTTCGGGTAAGTTCAAAGCATATACCGCATAATCATCGTTGAAAGCAGCTTGATGACTTCTATCATCTGTATCTTCAACATAAGTAAAGAAGGTTAAACTTCTTAACCCAAGAAGCATCAGTGTTACTATGCCTGTTATTCTTAAAAACTTATTCATGGTATGTAAATTCTGTTTGCAGCTCCTTAAAAGAAGGAGCCATTCTATCTTTTTCCGAAAGGCTTGGGTTTTCAATTCCCCAATCAATATTCAAATCTGCATCGTTCCACAAAACACTTCCTTCCGACTCTTTATTGTAGTAGTTGGTGCATTTATAGCTAAAAACAGTATTGTCTTCCAAGGTTAAAAAGCCGTGAGCAAATCCAGCAGGCACCCAAAACATCTTTTTATTCTCTTCACTAAGCAGCACTTTATGGTACTTGCCATACGTAGGCGATCCTTTTCGGATATCTAATGCTACATCCAAAACTGCACCACTAATTACACGCACTAACTTACCTTGAGCATGGGGCGGGTTTTGAAAATGTAAACCCCTTAACACGCCTTTAGAGGATAAAGATTGATTATCCTGTGTAAACACCATGTCAAGTCCATGACTTGCAAAAGTTTGAGCATTATAAGATTCGTAAAAATAGCCTCTGGAGTCACCGAAAACAGTTGGTTCAATTTCTATGAGATCGGGAATGGAAGTCTCAATAATATTCATCCTGTAAAGATAAAACTATCGCTTAACCTAAGCGATATGAAAACGCTTAGTTCTTAACATAAAACACTTCATCCTTTAAATACTACACTTCGGTAAATACGAATTCGTAAACCCTTATTGTGCAGCTACTTTCGGTTTAAAATTAAAAGACCATGACTGCTAAACTCAACATTCAAATCCTGATTTTATTTACTTTCTTCAGTCTAAGTGCCTTTTCTCAAGCAACGGTTATAAAAGGACAACTGGTAAACAAAAAAGGAGAAGCCATTATCGGTGCAAACATTTACCTAAAAGATACTTACGATGGAGCTTCCAGTAATGGTAAAGGGAAGTTTTTGTTTAAAACGGAGGAAACAGGAGAGCAAACCCTATTGATATCTGCTTTGGGTTTTGAGAACTACGAGCAAGAGGTAGTTTGTAAAGGGAAAGAGTTGGTTCTGAATATAAAAATGAGAGCGGGTATTGATGTGTTGAGTGCAGTTACCATTACAGCTGGGGCGATGGAAGCCAGTGACGAAAAGCGTTCGGTAGTTTTTAAACCCTTTGATATTGTGACTACTGCTGGAGCTTTAGGATCTATAGAAGGCGCTTTGTCTACTTTACCGGGAACAGCTACAGTAGGCAGTGATGGTCGCTTATTTGTGCGAGGAGGCGATGCCAGTGAAACGGCCATCTTCTTTGACGGAATGCGCGTTGGCAATGCGTATGGTACAAGCACGGCTGGAGTTCCCACACGTTCTAGGTTTAATCCTATTCTTTTTAAAGGCACATTTTTTAGTACCGGTGGTTATTCTGCCGAATACGGTCAGGCACTTTCTTCGGCTTTGGTTTTAAATACCAGCGATATGCCTATCCGTAGCCAAACCGATATCAGTTTAATGACGGTAGGCGGAGGAATCTCGCATACACAAGCTGGTGAAAAGCAATCCTTTACGGGGTCAATAAACTACACAGATTTAGCGCCTTACCAAGCTATTGTACCACAAGATTTTGATTGGGATAGAGCACCAAATACTTTAAGTGGCGAGTTGCTATACAGAAACAAGATCAACAAGGATGGCCTTTTAAAAGTGTTCTACAGTCATCAAAATAGTGGCTTTGATATTTGGCAAGCACAACCTGGAGAAGCGGGGAGAGGAAGCCATGTGGAGATCGGAAATCAGTATAACTACATCAATACCTCTCTGAAGCAAAAGTTGAGCAACAAGCTCCTAATGGAAGGAGGCGTTGCTTATTCTTACAATAAAGATGAAATTCAACTGGATAGCTTGAATTTAGGACGCACCACAAATCTTGTTCATGCCAAATTGAAGTTTAACTATTTCCCTACACAACGCTTCAAATTGTCTTTTGGAGGAGAGGATATTAGTCATCTGTATAAAGAAACGATTACCAACGAAAATGCAAGTAGAGACTTTTCGGATCATTTACAATCTGGATTTGCAGAAGCCGATTACTATTTCAGCGATCAACTAATTTTAAGAGCAGGGATTAGAGGCGAGCGGAGCAGTCTCAATAAAGATTTTACTCTAGCTCCACGCTTATCCACAGCTTACCAATTCAGCAAACTGTCACAGTTTTCGGTAGCTTATGGTCAATTTTATCAAGCACAATCTAAAACGAGAAGAATTGAAAATAACAATCTAGAAGATGCTTTAGCTGTACACTACTTAGCCAATTATCAATTCGCCAAACAAGGGTATACCTTCAGAACAGAAGCCTTTTACAAAGAATACGATGGATTGTTACGCTTTGTGGAAGATGGTTTTGCAACCAGTGGAACGGGAATAGCCAAGGGTTTCGATCTTTTTTATCGCGATTACAAAACCTTTAGCGGGTGGGATTATTGGGTAACTTATTCCTACACAGATAGCAAAAGATCCTACAACCAGTTTGAAACACAAATACAGCCCTCTTTTGCCCCAAAACACAATGTATCTGTGCTAGCTAAAAAATTTGTGAGTCAATTGAAATCACAAATTGGAGGAAGTTGGAGTTGGAACGATGGACTTACATACGATAACCCAAACCTAGCCGGTGAGCAAGAATCTAAAGCAAAACCTTTCAGTAATTTAAGTTTAAGCTGGAGCTACTTACCCAAACCCAATCTTATCATTCACATAGCTTGTACCAATGTTTTAGGTAGAGATAACATTTTTGGATATCGCTATTCAAATACAGCGGATGCAAATGGAAATTTCGCTTCGATGCCCGTTGTACAGGGTGCCAAAAGATTCTTCTTTATCGGAGTTTTCATCACCCTATCTAACGATAAAAATGCCAACCAATTAAACAATCTATAAATCATTAAATCCAACAAAATCATGAAAGCAATTCAATACTTTTTAATCGCAGTTGTAGTTAGTTTTAGCTCAAACCTAGAGGCTCAATCCACCTTTGAAAAGGCAATGACCAAAGGCTTAAACCTCTTGGATAATGCCAACGGTAAGGATGACCTGCAAAATGCCGCAAATTTTTTCGATCGGGTGGCAAGCAAAGAAACCAGCGAATGGCTTCCTTCTTACTATTCCGCATTGGCTTACATCTATTTAAACTTTGAAGATAGCTTGAGTTTAAACCAGAGAGATAAATATTTGGCCAAAGCCATGGAAAGAGCAGAGAAGGCAGATGAGCTGGCACCACAAAATGTAGAGGTATTGGTATTAATGGGTTACGTAAACATGGGGAAACTTTCGGCCGATCCAGGAAGTAGAGGTCCTTCTCTAAGTCCGCTGGTAATGCAGCAATTTGGGAAGGCCATGGGTATGGATCCTGAAAATCCAAGAGCAGCCATTATGATGGCTCGTATGG
>CAZAJG010000075.1:4996-11260 GCA_964485405.1 uncultured Owenweeksia sp. | reverse complement strand
AATTACAGATACCAAACCTCTTTCATTGTAAGTGATGTAGCTGTTTTCTTGCAGGTTTTCTACCATTTGCCCAATGGCGTTGTATACATAGTTTCCGTTGCTTTGGCTGGTAAGGTCGTTGTAACGGCCGCCATCGCTATTGTCGCCTGCATCGCTTACGTAAGTGAGTTGGTTGTTGGTACGTTTACCGGAAGCAGTAGGGTAGTGGTAGGTAAAGTTATCCATGGTGGTTTGGGAAGCATTGCCGTATCCGTTTCTGTTTAAACTCAACAGATTGCTGTTGGCATCGTAACTCAGGCCCCAAATTTTATAATTGTTTAAGGCATCCGCTGCAAAGCTTGCGGTAACCTCATTGCTGCAGCTTTCGGAAGTACCCAGGTTGATGCAATTGCCTTGGGTATAACTTCCATATACCGCTTGTGTTAACCTACTTTGATGATCGTACTGGTATTGATAAGCCTGCTGTACGGTAAAGTTTTGGGTGGTAGATTGTCTTTTGTTCCAACGCTGGTTTACAATATTACCCAAATAGGAGCTGTTGCCTCCCGCTTCGGCATTGATGTGGGTGCCAGCTCTTTTGTAGTCGTTTTGATAATAATCCAGGCTCATCCCAAATACATCGGGTTGAAAGAGGGTGTGATCTCCTGTGCTTTCGCCATCCATACCGGGATCGTAGGCTCCAGAAAGGCTGGGGTGGTTCATACTTTTTAAACCACCGCTAAGCGTTTGCACATAGTCCATTCCTTGTAAACGATCGGCTATTTCGGTTCGTTTTAGAGCACCCATTTTGGTGAACGCATAGCGGGCTTGTGGTACTTTAAACTCTCCATCTAAACTGGTGTGTACTTCGGTTAACCGTCCGCTAATGTCGTGCGTAAAATGATGATCCAATCGTTCATCCGCATCTTGTTTTTGGTAAGAAACGGTTACCAAATCGCCAAGGTCGTTATACTCGTAATCTAAAGTGATGTACGGATCTAAATCTTGCACTTTTTGGATTACCCAGGTTTGGCGGCCGTATTCGTCATAACTGTACCAAGTGGTACTGTTATCGTCCCAAACTTTAGAAACACCGCCTCTTAAATTGCTTTGAATGTAGAGCGGAGAGAGGGTTGAACCAATGGTGGTTGCCAGGTTTGGGTCGGCCACATCGTAGAGACTAAAAACTTGTTCTATACAGTACTGATCATCTAAACCATCTGCTTGTGTATTGCTGCTGTTGTAAGCGGTATTCAATAAACTGTTGCTGCCGCTTGAAGTAGCCGTTGTGCTGTAATTCTGAAAAGCAATTCCTCCACTTAGCGGGGTTTCGTATACACCGCTTTCCACAGGGCGTCCTAAATGGTCGTAATGGATGTAGCTAAACTTGTTTTCCAGTTTTTGCTGGGCATTTTGGCTAAAACGCATCTGTCCATCTTTGCGGTAGGTAAACTCTGTTTTGCCTTCATCGGGGCTTTCTGTATCCAACAACCAGCCTAAGCTGTTGTAGGTAAAGGTGGTGGCCATACTGTGGGTAGGATCGCCATCTACAAAGGTTTTTTCTTGAAAGTAGAGTTTAAAATTGTCTAAAAACCCATAATCGGTAGAGGTGAGGTTTACGGTGTTTTCTCCGCCTTGGTTGTTAATTTTCACCTTTTTCACCTGGCGGATTACAAATTCCAATTCACTTACACCATTGCTGATTAAAGTGCTGTTTACCATAAACTTGTCGCCATGCAATTCTATGGTTTCTTCTAAACAGTTGGCGGGATTAAAGCGTTGCATAATCCAAATTCTACGTTTTCGCGCTACATCTGGGGAGCTGTTTGGATTGCTATTGTAAAGGGTGGAACTGAATACATCGTATTCAATTTCATACACAAAAGCCATTTGTTGGCAGGCGGAATATCCGGCTGGATCGGGTAATCGGTTTACGTATTTTTTTCCTTTGGGTGTAGTAAACGGGAATCCGTTTCCTAACTGCGCTCTCACATGAAAATCGTTGGTGTTGATCTGTTGGTATTCGGGCATTCCTTGTGCATAAAACAAACCATCAGAGGCGGTAGTAATTTCACTGGTTGTTCCGCTTAATCCGGCTTCTAGCAGGATGGATTGGCTGTAAATTTTATTGTCGGGGATGGTTAAACTCCTAAATTCTACGCTTACTTCTTTGTACTCGTTAGAAGATACTTGAGCGGTAAGGTTAAAACGGGTGTTGTTGGTTTGTGCGGAGGAGGAAAAGCTTAAATCGCTGTTGTAGCTGTAAAAAGTGCTGTATGCGCTGTTTCCACCTAAGGTAGCAGGATTTGGGCTGTACGCAGTAGCAATACCCAATGGTGGTATGGTTTTGATCAGGCGGCCCGCTTTATCGAAATAGTTTAGGGCAAACTCGTAATAGTTTAGCTCGTAGTTTATTTCTAAACGCACATTAACCGAAAAGGTACTGCTGGAAGCCGAGAAGAATGGACTTAAAGCGGCAGGAATGCTTACCGGCAGTTCTTTGATTCGGTAAAATCCAGCATCTATATCGGGGCGTGTACCGGTATAGTAATCGTTTTCACCAAACATGAGAATTTCATCGTTGCTCAAGTCAATAATTTGATAGCGGATGTTGTTGTGCGGATTATAGAACGTGAGGGAACTTTGGCAGCCTTCTGGCAGGTGAATGTCTACATATCCTTGATCGCCAATTACGGAGGTAACCTGCATGGTGCGTTGGTTTACTCCGTTTACAGAACCACTTAAAGCGGATGCTATCGCTTTTCCATCTCTGTCGGTAAAGCTCACACTTTCATTGCCTTCCGGATCTACACCAATGGTTTTAAAAACTTGATAACCGGGGGTGCTGAGGCTGTTTCCAGCCGCATTCAGCGTCCAGCCATGGCCATACCCAAAAAGGTAATACAATTCTCCAGCAGCGGGCATGGTGTAGCTTTGCCCTTCATGACCTTGCCCCATTCTTAGTTCATCTCCAGGAGCAGCGGATCGTCTGGGTTTGTTTGTTCGTGTGCTGTATTCTGTGCGGTAATAGGGGTAGGAAGTGGTGGCTTGGTAAGGTTCATCGGTATTGTTGTTGCTGTACCACCAGCCTAGCGTTCCTTGCGTGGTATTATCCACTGCATCTGGATTATTGAGCTTTGTACCTTCAAAGTTCGCGGTGTTGTAGTTGCTTCCTCCGTTGGTCATAAAACCGTCTTTATAACATAAAGTGCTGCTATTTACAGGCGCTGTCATGGTTTGGATTACCGGCCGGCCGTATTCATCGTATACAGGTTGTGAAGCGAACACTTCGTTGCTGATAGGGTCCCAGCTTTGGGTTTGTAGCAATCGCCCACGGTAGTCGCTGTACTGAATGCCTGCTCCAATTACATTTCCATTTAGGTCGTAAGAACGGGTCATGCTCCAGTTTTTGTCATCGTCTGTTGTCGTAGTGCATTTGTGATTGCTTAACGGTTGGTTTTGAGCAGATATATGGGTGATGAATAGGATTTGAATTACCGTGAATAATGCTGCTTTTAGATGAAGTGAAGAGAATGTTGAATATTGAATGTCGAATTTTGAATGTTGAAGTTTTTTGTTTTTTGGAATTATACCTTCGTTATTCGAAATTGTGTGGTTCTGCTGTTCTGCAGTTTTTCTCTTTTCCTTTTTGGCTTGACCCAAAAACGAAACCAAAAAGCTCAAGGCTGACATTAAAAACGCCAATCTCTCTTTGAAAAAGCTAAGTTCGGCCGAGTGATCTCTTCGGCTTCCCTCAGAGCTTCTCGGTCTTTCTAAGCTTTCTCTTTGTGAGAAAGTTGTTTTTTCTGTAGGCCGGATTGCAAAAGATGAGTTTTGGAGATTTTGGTTTTCAGTGATTAGCCCTTCGTCATTCGGTGTTCTGCGGTTCTTCTGTTCTGCGGTTCCATTGTTCCCGCGATTGAATATTGAATATCGAATGTTGAATTTTGAATGTTGAAGTTTTTTGTTTCTTGGAATTATTCCTTCATCATTCGGTGTTCTACTGTTCTGCTGTTCTGCGGTTCCATTGTTCCCACGATTGAATATCGAATATCGAACAGATGAATTTTGAATGTCGAAGTTTTTGGTTTCTGTGATCACTCTTTCATCATTCGATATTCTGCGGTTCTGCGGTTCTACAGTTCTATTGTTTGCTATCGCTTTCCGTATGCTCTGGGTGACGGCTATATTTTGGATTAAGTTTTTCATTAAAACGTTTCTTTAGGGTTGGTTAGTTGTTTTTTCCGTAGTTGTAGAAGTATTCTTTTACCGTTTTAAAGCCACCACTTAGCGTTGGGGTGTCTATCACTTCTTGTTTTACGGTTTTCAGGATGCCATTGTCGTCATACTCATAAGCTGTGGCTAGATGTTGATCGTCTAAAATGGCGGCTACTTTAAACGTTTCCGGGTCGTATACGTTACAGCCGCCTGCGCTCTCAAAAGGGGTGAGCTTAAAGTCGTCTACATAAATTGGGGTGTTGGTGTTGCTGTTTTCTACAGATACCACCATTCTATCCGCTGTGCTGTGGCTGCCCAGTGGAATTTCCATATAGAGTAAATACCAATCTCCGGCTTTAAATTTTTGAGCAGATACACCGGATGCTTGAACACTGTTGATCGGGGTTGGATTTTCGTTGGCGTAAAACTTTGCCAGCAAAGTAGCATCTGTCCAGTTGGAGGTGTGTACCCAAGCGGAAACGATAAAGGTTTCGTGATTGCTGATATCCATGTTGGCATAAGGGCCTTCTGCACCGCTTAGTTTTAAGCTGCTTGCTCCGGTATGGGCATAATCTGTAGAAATAGCGGAAGAGGAGTTATTGAAGTAGAGGTTATCCGATAGTAAGTTGTTTACCGGATCTAATTCAAAACCACTAAAGAAAATCTCTTGGTAATCGGCATTGGCTGAGGAGAGTAAATTAAACTGTCCGCTTACATCGTATTTGGTAGCGGCTTTATCTCCGTTTATATCTTCACTCTCTAAAGCTCTGGAATAATGATCGTAAAGCGTTACCTCGGATATTTTCTCCCAACCCGCATTGTTTGCGGAAGTGTTGTGATCAAAATCGGTGAAGGAGGCATAGGTTCCATCATCATTTAATTCGCTTTTCCAAGCGTAATTTTTATGACTCCGGTATACTTCATTGGTATAGCTTACATCTGCATAATTGCTGGTTGTTCCGGAGGTGGATAGTTCTCGATAAGTCCAATCCTTATTCCAGGTAGTAACGCTGGCGCTTACCAGGTCTTCGGAGCCATCTTCATTATAGGTATATAAATACTCTCCTGCCGATTGACTGAGCATGTTTTTATTAGAGCTATTAGCTGTTTTAGAGCCCATATCTGAATACTCAGGTAAAGTATAGGCTGGTACGTTTTTAGTTCTGTACTTAGCACCCCAAGCATCGTAGTATTCGGTTTCCAAAACCGTTCCTGTAATTGGGCTGTAAGCTGTATTTTCTACTCTTTTTTCGGAGTAGTTGTCCTTGAAAGTAACCGCTTGAGGAATGGTAGGAAAGTGATTTTTTGTAGTTCGATAAAAATGCCACCTTCTGTCGTCAATTTCGTTGTTTTCTTCTTTATACGTGAAATCTGTAAGTACATTACCCTCTGTGTAAAAGCCTAAGTCTCCGTAGGGTTTACTGTAAACGTTATCCGCGTACTCATATTCAACGCTACTTTCAAATTCGTTGATTTGGTTATAGTGGGAAACAGATTTTAACTGACCAATTCCAGAGGTTTGGATATCAATTTTAAAATCGTAGGATCGTGCATATTCGTCCTTACCTGACATTATGTTTGGGTCTGCCTCCTTCACAGGTGTTTTGGTTAAGTTAACCATATCCTTATGCGGAGTAATAAACTCATAAACCGAACTTCCCAAGTATTCGGTCGCAGATTGATAATTGTTGAGCATAGTTACTTTACTGTAAATAACACCGGTAGAGGGGTAGTCATAGTATTTTTGATAGTTAGGTATATCGTCTACGTCTCTAACAAATTGAGGTTCTGCAGATACAACACCTGAGCTTAAACCGTCTATTGTTCCGTCTTTGGTATAAATGTACTTTGTACCCTCGCTGCGATTGAACTCATCTGTAATAGAAATTTCTGATACTCTAACATCGCCACCTGGTTTTGTTAAACAATCGAGACGAGTATTCTTGATTTCAATTTCCATAACACCTTGGCCCATGGTAATTCCTGAAACTGTAATTTGTTGGCTAGATATTGCCGAGATACTGACGTTAATTTGCCCGTCTATATAAACATGACCACCTTGAACAG
>CAZAJG010000075.1:2453-4981 GCA_964485405.1 uncultured Owenweeksia sp. | reverse complement strand
TTGGCCTATATAAAGTCCTTGATTAGTCACATTAACAGATTCAAGAACTGGCATTACCAGAGTCCCATTAGTTGAAGTTATAGTACTTCCTTTAAAAGTAAGCTTTGGCTTTTCGCCACTAATTGAGCCATAATGATCTCTTTCGTATTCTATACTCATTACTGCGCCCGTGGGTAGATCTATATCGGTTAGATGCCAATTATCTGCAGTGGAAGAGGTGTAATGCGAATCGTAATCACTCGTTGCATCATCTGCATACATTCCCCAACCATCCCATTTATGTTGGCCATATGATGGATTATTTGTGGAGTAGGTAAAATCATAATCGGGTAAAAGTTTGTTATTGTTTCTGCCTAAAACTTCGATACTGGTAAGGGTTAGTTTACCAACGTTTCCACCTGTTGTGTGTGATGGACGATTTACGGAGCCAATAAACGAATTGAGAGTGCCAGAGCAAAGCGAATGATTGTAGTTAAGTTTGGTTTTGTTTAATTGATGTTGATCAAGAAAGGTTCGAATTGTGGTTTGAGAACTACCATCTGAACTAATATCATATACATCAATTACTTGGTCTAGATCATCAATGTTACTGTCTATTAATCCTCCTGGATCATCGCCTGAAGCTGCACTAAAGCCTAGACCTCCTGAAGCTGTGGAGTTGGTTAATTCTTCATAGTCTGAATTATTAAGAAGAATGATTTCTTCTAACACCAGTGATGATGCAGGATTTGTAGAACTAGAGTATGCTCCTCTATTATCCACTCTTACTTCTTTAACGAAAAGTGCCGTATGCGTTGCGGTTGATATTGTATTTAGATAGTAAGTTTCTTTAGTTCCTTCTGAGTAAGATCCACCTGCATTCGATTCTTCGCTTTTGGTAAGGCTACCAGAAAGGTAAGGGGTTCTCCACCTGTAATTAGATGAAAATTTTCCATAATCAAATTTAACCCAATATCCAAAATCTGTTTTATCAAGCTCTCCGGTTGTACCTACAGAGCTCCGATCAACAAAATCAGAAGCTGTTATGGCGGTTAGTAGCCAATTGGTCGCATAATCCCCATTCATGGTGAGTGAAGAATAGTCGCTAGCGCTTTGTTGTTGAGACTTTGTATAATAACTTGAATTGTAAACGGGTATTGAATAATGATGGGTTGCACCATCATTATTTATCACCATAAAGCCACCAATTCCATGTGCTGGTAGGCTAGATCTATCTATCCCTGCGTCCATAAAACCCGCAGCTTCCGCGATTCCTGATATAATTTCCTGATTTGAAAACCAGGAAATATGTTTACCGCGAGCGAGCCTATTGTCTTTTAAAGAGAGATCGTTTCGATCATCTTCCTTTTTAACATCTAAATCAATATTTAGCTTTTCATCGAAGTAAGTAATTTGCATGGTATTGTTGACAATGTTCCAATCCATACCATTTTCAAAAGTTCCGTCATACAAATGATATTGATAGTTGTTTGCCAGCTCACCATCGTAGTAAAAGTTGGTCTTTGCAGATTCTCCTAGGCCTAAAGAAGGAGAAAAAGGGAAAAGGTTGTATGCAAATCCTTTTGGAGCCAATTGCCTAGTGGTAGCCAAACTTCCAACATCATGTCTATAAGGCTTGATATTTCCCGAGATTCCTTGACCAGAAACTTGATACTGATCATAAGCAATGCTTACAGGATTAATGGAGTTGCCATAATCTCCATCATCCGTTGCGAAATGCATATCGCTAACTACCTTTAGATTAGTGCCGTTAACACTGCTGGAGAAGGCCTTTATATTGCTGACCGCAGGTTCATTATTGTAGCTTAATCGAAAGCTTCCTGGGGTAGCTAAGGCGTGCATATTTGGATTGTTGTTGTTCTCAGCGTCTCCCAAGTATAGTGCTCCATAAGCTAAGTCAGTAGATGTATGATCTAACCAATATTTATTATATTTGAAAAAGAAGTAATCATTATTGTCAATAGTCCAATCGCCTACAGTAGATGTACGGCTATTGGCAATACCAACAGCCAGTTGAACGCCAGCAGACATTACATTCGTTATTATGCTTTGTGGAGACGCAAGACTACTTCCAATTGCATCTAATAGTGAGTTCTCACTGTTAACGCCAGATCCAATACCGTATGCAGAAAGAATAGCTATTCCAACACCCAAACCGTTTACTTCAGTTTTTCCTGTATTCGTGTTTACAGTTACTCCAAGTGCTGTAAACCCACTATTACTTCCAAAACCAACTCTAAAGATATTGGAATACCCTACTGAACCGCTACTGCCGCGCTCAGAATCCCAATTGTATTGAAAGACAATAGGTATATTAATCCCAAAGCCATGGCCACCGCTATTTTGAATGGAGTTTGAGATTGTTTGTCCATGAAAATCATCAGGATACTGAGATACTTTTCTATTTATTACTCCTGGGTTTAAAGACCACCCTAAACCTACCCAGGTGGCATCCTGTTCTAGCTTTATACCCGAATGATAAGATAACGGAAGACTGAAGCTACCGTTTGGTCCAGGTATATTAACTA
>CAZAJG010000075.1:0-2443 GCA_964485405.1 uncultured Owenweeksia sp. | reverse complement strand
CTGGAATACCATAAGCTAAATCCCCCGAAGATAAATTCACCATATCCGTAGTTCCAATCGGTTCAAAACCTTGAAATTCAGCTTGAGAAGGCCCACCCGTCAACGCATAGGAAACCGTAGGAAAGAGAAGACTATTTAAAAAGACTAAGGCCAGTAAGCAGGCGACAATTTTGGTTGTTTTTTTGGTTTTCATTTGGGTAGATTAATGGTTAAATTGAAATAATATGGGTTGGGCCGTTATAGCTTTATCTT
Source organism: uncultured Owenweeksia sp. (assembly GCA_964485405.1). GTDB lineage: Bacteria > Bacteroidota > Bacteroidia > Flavobacteriales > Schleiferiaceae > CAKZNE01. Next base: position 2,191 of record CAZAJG010000075.1, on the reverse strand, counting down.
TATAAAAGAGCCGAATAGGCTGCTGTGTTTCTATACTTTGATGAAAAGAGAGTAGGGTGGTAAACTGACCATCCATACCGTAGGTTCTAGGGGCAGAAGTTAAGAGCGGGTATATGGTATCTCCTTGATTACTTATCGCTCCAAAGCTTTGTTGTTTGTTAAAGGCGTTCCTTTCCAAAGCATCGGTAAAATCTTGTTGATTTCCAGCTAAATACTCCAGCGGATCTCGCCCTTTATAGCTCATGGAAAAAACGAATATTCGAACAGAATCCAATTCGTTTTCCCTGTAATATTCGGGGTCATTCTTATACTTTGCTTTAAAGCTAAAGTCGTCCTTATTTAAACTGGAAATAAAGTTGTTCGATTTATTTCCTTCTTCGGCCACTATAAAGCCTGTAGTGTTAAACTCTGGTTTACATGCTATAAGGCCAATGCAAAGAAGTACCATAGAGAGTAGGGCTTTGCCATTTGCGCCACTAATAACCCGTTTTATGCTGTAGTGCTTAAAGGCTCTCATCGATGTATTGAATCAAGTCTTGTGTTTTGTCCATTTCTTCCTGTGCGTATAATATATTGCCGTCTCCGGTAGCACCAAGTAGAAATTTCATCTTACTTTTTTTAGCAAATTGTTCAATCAATTGGTTGAGTTCTTCTCTTACTTGTGCCGAGATTCTTTGATCTTCGGCTTGTAAATGATTTTGATATTGTTGTTGCAATTGCTTTACTCGAGCCATTTCTTTTGCCGCTCTAACTGTATCTATCGCTACCTTACTCCCTTGGATACTGGCTAAATAAGTGGAAGCCGAATCAATATCTGCTTTCATTTGGGCTTGTTTGGATTCTAAAACTTTGTCGTAGCCTTTTGCTTTAACGTAATGGGCTAGGACTACTGTGTTGTCAATAAAAAAACTCTCTTGAGATGATGCTGGTTTAAGAATTACGTAGAGAACCCCTCCTAAAACAAGGGTAAAAAGTAGTTGTAGCGCGATGCTTTTAATGCTCATAGGTTTGTTTGTAGTTGTATTCATTCTTACGCATAAAACGAGGTATTCCTAAAATAATAGTCGCGAAAATGTTTCCGCTTAATTACCCCCTTATATAAGTTGTTCCTAATGATCTGATTTTCCGATCATTTTCACATACCTCCCAATATGTTAAATAAATATGGTGTTTTTGAGAAATTGAAAGTGTGCTTTTTGCGACAACACTTTTTTGGTCAGTCTCTCTGATACAAATATATATTCTAAAACGTTTAATGTGTGAAATTCATTGTTTTTTTCTTGTTAATTTTAGTTATGTGTTTGATAGTTAGTGTAGTTCGGTAGGGGCATATTTGTTTTGCGTGAAGGGGAAGAAGCTGAATGCTTACAGGAGAGGAGAGGATGGAATAGGTTTTGTGATTGGGTAGGGGAAGGGAGATGGACACGCACTACAAGTGCGCGCCATATATTATAATTTCCATCACTACTTTGTAACACTATGAATGAAAAGAACGTTTTTAAGGCGATTTAAGGCATCAAAAGAGTTAATTAAAAAAGTAAGATGTGGAAAAAGTAAAAAGGCGGTTTTTTTGAACGACACCTTCTGTAAACTCTTCATCAACACCATAAGAATCTGCATCAAAATTAGGTGTAAGATTATTGAGCCCAATTGAATAGCCAATGTTGAACAGAAGATTATTTACCTGATAACCAATACCAAAGTTAAGTCCATAATCAAGTGCTCTAAATAGGTCATAGGTATCTTCATCCAATACAAAGTTTTTAAAATCATCGTCATTCACCTTTCCAAAAACAGGTTTTAAGGCATAAGAGTCTTTTTCAAAGAAAAAATTGCTGTCGTAATCTTCTCCATCTACCTCAAATGTAAAATCATGCTTAAAGGTGCCACCAACCCCAACTGCAACATAAGGCCCTGCTGATACTTGTAAACCTTCACTTTTGTAAACCAGATTTATAGGAATTTCAATGTAACCATAACTTAATCGAGCATATCCTTCAAAGTCATCCATATCTAATCCTAAATCATCAAAGCTTTCATCCAACATTTTTTCATAATCTACTCCAAATCCTTTGTTGCTATAAAGGAGTGCTGGTTGGAGGCTAAGTGTTTTTGGAGAAAGTGTAATGTCTGCAACTAAACCCAAAGGGGAATCTGGAGAAAAGGCAGAACTATTGGCTCAAAAAATGCT
>CAZAJG010000074.1:0-11556 GCA_964485405.1 uncultured Owenweeksia sp. | reverse complement strand
ATAAAGTAAAAAGTCTTGAATTTGACTTAGAGGATATTGCCGATAGAAGAGTACGACTTACTATTCATTCTTCAAGCTTATCAGACGCTTATGTAGATAAGAAAGGAGAAAAACTGTTTTACCTCGCTCGATTTGAAAAGGGGTATAACTTATGGCAGACGAATTTAAGAACTCGCGAGACCAAAATCCTGAGTAAACTGGGCAGCTCTTCAGGAGGAGCCATTATACCCGATAAGGAGGATAAAAATCTATTTATTGTAGCCGGTGGATCTGTGTATAAGGTTGATATGGGCAGCGGAGAGAAAAAAAACCTATCCGTAAAAGGAGAGATGATTCTAAATGAAAACTTGGAACGTGCATACTTATTCGAACATGCTTGGAGACAAGCCAAAGCCAAATTTTATAGAAAAGATCTGCATCTGGTAGACTGGGATTTTTATAAAAAAGAGTATGCTTCCTTTTTGCCACATATCAATAACAATCATGATTTTGCAGAAATGCTTTCCGAACTTTTAGGCGAGCTCAATGCATCGCATACCGGTGCGCGATATTCAAGTTACTCGTCTACAGGTGCATCCACAGCCAGTTTGGGATTGTTTTATGATGAAACTTATATAGGTACTGGTCTTAAAATTTTAGAGGTGATGGACAAAAGCCCCGTACTTAAAAAGAGCTCTAAAATTAAAGCAGGTATAATTATTGAAAAAATTGACGGAGAAGCAGTTGAAGCCAACACAAACTACTTTCCCCTACTCAATCGCAAAGCAGGGAAAAACGTTTTACTCTCTCTATTTGATCCTAAAAAAGACAAAAGATGGGAAGAGCGAGTTAAACCAATATCCTTTGGAAGAGTGTATCAGCTCACCTATGAAAGATGGGTGAAAAATTGTGAACGGATTGTGGATGAATTGTCCGGTGGAACCATCGGCTATGTTCATGTAAGAGGAATGGACGATAGAAGCTACCGAACCGTTTATGAAAATGTTTTAGGAAAGCACAACCGAAAAAAGGCATTAATCGTAGACACGAGATTCAACGGTGGAGGCTGGCTTCACGATGACTTGGCTACTTTCTTAGATGGAGAAAAGTACCTCACCTTCATGCCTAGAGGTCAAGATTTAGGCGATGAACCTCAATTCAAATGGAAAAAGCCTTCTGTAGTTGTAATGAGTGAAGGAAATTATTCTGATGCACATATGTTTCCGTTTACCTACAATGCCTTGGGGATCGGCAAATTGATTGGAATGCCGGTGCCGGGAACGGGAACAGCTGTGTGGTGGGAAAGTCTTCAAAACGGTGTGGTTTTCGGTATTCCTCAAGTAGGAATGCTCACCTTGGATGGTGGATATTTAGAAAACACTCAATTGGAGCCAGATATTAAGGTTGCTAACGAACCAGGAGTGGTTACCACAGGAAGAGATCAGCAACTGGAAGCAGCTGTTAATGAATTGAAAAAGCAGATCAAAACGCCTTAATCGCTCCACTTCAGAGTATAAAAAAAACCATGAATAAATTCGATCGAATAGTTACGATCCTTACGCTTCTTCAATCTAAAAAGATCATAAAAGCACAGTATATAGCAGATCGCTTTGAGGTGAGTTTAAGAACCGTTTATCGAGATATCCGAACGCTGGAAAGTGCAGGAATACCCATCATTTCGGAAGCAGGTGTTGGTTACTCTATTATGCCTGGTTACCACCTTCCTCCAGTTATGTTCTCTAGCGATGAAGCTTCAGCCTTGGTAACTGCTGAAAAGCTTTTTGAAAAAATGGTAGACCCAGTAACACATAAAAATTTCAACTCCGCGCTTACTAAAATTAAATCTGTACTCAGAAGCACGGAAAAAGAAACGGTTGAAAATTTAGAAAATCATATTGCCGTATATCGTTCTCCATGGTCTTCAAATGCGCAAGATTTTCCGGAACTACAGAAAATATTAAACGCCATTGATCAAAAAAACATCCTCAAAATACATTATGAAGCTGCTTATGCAGAAAAATCTACCCAGCGACAAATTGAACCTGTTGGAGTTTATTTCACTACCGAAAATTGGTACCTCATCGCCTATTGCCGCTTAAGAGCGGATTACCGAAATTTTCGTTTAGATCGGATAAAACAACTTCAAGTTGAGGATCATAAATTTGAAGCTGTACATCCTCAACTCCAAACGTATTTGGATCAACTGGCTAAAGAGCAGGAACTTGAAACCGTTGTTTTGACCTTTGATAAAGTGATGGCAAAGTATACACAAACACAAAAGTTTATGCTTGGCTTTACCCAAGAGCGAGATTTAGGCGACCGTGTAGAAATGACATTTTTGGTTCATTCTTTTGAGCAGATTGCACATTGGCTGATTACCTACACAAAATATGTAGAGGTAATAAGTCCTTTAGTACTGAAAAACAGGGTAAAAGAGTTGGCTTGTGATCTTTACAACCACCATGTTAAAAATTGATTTTTACTACTGACAAACCCTTGTCACTTTCCACAATTAATCTTGCATTGTAATTAAATATTGAATGCATGGACAATATACAAATGGAAGCTTTTAACATTGTGGGTATAAGCTGTAGAACCTCAAACCTAAACTACCAAGCCGCAGATGACATTACCAAACTTTGGGAAACTTTTCAATCTCAATCAATTTTCAATAGCATTAAGGATAAGATAGATCAAAATATATACGTAGTATATACAGATTATGAAGGAGATCACAATGCACCCTATACCGTTTTGCTCGGCTGTAAAGTTGAAAATTTAGATCAAGTTTCGGATTCATTACAAGGTAAATCCTTTAAAAAGGCCAACTACATCCGCTTTTCGCCTAAAGGGAGACTTCCGGAAATTGTGATTGAACAATGGCTTAAAATTTGGAATTCAGATATCTCAAGGGCCTACACGGCAGATTTAGAGATTTATGGAGAACGCTCTACCGATCCGGAAAATGCGGAGGTAGATATTCTTATTGCAGTTTAGATAATTTTAAGAGCTGTGTTGTTCAACAAATAACACAGCTCTTCCTCATTACCGGTATTAGCGGTTTTGTTTTGTAATACCATTATCCACTTTAGAAAAGGTATATTTAGAGCTAGTTAACTCATCCTTTTATGCCAACTCCACTTTCCAAAAAACAGCAATTTGCTGTTTTAGTAGCAACCATAATGGTTTCCGCAATGGCCTTTATTGATTCTACCGCTCTCAATGTGGCCCTACCTGCCTTACAGCAAGACTTAGGCGTAAATGGTTCTCAACTCTTATGGATTGTAAATAGCTACTCTCTCTTTCTTTCAGCTCTTATGCTGGTCGGTGGCTCTTTAGGCGATGCTCTTGGGAGAAAAAAAGTCTTTATCATCGGCATACTCATATTCTCAGCATCCTCCTTATTATGCGGAATGGCCACCTCCTCCAACTTTCTAATTTTTGGTAGATCTCTTCAGGGAATTGGTGCAGCTTTAATGGTTCCGGGTAGCTTATCCATTATATCGGCTTTATTCCCAGCTGAAAGGAGAGGTTGGGCGATTGGAACTTGGTCTATGTTTAGCGCTTTAACCACTATTGGAGGTCCCGCCCTTGGAGGATGGTTGGCCGGAATGGGATGGTGGCGTGCCATCTTCTTCATAAACATTCCTTTTGCGGGTATCGCTCTATACTTTTTGATCAAAAGTGTGCCGGAAAGCAAAAACGAAAACGCTAAAAAAGTAGATCTAACGGGAGGATTACTCGCTACTTTGGCCTTGGCCGGGTTAACTTATGGATTTATTGAAGCCCCGGCACAAGGCTTTGGAGCCCCTCTTATTTGGGGTAGTTTAGGAATTGGGAGTATAAGCCTTTTGAGCTTTGTGATTTATCAAGCTCGTTGCCCAAACCCCATGATGCCCTTGCATCTTTTTAAGTCGAAAGTATTTAGTAGCACTAACCTACTTACACTCTTCTTATACGGTGCTTTAGGAGGGTTTTTATTCTTTTTTCCGCTAAATCTAATACAAGTGCAAGGATATCCACCAGAGATTGCCGGACTTACTATGCTTCCTTTTGGCTTGTTAATAGCTCTTCTTTCTAGATGGTCGGGAGCTTGGGCAGATAGAATCGGAATCCGAATTCCGCTCATCATCGGACCGTTTATAACGGGTGTTGGATTTCTGCTCTTCGCTAGGCCAGGGATTACAGCTGGGCCTTCTGAATTTTGGACAAGTTTTTTTCCAGCTATACTCGTAGCAGGAGCTGGCATGGGCATCACCGTAGCTCCATTAACCACCGCTGTTATGAATGCCGTTAGTTCTCAATATACCGGAGTAGCGTCTGGCGTTAACAATGCCATATCAAGAACAGCAGGCGTCTTGGCCATAGCCATTTTAGGTGCTTATGCTCTACTCTCCTTTGAAAACAACTTTTGGGCTGAAGTGGAACCCTTAAAACTTAGTATTGAAGAACGACAAGAACTAAAATTAGAAGTACCGAAACTCGCAGAAGCAAAAGCTCCTGCTTCTTTTAACCTCACCCAGGTTAAAACCGTAGAATCTGCTGTAACAAGCTCTTTTGTAAATACCTTTCAAAGATTAGCCACGGTTGCAGCAATTCTTGCTTTTTTGAGCTCTGCCGTAAGCCTAATTTCTATTGAAGGAAAAAACAACAAAACTCTTTCTCGCTAAGTTTAAAGCTTCTTTTTGGTTGAGACAAAAAGCCTATAAGATGAGCCTATAGATTTAATTTTGCTCAAAATATTGTGGTAATTTTGCAGGCCCAAATACGGAAGTGTTTATGTTGATTCAGTTTGTTTATGTTTTTGTAGTAGTAGCCCTCATGCTCGTTATGCTTGGCTTGTTTGTTTATAAAGCTGGACTGCAACTGCAATACCTTCGATTACAAAGCAAAAAGCCCGCAGGTTCAGTTTCCGATATCATTCAATTCGACTACAGTAATGCAAGCGAAAGAAAATCAAGGTTACAAGCCTTCCTACTATTTCCGCTTATGTATCCCATAGATATTGAAGAAGATGAAGCCGAAGAACTGAAAAAGCTAAAGCTCAGAATAAAAAAAATTCACATCGGAATTTATAGTCTCTTAATCTTGGTTATTATACTAGCCGTTTATTCTGAAAAAGTATTTCCTCAAAGCGCCTAATTCCTTTGAAAGAGTTTATATCCCATAAAATATTTGACTTTATCCGTCAATCTGCAGATCAGATAGGTGTAGATGCTTATGTAATTGGAGGCTTTGTACGTGACAAAATCTTGAATCGGAAGGATCCAAAAGACATCGACATTGTTTCAGTTGGAAAAGGTATTGATTTAGCTAAGGCCGTTGCACAAAACCTAGGTAAAACCAAAGTAAACGTCTTCAAAAACTTTGGCACTGCTCAACTTAAACATGACGAAATAGAGCTGGAATTTGTTGGTGCGAGAAAAGAGTCATACCAAAGAAACAGTAGAAATCCCATTGTGGAAGATGGCACTTTGGAAGACGATCAAAACAGAAGAGATTTTACCATTAACGCTTTAGCCATAGGTGTAAGTGAGAAAAACTATGGTAAGCTTCTAGATCCTTTTAATGGATTGGAGGATTTAGAGAAGGGTATTATCCGAACTCCATTAGATCCGGATATCACCTATTCTGATGATCCTTTGCGCATGATGCGCGCCATTCGTTTTGCCAGCCAATTGCATTTTGAAATTGAGCAAGAGAGCTTGGAAGCCATTAAAAGGAATAAGCATAGAATTGAGATAATAAGTGCCGAACGCATTACCGAAGAACTAAATAAAATATTATTGTCTCCCAAGCCGTCCGTTGGGCTGCGTCTTCTCTTTGAAACAGAGCTCCTTCCTTACTTCCTCCCAGAAGTTGTGGACTTACAAGGTGTAGAAGAAGTAGAAGGCCAATTGCACAAAGACAACTTTTACCATACACTTCAAGTAGTAGACAATATCTCTGAAAGAACCGACAAACTTTTTCTTAGATATGCAGCTCTTTTTCACGATATCGGTAAACCCAGATCAAAACGCTTTATAGCGGGTCAAGGATGGACTTTTCATCATCATGAAATGATTGGTTCTAAGATGACGAAAAAGATTTTTCAGCGGTTAAAACTCCCTTTAGGAGAACCTCTTCGTTATGTCCAAAAAATTGTTCAATTAAGCAGCAGGCCTATTGCCATATCCGAAGAACATGCTACAGATAGTGCAGCTAGACGACTTCTTTTTGACGCCAACGATTTGGTGGAAGACCTGATGCTTTTGTGCGAATCTGATATTACCACCCGCAATGAAAAGAAGAAGAAAAGGTTTCTTGAAAATTTTCAAAGCGTTCGTGAAAAACTACAAGAGGTAGAAGAAAAAGATCAAATTAGAAATTGGAAATCTCCCGTTACTGGAGAAATGATCATGGAAGCCTTTAATATCCCTCCGGGAAAAGAAATTGGAATCATAAAAGAAGCGGTAAAAGAGGCTATATTAGAAGGGCAAATTCAAAATAACGAAGAGCAAGCCATGGCGCTAATGCTTGAAAAAGGTAAAGAATTAGGTTTACAACCCGTATTATAAATTTAGGATTATGATGCACAGGATACGCGTGGTATTGGATACCGAAGAGGATGTTATACGAGATGTAAAAATCTCATCTACAGAAAAACTGTTTACCCTACATCAAAGTATAATCAAAGCCTTCAATCTATCCGAAGGTGAAATGGCCTCTTTTTACATCAGTAATGATGATTGGGAACAAGGTGAGGAAATTAGCTTGTTAGATTTTGGAAGCACTCCAGGAAGAGAAGCCAAACAAATGGACAACACACTGGTTCAAAAAGCTCTACCAGATACAGGAGGGAAAATGATTTATGTGTACGACTTTCTAAATCTATGGACCTTTTACATTGAAGTGCTGGATATAGAAGATAAAGACGGTGACTTGGAAATTCATGAAATCGTTGGACAACGCCCAGATACCGCTCCACCTAAAGAGATGGAAAGTATGGAAGATGAGCTAGATTCAGACTATGGTTCCGAATCAGACCCCGATTTTGATATGGAAGATGAAGGTTTGTTTTTTGATATGAACCTCAACTAATCAATCTCCGATGTGAACCGCGTGGATGCGTTGAACCGGAATCGTTCTACCGGCTTTCAAAACCGCCTTACGATCTGTAATAGCCCAAATGGTGGTTCTTACGGACTTAATTTCTTGGTTATCCTCAAATACAAGTGTAACCTTTTGTTGATGAATGTTTCCCAAACTAGTGGCTCGGTGTAAAGCATACATTCTATCTTTAATCGTTTGTTTATCGGAGAGGACTTCTGAAGATGGAAATTGAAGATTGGAGATTGTTTCTTTTTCTATGCGTGGAATATTAGCAACCGGAGTTCTGGCTTGGTTCAAATTCATTCAAGAAGTTTTTTGTGGTTTATTTATCTTAGGCCCTGTTTCTCTCAAATTTACTGAAAATTTTTGAGAACACTTTAACCTCTTAATCCCAATACTTTTGGAAAAAGTCCTTAAAATACAATCACTTAGCAAAAATTTTGGCAGCATAAATGCGGTTAGAGAGCTAAGTTTAGATATACCAAAAGGCAGTGTCTTTGGTATCCTCGGGCCGAACGGAAGCGGCAAAACCACCACCTTAGGGATGGTACTTGGCGTTACACGCCCCTCTTCTGGAACTTTTAAATGGTTTGATGAGTCACTAAGCTTTAGAACAAAAAAAAGAATTGGGGCTTTACTGGAAACACCGAACTTCTATCCCTACCTATCAGCTGAAAAAAACCTAAAAATCGTAGCTACAATTAAAGATCTCAAAAATCCCAAAATTGATGAGATTTTAGAAACAGTAAACCTGCACGATAGATCAAAGAGCAATTTTAAGACGTACAGTCTGGGAATGAAACAAAGGCTGGCCATCGCCTCTGCTTTACTCAGCGAACCTGAAGTATTGGTCTTAGATGAGCCAACCAACGGTTTAGACCCTGAAGGTATTGCGGAGATCAGATCCATTATCCGAAATATTGCGGAAAAGGGCATCACCATTATTCTGGCCTCTCACCTTTTAGATGAAGTGGAAAAAGTATGTTCTCATGTAGCTGTTTTGCGCTATGGCGACCTTCTATTTAATGGAACCGTAAATGAAATGACGGGCATGGATGGTGTAGTAGAAATAAGTGCGGAAGACAATGAAAAACTCAAAACCACCCTTCAAGAATTTACAGATGTAGATGGTATTACCGAAGAAAATGGAAAACTCATCCTTACTTTAAAAGGAGGAGCTAATGCCACCACCATTAATCAATATTTAGCACAAAAAGGCATCTATGCCAATCACTTAGTGTTTAGAAAAAATAGCCTTGAAGAACAATTCCTAGAACTCGTTAAAAACCCAACTGCATGAAATTATTGAAATTAGAATGGATGAAGTTGAAAGGTCATATCTTTTTCTGGATTGGCCTTGGTATCTATGTATTGGGTATGATTCTACTGATTGTAGGCTTTGGAGACTTTCAACTCTTTGGAAGTAACCAGAAAGGCTCAGAGCAAGCTCAAGATGCCCTGATAAAAATTCAAACGTTTGGAGATGCAGGTTTCTATAAGCTACCTTATCTCTGGCAAAATGTAACCTACCTAGCAGGCTTCTTTAAATTTATACCTACTTTCTTGTTGATTTTCTTTGTTTCCAACGAATTTCAATACAAGACGTATCGTCAGAATATAATTGATGGTTTGAGCACAAATCAGTTCTTTTGGTCTAAAATCATCTCTACCGTACTATTCAGTGTGGGTAGTCTTTTGGTTATATCCTTAACCGGGTTTATCATTGCTTTGTCTTATAATCCAGACGCGAGCTTAGCGGATTATTTTGTGAATATGGATTACCTCTTGGCCTTTTTTGCGGAAGTCTTATTCATCATCACATTTGCTTTATTTCTTACCCTTTTGTTTAGAAGAAGTACGGTAGCCATTATCGTAATTATATCTTATTACTTTATTGTGGAACCGGTTCTCTCCTTCTTAATCAAAGAACCTTTGAGTAACTATTTACCTACACAACCTTCTCGAGAGTTGATTTTACAGCCTTTTACCCGATTGTTTAAAGTAGATAGCTTTTTAGGAATTGAATCTCCGGATCAAGTCTCCTACAAGTTTTTAATCCTAACTTTCGCCTACTGCATCGCCTTTGCTTATGGTGGATATTTAGTACTTAAAAGAAGAGACGCTTGAGTAACCGGCCTTTAGGAAAAGAGAATTGGCGTACCCATTGGTACGATATCATCTTTAAAGCAGATACCCCCGCGGGTAAAAACTTTGATGTTATTTTACTTGTGGCCATTTTGGGGAGCCTGCTTTCGATTATGCTCGAAACAGTAGACTCTATTTCAGAGGCTTTTGAAGTTGGTTTTCAATATCTGGAAGTATTTTTCACCGTTATTTTTACAGCAGAATATATTATGCGCCTCTTGATCGTAGAGAAAAAGCGAAAATATATACTGAGCTTTTATGGTATTATAGATCTGTTATCCATTCTACCTACTTACCTCTCTTTTGTATTTGATGAAGCACAATACTTTATGGTTATTAGAAGCTTCCGATTAATACGAGTTTTTAGAGTACTTAAAATGGTTCGATTTCTTGGGGAAGCCAGCGTACTGACCAATGCCTTGCGAGCCAGTAGAATAAAAATCACCGTTTTTTTAATCGTGGTCATGTGCGTAGTATTCATTATGGGCACGCTCATGTATGTAATTGAAGGGCCAGAACATGGTTTTGAGAGTATACCCATTAGTATTTATTGGGCTATTGTGACTTTAACCACGGTAGGTTATGGGGATATAAGCCCAGAAACGCCATTAGGGCAAGTTATGGCCTCCATAATTATGATTATTGGTTACGCCATTTTAGCGGTTCCAACCGGTATTGTTACCTCTGAAATTACCAAAGCTCAAGTGGAAAGCTCTCAAATTCGTTGTGGCAATTGTGGAACCAAAGGGCACAATCCAGAAGCAGCTTACTGTAACTATTGCGGAGAAGAATTGTGAGTAAAACAAAAACGGCCATCTTTATCTGCGGACCAACTGCGGTAGGCAAAACTTCTATAGCTATAGAAATAGCCAAATGGCTAAACACAGAGATCATTTCTTTTGATAGCCGACAGTTTTACAAAGAGCTTAAAATTGGAGCTGCTCCTCCTTCTCCTCAAGAACTTGAGCAGGTAAAACATCACTTAGTAGGTCAATTAACGGTTGGTGAGGAATACAATGCTGGAAGCTTTGAAAAAGATGCATTAACCTGCTTGGAGCAGATCTTTAAACAAAAGGATACCGCCATTCTAGCGGGTGGTAGTGGCTTGTATATGAAAGCACTTACCGATGGGTTTGATGCAATGCCACAAGTGGATGCAGCTGTTCGTGAAAAATACAATGTAAGCTTTAAAGAAAAAGGCATTGAAAGCCTTCAACAAAGCTTAATAGAAAAAGATCCTGAATACGCCAAAGTAGTAGATTTCCAAAATCCACAGCGCCTAATTAGAGCATTGGAAGTAATTGAATCTACTGGTAAAACCTATACCAGCCTGCGACAAGCAAATCAAGTTCAACGTCCATTTAAAATGCTGAAAATTGGATTGAATATGGAACGTGAACAACTCTATCAACGCATTAACCAAAGGGTAGATATAATGCTAAAAATGGGTTTAGAAGAAGAGGCAAGAGCTCTTCTTCCTCATCGAGATTTTAACGCCTTACAAACGGTTGGTTATAAAGAGTTCTTCCTCTATTTTGATGGACAAAGTGATCAAACAGAAGCAGTGGAAGAAATTAAAAAGAATAGCCGGAGATATGCCAAACGCCAACTCACTTGGTTTAGAAAGGATGCCGAGATACAATGGTTTTCACCTCATAAACTCGAAAGCATTCAGGACTATCTTAAAACTCAACTCCAAAACGGCTGATCATCATTTATTAACTTGCAGCTCAATTTAATTTATGCCTTTGAGATTACTATTATGGCCTTTTTCCATTCTATATGGAGGTATTGTATCCTTTAGGAATCTTATGTTTGATTGGGGTTGGCTGTCCTCCAAATCCTTTCCCTTAGTCATAATTACGATTGGAAACCTAAGCACTGGCGGCACGGGTAAAACACCCATGGTAGAGTTTATTGTAAAGCGCTTAAGCTCTAAAAAACCAGGAATTGTAAGTCGTGGCTACGGACGAAAAACCAAAGGTTTGATTTTGGCAGATTCGAATAGCACAGCTGAACAAATTGGGGATGAACCCTATCAAATTCATCAAAAATTCCCGCTAGTGCCCTTGGCATTAAGCGAGAAACGTATAGAAGGAATTCAAGCACTTTTACATCAAGATTCAAAACCTGATTTTTTAGTGTTGGATGATGCCTTTCAGCACAGGTATGTAAACCCTTCTTATCAAATATTACTCAGCACTTACAGTCAACCCTTTTTTTCTGACTTTATCCTACCGGCTGGCAACTTACGGGAAAGCAGAAAAGGGAAGAAAAGAGCCAACATCATTGTGATCACCAAGTGCCCCAACAATCTTGGTATTGAACAAGCACAGAGCA
>CAZAJG010000073.1:0-11810 GCA_964485405.1 uncultured Owenweeksia sp. | reverse complement strand
ATCCCCACTTATCGCCTAATGCTTTTGAAAAATTTGATTCTATAATGTTTTGGGTGAATTCAAACTGCCCTACTTTAAACTCCGTTGGAGTAGCAGCTCCTAAAGACGGGTTGGTTGTATTGTTTGCCCAAAGATCAAGGCTGTTGTAGCCTATACCGTACGATAAGTCCATATCCCAGCCGTAAATGCCTTGATGCTTCATACCAACAACCGATGAATAATCCACAGATATACCGGGCACCTCTGGTACATACCCATCTGGGAAAACTTCTAAAACGGCTCTAGAATAGTTGAAAGGATTTCTAAAAAAAGCATAAGCCGTAATATTCTTTTGGGAAACACCTCCAAAGGTGTACAATTCCACTTTATCGCTTAATGGATAAGCAGCATTTATAAAAGCTTGATAGGTTTTATTCTCATTGCTTCCATAATTGCCTACCACAAAGTCCTCTTCTGGATAAACACCACGTTCAGAGCGTGGGTCTGTGGTAAAATATGGGTAATCTGTGGTAGGGCCAGTTGTAGCGTAATCGCTTGGGGCTTCTGGGTAAATATCACCCGTATACGTATCCGAACGATTGGTACCATTAAAAGAAAAGCTCTCCATAGTGAAATTGAAGAAGCTATTCTCTTTTCCCAAATCAAAACCATAGTTCAAAGCATTTTTAAGGGTAACTCCGTCACCTAGTTTATGAACCCCCATAGTGCTTTGATAGCTTCCTCCATCGTTTTGACTTTTTAAATTGATGTTGATGATTCCAGAAATAGCATCCGATCCATATTGGGCTGCTCCGCCATCTCTCAGCACCTCTAGCCTATTTACCGCCATAGATGGTATACTGTTGAGATCTGTAACCACAGTACCTAAGCCTGGCGCTACATTTAGATTTAAGGATGAAAACTGATGACGCCTTTTTCCATTCACCAATACCAACGATTGATCTGGCGACATCCCTCTAAGTGTGGAAGGTTCCGCGTAATTGGTAGTGCCATTAACTCCATATTTAGCTGAATTGAAAGAGGGTGAACTGAACTGAATCATTTGCCCCAAGTCGGTTTGACCCGTATAGACCAAATCTTTGGCTTTTACAATATCTACCGGCACAGGTCTATCTACATCCGTTCTGGGTCTAGCCCTTGATCCTATTATCAACACCTCATTTAGTTTTGAAGTAGATTCCAATAAGGTAATGTGATAATATTTTTGCTCTGTTGTTTCAAACTCTAAGGTTTGAAAACCAATGAATTGAATTACAACGATTGATCCCGATTCGGCCACCAAAGTAAAGTTTCCGTTTATGTCGGTAAGCGTTCCGTTTAAACTTCCTTTTACAGACACCTCTGCACCTACAACACCAAGCTTGTTTTCATCTAAAACCTGCCCCTTTATGGTGTCTCTAGAACTTTCAGCGAATGTTTCAGAAGCAGTATAGGCCCCAAAAAGGCCAATCTGAAAAACAAATAAAATAACAAGTGTGATATAGTGCTTTACTGTAACCTTATTCATGCGAACGGAGTCTTAAGTATCCATCAAAAACAATTATGCTCCTTCCCTAGTCGTCTAAGCTAGGTACAAGAACGAATCATCTCAATCCATCTTTAAAAATGTGTAAAGCTCTGAAGGGTAAAACTAAGATTAATTGGCATCTAAAAAACAATCTCTTTCCTATTGTCGTAAAAAAGCCTCTAGCGATAGTATGTATCTGCTAGAGGCTTAAAATAATATGGAATAACTATCGTTTTTTCAACTACTTAACCTAATAGATGATAAATGAAACTCCTTAACTCCATTCCAATTGTCTTGATGCTTTTATTGTCTGTAGCTTGCTCCAAAGAGGTAAATAAGCAAGAGGATGACTCATATGTAGCACCAACTTCTTATGGTACGGTTAGCGATAAAATAAGTTATCCTGACTTTAGAAACTTAGATTTTTGTGAAAAGCTAAAACTGGATAACTGGATAGTAGACTCATCTCAAGAAGTACTTTTAATAAGCTTACATTCAAACTGGGATCCTTCTATTTGGCAAAGCAACAGTGTTATTACTCCTAGAGAAGGCATCACCACAAACCCGTTTAAGGACTCCATATCTTTCACAGACAGTTTAAAAATTTACGTCTCATATCCTTCTTACCCCTTAAGTTTTTCACTAAGTAAAAATATGGAGTGTGAAAATCTCGCACAATCGGATTTTGTATTTCTATGCGATGATCCTAGTGCACAGGTATGCTCAAAAATTAAGATTTTAGAACTTCAAGACACTTTAATGACCGCAGTTTATGTATCCAATCTTTATCTCTATACAAAAGGCACAGACGGTCCATTTAATTATGGGTTTATAGACACATTGTATCTATCCATGGATACAAAAAAGCTAAATCTAAGTCCGCAAACACTACCCTAAAGTTTTCAATTTACCTTCAAGCGCTAACTCTTTTTAGATAATTCTCTAATTCGGTAAAAACAGAACCCCATCCATTATAAATACCCATCTTTTCTTGTTGAATGCGGTATTCCTCAGATTCATGAATAACGTGGAAGGTAAACTCCGTCTCCTCTCCTGCTTCTTCAAATTTGGCAATGAGCTCCACCCCTTCCGTCATAGGAATAAAGTTGGCAGAAGAAGAAACGCTCTCCGGTTTTTCAATTTGTGAGAATACGCCAAAAGATTTAAAATCTCCATTTGGTGTGTCCATCACATACTCCCACTTACCACCTACTTTAAAATCATGCTCAATTACAGTTGTTTTCATTCCATTGGGCCCCCACCAATTGGCGATGTGCTCCGGCTGTGTCCAAGCATCCCAAACCAGGTTTCTTGGGGCTTTAAACGTTCTTTTAATGGTAACTGTTTTTCCTTCTGATGAATTACTACTTGTCATTTTGTTGATTTTTAGTTTGTAATTTGATTAAATATTGTTCGAAAGAATCGAGTTTATCTTCCCATAGTTTGCGATACTGCTCTACCCATTCCGATACCGTTTGAAGTTGTTTCGGTTGAATTTCGCAAAACCGCTCTCTACCTTTTTTGTGAATTACAATGATGCCACACTCACTGAGGATTTTAAGGTGTTTGGATACAGCCGGCCGGCTGATATCAAACTTATCGGCTACATGATTTACCGTTTGCGTTTCATCGGCTAAAAGGCCAATTATATCTCGCCTTATAGGATCTGCAATAGCTTGAAAAACATCTCTTCTCATACAATACGTAACTGTTCGGTTACAAATATAAGAGTAACCATTCGGTTACGCAAATAAAAAATTCAAATACTTAAATCGATTTACCTCTAGCCTTCGTTCGTAAATTCATTTTCATATTTTAGGGCTTCCTTAAAAACTATTACATGAAAACAGTATTTAAATATGTGGCGCTATTGCTCGCTCCTATTGTAGCAATGGCAGGAAATCCTCCTGAACGTCATGAATTCAAAACGGTTAAGAACGATCCTTACAACGTTCTTCAATACGAGTTGGAAAATGGTCTTAAAGTTTATCTCTCCGTAAATAAAGATGAGCCCCGTATTTCTACCAATATTGCCGTGCGTACCGGAAGTAAAAACGACCCTTCTGATGTTACCGGTTTAGCGCACTACTTGGAGCACATGGTATTCAAGGGTACTTCGAACTTGGCCAGCTTAGATTGGGAAAAGGAGAAGGTTTTACTGGAACAGATAAGCGCTAAATACGAAGAATATCGCAAAACAACAGATGCCGTTAAGCGTAAAGCCATTTATGCAGATATTGATCGATTAAGTGGTGAAGCCTCCAAATATGTGGCTACCAACGAGTACGACCAGATGATTAGCGAGCTTGGCGCAAAAGGAACAAACGCCTACACGTCTTTAGAGCGTACGGTTTACATCAACGACATTCCTTCCAACGAAATGGAAAAATGGATGGCCATTGAAAGTGAGCGTTTTGGTGAGTTAGTCCTACGACTTTTTCATACGGAGCTTGAAGCGGTTTACGAAGAGTTTAACCGCAATATGGATAGCGATAGAAGCCAAATGTATATGGAACGTATGCGTGCGCTTTATCCCAATCACAAGTATGGAACACAAACCACGATCGGAACGAGCGATGACCTAAAAAATCCGTCTATGGTTAAAATCCATGAATACTTTAAAACCTACTATGTGCCCAATAATATGGCCATAGTAATGGTAGGTGATTTAGATCCTGAAGCTACGGTAACTTTAATTGAAAAGTATTTCGGTAAAATGAAAAAGGGCCCGGAAGCGCCACAATTTAAAGATCCAGGACAACCGGCTATTACAGCTCCTATAGAAAGAGAAATTACAGGTTCTGAAGCAGAATTTACCACTTTATCGTACCGCCTAAACGGTGTAAACAGTGGCGATGAAATGATGGCTGATTTAGCCAGCAGCATCTTAAGCAACGGAAAAGCTGGATTGATTGATAAGAATCTAAATCAACAACAAAAGGTAATTCGCGCATACGCCTATTCTAGTGGCTTAACGGATTATACTGAGCTCACCTTAGGTGCTTCCCCGAGAGCGGATCAAACTTTAGAGGATGCCCAAAAGTTGTTATTGGATCAAATCCTAAAGCTTAAGCAAGGAGATTTTGACGAAAGTCTTATTCAGTCTATTGTTCGAAACAATAAAAGATCTCAAATGATCCAAAATGAAAACAACAACTGGAAGGCCTACACCATGCTTGATGCTTTTATTTACGATGTGCCTTGGACTTATTACAGCGAATACTACAATCGCTTAGGTAAGATTAATAAGAAGGAATTGGTAAACTGGGCAAACCAAAATTTAGGCAACAACTATGTGGCCATGTTTAAGAGAAAAGGAGAACGTACACCGCCCAACATCGAAAAGCCAGAAATTACACCTGTAAGCATTAACCGTGAAACAAAATCTGACTTTCGTCAAAACTGGGAGAAAAGACCATCCAGTAGAATGAAGCCCAACTTTATCAGTTTTAGTGAAGATGTGGACTTTGTGATGGTGGAAGACAACCTCAAAATGTATTACGTAAAGAATAAAACCAACCAATTGTTTGAGTTGGAATACATTTTTGACATGGGATCTAGAAACGATAAAGTTTTAGCACTTGCCGTTCAATACCTTCCTTACTTAGGTACTCCTAACCATACGGTGGAAGAGATTAAGCGCAAGTTTTACGATTTAGCTCTTGATTATTCGGTGTTTGCTGGAAGCAATCGCTTGTATGTGAGTTTAACCGGTTTGGATGAATCTATGGATAAAGGTATTGCCTTATTTGAAGAGCTTTTAGCCGATGTTAAAGCAGACCCAGAAGCGTACTCTAAGATGGTAGATGGAATGATTAAAAAGCGTACCGATGCCAAACTGAGTAAATCGCGTATTTTATACGGAGCTATGCGGAATTATGCTATGTATGGCGATGATTCTCCTTTTGTAGATATCCTTTCTGAAGAGGATTGGAGAAACATTAAACCAGAAGACCTTACTTCAAAACTGAAGGATTTGAAGAACTACAAGCACAAGGTTTTCTATTACGGACCACGCTCTTCTACAGATGCTGCTGCTTTAGTGAAGAAAAATCATACCGTTAAAGCCACGCTTAAGGATTATCCTCCTCGTAAGGAGTATGATCGTAAGGATAGCGATGAAAATGTGGTGTACTTTGTAGACTACGATCAGGTACAAGCTGAAATTTTGATGTTATCCAAAACGGATAAGTATGATCCGAGTAAGGAAGCCTTAACCAACGTTTTTAACCAATATTTTGGAGCCGGTCTTTCCTCTATTGTATTTCAAGAAATTAGAGAGTCTAAAGCATTGGCCTACTCTGCGTACAGCGTTTTTACCACTCCAGGAAGAAAAGACGGCAATCATTACGTTCAGGCCTATGTGGGTACACAAAATGATAAAATGAAAGAAGCAGTAGCGGCTATGAGAGCGCTAATGAATGAAATGCCTCAAGTAGAAAACTCTTTTGAGCAAGCCAAAATAGGTGCTTTAAAAAAGATGGAAACAAGCCCTACTACCAAATCTGATATCTTTTGGACTTATCAGGATGCACTAGACAAAGGCTTAACTGAAAACCCAAACCCTAAGGTTTATGAAGAAATCAAAAACATGAATTTGGATAAACTCCAAGCCTTTTTTGATCAAAACATAAAAGATAGAAAGTACGCTTACCTAGTAATTGGTAAAAAAGATCTAGTGGATATGGACGCTTTATCCGAACTGGGTGAAGTTGAAGAATTAGACATTGACAGTATTTTCGGGTATTAATCGAATCGCTTAACTGCATATAAAAAAGGGTCGTCTTTAGATGACCCTTTTTTTATGGATCAAAAATGATGACACTATGAGTTGGTTGTGGTAAAAACCATAATTTTAGAGTTCTCTTTTTTTGGAAGTAAGGCCTCCACCCTTTCCATTTGGAGTTTGAATGAAATTACTAACCGGTATACAGAAAATAAAGGCATGAGATTCGCTCTATCCTATTTGCTTTTTCTTGTATTCGTTTTCGGAAAAAACGGATACAGCCAGAAGTACAATTTTCAAAACTTTACCACCAATCAAGGTTTAGCTTCTAACCAATCCTATTATAGCTTACAAGGTGAAGATGGTTATGTATATGTATCTACAGATAGAGGCTTACAACGTTTTGATGGAAAAACATTTAGCCAGGTTCCTTTTGAGGATTTTAGCCTGAATGGAAGTACCGTTTTTAAAATTATAAAAGACCATAGGGGCACCTTAT
The DNA here is from genome assembly GCA_964485405.1 of uncultured Owenweeksia sp. Taxonomy (GTDB): domain Bacteria; phylum Bacteroidota; class Bacteroidia; order Flavobacteriales; family Schleiferiaceae; genus CAKZNE01. The sequence goes on along the minus strand of CAZAJG010000073.1, from coordinate 5,078 downwards.
GGGTATCAACCTATAAAAAAGGTCTATTTTACCTGGAGTCCGATACTTTAAGACCCTACAAGTACAATTCTGAACTCCTCAAAATACTCAAGTTTTCTTTTGTTGAACAATTCTTTTTTGATGCCGAAGGAAACCTATACTTTTCTACCATGCAGGGCGTACAACAAGTCTACATCGTTCGCCCAGATTTTCAGTTAGATTCTGTGGGTTACGAACCCTTTGCAAAAGAGTTTCTGTTAGGTTTAAAAAGGATATTTATTAAAAGGGATCAAGCTATTTCTAAAATCCAGTTTCAAAACCCAAACAAACCACCCTTAAACGATAAAATGAAAAGCTTTACGGTTTCCCCAAAACAAAAGCTAAAGCATAAAGACGCATATCCCAGAGGGGGTCCTTCCATCATAAAAGGAGATTCTGCTTTGGTGGCTGTTAGTCACATCTTGGCTATCTATTCCATCAAAGGAGAATACATCACCGAATTTGATCTCCACAGCCAAATTATGTGGATTATGGTAGATTCGAATGAGGATATACTGGCAGCCACCATGAATGGTTTTTACCGGATAAGTAAAAATGGCAGTGTAGAGCATTGTCTGTCCGGATATCCTATAAACTGCATTACCCAAGATGACGAAAAAGGATATTGGATAAACACTACGACCAACGGGTTATTTTATCTGCCCTCTTTTCAAGTTAAAATGCTATACCATGGGCATAGAATTGCGGGGATGAACAGCTTTGGTAAGGAGCTTGTAATATCTCATCACAATCATTTTTTGAGCCGTTACAAATTGGTAGATAATACACCCATTAAGGATACGGTACTCGATATTTTAAAATGGTCTAAGGGCATTTATTTAGATGCACATACTATTGGTGTAACAGGCGAGTATTTTAAGCTGAAAAGTGGGGAAATACAGAGTAGGATTAGTGGCTTTCAAGAAGGTAAAGATTACCTCAAGCTGAACGACAGTATTATTCTTGCTGCCAAAATTGATGGAGTTAAACGCATACGTTTAGACAATCCATTATTTAGAAAGTCACTCATAGATAGTGCCTACTTCAGTCTTTCTTTGTTAGACCATAAAGAGCATATCTATATTGGTGCTAACAATGGTCTTATTAAATACAACAAAGCCAGCGGCAAGCATAAACTTTTACTTAAAAATGCCAAAACTCAAATAATTACCGATGTGGAAGCGCTAAACGATTCCACCATTATATGCAGCTCAAAAACAAACGGTATTTTTTTGCTCACACCTAAAAAAACCGTTCAAATAAGTACACGTAATACAGCTATTCTCAGCAATGGCTGCAGCAGCTTAGCTGTTCAAAACGATAGTGTGTTTTGGGTGGGCACAGATTTAGGAATAGCCCAAATTGTTAAGCATAAAAACGGCTATCGCTGTTATAACTTAGGAAAAGACGATGGCCTCTTATCTCAAAAAGTGAACGATCTGGTTTTAATAGACAGTACGCTCTTTGTGGGTACAGATATGGGATGTTGCTACTTCAACATTCATCATCTAAGTTTTACGTCTTCTCCCATTCGGTTAATTGCGGAAGTACCACACGCTCAATACACCCAGTTTGCAAACGATACCATCTGGCTAAAAAAAGGTGTGCGGAATTTGGTGCTTAACTTTAGTGCCATCAGTTTTAAACATACGCAGCATTTAACCTACAGTTACACGGTTAAAGGTCAGCAAACGGTAAAATCACCCAGTAACATTTTTTACATCAACCGTTTGGAGGCCGGAACCAACAAAATATCTGTTGATGTAGCCAATTCCAATGGATTTTGGAATTCTAAACCCTTAAACTTAGTCATTATCAGTCCGCCTTATTTTTATGAGAAAACGGGCTTCATTGTGTTTGCAAGCTTCTTGCTTGCTTTTATCCTTATCGGACTCATTTATGGGTATTTAACCTATCACTATCGTAAAAAATTACGAAAGTGGAAAATGTCAACCTTACAGTTAAGGGAGCTCAATCTGCAACTCAATCCGCACTTTATTTTTAACGCCATAAATAATCTTTACAACCTAGCGTTACATGGCGAAAAGAGCGAGATAAAAGACTTTATCTCTCGCTTTTCTGGGCTTACCCGCAAAGTGTTGGAGAACTCCCGTTTTAAGGTCATCTCTATGGAAGAAGAGATGGAAAATGTTAAAACTTATGTTGAATTGGAAAAGCTTCGTTTTAAAGAACACCCCTTTGATTTTATCTTAGATGTAGAGGACGATTTAGACTTAAAACGGGAAATGGTACCTCCAATGATTCTGCAACCGATTATAGAAAATGCCATTTGGCACGGACTCTTACCTAAAAAAGGAAAGCGATGTTTGAGCATCAGCCTCAAAAAACTTCAAAAGGGTATGGAGGTATGTATACAGGATAACGGAGTTGGCCTCCATAAATCGAGTAAGCGGGAAAACCCTATCGTTAACAAAAGCTCTATTGGTGTAAGCAATACCCAAATGCGATTGGAGTTATATGAAGGAATGGAATTAGGAAAAGCTCAATTTGAACTTACAGAAACAACAGATCATGAAGGAAAAGCAAGTGGCGTAAGAGCTTTGTTTCGTTTTTATCCTAACCCAAAAACCATCCGCGCCTTATGAAACTAAAAACTCTACTCATAGATGATGAAACCCATTGCATTGAATGGCTAGAAGAACAACTACAGCCGTTTAGCCATGCTATAGAAATTGTGGGTCAAGCCAATTCCGCTATTCGTGGATTAGCACAAATTGATAAGCTTAAACCAGACTTGGTTTTTTTAGATGTTTCCATGCCGGGAGGAACTGGGTTTGAAATGTTAGATCAGATCAATCAAAAAAAGTTTCATCTTATATTCACTTCCGCACATCAGCAATATGCCATCAATGCCTTTAACTACTCTGCGGTAAATTACCTTCTTAAACCCATTGAGAAAGATGAATTGGAAAAAGCCATTCAGCAGGTTTTAAATAAAGACTCGGAAGCGCCAACCCCAAAGAAAACAAGCGATATTATTAGCGTAAACACCCATGCTGGGCATCAGATTATTCCGGTTGAAGAAGTTATTCATTTTGAAGCAGAAGGTGCATACACCAGTATACACTTGGAGGGCGGATCTAAACTCTTAAGCTCTCAAAACATCAAAGTATATCAAGATCAGTTGAGCGAGCATATTTTCTGTAGAATTCATAAAAAGCACTTGGTTAACCTAAAGAAGATAAAATATTTCACCAAAGGAAAAGGCGGTCATGCCACCCTAACCAATGGTGTAGAGCTCAGCATATCCTTCCGACAAAAAAGTCATTTCCTTAAAATGATCCAGGATCATCTGGTTTAAACGCCAACAAAAAGTACGGATTTCAAAAAAAAAGTAGCGCTCCTTGCTATTAAGCATACGCTTCTCAATTGCCTATTGGCCGTATAAAGAAAGTGGGCGTGTTTTGTTTTAACAGATCACTGAAAAACCAGCACTTTATAAGTATCAAATTCAAAAGTAACATTTAGCGTCATCACATTCCAGAAGGGTATCTCCTTATGATATCTTATAAAAATGAGCTGAAAATGGCACAGAGCAAATCTACCCTTGGTGTTTGCTTCTTAGTCCGATCCATTCATTTTTGAATAATCTAAAACCCTTTACCAAATAACACACCCCTAATCGTTCTATACAACGGTTGGGGGTTTTCTATTGAAAACATCCCCCATTAATTTTACCTTCGCGGCATGAGAATGGAAGATACCATATGTGCGTTATCTACGCCACAAGGAATGGGTGCTATAGCCATGATTCGCCTTTCTGGGCCCGATACCTTCAATATTTTTAGTCGTGTATTTACGCCCATCAAAAAAGGAAGCAGCTTGCTTGATGCGCCTCCCTACTCTATGCTTTTTGGAAAAATCCATGCCGATGGAAAAACCATAGATGAAGTGATGGTGGGTATTTTTAGAAATCCCAACTCTTATACAGGCGAAGATGTAATTGAAATTAGCTGCCATGGTTCGGTTTACATTCAAAAACAGATTATTCAATTGCTCTTAAAAAATGGAGCGCGTTTAGCTGAGCCCGGTGAGTATACGATGCGGGCTTTTGCCAATGGTAAAATGGACCTCTCTCAGGCAGAAGCTGTAGCGGATCTTATTGCTTCCGAATCTCAAGCAGCCCATCAAGTGGCTATGCAACAGATGCGTGGAGGCTTTTCTAAAGAGATAGCTGAACTCCGCCAAGAGCTCATCAACTTTGCTTCGCTCATTGAGCTGGAGCTCGATTTTTCGGAAGAAGATGTAGAATTTGCCGATCGTACCCAATTGAGCGAATTACTGTATCGCATTAAAACGGTGCTCAAAAGGCTCATCGACTCTTTTGATACCGGAAACGTGATAAAAAATGGAGTGCCCGTAGCCATAGTTGGAGCACCAAATGTGGGTAAATCTACCTTGCTTAATGCCCTTTTAAATGAAGAAAAAGCCATCGTATCTGATATTGCCGGAACCACACGCGATGCCATTGAAGACGAAATAAGCATAGAAGGAATTAGATACCGTTTTATTGATACCGCAGGGATACGAGAAACGGAGGATGTTGTAGAAAGTATTGGGATTAAAAAAACCTTCGAAAAGATTGACCAAAGCCGCTTGATCTTGTATTTATTTGATGCGGCCATAGCTTCTTCCAATCCGGCTTTAATGAATCAGATTAAAGAAGAAATCAAGGTGTTGTTAGAGAAAAGTGAAGGCAAAGCCATCCTACTCGTAGCCAACAAAATGGATGAAGCCAATACACTTTTGATTGAAAATGAATTCACAGATTTTGATAATTTGATTCAAATCTCTGCCTTAAACCGAAACGGTTTGGATACACTCATCCATACCCTAACCCAAACGGTTAATCTAAATGCTTTAAATCAAGGCTCCACCATTGTTACCAATTTGAGGCATTTTGATATGTTGAGTAAAGCCTTAGAAGATGTAATACGCGTAGAAGAAGGCATGCAGAACCAAATTTCTGGAGATTTTTTAGCCATGGATATTCGAGAAGCGCTTAAACACCTAGGGAGCATTACCGGAGAAATTACAAC
>CAZAJG010000072.1:0-13196 GCA_964485405.1 uncultured Owenweeksia sp. | reverse complement strand
ATTTAAGGTGGAGGTAAGCCAAGGTGCTCCTCAGGTATCTTACAAGGAAGCGATCAATGGTTCTGTGGATCACAGTGAGGTTTACAAGAAGCAGTCTGGTGGTCGTGGTAAGTTCGCAGACATCGTTGTAACTATTGAGCCAAGCGATAGCGAAGAGCCAGGGTTGATATTCGAAAACAAAATTAAAGGAGGGAACGTTCCTAAAGAATTTGTTCCGTCTGTAGAAAAAGGATTTAAGGATGCTATGCAAAACGGTGTTTTGGCTGGCTTCCCTTTAGATAGCTTAAAGGTTACTTTAAAAGACGGTTCTTTCCACGCGGTGGATTCGGATCAGTTATCTTTTGAATTAGCGGCTAAGATGGCGTACAAGGAAGCTCTTCCAAAAGCGTCTCCAGTGCTTCTTGAACCAATCATGAAGCTTGAAGTATTGACCCCAGAAGAAAATATGGGTGATACCGTAGGTGACTTAAACAGAAGAAGAGGTGTAATGGAAGGTATGGGTGATAGATCTGGATCTAAGGTGATCAAGGCTAAAGTTCCCTTGTCTGAAATGTTTGGATATGTTACGGCATTAAGAACAATCTCATCCGGACGTGCTACATCTACTATGGAATTTTCGCATTTTGACGAAGCTCCTAGGAACGTTGCTGATGAAGTAATTGCGAGTGTTAAAGGACAACCTGCTTAAGGAATTATATAAAGAAGATGAGCCAGAAAATTAGAATAAAGCTTAAGTCTTATGATCATAACTTGGTAGATAAGTCTGCTGAGAAGATTGTAAAAACTGTAAAAAGTACGGGTGCTATTGTTAATGGTCCTATTCCATTACCAACCAATAAGCGTATTTATACTGTACTTCGCTCACCTCACGTAAATAAGAAGTCAAGAGAGCAATTCCAATTATCCTCTTACAAGAGATTAATGGATATCTACTCTTCTTCTTCTAAAACCATTGATGCTCTCATGAAGTTAGAGCTACCAAGTGGTGTTGAGGTTGAGATTAAAGTGTAATTGAAAGAATTAGTAACTATTAAAATTAGGTCAAATGCCTGGATTGATCGGTAAGAAGATCGGAATGACAAGCCTCTTTGATGAAAATGGTAAGAATTTACCATGTACTGTCATCGAAGCTGGTCCCTGTGTTATAACTCAACTAAAAACAGTTGAAACAGACGGATATCAAGCTATTCAAATAGCTTACGGTGATAAGTCTGAAAAGAATGTGGCCAACCAACAAGTAGGTCACTTTAAAAAAGCTGGAACTTCTCCAAAATCAAAAACTATTGAGGTTAACTCGGTAGGAGGGGAAGCAAAACTTGGCGATGAAGTACTTGTTGATATCTTTGAAGAAGGAGAGTTTGTGAATATTACAGGCACTTCAAAAGGGAAAGGTTTTCAAGGGGTTGTAAAGCGTCATAATTTTGGTGGAGTAGGTCAAGCTACCCACGGTCAGCATAATCGTCTACGTGCTCCTGGTTCTATTGGAGCGGGTTCTGATCCATCACGTGTATTTAAGGGAATGAAAATGGCGGGCCGTATGGGTGGTGTCAATACTATGGTTGAAAACCTTAAGGTCCTAAAAGTAGATAAGGAAAAGAATCTATTGGTAGTTAAGGGATCAGTTCCTGGAGCTAAAAATTCTCACCTAATAATTAGCAAGTGATGGAATTACCAGTAATAAACAAAGAAGGAAAAGATACAGGACGTAAGGTTACACTTGCGGATGATTTGTATAAGATTGAGCCAAACCATCATGCGATTTATCTTGATGTGAAGCAATTTTTGGCCAACCAACGCCAAGGAACGCACAGGGCTAAGGAAAGAGCTGAAGTTTCAAGAACTACGAAAAAGTTTTTCCGTCAAAAAGGTACGGGAAATGCACGTGTGGGTTCACTCAAGTCACCGGTTCAAAGAGGTGGTGGAACTGTATTCGGTCCACGTCCTAGAAACTACGGTTTTAAATTGAACAAAAAGCTTAAGGCAAATGCGAGGAAATCTGCATTAAGTCTTAAAGCGGAAGAGAGCAATATTCAGATTTTAGACAACCTTCAAATGGATGCAGCTAAGACTAAAGATTTCATCAATGTGATGACGGCTTTAGGGTTAGATGGGAAAAAATCCTTAGTAGTACTTGGTGAGTCAAATAAAAATGTATATTTGTCGTCCCGAAATTTTAAGGGGTCTAAGGTTGTAATTGCTTCAGAATTAAGTACTTACGATGTTGTTAACGCTCAGAGAGTGATTTTAACAGAAGATTCGTTAGAAAAATTGGAAACCTTATTAAGAAAGTAAGACATGGGAATCTTAGTTAGACCAGTAATTACGGAAAAGGCCACAGCAGACAGCGAAGACAACAATCGCTTTGCATTTGTGGTGGATAAAAAGGCCAATAAGGTAGAGATCAAAAAGGCTATCCAAGAGTTGTACGGAGTTAATGTTGAGTCTGTGCGTACTATGGTAGTTCCAGGTAAGAAAAAAACTCGTGGCACCAAGAACGGTTTCGTTTCTGGTAACACAGGTTCATATAAGAAAGCCATTGTAGAGGTAAGAAGTGGTGAAACCATAGACCTTTATAGTAATATATAGATCAGATGGGCGTAAGAAAATTAAAACCGGTTACACCCGGACAGCGTTTTAAAGTAGCTAACGACTTTACTAATATTTCAGAAACAAACGGACCTGAGAAAGCCTTGGTAAAAGGTAAATCAAAGTCTGGTGGTAGAAATAACACTGGTAAAATGACCATGCGTCAGATTGGTGGTGGTCACAAACAGAAGTATCGTGTTATCGATTTTAAAAGAGATAAAGACGGTATACCTGCAACAGTAAAGAGTATAGAGTATGATCCAAATCGTACCGCTCGAATAGCTCTGTTGTATTATGCTGATGGTGAAAAGCGCTACATGATTGCTCCAAACGGTCTTCAAGTAGGACAAGAGGTGCTAAGTGGTGCAGGCATTGCTCCTGAAATTGGAAACTGTCTTTTACTTTCAGAAATTCCTTTGGGTACAGTAATAAGTAATATTGAAATGCGTCCTGGGCAAGGAGCGGTTATAGCTCGTAGTGCAGGTTCGTTTGCTCAGCTTTCAGCCAGAGATGGTAAGTATGCGATCATTAAACTTCCTAGTGGAGAAACAAGAATGATTCTTATTACTTGTAAGGCTGTAATTGGTGCGGTGAGTAACTCTGATAATGCACTTGAAATAAGTGGTAAAGCAGGTCGTCACCGTTGGTTAGGAAGAAGACCTAGAGTAAGAGGTGTTGCGATGAACCCTGTTGATCACCCAATGGGTGGTGGAGAAGGTAGAGCTTCTGGTGGTCATCCACGTTCAAGAAACGGGATTCCTGCTAAAGGGTACAAAACTCGTACACCCAAGAAAGAGTCGAATAAGTATATTGTTGAAAGACGGAAAAAATAATTAAGATGGCAAGGTCACTTAAAAAAGGTCCATATATTCATTACAAGCTGGAGAAGAAAGTTCTTCAGAATGTAGAGAGCGGCAAAAAAGCAGTTGTTAAAACTTACGCGAGAGCATCAATGATCTCTCCTGATTTTGTAGGCCAAACGATTGCTGTGCATAATGGAAGAACCTTCGTTCCTGTTTTCGTAACAGAAAACATGGTAGGTCATAAATTGGGTGAATTTTCCCCAACACGTACTTACAGAGGGCATGGAGGTAACAAAAAAGATAAAGGTAAGCGCTAATTTACACGACTATGGGTGCTAGAAAAAGATTAAGAGCGGAAGCTATAAAAGAGGCCAGAAAGCATGTTGCTATGGCAAAGTTGAACAACTGTCCTACTTCTCCAAGAAAGATGAGACTGATGGCTGATATGATCAGAGGGGTAGAAGTTGAAAAGGCTTTATATATGCTAAAGCATAGCGGTAAAGAAGCTAGTGGAAGACTTGAGAAATTGGTTCTTTCTGCTTTGAATAACTGGGAGCAAAAAAATGAAGGTGAGCGTATTGAGGATGCAAGCCTATACATTAAAGAGATTTATGTGGATAGTGCCAGAATGTTGAAGAGAATTCAACCTGCTCCTCAGGGTAGAGCGCATCGTATTCGCAAGAGAAGCAATCACGTAACTGTGGTAGTGGACTCTAAAAAAGTAGAAGAAGAAGTGGCTAACGAAAGTAATTCATAATCTGAATGGGACAAAAAACAAACCCTATAGGCAATAGATTAGGTTTCATCCGCGGTTGGGATAGCAACTGGTATGGTGGAAGAGACTATGGAAATAAATTGGCGGAAGACGATAAGATTCGTAAGTATTTATACGCACGTTTGTCTAAAGCTAGCGTTAGCCGAATCATCATTGAGCGTACTTTAAAACTAATTACAGTAACTATTACTACTAGTCGTCCGGGTATTATTATCGGTAAGGGTGGTCAGGAAGTGGATAAGCTGAAAGAGGAATTAAAGAAGCTGACTGCTAAGGAAGTTCAGATCAACATCTTCGAGATTAAAAGACCAGAGCTTGATGCAAAATTGGTTGCAGATAGTATCGCACGTCAGGTTGAAGGTAGAATCAGTTACAGAAGAGCGATTAAGATGGCCATTGCAGCTACTATGAGAATGGGTGCTGAAGGTATCAAGGTTCAAGCTTCTGGAAGATTGAACGGGGCTGAGATGGCTCGTTCTGAGATGTACAAAGACGGACGTACTCCATTGCACACATTCCGTGCTGATATTGATTATACTTTATCAGAAGCTCATACTACCTATGGTCGTATTGGTTTCAAAGTTTGGATCATGAAAGGAGAAGTTTACGGTAAAAGAGATTTAAGTAATCTTTTAGGTACCGTGAAGAAAGGATCCGGAAACAACAATAACTCTGGTGGTGGAAACCGCGGAGGAGGTAGAAGAAAGAGAAAGTAATATACTTGAATAAACGATTGTAATAAGATGTTACAGCCTAAAAAGACAAAACACAGAAAGCAGTTTAAAGGAAGAATGAAAGGTTTGGCCCGTAGAGGTTCAACCATATCTTTCGGAAGCTTTGCGATCAAGGCGCTGGATGAAGTGTTCATCAATTCCCGCCAGATCGAAGCTGCTCGTATTGCCGCTACCCGTTACATGAAGAGGGAAGGTCAGTTATGGATAAGAATTTTTCCAGACAAGCCAATTACAAAGAAACCTGCTGAAGTAAGGATGGGTAAAGGAAAAGGAGCTTTAGATCACTGGGTTGCTGTTGTTAAACCAGGAAGAATCATTTTTGAACTTGATGGTGTACCTCAAGAGGTGGCACAAGAGGCTTTACGTCTTGCAGCTCAAAAATTACCTGTGAAAACAAAATACATCGTAAGAAGAGATTACGCTGAAGCTTAAAAAGATACGATTATGAAGGCATCTGTTGTAAGGGAAATGACTACCCAAGAAATAAAGGATAAGCTAGAGAATGAAAAGGCTGCTTATTCTAAAAGTAAAATGAGTCATACTATTTCTCCAATGGAGAATCCATCGGCTTTGAAAGCTACAAGAAGGGATATTGCAAGGCTTGAAACTGAGTTACGCAATAGAGTACTTAATAATACAGACAAGCAATAACTTTTCTAATGGAAGACAATAGAAATCTAAGAAAAGACAGAGTAGGGGTTGTAACCAGTAACAAAATGGATAAGTCCATTACGGTTATGGTTGAAAGAAGACAAAAACACCCTATGTATGGTAAGTTTATAAAACTTACTAAAAAGTTCCATGCTCACGATGAGTCTAATGAGTGTAATATTGGTGATACCGTAAAGATTATGGAGACCAGACCACTCAGTAAGAGCAAGAGATGGAGATTAGTAGAAATTATTGAAAGAGCTAAGTAATGTTACAACAAGAGTCAAGACTTAAAGTTGCAGATAATACAGGTGCCAAGTCGGTGCTATGTATCAGAGTACTTGGAGGTACTAAGAGACGTTATGCGTCTGTTGGGGATAAGATAGTAGTCTCTATAAAAGAAACTACACCTTCGGGTAGTGTTAAAAAAGGGCAAGTATCTACAGCGGTGGTAGTGCGTACTAAGAAAGAGGTTCGTAGAGCCGATGGATCGTACATCCGTTTTGACGACAATGCTTGTGTATTATTAAATGCTCAGGGCGAGATGAGAGGAACACGTGTTTTCGGACCCGTTTCTAGAGAACTTCGTGACAGACAGTTCATGAAGATTGTATCACTAGCCCCTGAGGTGCTTTAAAAGAATTTACAGAAATGGCAAAATTTCACGTAAAGAAGGGAGATAAAGTAAAAGTACTTGCTGGCGAATATAAGGGTCAGACAGGTAATATTATGGAGATGCTTCCTGAGAAGAATAGAGCCTTGGTGGAAGGGATCAATATGATCAAGAAACACGAGAAGCCAAGTGCTGCAAGTCCTCAAGGAGGAATAATAGAAAAGGAAGCCCCTATTCACCTTTCAAACTTAATGTTAGTTGATCCGAAAACGGGTGAGGCAACAAGAACAGGAAGAAAGGCTGGTGAAAACGGAAAGCTAGAAAGATATTCTAAGAAATCACAAGAGATTATCAAGTAATGAGCTACGTACCAACATTAAAAAAGAAATACCAAGACGATATCGTTTCTGCTCTTAAAGAAGAGTTTGGATATGAGAACGTAATGCAAGTTCCTAGAATGAAAAAAATCGTTCTTTCTCAGGGTCTTGGTGCAGCAATTGCCGATAAGAAATTGGTGGATCACGCTGTTACTGAAATGAGTTCTATCGCTGGTCAAAAAGCGATACCTACTTACAGTAAGAAAGATATCTCAAACTTTAAGTTAAGAAAAGGAATGCCGATTGGTGCTAAGGTAACGCTTAGAGGAGATCGTATGTATGAATTCCTAGAGCGTTTGGTTTGGTCATCCTTAGCAGCAATTCGTGATTTCAGCGGAATTAAGAAAAATGGTTTTGACGGAAGAGGTAACTATACTTTAGGTATTACTGAGCAGATCATTTTCCCAGAAATTGACATCGACAAGGTGAACAGAATTACTGGTATGGACATCACTTTTGTTACTTCTGCAGATACAGATAAGGAAGCAAAAGCATTATTAGAAAAATTTGGATTACCCTTTAAGAAATAATTATGGCTAAGGAATCAATGAAAGCTCGCGAGGTAAAACGAGCAAAAACAGTTGAGAAATATGCTGATAAGCGTGCAGCTTTAAAAGCAGCAGGCGACTATGAGGCTTTACAAAAGCTTCCTAAAAACGCATCACCAATCAGAATGCACAATCGTTGTAAACTGACAGGTCGTCCGAAAGGATATATGCGTCAGTTTGGTGTTTCAAGGGTAATGTTTAGGGAAATGGCTAACTCAGGTCTAATCCCAGGAGTTAAAAAGGCAAGTTGGTAAGATATGAAGGTTACAGATCCAATAGCAGATTTCTTAACCCGCGTGCGTAATGCGTTGATGGCGGGACACAAAATTGTAGAAATACCTGCTTCAAATATTAAAGAAGAGATGACAAAGATCCTTATGGATCAGGGTTATATACACAATTATAAGAGAGAAGATAAAGGACCTCAGGGAACTATCAAAATCGCTCTTAAGTATGATAGTGTTACAAATGAATCAGCTATCCGCTCTTTACAAAGAGTGAGTAAGCCTGGTTTGAGAAAGTATAGCAGTGGAAAAGATTTACCTCGTGTAATTAATGGATTAGGTATTGCTATCGTTTCTACCTCTAGAGGTGTAATGACCGATAAGACGGCTAGAAAGGAAAATGTAGGTGGTGAAGTGTTATGCTACATCTATTAATAACGAACTAAGAAAGTATTAAGAAATGTCAAGAGTTGGAAAAGCACCCGTTACTGTACCAGCAGGAGTTGATGTAAACATCGGCAGCAACCTGGTAGTAGTTAAAGGTAAGCTAGGCGAGCTATCTCAGGAGATATCCTCCAATGTTAGCGTTAAACTTGAAGATGGTACCCTTACAGTTGATAGACTGAACGATGAAAAGCAGTCTAAAGCGGATCATGGTTTATACAGAGCACTTCTTGCCAATATGGTAGAAGGTGTAAGTAAAGGATATGAAAAGCAACTAGAATTAGTTGGAGTAGGATACCGTGCGTCAAATCAAGGACAGAAGTTGGACTTGTCTCTCGGATATTCTCACAATATTGTATTTGAAATTCCTTCTGAAGTAAAGGTGGAAACCAAATCTGAAAAAGGAAAAAATCCACTTGTAATCTTATCAAGTTATGATAAGCAGCTTTTAGGAGCAGTAGCTTCTAAAATTCGTTCACTGCGCAAACCTGAGCCTTACAAAGGTAAAGGGGTTAAATATGTGGGTGAATACATCAGAAGAAAAGCAGGTAAAACAGCTGGTAAATAATAAGACATGGCACTTACAAGATCAGAAAGAAGATTACGAATCAGAAGAAGGATCAGAAAGACCGTTAGCGGTACTACTGACAGACCACGTCTATCTGTATTTAGAAGTAACAAAGAAATTTATGCTCAGATCATCAATGATGTTGATGGAAAGACTTTAGTTTCTGCTTCTTCAATGGACAAGGATATTACCAAAGAAGGTACAAAAACCGATGTCGCGAAGAATGTGGGTACTAAGCTAGCTGAGAAAGCAAAAGCAGCAGGAGTAGAAACTATCTCTTTTGACAGAGGTGGATACTTATATCACGGTCGTATTAAATCTTTAGCAGATGGCGCTAGAGAGGGAGGACTAAAATTTTAAGTTGAGTTATGATCAGAAATCATAAAAATATTAAAAGAGTTAAGCCGAGCGGATTGGAACTTACCGATCGTTTAGTAGGCATACAACGTGTAACTAAAGTTACTAAAGGGGGTAGAACCTTCGGTTTTTCTGCGATTGTTGTTGTAGGAGATGAAAAAGGAGTAGTTGGACATGGACTTGGAAAATCTAAGGAAGTGGCTGAAGCTATTCAGAAGGGTATTGAAGACGCTAAGAAAAACTTAGTTCGTATTCCTTTGGTAAAAAGTTCTATTCCACACCCACAGAATGGGAAGTTTGGTGGAGCGCGGGTTTTTCTTAGACCAGCAGCTGGTGGTACTGGAGTAATTGCCGGTGGTGCGATGCGTGCTGTGCTTGAAAGTTTAGGAGTACATGATGTACTTGCTAAATCTAAAGGTTCTTCTAATCCTCATAACGTGGTAAAAGCTACTTTTGATGCTTTATTGAGTCTGAGAGATGCTGGAACTATTGCCAGAACTCGTGGTATTAGTGTTGATAAAGTATTTAACGGTTAAAAGATTCAATGGCCATGGCTAAAATTAAAGTTAAACAAGTAAGAAGTAAGATCAACCGCCCAGCCAATCAGAAGAAAACGTTGGAAGCATTAGGCTTACGTAAAATGAATCAAGTTGTTGAGCATGAAGCCACCCCACAGATTCAGGGTATGGTAAGAACAGTGGCTCACTTGGTACAAGTAGAAGAAGTAAAATAATTGCTAGAAAATATTTACGATAATGAGTTTGAATAACATAAAACCAGCAGCAGGATCGGTAAAATCCGGTAAGAGAATTGCCAGAGGGCAAGGATCCGGCCGTGGTGGTACATCTACTCGTGGTCACAATGGTGCAAAATCTAGAAGTGGTTACAGCAGAAAGATAGGTTTTGAAGGTGGTCAAATGCCTCTTCAAAGAAGAGTACCTAAGTTTGGTTTTCGTAATTTCAACCGTGTGGAGTATAGAGGTATTAACCTTGATGCTTTACAGAGTTTGGTAGATAACGGAAAAGTATCTGATACTATAAACTTGGAGATTCTTCAAGACAATGGCTTAGTTGGAAAGAACGATCGTGTAAAGATCTTGGGTAGAGGGGAATTGAAAGCCAAATTAAACGTTGAGGTGCATGCCTTTTCGAAAACCGCTTCTGCAGCAATTGAAGCAGCGGGTGGTGAAGCAAAAACTCTATAAGATTACTGAATGAAACGGTTTATTGATACCATTAAAAATATTTGGAAGATAGAAGAGTTAAGAGAAAAGATTCTCTTGACTCTTGGTCTTCTTCTAATTTATCGTTTAGGTTCTAATGTTGTACTTCCTGGAATCGACCCGGATAGTTTAACCAGCTTACGCAACCAAGCGGATGGCGGTATCATTGGAATACTAAATGCTTTCACAGGGGGCGCATTTGCGAATGCCTCTATTTTGGCATTAGGAATTATGCCTTATATCTCTGCTTCTATTGTTATTCAATTATTGGGTATGGCTGTGCCATCAATTCAAAAGATGCAAAAAGAAGGAGAAAGTGGAAGAAGAAAGATGAATCAAATTACTCGTTTCTTAACGATTGCTATCACAGCTGCTCAGGCTCCGGGTTACATTGCAAACTTGATGGCTCAGGGTGTTCAATTAACGGTAAGCCCATCCTTATTTTGGATTACCGCTATAGTGGTATTAGTAGCGGGTACTGTATTCGCCATGTGGTTAGGAGAAAGAATTACGGACAAAGGCATAGGGAATGGTATTTCACTACTTATTATGGTAGGTATCATTGCAAGCTTACCTCAGGCTTTCCTTCAAGAATTGGCTTCTAAATTTGAACGTCAAGGTGGAGGTTTAGTGTTATTTGTTGTGGAAATTGCAGCCTTGTTTATTGTTATACTCCTGTCAGTGGCATTAGTGCAGGCGGTAAGAAAAATACCAGTCCAATACGCAAAACGTACAGCTGGAGGAAGAACATATGCAGGAAGCTCTGCGCGTCAGTATATACCTCTTAAGGTTAATGCTTCTGGTGTGATGCCTATCATATTTGCTCAGGCGATTATGTTTATACCCGTAACGGTGTTAACCATTGGAGAGTTAGATAGTGACGGAGCAAATATTATAGCCACGGCCTTTAGCGATATTCAAGGATTCTGGTATAATGCGGTGTTTGCAGTCTTAATCATATTGTTTACCTATTTCTATACTGCTATACAGGTTAATACAAACCAAATGGCAGAGGACCTAAAGCGTAATGGAGGTTTTGTACCAGGAATTAAGCCGGGAAAAAGTACCGCAGAGTTTTTAGATACGGTATTATCAAGAATTACATTACCAGGATCAATTTTCTTGGCTCTCTTAGCGATTCTACCAGCATTTGCTATGATGTCCGGAGTTACTACACAGTTTGCGTACTTCTATGGGGGAACAAGCTTACTGATTATGGTAGGTGTAGTTTTAGATACATTACAACAAATAGAAAGTTACTTGTTAAATAGACACTACGATGGCTTGATGAAATCAGGCAAGCTTAAAGGGAGACCTGCAAGCGCAATGTAAAAATTAAACAGGTTTTAGATATAATATGGCAAAACAAGCAGCAATAGAACAAGACGGATCAATTATAGAAGCATTATCTAATGCTATGTTCCGTGTTGAATTGGAAAACGGTCACATCATTACCGCACACATTTCGGGAAAGATGAGAATGCATTACATCAAATTGCTGCCAGGAGATAAAGTAAAGCTTGAAATGTCTCCATACGATTTAACAAAAGGAAGAATAACTTACAGATACTAAAAGAAACTTGAGCTATGAAAGTAAGAGCTTCATTGAAGAAAAGAAGTGCTGACTGCAAAATTGTACGCAGAAAAGGCAAATTGTACGTGATTAACAAAAAGAACCCGAAGTTTAAACAAAGACAGGGATAATATTTAACTGAGTTTTTTATGGCGAGGATTTCAGGTATTGACATACCAAAAAATAAAAGAGGTGTTATCGCACTAACCTATATTTTCGGAATAGGTAGTAACCGTGCCAAGGTTATTTTAGAAAAGTCGGGTGTTGATGAGAACATCAAAGTTCAGGATTGGAACGATGATCAACTTACTAGCATTCGTAATATTATCTCAGAAGAGTTTAAAGTTGAAGGGGAATTACGTTCTGAAATTCAGCTTAATATTAAGCGTTTAATGGATATAGGTTGTTACAGAGGAATCCGTCACCGTAGTGGTTTACCACTTCGTGGGCAGAGAACGAAGAACAATTCTCGTACCCGTAATGGAAAACGTAAAACTGTTGCTAACAAGAAGAAGGCAACTAAATAATAGGAGTAAGCAATGGCTAAGAAAAGTACTGGAAAGTCTACCAAAAAGAGAAAGGTTATTGTTGAAGCTAATGGTGAAGTTCACATCAATGCTTCTTTCAATAACGTGATTATCTCACTTACCAATTTAAAAGGACAGGTTATCTCCTGGTCTTCTGCTGGAAAAATGGGATTTAGAGGTTCTAAAAAGAACACGCCTTACGCGGCTCAAACGGCTGCTGAGGACTGTGCTAACAAGGCGTTAGAATTAGGACTTAAAAAGGTAAAGGCTTACGTGAAGGGACCTGGTAATGGTAGAGAGTCTGCTATTCGTGCAATCCACAATACCGGGATCGAAGTAACAGAGATTATAGATGTGACGCCAATTCCGCACAACGGATGTCGTCCTCCAAAAAGAAGAAGAGTTTAATCATTTAATAAGCTATATAAATGGCTAGATATACAGGTCCTAAAACAAAGATTGCGAGAAAATTCGGTGACCCGATTTTTGGTCCTGATCGTTCATTCGAGAAGAAAAATTATCCTCCAGGCCAACATGGTACAAATAAAAGGAGAGGTAAAAAGTCCGAATATGCAGTTCAGCTTAGTGAAAAGCAAAAGGCAAAGTATACATACGGAATTCTAGAACGTCAGTTTTCAAACCTTTTTGATAAGGCGTCTAGATCTAAAGGTATTACAGGTGAGGTGTTACTTCAACTTTGTGAAAGAAGATTGGACAATGTAGTTTACCGTATGGGAATTGCTCCATCAAGAAGAGGAGCGCGCCAGTTGGTATCTCATAAACACATTACCGTTAATGGTGATTTAGTAAACATTCCATCGTTTTCTGTTAAAGCAGGTGACGTTGTAGGTGTGAGAGAAAAGTCTAAATCCCTAGAAGTAATTAGTGATTCATTAGCCTCTCGCCAAGACAAATACGAATGGGTGGAGTGGAATGAATCTACAAAGAGTGGTAAATTCCTAAGTGTTCCTCAAAGAGCTCAGATTCCTGAGAATATTAAGGAACAACTTATTGTGGAATTGTACTCGAAATAATCAAATTAATACTAACTACAATTTTGTTATGGCAATAATAAACTTCCAAAAGCCTGATCAGGTTATAATGAATCACGCTTCTGAGACTGAAGGTCAGTTTGAATTCAGACCTTTAGAGCCAGGATATGGTTTGACTGTGGGTAACGCTCTTCGTAGAGT
>CAZAJG010000071.1:0-13623 GCA_964485405.1 uncultured Owenweeksia sp. | reverse complement strand
ACCCGCTTCTGTAGCCGGTATTAAAGTAAATACACATATCTACAACAAATCAAACCAATTGGATGCTACTGTAGTGGATTTATCCAGTGCTCAAGCAGAGATTGCCGGAAGTAAACTCAAAGCCAGTATGCTTCTAAAAACACCCATTTCAGATCCTAACATTAGTGCTCAGGTAAATACAAATTTTGATCTGGAAAATTTAGCGAAAGCTATTCCTATGGAGGGCTACGATTATTCCGGTAACATTAATGCACAGTTGAATATAGCTGCATTGATGTCTGATATTGATAAAGAAGACTACGACAAAGTAAAAGCAGAAGGGAGTGTTAATCTCAATGCTTTATCGTTAGCTGGTGATAGTGTTCCGGTGATGGTTACAATTCCATCGGCAACCGCTCTTTTCTCTCCTCAATATGTAGACCTCCAGCAATTGAGCATGAATATTGGTAAATCCGATATAGCCGCTAAAGGAAAGATTGATAATATGTTGGCATATGTACTCAAAGATGAGGTGCTTAAAGCTCAATTTGAAGTGAATTCTAAGTTAATGGATTTGAATGATCTTACAGCCTCTATGGCTTCAGAAGAGACGGCAACTCCTGAACCAGAATCCACCCAAACAGAGGAAAGTGCGCCAAGCTCATCATCCGATACGGCCGCAATAAGTGCCGTTCGTATTCCAGAAAATATAGACTTTGAGTTAATGAGTAACATTAACCGTGTTCTATTTAGCGATTTGGTTATTGACAACTTGAAAGGAACCATTTTCTTAAAAGAGGGTGAAGCTAGAATGGATAAAGTATCCATGAATACGCTAGGAGGTGAATTGTCCTTAAATGGAGGTTACAACAGTAAACCAGATAGGCCTGAGGTGGATATGGATATGGCTATAAAAGATTTTGGTTTTAAAGAGAGTTTTGATGCTTTTGAAATCATCAGAGAGCTAGTGCCTATTATGGGGAAAACAGATGGTGATTACAGTACCTCGTTCACTTTAGCCTCTGTCTTAAATGAGGATATGTCACCCGATTTAAACTCTGTATTGGCGGCAGGTAATCTATTTACCAAAGGGATAAGCACTTCGCCTAACAGTCTCCAAAAATTATCCAACATATTGAAAAACCCAGACTATGCTACGCTCGATATCGGTAAAGTAGATCTTAAATTTAAAATTGAAAACGGTAAACTTGAGGTGGAGCCTTTTGATGTTAAGGCGGGTAATGTTTCAGCTAAAGTATACGGTAGTCAGAGTTTAGATCAAACTATGGATTATACCATGGATATGAAAATACCTGCTTCGGGCTTACAAACCAGTGGCCTTTTAAAGAGCATTGGCAATAGCAGTGGAAAAATTGATCTAGGGGTTAAAATTGGCGGCACCCCTTCCAACCCTAAAATCAGCACCTCGCTTGGAGATATACTGAAAAATGTTGTTGACGATATTAAGCAGCAGGTTCAAGACAAGGTTGAGGAAGTAACGCAAGACGCAAAGGACAAAGTGAATGAAGAGGCCAAGAAGCTTGTAGAGCAAGCCTCAGCAAAAGGAGATCAACTCATTGCAGAAGCGGAAAAACAAGCGCAATCCATTAAAGATGCAGCTAAACAACAAGCGGATAAGCTTAGAAGCGAAGGAGAGACTCAGGCTAAAAAAGTGGAGGAGGAAGCCAAGGGGAACTTTTTAAAACAAGCGGCAGCTAAAGAAGCAGCAAAACGGATACGAGATACGGCAAATGAAAAGGCCACAAAACTGGAAGATGAAGCGGCTAAAAGAGCGGATGCTTTAGTTGAAAAAGCAAAAGATGAAAAGCAAAGGTTAGTTAAAGAAGCTGAGGAAAAAGGAAAGGTGTAAACTTAAATACACAGATTTGCACCACTTTTTAAACCCTATTAAACGAATATAAGATTGAAGAAGGAGCTAGTTATATCCATGTTTTTGATGTTTTCAGTATTTCTTGTTCAAGCTCAACCTGAACTAGGCGAGTGCGAGCAAGAAGAGTTAGATGAATTGGCACAAAAGCAAATTCCAAGAGCACTGAAGAACTGGAAAGCCAAAAATTACCGAGAAGCAGAGCGTTATCTAAAAAAGGCGATCGAGCTGGAACCGGAATATGCGGATGCTCTTTTCTTATTAGGAGATCTGTATGTTCGCAAAAGTAAACTGCCTAGGGCAGTGGGGCTTTGGTCTAAGTTATTAGAAGTTTGCCCTAATTATAAACCTGAATTGGCATACTATTTAGGAGCTATTCAATTGGAAGAGGGAAGGAGGAACGAAGCTATAGCACTTTTTAATACTTTTTTAGCGAATCCAGAGAGAGATAGAGGTTTTGATAAAGAAGTAAAGGCGGCTTTAGAGGAAGCAAAACTCAAAGAAAAGCTTTTAGGAAACCCAATTGATTTTAACCCCAAGGCCCTTAAAGGATTATCCACTTTAGAAGATGAGTACCTGGCTACGATTTCGCCAGATCAACAAACCTTATACTTTACAAGGAGAAGTAAAAAGGTAAATCGAAGAGATGGCCCGGCTGCAAGAACGAGAGTGGTAGAAGAGTTTTCTTTCTCCAAAAGAACTGCTTCTGGTGATTTTGAAAAAGGTAAACCTATGGAGTCGCCTTTTAACGTTAGCTACAACGAAGGAGGTCCGTCCGTTACTGCGGATAATACCGAATTGTACTTCACGGTTTGTCAGGATATACAAGGCTACAAAAACTGTGATATTTACTTTTCTGAGGTAGACGCCTATGGGTATTGGTCAACTCCTGTTAGTGTGGGAGATCATATCAACACAAGAGATGCGTGGGAGAGTCAAGCCTCGGTTTCTGCGAATGGAGACCGACTATATTTTACAAGCAATCGAAAAGGCGGTGTAGGTGGTTTAGATCTTTATGCTTGTTACAGGCAAGAGGATGGAAAGTGGAGTAGACCGCAAAACTTGGGAGAAACCGTAAATACTCCGAAAAATGAAAAAACACCCTTTATCCATAGTGATAGTGAAACTTTGTATTTTACCAGTGATGGACATCCGGGTTTAGGTGGTTTTGATATTTTTTATGCCAAAGCCAACCTTACAGACTCTACCTGGAATATGCCCGAGAACATTGGTTTTCCAATCAATTCAAAAGATGACGATTTAGGGCTTTTTGTGAGCTTAGATGGACTTACCGGGTACTTTGCCAGTAATAAGCTAAGAAAGGGGAATGGTTGGGATATTTATGAGTTCAACTTGCCTCCCTCTGCTCAACCTGAAAAAGTAGCTCTTATTCAAGGGGATTTGACTAACGAAAATGGAGAAATTGTAAGCGATGCTTCGATGGAGTTGAAGAATTTGAAAACCAAAGAAATCACTAAGATTAAGATTGATAAAGAAACGGGTAAATATGCAAGAGCGGTAAAAATCAGTAAAAACGAAGATCTTATTGTGACCGTAAAAAAGAAAGGCGCTGCCTTTAGCTCTAAGTATATTGATGTTGACAAGGAATTGCAAAGTGCTGCTGTAGTAAAAGCTCCTTTACAAGTAGCTAAGCTGGAGGTAGGTAAGGAGTACAAACTAAACGATATTAACTTTAACTCCAACTCTTTTCAGTTGGATGATGCCTCTAGGAGTGTGATTGATGAATTCATTATTTTCTTAAATGAAAATGCTGGTTTAAGAGCCGATATTCAAGGACATACAGATAATGTGGGTAATCCTTCGGATAACAGAAAACTCTCGCAAAACAGAGCTAAAACCGTTTACGATTATGTGGTGGCCAAGGGGATTAACGCCTCTCGTTTAAGTCATCATGGATATGGTGAAAGCAAACCCATAGAGGAGAACGCTACAGAAGAAGGAAGAGCCAGAAACAGAAGAACTGTTTTTGTGATTACGTCAAGATAGAGGCACTCTTTGTTTGAGTTTTACATGCGTAATCTTTTCATAAAAGAACTCAGCGGATGAGAGTTGGTCAAATTCGTAAGACTTGGTGCTCCACAACAAACCAACAACATACTTATTTATCAAAACAATAAACCTACTTCCGTTCATCGCTAAAAGCTTTACGGATATATGTTTGTTTCGTTTTCCTTTGAGAATTCTAAATCCTCTTAAACTATTTTTTTTCACAATGTTTCATAACTAAAAAAGCCGCTACAAATGAGCGGCTTTCTTGTTACTTGAAGGTGAAATTTACATTCTCCTTTCTTTAATTCTTGCGGCTTTACCAGTACGCTCTCTTTGATAGAATATACGAGCTCTACGTACTTTACCTTTTTTGTTGATCTCTATTTTTTCAAGAGTAGGAAGGTTAAGAGGGAAAATTCTCTCTACACCGATGTTCCCAGACATTTTACGAATAGTAAAAGTCTCTGTAGCTTTATCACCTCTTCTTTGAAGTACAATACCACGGAAAAACTGGGTACGTTCTTTACTACCCTCAATAATTTTGTAATACACGGTAATGGTATCTCCTGCACCAAATTCCGGTAAATCTTTTCTTTCTATGTACTCGTCTTGTACAAACTTTACTAAATCCATTTTACAGAATCGTTATAAAAATTTCTGAAAGACAACATTCACAATTTTTGCCAGAGGTTGAAGATCAGTTATTTACAGGATGTTAATCTGTCCTTGTAAACGGCTTGCAATATTACTACAAATCATTGGAAAACTAAAGCTAGTCCTTCAATAAATCTGGTCTTCTTTGTTCAGTTCGCATATACGCCTCATTATTCCGCCACTCTTCAATCTTTGGGAAGTTCCCCGTAGTAAGGATTTCAGGTACTTTCCAACCGTTAAACTCTGCGGGTCTAGTGTAAACAGGTGGGGCCAGTAAATCATCTTGAAAAGAGTCTGTTAAAGCGGAAGACTCATCGTTTAATACTCCAGGGATTAATCGGATGATGGCATCACTAACCACCGCAGCAGCTAACTCTCCACCACTCAATACATAGTCACCAATAGAAATCTCTTTGGTAATAAGATGGTCGCGGATTCTTTGATCAATACCTTTATAATGACCGCAAAGAATAATGAGGTTTCCTTTTAGAGAAAGATGGTTTGCTGTTTTTTGATTAAACACATCTCCATCTGGAGTCATATAAATGATTTCATCGTATTCTCGCTCAGATTGCAATTGCTGAATACAGTTGAAGATGGGTTCAACCATCATAACCATGCCCGCTCCGCCACCAAACTGATAATCATCAATTTGATTGTGCTTGCCTAAGCCATATGATTTTAAATCTTGGATATGTACTTCTACTAAACCTCTTTTAATGGCTCGCTTTAAGATAGAGTCACCGAAAGGGCTTTCTAAAAGCTTAGGTAGGGCAGTGATAATGTCGATACGCATGACGCAAAATTACTAGAAAGCACAAAGTGCGCAAGGTATTAGAGGATTGCTTTTATTAAAACACGAATAAACCTCCAATACCCTTAGCGCTTTGTCATTTAAAATGAATGTTTTTAGGCATTTTACTTTTTTTCAATAAAACCTAGAGATACAGAATTGATACAATAACGCATACCCGTAGTCTCTCTCGGTCCATCGTTAAATACATGACCTAAGTGTCCTCCACAGTTGGCACATAAAACTTCAGTACGCGTCATTCCATAGGACACATCCGACTCTTCAACTACCGCTGTTTCGTTTGCAGGTTGATCAAATGCTGGCCAACCCGAGCCTGAATCGTATTTATGATCGCTTTTAAAAAGCTCAAAATTACAAGCCGCACAGGTATAGATACCTTCTTTATAATGCTTGTTGTAGGTGCCTGTTCCAGGCCTTTCTGTACCTTTTTTGCGCAATACTTGGTACTCCTCTTCAGTGAGCTGTTTTTTCCATTCAGCTTCCGTTTTCTTAACCTTAAAATCCGTGTGGGTGGCTTCCGTTTGTGCATTACAGGAAGCAAAGATTCCAACAAGAGCAAGGACCGTTAATATGTTTTTCATTCGTTCGATTGTTTCGTTATTCAAATTTAATAAGCCTTTATCACAAAAATATCACAATACCATTGGCTTGTAGCACAAGGAAATGTAAATAACAGTTGGATTAAAAAGGCAACAATGGAAATAGGTACTTGTTCGAAATAAAAGTTTGGACTTATGTGGTTAGTTCCTTCGTTTGTAAAAGATACTTTATTTTCGCTCCATACAGCTAGCTACCCTAAGTATTAGCTCTTTTAAATCATGTGCATGAAGAGAATTTTAATCGCGTTTTCTGCTTTCCTATTGGCAACTGCAAGTTTCGCTCAATCCCCTGGAGATACCCTTGTGGTTTCATCTTTCAATTACTCTCAAACTTACGGCATAAATCAATGGTCTCCTGGAATTAGAGACACAATGATTGATTTTCCAAACGACCCAAACCTTTCATTCGAAAAGGTATTAATGCTTTACAATATGCGATGCAAAGGAGGGAATGTTTCCACCTCTACCAATCGCGATTTAGGTTGTGGGGAATGGGACATTTCTTGCAATACATACATTACAGATTCAACAAGAGCAGATTCAACAAAAGCGAGCCATCCTTCGCATATCATTAGCGGTTTTTCGGGTACTAGTTATGATTATACAACCAATCCCGTTTATAATTTAAAGAGGTTTATTCAAATTAACACGAGCTCTACTTCAGTAATCAGTGAAACTCAATCTACTATAGGAACAGGGAGTTTATCTTTAAATGAGGTTTTATCTGCGGATCAACATTCGTCTAAATCACAGTATCTCTTTACGGCTTCTGAGCTAAGTACAGCAGGAGTAACGGCTGGAGATTTAGATGGTTTGCTGCTGAACGCTTTGAGCTCTTCTTCTGCTAACTTTTTACGAGTTAGATTAAAGCATACAGTAGCAAGTAGTTTAAGCGCATCAAGTGTAGAAAACACCGGTTTTACAGAAGTTTATTTTAAGAATACCACTTTCAGCAACGGGAGTAAACGTTTACAATTTCATACTCCATTCAATTGGGATGGTACATCTAATGTTCTGGTAGAATTTTCTCTTTCCAATTTTACTCAAGCTTCAGTTCTTCAGATAGAAGGCGATACCGCCTTAGCAACCCTGGGCTTAACAAATGCAAACAATTATCACATCAGCACCGAAACAGGCCCTGGATTTAGCATTCCTGCTTCAAACTTAAGCACCATAAACAATGAAGTTACGGTTTCGTTTTGGAGCAAGGGAAATTCAGGTTTAAGCACCACAGCCACCTTTATTTTGAGAGGTTCGGATGCTCAAGGGAACAGAAACCTAAGCATGCATTTACCTTGGAGTAACTCTAACGTTTACTTTGATTGTGGACACAACGGATCGAATTACAATAGAATAAACAAGCTAGCCACGCCTCAGCTTTTAGAGAATGAATGGACGCATTGGGCCTTTACTAAAAATGCAAGCACCGGAAGTATGAAGATATATGCCAATGGTGTTCTTTGGCATTCAGGAACTTCAAAAACACATACCATTTCATTAGATACTTTAACCATTGCGGGTAATTATTTGGGCCGGCTAGATGAACTGAGAATCTGGGATAAAGAGTTGAGTCAAACCGAGATTCAAAACTGGAAGGATCGGAATTTAGATAATTCACATCCGCAATACTCAAGTTTGGTGGCCTATTATCCGCTTAATGAAGGACAGGGGAATGCCACTTCAAATTCAATAAATAGTCAATCCACCAACTTTTTGAATACAGCCTCATGGCATTCTGAAAGGGGAATTGATTTGGACCGATTATTTACAGAGACTAGAGAAAGACCAAATGTTACTTTTCTTCAAGGGACATATAACCTCGGTTTAGTGAATGATACGGTTTACGATTCTGTTTTGGTTAGTTCTAATTCTGTAGTGGAATATCAGATAAACTCAAATAGCGGAACCATCCAAAATGATGATGTTTCCGTGGTGAGTTCAAACAACTATTGGTTAGCCAATTACCAATACATATTAGACGGAAACTCTGGTGTGAGATTGGATTCTATTCCTATCAATTCGGATGGGGCTATACTAGTTACAAGCTTACCTTACTACAACAGATATCCTTCCAAATACGAAATCATGTCTTTTGTAACGCCTTACGGTGTTAACCTTGATCTTGGTCCAAATGGTAAAACCTGGACCTTTGATTTAACAGATTATATGCCACTCCTAAAAGGGAAAAAGAGAATGACCTTAGAGCGCGGAGGCCAGTGGATGGAAGATATGGACATAAAGTTTCTCTTTATTGTAGGAACCCCACCTAGAGATGTAATGAGTATCGATCAACTGTGGAGAGTGGAGAGCAGAGGTTATTCCTCTATCCTTGCCGATGAGTACTACGAGCCTAGAAACGTTTTAATCCCTTCAAATGCTACTTCCTTTAAAGTAAGATCTTCAGTTTCAGGACATGGCCAAGAGGGAGAGTTTATACCACGAAATCATTTTGTAAATGTTAACGGAGGTGCCAATGAGTTTACTTGGCAAGTATGGAAAGAGTGCGGAGAAAATCCAGTTTACCCTCAAGGAGGAACTTGGATTTACGATAGAGCAGGTTGGTGTCCGGGTATGGCAACAGATGTGCAACATTTCGATATTACCTCCTTTGTAACCCCTGGCCAAACCGCTACTATTGATTATGGCGTAGTATCGGCAGCAGGAACATCTAACTATATCGCAAACAATCAATTGGTGAGCTATGGAGCAATTAATCATAACCTTGATGCTTCTGTAGTTGATATTTCAGGGCCAACCAATAAAGTTGAATATGCTAGAACCAATTCTATTTGTTCCAACCCTAGTGTTATTATTAAAAATACCGGGAGTACGGATTTAACCAGTTTGGAGATAGAGTATTGGGTAAACAATGCCAATAGTAAACAGACTTTTAGTTGGAGTGGCAATTTAAAGTTCAATGAAACAGAGGAAGTTGTTTTACCTTCTCCTTTAGAGCTTTGGGATGATATTTCGGGTTTGGATAATATTTTCCATGTTGAAATCCATAACCCGAATGGGGGAACAGATGAGTATACCTTTAACAACACATATCAAACAGGTTTCACGATTCCTGATGTTGTGCCTGGAGATTTTGCAATTTGGTTTAGAAGTAACGCAGCGGCTAATGAGAGTTCTTATCGATTATTAGATGCATCAGGAAATGTTCTTTTTTCTAGAGCCAATATGGCAAACAATACTTTATACCGAGACACTTTTAACCTAGAAGTAGGGTGCTATCAATTAGAGGTTTTAGATACAGATGATGATGGAATTAATTTTTGGGCCAATACAGATGGAAATGGCTCGGTTTTATTCCGTCAAATTGCAGGAGGTGTAATTAAGAATTTGAATCCAGATTTTGGAGGATCTATCATTTACAATTTCACGGTAGACGCTCCACTTTCCTATGATGAGCTGCAAAATAGAATAAGCTTTCAAGTCTATCCCAATCCTGCAGAATCTCACTTTATAATTGAAGGAGAGGCTGTTCATTTAGCAGGGGTGAAAATTTACAATGCTATTGGACAACAAGTGCAGTTGCAAAGACAGGTAGAAACCAATAAGGTTAGGTTTGAAACGGCCAATTTAGCCACTGGAATATATACGTTAACGCTTCGTTTGGAGGGGAAAACACAAAGCCGTAAAATCATAATAGAATAAGACGCTTATGCTTTGATGAAAGCAAGAATGTCAGCTATCACATCTGCATCGTTGAGTACTTTTCTGTGGCCTAAACCGGAGGTAACCTTAAGTGAGGAATTTGCCCAGTTTTGATGAAGTATATACGCTTCTTCAATATCCACATCAGCGTCTATTTCATCATGTATTACAAGTCCACTTGGGTTATGCTTTTTGGCTAGATGATCTGGAGAAACCTCAGAAATTAGTACACCAAAGGTTTTTTGAATATCGCTAAGAATGGCTGCGCCAATTTTAGGACTTGCTTTTACTTTTTCACAGAAATCGCGTACTACATGAGAAATACGACTTGGAGTACCTAAAGTAATTAGTTTGGGTATATCCACGTTTCTCTCCAATGCATTTAACAAGGCTGCACCGCCTAGCGAATGCCCTATAGCGGAGGTGAAAGGACCATGTTTAAGACATACCGTTTCTATGCAATTAACAAACTCTAACATATTGGTTTGTTTCTTTTTAGGAGAATCTCCATGGGTGGGGGCGTCAATAGCAAAAACATGATAGCCGTTTTTACGTAAAGCTTCAATCAGTTTAAAAAATTGAGTACCTCTACCGCTCCATCCATGCACTAGAAGCACTTTTACGCCTTGGTTACCCCATTGATGCAATACAAAACTTTCACCTGTCTGTGTCTTCAAACTTTCCTTTGCGGACGAATGATGTGCTTTTTCTTCGCGCTGCGGTCGGGTGAAAGATAGGGGAGTGAAAAAGAGTTTTAGAGCAAATTTTAGCGCCAATTTGGAGGATAGCCTTTCTAAAAGTTGCATACTAACAGTTATGTAAGCCGGCAGCTCATAACTCTTTTTGACGTTTTTTGATTCAGTTTTAGCGGTTGTTTCTTTTTGCATGATAGCGTTTGGAAGTGTTCAAAGTTATGTATAATGCTGATTAGAGCTTAATTTGAATCCGTGGTGATCGACTTTAATTTTGAAAGGATAAATAAAATTTATTACATTTATAAACTCAGGGTGATCTACAAGATTAGTATAAACCAGTAAACCAAATCTTAACTAGTCTTACCAACTTCCATTGGAAGTTAAAAAAGGGATATCGTTAGATGTCCCTTTTTTTCGCTCGCCATCTCCTGTCTTTCTCTATTTACATTTTTTTTGATTGAAACGATATGCTTGTAACAAAATGCATACTAAGAATCAATAAATAACTACAAACAGGTTGAGTTTTATTGTCAAAATTTGATTTATGAAATAGCTAGTCTATTAAACTAGCTTTAACAGGGAGGTAAATTTTAATGACAACAAGTTTAAAAATAAGGGGAAAGAATAAGCTAACGGATGCGCAGGTTCTAAACATTATAAATCAATTTGCTCTTGATTTATTGAATCAAAATTCTGTGAATCAAGTTTTAGATGGGGTTATTAAAAATGTAATTTCTCATTTAGACTTTTCAGATTGTGTTATCTACTTATGGGATGAAAATCATAAACTACTCACTCAATACACGGCTTTCGGACATAAAGAGGCCTTGCACACAAAGGAAGCGAACCCTGCAGTTTTAAGTCTAAGAGAGGGGATTGTAGGTCGTGCTGCACGCAATCAAGCTGTACAGTTGGTAAACAATACTTCAACAGATCCAGATTACATTGAGGATGGCGAAACTCGACAGTCTGAGTTGGCCGTACCCTTAATTTGCGATGGCCAACTGGTAGGTGTTTTAGATTCTGAGCACCCAAATAAGGATTACTATACCGATCAACATGTTAAACTGTTAACCACCATTGCTTCAATGGTTTCGGTTAAAATTGTTCAAGCAAAATCATTTGATGAGCTCCGGAAAAAACAAACTAGTTTCAATCTCATCCATGATAATACGAACGATCTTATTTTCCTCGTATCAGTAGAGGAAAATGGAGTCTTCAGATATGAGTCTGTAAATAAGTCTTATAAAAAGCTTTTGGGCTTAAAACCAGAAGAAGTAATAGGTAAAACCGTTAATGAAGTTTGGAGTGCTCAAAGCGCTGAGTTTATCAAAACGCAATTCAATACTTTGATAGAAGCGAAAAAGGGCATGTCGTATCGCTTTTTTACTAGCTCAGTTCATGGAAATATCGAGATTCAATCTAGGATAAACCCAATTTTTGATGAATTTGGAGAGGTGATTAATATTACGGGAGTGGCCAGAAACCTCAGTGAAATAAAGGCTAAAGAAAAAGATCTTCAAGAAACGAAAGATCAATATAAAATTCTGTTTCATTCCTCTCCTGATGCTATTTTAATACACGATGATAAAAGTGTTACAGATGTAAATCAAGCTTTTCTGCATCAATTTGGGTATTCGGAAAGAACAGAAATCGTTGGTAAAAACGCATTTGAGAGCTTAGTAGATGCAGAGAGTAGAAAAATAATTGCACAAAAGCGGAGTGAGGCAAGATCGGGTAGTCCCATTCACATTCCCTGTATAAAGCTTCTGAGAAAAGACGGCTCCTTTTTATATTCGGAAACCCACATAGCGGAGATTAAGATAAAGGGCAAATCACACCTACAAATCATTACTCGAGATATAACGGATAGAATTAGATCCGAACAAGCTATAAAGTCAAGCCAAGAAAGACTTCAAGTCGTTGCAAACCTATCGCATTTAGGTGGCTTTGAATGGGATTTAGAGAAGAAGGAACTCTACTGGGAACCCGAGTTAAACCGAATACTGGACCTTAAGGAAGGATCTAACATTAATCGCATCAAACATTTTCACTCTGTTCTTCATCCCGATGATAGGGAGCATGTTATTCAAAGCTTTTCAAAAGCCATTCACCATACAAATACAAAGAACTTATGGCGTGTACAGTTTAGAATTATTAGTCATAAAGGAAAGACAAAGCACCTCAATAGTTACTCTACCTTGTTAAGAAATAAAGCGGGTAGAGTATTTACCATTATTGGTGCTTGTAAAGATATTACCGAGCAAATTGAGTCTCAAAAAGAAAACAACAGATTATTAGATAACCTGAAAAAGAGTGAGGATAAATTTAGATCTCTTTTTGAAGATGCTTTAGATCCTATTTTGTTATTGAGTTTAACTAACGGCTTTATAGATTGTAATAAGGCCACTTTGAAATTGTTAGGCCTTTCAAACAAAAAAGAAATGATAGGCAAACAGTTCGAAGATTTTTCGCCAAAGTTTCAGCCCGATGGTTTGCTTTCATCACAAAAAAGGCAAGTGATGAATAAGATTGGGTATAGCAATGGAAGTAATCGTTTTGAATGGTGGCTTCAATCTGCTCAAAATATGTCTCTCTCGGTAGAGGTAAATATGGTTTCTACCACAATGAATGAAGAACCAGTTTTGCTGGTACAATGGCGAGATATTACCATGCGCAAAGAATCTGAAGAAGCATTGCGTAAAAGTGAAGAGCGATTAAGACAAATCATAAATTTAGTGCCTCACTTTATTTTTGCTAAGGATGTAAATGGTAAGTTTTTACTCGTAAATAAAGCTCTTTCAAAAGTTTACAACTCAACTATTAAAGGTTTAATTGGAAAAACGGATGCGGATTTTAACGAAAATAAGGAAGAGGTAGAGCAGTTTCGTCAAAAAGATTTGGAAGTGATTAACTCTGGTAAACCCCGATCCAATATTGAAGAAACCATAACAAACAGCAAGGGAGAGAAAAGTATACTATCAACAACTAAAATTCCTTTTACCTCTTCAGACAGTATGGTTCCTGCAGTTTTAGGTGTTTCTGTAGATATAACAGAAAAAGTTAAAAAGCAGAAAGAATTGGAGGAGTTGCTAAAAGTTACAAATGATCAGAATGCAAGGCTTCAAAATTTTGCGCATATAGTTTCTCACGATATTCGTTCCCATAGCGCAAATATTACTTCGCTGGTAAACTTTATTGGTAAGAGCAAAAACGAATCCGAACAAAGTATTCTCTTTGGTATGCTTCGAACAAGTACAGGTAAATTAGATGAAACTATACATAACTTAAACGAGGTTATTTCAGTAAACAAAAGGCTTAATC
>CAZAJG010000070.1:4050-13626 GCA_964485405.1 uncultured Owenweeksia sp. | reverse complement strand
CTTAATGTAATATGCCATCTTCTCCAAAACTCGGTAACACTCTTTGCTGTGTATGATTGGATGGATTTTCTTTAGAGCGGATAGCTTTGAACAAGCTTGGTATTTCGTTCAGAAAATGTTTGAATTTCAGATACAACCTTCTATTTGGAAAGACAAGGCTATGCTGGCCATCCTCTTTGCATCTTTATTTGCCTTTTACGGTGCCATTCCTAAAGTAGAAAAATGGCAAAAGCATATGTTAAACAGAAAATTAAACTATACCCTCAGCACCCTATATCCTATTCTAAGTCTAATTCTTATCGCTATTAGCATCAGCATAATTACAACTACCAACTTTAATCCTTTTATCTATTTCAGGTTTTAGATTATGATTCGGTTGTTTCAACATATCATTTTCTATTCGGCCCTTTTAGGACTGAGCATCCCACTTTTTCAGCAACTTACGGGAGCTTTTAATATAAAAGCTATACATGGGGTATATGTAAAACCAGAAAAGCCGAACCTCAGCATTGGAAGTTGGTTTGAAGGTAATCTTCAAGAAGGTTTTGTGCCGTATTACGAAGATAGGATCGGCTTACGTCCATTTTTTATTCGATTGAAAAACCAACTGGTTTATAGCTTATATAAAGAATCTACCAGCACAGTTATTATTGGTAAAAACGGACAACTTCTAGAAAAATCATATCATCAAGCCTTCATGGGCCCACCTTTGGAACCCAAGGACAGCATTCATCACCGCATCAAGAGTATGGCCCAAGCCATTGATTCATTGAAAGCAAGAGGTAAAACGGTTTTAACTGTTATTGGCCCCAACAAAGTAGATGTTTTTAGAGAATACATCCCTGACGAGTACACCTCTCTACCCAAAGATAGCACAGCTTATCAGTATGTTCTTCGCTACTTAAATAAATACAAGGTCGATTACCTTGATTTTAACAAATCCTTTCGTGAAAACAGAGATTCAGCTCCTTACCCCCTCATTTCAAATACAGGTGTGCACTGGAGCGGTTATGGCAATCATGTTGCTCAAGAAGAAATACGCTCTTGGCTAAAAGCCAAGAGCAACATTGATCTTGCTGGCCCTATGGTAAAATCTTGGCAGCTTACCAACCAGCACGCAACTTGCGAATCTGATTTAGCCAACTTGATGAGTTTACTATTCCCTATAGAAACAGAGCCTTTAGCCAAAGCGGAGTATGCTCTACGAGACACTCTACGCCCACGAATTAAAGCACTTATAATTGGAGATAGTTTTTTTCATAATTATTATTCATTTCCCGAACTGCTCTGGCGTAGTTACGATATAGACTCGAAATTTTGGCGATACAATAAAACTCAAATTGATATGTCGTTTAATGGAACCCCTGTAAGCGAGCTCTCCGCTCATCAAACTACAGAAGAAATGGACTTTATCATTTTTATGGCTACCGCTTATAATATGGATACTTTCCCTTTTGGTTTTCCTGAAAAGTATTTGAATGAGGTTAGAAAAAACAACTTAAACCAATTGGAGGCAAGATGATAAAACGTTATCAAAATATCGTTTTATCCTGCTGCTTAATCTTTTTGTTTCTGCCACTCGTCAAGCAATTTACTGGGTTTCCAAATATTAAACCTCTTGCAGGAGTTTTTACCGTTCCAGAAAAAGATTCTCTTAATCTGGACAACTGGTTTTCTGCCTCTTTTCAACAATCTTTCATTCCGTATTACGAATACCAAATTGGCTACAGACCCGATTTTGTAAGAATAAGGAATCAATGGGTATACTCCATTTACGGAAAATCGACCAACACTACTTTAATTGGTAAAGAAGGGCAATTACTGGATTACTTTTACCACAAAACCTTCGTTGGCCCACCGAAATTTCCAGTGGATAGCATTCATGAAAGAATTCATAACCTCTCCAAAGTCATAGACACATTAGAATCAAAAGGAAAAACCACTTTGGTTGTAATTGCTCCAAATAAAGCAGATGTTCTGAGAGAGTATCTTCCAGATGACTATACAAGTATCCAAAATGATAGTAACGCCTACCAATACACCTTGAGTTTTCTCGACAACTACAATGTGGATTATCTGGATTTCAACAAAATGTTTAGAGAAAATTGGGATAGCTACCCCTACCCTCTTCTATCCAATACTGGAGTTCATTGGACAGGTTATGGAATACACGTTGCTAATACCCATATTTTAGACAAGCTTGGAGAAAAAAGCCAACGACAAATGCCAGAGCAAGGTGTTAAATCATGGTCATTGTCAAATGACCATAAAACTTATGAGTCTGATTTAGCGAATTATATGGATCTCATATTTCCGCCAAAAACTCAACCACTAGCCCAAGCAACTTACGAGGCTGTAGATACAAATAGAAAAAAACTAAATGTGCTGATTATTGGCGACAGCTTTTTCTTTAACTATTTTTCCTACCCTCAAATGACTCAGAATCTATTTGATAGTCGCTCAAAATTCTGGTATTACAGCAAAACTCAAATTGGTTTTGACGAAACAAGGGTTCCCACCAAAGAGCTGTCTGCTCATGAAGCATGTGATTCTGCGGATTTCATCATTTTTCTTGCCTCTGCCTATAACATGAAATCCCTTCCATTCGGTTTCGCGAAAAAGTATCTGAATGAGAATTAAAAAGTTCCCAATCGACTTAAACGGCTAATTGAATTTTACTTTTTGCACACAACCAAACCGATAGATCAAAATCCATTTCCGATAAATAAAAAAATATAGTAGATTTTTTTTATCTAATTAAACCTTTCTTAAAAGGCATGATCTTATCCTACATTTGCGCGCGCCTATGAGGTTTCTATTTGTCTTATTATTTGTTTCAAGCTACTTTCTGTCACAAGCCCAAATAAAGGGGTTGATTTTGGATGAAAATCAGCAACCCCTCCCTGGTGCTGCGGTAGCATTATTAGCGAAAGAGCAGGTTATAGCTGGAACTACCACCAATATAGATGGGGTATTTGAACTTCAAGCAGATCAAGGAAGCTACACTCTTCAAGTAAGTTATATTTCTTTTCTCACATATACGGAGCAAATCACCATTACTCAATCCCCCATAACCGTTGATCCGATTGTTTTAAAAGCTGACAATACGGCTCTAGAAGAAGTAACCATACAGGCTGACGCTAATCTTACCGAGTTTAAGCAGGATAAACGAGTGTATAATGTGGCTAAAGACCTAAACACAGCAGGCTCTAATGCCTCCGAAATATTACTAAACATTCCTTCTGTAGATGTAGATATTGAAGGAAATGTAAGTTTGAGAGGAAGTCAAAATGTTCGGATTTTAATAGATGGAAAACCTTCTGGCCTTGTAGGGACAGATCCGGCTAATGCATTGAGAACCATTCAAGCCGCTATGATAGAACGGATAGAGGTAATCACCAACCCATCTGCCCGTTATGAAGCTCAAGGAGAGGCCGGAATAATCAACATTGTTCTTCGAAAAGAAAAGCAAAAAGGTCTTAATGGTAGTTTTGAAACCAACCTTGGATATCCAGATTTATATGGTGCTTCCGCTGGAATAAATTACCGAAAGGGGAAACTTAACTTTTTCACCAACCTAGGGTTCAATTATAGAAGCAGCCCAGGTGGAGGTTCAACAGAACAAACCTTTAGCTTAAATGATACCTCTTATGCCTTTAATAGTACTAGGGAACAAATTCGTGCTCGAAGCAGCGGTACGATTCGTTTAGGGGCAGATTATAGTCTTACCGCCAACCAAACGCTAACGGGCTCCTTTTTATTTGTTCCTTCTTTTGGAGACAATGAAGTTACCTTAACCTATGACGATTTAGATCAAAATGGTTTTTTAACCAGCACTCAAATTCGAGAAGATATTGAATCTGAAAACCGGACTACAATTGAGGGTGATTTACACTATGAGAAATCGCTTACCGGTAAAGATCATAAATGGACAATGGATTTTCGGTTTCAGGATACGGACGATAGAGAAAGCTCTAATATCACTCAATACACCATTGATTTGGGAGATGAAGTTTTTCAAACCGTTTCAAATCAAGAGGATGAGCAAAACATACTTTTTCAAACGGATTACACAAGACCTTTAGGCGATAAAAAGAGCTTCGAAACTGGAGCTAGAATGAATCTTAGAAACATCATCAACGATTACGAGGTGGCTCAACTTCAGCCCAACGGATTGTATGAGCCCTTAGATTCTTTTACTAATAATTTTAACTACGAGGAAAACATAGCTGCCTTATATGCCATTTACAACGATGCTTTTGAAGATATTACCTATCAAATTGGTTTAAGAGCGGAATACACAGGTATTGTTACCGAGCAAGTAAAAGAGGATATTGTAAATCCTAGAGATTACTTTAATTTGTTTCCTAGTGCTTTTCTCACTTGGAAAATAAGCGCTTTGGGAGATCTTCAAAAGAGTTATTCCCGAAGAATCAGCAGCCCTGATTTTCGCTCGCTCCTGCCATTTTTCAGCTTTAGCGATAATCGAAATTTTTACTCCGGTAACCCGGACTTAAACCCAGAATTTACAGACTCTTATGAAATTGGATATCTAAGATATTTCAGCGGAGCCACATTGTATGGAGGATTTTATTATCGTCATAGAACAGGTGTTACCGAACGTATACGAACGGTAGATGAGACAGGATTTACAGAACTTTTCCCGGTAAACCTAGCTGTGCAAGATGCCTACGGTATTGAACTCACCTACGATCATAAACTGAACGATTGGTGGAGGGTTAACGCCAATACTAATATTTATCAAGCTGTTAACGTAGGCTCTTATGAAGGTATTGATTACGGGAGTAGAAACTTCAGTGCACAAGGTAGAGCAAGTAGCAGATTCAGTTTTTGGAAAAGTGACTTGCAGTTAAGTTTTAATTTTAGAGCACCAAGAACTACGGGTCAAGGAAGAAGTCTGGGCATTTACTCTATGGATGTGGGCTGGAGTAAAGATGTTTTAAATAAAAATGGAACCATCACTTTCAACGTAACAGACCTTTTTAACACTCGAAAAAGACGTAGCATAGTTTCTGGAGACAACTTTACAAGTGAATCTGAGTTTCAATGGAGAATCCGACAAATCTCATTAAGCTTTAGCTATAGATTAAATCAAAAGAAAAAGCGATCTCGCGGAAAAGGAGGTTCAGAAGGCGAAGGCTTTGGAATCTAAGCCCAAAGCCTCCACCATTATTTTTTATTAGTCTGCCATACAAACCGCTCCTATTTCCCTAGGTTCAGGATTACCATCCACAACACTGGTGGCTAAACCTAACCCCTCTACAAAACAAGAGTCTGGAATGTCCGTTATTTCCCCATAAAGCTTATCTTCTTCAGCTTCTAAAAAGGTCATTACCAAAGCAGTATTGTTAGGATTAAGCGAAATACCAATGCATTTATACATTTTAGTTGCTGTAGGTTTCTTCTTAACCTGGAGAGATCCGCCCTTCTTAATCATAGGAGAAACTCGCTGTAAATCTATCTCTACCTCACCGTTGGGTAACTCTTCAAATGAACAATGCTCCAAATCAAAAAGGCCATTCGAGTCCTCAATGGTTGTGCTAACAGCTCCATGCATACCATCATCTTGACCATCGGGGTAATTGATAAAGTTGAAATTATACGTTTCATTTATAGACGAGTCCGTAAATTCAAAACAAAACTTATTGGTGACCTTTCCATTTGTTGATTTCAAATCAAAAGTGATATTATTACCTTCTAAAACACCATCCGGATTATCAGGTTTTGGAAAATTACTGCCACTTATTTCAATCTTGAGATTAAACTCAGATTTACAAGAAAAGTGCAGGGAATGAATTTTAAAGTTAAAGTTGCTCATATAGGATTTGTTTATCTCAGCAATTTGATGAAAATTGAAAACTCTAAGAGATGCAATTCTTTACATTTTTAGTAAACAGCATCATTTTTTTAGTAAAACTACAGCTTAACACCACATTGACAAGAATTTATAGTCATACATTTTATCACAAAGCACTGTTAGGTATTTTTCTAATATGCCTATTTGCCTATCCATTAATAGCGCAAAACAACCTGCAACTATCAAAAAAAGAAGCAACTAGCCTAGTCACAACTTATTTAGACTCGAGTTGGAATAATATTTATTTAAACTTAGATACTGCTCAAGCTTATAACAAACGAGCTCTTGTAATTGCTGAGAATTTTGATTTGCTTGAAAATAAGGCGGCTGTTTACTCACATATGGGTATCTATTTTGAGCTTAAAGGGAACTATGATTCGGCTATTTATTATCATCTCGCAGGTATTGAGTTACTAGATGCTTTGGACACGTTACCTTCTAATCTTATCAATGCTTATCACAACCTATCCGATTGTTATAAAACCTTTCAAAACACCTCGAAGGCCCTCGAAGCAATTGAAAAAAGCCTTCAACTTGCAAGGCAATTCAATAGGCCGGAAGATATACCTTATGCTTTGTTCGGAATCGCAAATATTCATTTTGAACTCCTTGAATATGATTTATCAATAGACTATTTCCAAAAGGTAATTACTTATTTCCCAACGGATACAACCAATAATCTGAGATGGTACTCATACGCAAACATTGGCAAAAGCTATTTAAATCTCAACGAATTAGATTCAGCTAAAAAGTACTTTGAGCTTTATCAATATGCAGCGTCTATCAAAATCGGTAAAACTCGTTACGATGATATGCATGTAGCTCGCACTCTATATGAGTACAATCTGAGCATTGGAAATTATTCAATTTCCAAAGAACAACTAGAAAAGTCTTTCCGCTTGGCAAATCATATCGGGCTTCAAAATGAAATTGCCACTTGCTTGCAACATTATTCTACTTATTTCGAAACTATCGGAAATATGGATAGCGCATTCTATTATTACAAGAGATACGAAAGTTTATTGGATAGTATTGAGAGTTCAGAGGTACGCGGGCGTATTATTGAAATGGAAACCAAGTACGAAACAGCTAAGAAGGAGAACAAAATACTTGAGTTAGAAGGAGAAGCTCAAGTCACTAAGGCGAGAAATATTCTGTTATCGGCTGTTTCTGTCTTAATGGGTTTAATTGTTGTAATCATATTCCTATTCTACAACAGCAACCGCAAAAAATCAAAAAAATTAGCTGAGCAAAATCAAATTATTCAAGAATCTTACCGTGAGATTGAAAACCTCATTCGAGAAAGTCATCACCGCATAAAGAACAACTTACAAGTGGTGAGTAGTCTCTTGAAAATGCAAAGTAAAAACGTTCAATCCGAAGAGGCTAAAGCATCCTTAGTTGAAGCTTTTAACCGAGTAAAGACCATTGCCTTGTTGCATCAAAAATTGCAAGGCTCAGAAACCTTTAAGTCGATACGCTTGAATGATTTTATTCAGCAATTGATTGATAACATCAAGCTTAGCCTTACTTCAAGCGAAACAGCGCATAAAATCATATGCAAGGTTGAACCCATTGAAGTAGAAACCGATCAATCTATTTCCATTGGGCTTATTGTAAATGAATTGATTACCAATAGCGTTAAATACTCGAATAACGGTAAGGCTAGCGAAGTAACTGTTGAGCTTATAAAGCTAGAGAAGGAGTATAAGCTCTCTGTTTCTGACAATGGTGTCGGCTTTCCTGAAGATTTTGACCCGGAAGCTACCAGAAGCCTTGGTTTTAAAATTGTGAAATCTTTAGTTACCAAACTACATGGCAAGCTCCTCATAAAAAATGAGAATGGTGCTGTTATTCAAATCATTATCCCTTCCAAAAAAATAGTCTAAACCTCTGCTCAATGCTTTTTATTCTTGCCTCAATTCTGATTTTCAGAAATTACCCTTTGTTCAGTCTTCAAATTGATTAACTTCACGTTTTAAGGAGGAAAACAGTAATTTAATTCGCATCACCATTTCAACAGGTGAACTATAGTAACAGATGATTGAGCAACTTGATGAGATCCTCATTGTGGAGGACGAACCCCTTATAGCTGAAGATATTTCAGAAACGCTACAAGAAGCGGGTTATGGAGTATCTGGAATAGCCCATAATGCTAATGATGCTATATCTATTTTAAAATCTTCAAGCCCTAGTCTGGTCCTTTTAGATATTAAAATAGATGGACCTATTGACGGTTTAATGCTCGGGCGAATAATTAAAGATGATTTCAACCTTCCTTTTATCTTCCTAACCTCTTACACAGATAAGGAAACCGTAGATAAAGTAAAAGATTTGAATCCCTATGGATTTATTGTAAAGCCCTTTGATGAAAGAGAACTCACCTCAAATGTGGAAATTGCTATTCATCGTTTTAAGTCTGAAAGTAAAAATCTCGCCAGTATTGAGGAGAGAGAGGATAATGAGTCCTTCTTCTTGAAAAACCAAAAAGCCTTGCACAAGATAAAGCTTGATGATATTCTTTATGCGCAAGCCGTGGATAATTACACGATGATTTATACTGAAAAAAGTAAGTTTTTAGTCCCACAGACTTTAAAAAGTATGGAAGAAAGACTGGACAGTGATCGCTTTATTAGAACCCACAGGAGTTACACGGTAAACTTTAAATACATCGATATTATTACCGCCAATCATGCCAACCTCAAAGGAATTATGATTCCTATAGGTAAAGGCTACAAAGCGGATTTAATGAATAAAGTCTCATTGCTTTAAAAGGGAATAACCGAAAACAAAAAAGGCTTCCTAGTTGGAAGCCTTTTTTGTTTTACATACAATTGTTTCTAGGATACAGAGACCAATTTAACCTCAAAAATTAACCAGGCATTTGGAGGTATTACACCACCCGCGCCTGCAGATCCATAGCCCAATTGAGGAGGAATAATTAAGGTAGCTTCGTCTCCTTCCTTAAGAAGACAAATTCCTTCATCCCATCCCGGTATTACCTGTCCGATACCAACGGGAAAACTAATAGGTTGATTTCTACGATAAGAATCGTCAAAAACCTCTCCGCTAACCAAAGAACCTTTATAGTGAACGGAAACATTAGCTCCTTTAGTCGCTTTCTTTCCTTCACCTTCCTTCGTTACGTTATATCTTAAACCACTTTCAGTAGATTCAAAACCAGAAAGCATATTTTCAAGCTCTGCCTCTCCCTTTTTGGCTTCAGCCGCTTCTGCATCCTGAAGTTTTTTCATCCCCGATTTAAAAACGGTAGCGGCTTCAAAAGCTTCAGCATCCGCTCCAACACGGATAATTTCTACTTTATCCATTTTGTCGTCTTGCTCTACTTTATTCACCACTTCTTGGCCTTCTATAACTTTTCCAAACACCGTATGCTTGTTATCTAGCCAGTTTGTAGGAATATGTGTAATAAAAAACTGACTTCCATTGGTACCCGGGCCTGCATTTGCCATAGAAAACATTCCTGGCTCATCGTGGCTTAAATCTTCATGAAATTCATCTGGGAATTGATAACCTGGGCCACCAACACCGGTTCCTTGAGGATCACCTCCTTGAATCATAAAATCAGCAATTACTCTATGAAACTTCAAGCCATCATAATATGGTTCACCTTCTGGCTTCGCTTTGTTTTCCAGCGTTCCTTCTGCCAATCCCACAAAGTTAGCTACAGTCATCGG
>CAZAJG010000070.1:0-3961 GCA_964485405.1 uncultured Owenweeksia sp. | reverse complement strand
CGTACTCCAGCTTGCCTAATATCTCACCTTTGGTGGTGTGAATTTTGGCATAAATTCCTTCTTCCATCCTCTTATTTAATTCCTACTAATTCAACATCAAAAATCAACCAAGCATTTGGAGGTATCACACCACCAGCACCTTGAGCACCATAACCTAAATTTGGTGGAATAATCAATTGATATTTATCACCTACACTCATCATAGCAATACCTTCTTTCCACCCTGGAATAACACGTGCCGATGGACCGTAAGTCAATTCAAATGGAGCGTAAGGTTCTCTTTGGGGATTGTATTTATTGTTCTTTTGAGCAATTTCTTTGATGCTACTGTCAAATAAAGTACCATCTGTTAAGTAACCAGCATAGTGTACCTTAACTGTTTCACCGTTTTCAGGTTTTGCACCATTTCCTTTGCTAATCACTTTATAAAAAAGACCTGAAGCAGTAGACTCTGCGCCTTCAGTGAATTCTTTGGCTTGCTCAGCCATTTTCTTTGCTTCCTCAGCTCTCTTTTCTTCTTCAATTCTTTTTCTTTCGTCCGCTTTTTTCTGAGCTACTCCTTTTTGCTCTTCAAACACTTTTACAGCATCAAAAGCTTTAGCCTCTTTTCCTACTCGTATAATAGACACCTTGTTCATTACATCATCCTGAGCAATAGCGTCTACTACTTTTTGGCCAGCAACTACTTTTCCGAAAATACTATGTTTGTTATTCAACCAAGACGTCTCCTTATGTGTGATGAAAAACTGACTTCCATTTGTTCCTGGACCACTATTTGCCATGGAAACTACTCCTGCACTATCGTGTTTTAAGGATGGGTCAAACTCATCTGGAAATTTGTAACCAGGATCACCCATTCCTGTCCCTAAAGGATCTCCGGTTTGAATCATAAAATCAGCAATTACTCTATGAAATTTAATGCCATCATAAAAAGGTACACCTTCTTCTTTAGCCGTATTCTTCATGCTTCCTTCTGCCAATGCAACAAAGTTTGCAACCGTCATCGGTACTTTATCATGATGAAGCTTCAAAAGGATATCTCCTTTATCGGTTTGAATATTGGCATAAATACCATCATTCAAGTTCATGTTTTCGCCATTTACTACCACAGAGTTCTGTGAATTGCAACTACTCAAGAAGCCTACGACAAGTAGGGCTGTAAGCTTAAATATGCTTTTCATTCTATTGTTTTTGGGGTTTGTTAATTTCTAATACTCTAATCTCATAAGCTAAAGAAGTTTTGGGCGGAACTTTAATCTGATCTCCTGCCACTCCAAAAGCGAGGTGCGAAGGTAAAATAAATAGCCCCTTATCACCAACACTCATCAATTTTAGACTTTCATGCACACCAAT
Organism: uncultured Owenweeksia sp.; assembly: GCA_964485405.1. Classification (GTDB taxonomy): domain Bacteria; phylum Bacteroidota; class Bacteroidia; order Flavobacteriales; family Schleiferiaceae; genus CAKZNE01. The sequence continues at coordinate 2,608 of CAZAJG010000070.1, read as the reverse complement.
TTCTGCATCTTGCTTATCTACAACCAGTTTCCTTACCCCTTTTTTTTCAGAGCTGTATATTTTGGTTCCATTTAGTAAATAAATATCATAAGTAAAAGCAACTTCATCACCTGTCTTTATCATTTCATCCGATGCACTGTCTTCTAAGAAAGTATAGTACATGCCGGTTCCCGTTCTCTCCATATCTAACCCTCTATCTTTAATATAGGCTTTGATTGATTCTCTCTCCTTTCTTAGAAACTCTCGCTGAGCCTCAATTCTCTGGTTTTGAGATCGAATTTGTTTTTCGCTTTTCGGCTTCTCTTGAGCTGAGCATTGACAACTCAAAAGCAAGTAAAAAGGAAGAAATAGAATAAATGAATACTTCAAAAATTTAAGAATTAAGTTCATCTTTATATAACGGTAATATCTTTTTAATTTGAGCAATAGTATCTTCTGCAGGTTGAGCGGATATTCCGCCTGCAGCATTAATATGCCCGCCTCCATTAAAATGTTCTCTTGCCAATTGATTCACGTCAAACTTACCTTTTGATCGAAAAGACATTTTAGTTTTTCCATCTTTTTCAGATAAAAAGATGCTTTGGTTTATACCTATTAAAGAGAGACCATAATTTACAAAACCTTCGCTATCGCCCTTCTTAAAATCAAACTCTTCAAGATCTTCTTTGCGCAAGCTTAAAATAGCGGTTTTATATTCTTCCAAAACCTCCATTCTCTCTAAACAACGACTTAGTAAAGCTAAGCGCGTTTTTGTATTGGTATCAAAAATTTGAGAGGCCACAATTTGCGGTTCCACACCCAAGTGTAATAACTCTCCCGCAACCCTATGCGTTTCTGGGCTTGTACTGCTATATCTAAACCCTCCAGTATCGGTTACCAAACCTGTATATAAGCACTCGGCTTCATTTTTCGTTAAATGAGCTAGCCAATTCATGTTTTCAATAAAATGGAATACCATCTCACAAGTAGATGACATGCTGGTATCTGAATACAAAACATCAGGAAAACTCTCTGGTTGTTGGTGGTGATCAATTAAGACTCGTTTTGCTTTAGCTTGGGTCAAGGATTCTTCCATTGAACCGCTCCTCTTTAAAGCATTATAATCCAAGTGTATAATTAAATCCGCTTCATTGATCTTTAAGTTCGACTCTACTTCTTGTTCCTCAAAAACAGTCACCTCATCATTCCCATGCATCCAGAATAGAAAATTTGGATATACGTTTGGTACGATCACCTCAACCTCAAAGTTCATTTTCCGAAGCACTCCCGCTAAACCTAGCGCACTTCCCATAGCATCACCATCTGGATTTAGATGATTGGTAATTATAATTTTTTTGGAGGACTGAAAAAGCGTCTTTGCTTTTTCTATCATCTTAGGATCTAATTTCATAGCGGACAAAGATAACAGACCCATAGGATCTGTTTTACAAATACGCTTTCAATTTGTAGTATATTGGCTCTCTATGAATGACAAAAAGGTTCAAAATGCCTGGGCTTTTTACGACTGGGCAAATTCCGTTTACTCTTTAGTAATAAGTACCGCCATTTTCCCCATCTATTTTTCAACTGTTACAGAAAACCTGGATAAAACTCCAATGGATATAGATTTTCTTGGTTTTGCCGTTCCCAGTACATCTTTGTATAGTTATTCGCTTTCTTTTTCCTTTATAATTGTTGCCATTATATCGCCATTTTTATCAGGAATTGCAGATTATACAGGAAAGAAAAGACGCTTTTTATCCATTTTTTGCTTGATTGGCTCTTTGGCCTGTATGTCTCTATTCTTCTTTGATGGATCCAATGTATACTTCGGTTTGGGTATGAGCATTTTAGCAAGTATCGGATTTTGGGGAAGTATTGTTTTCTACAATGCATTTTTACCAGAAATTGCGCCTCCAGAAAAGCAAGATAAATTGAGTGCCAAGGGGTTTTCTTTAGGTTATATCGGTTCATCTATGCTCCTCATAGTTCTTTTAGTAATGATCGAAATGTTTGACACATTTGGTTTTGCTGACAAAGGATCTGCTACCCGTTTTAGTTTCCTGATTGTTGGAATATGGTGGATTAGTTTTGCCCAAGTTACCCTTCGTAAGCTTCCTACGAATCCTTTTAACCGTATTCCTGGAGAACAATACATATGGAATGGGTTTAAAGAGTTGAAAAAAGTTGTAAAATTCCTCCATCTCACTCTGTCTCTCTGGCCTTGACTCATATGTATAACAAGTGCTTTATTCTTCTACTGTAGTATCATACATCATGCTTAAGATCATCTGCAGACCGAGCGAGCAAGCTAGCTACCGACCAGCTGGCTGATCCCACCAGCTCACTCAACTTCCATCCAGTAGCTGCTCCTTGCTGCTGCTGTTTTAAGCCAAGCTCTTTTTCATTGGGAACGACAGACGGTTTTATTGCAACGACGGATTTTCTCGTAAAAGACAGAGAAAAGAAAACTCTCCTTCTTCTTCTACAGATCGCCCAATTCCTACTCTCCTAGATTCTTAAAGTAAAGCAACAGAGAAAAAGAAAAAAGTCAGGCAGGAAAGCAAAAAAATATGGTTCTCCTCCTCTTTAAAAATATAAAATTCTTCTTACTTGATCCTTCTTCTAC
>CAZAJG010000069.1:0-14543 GCA_964485405.1 uncultured Owenweeksia sp. | reverse complement strand
CTACTACGCTTAAATCGTGTCTTCGATCATATTTATAAGGAAAGGTTTGACCCTCATTTAAGTCGTCAAAAGTTCGGTTGGTCCAAGCGAGTGTATAACCAACCCAACCGGTGGTTTTACCCTTGTTTTTGCGGACTAAAAACTCGGCTCCATATGCTTCTCCACGACCTTGTTTGGCTACATTGTTTTGCCAGTCGGAACCCGAAATGAAGGATGCTCCTTCCCGATATTCGATTAAGTTATCCATCGTTTTATAGTATACCTCGGTAGATAACTCCCAGGTATTGCCTTTTAGGTTTCTTGTTGTACCTAAAGCAATTTGATGTGAATTGGAAGGAGGAACTTCGTCTGTAGAGCTTACCCATAAATCCGTAGGCAATCCAATGCCGCTATTGGAAAGTAGGTGAATGTACTGTGTCATAGAAGCAAAAGAGGCTTTTAACGACCATTCATCTGTTAATAAGTAACGGGCAGAAACTCTGGGTTGTAGCGAATTATAGGACTGATTTTTAAGCGCATAGTACGAAAAGTGAAGGCCGGCATTTACTCTCCAACGGTCGTTTATAGTCCAATCATCTTCGATGTATGCATAGGCGTCATTCGAGTAGATTGTATTGCTCAAGTTTAAAACAGAATCTACCGAAACACCATCGTCATCATCTCCCTCAAACTGAAATACACCTGGCTTAAAAATATGATAGGTATAAGAGGCGCCAAATTTTACTTGATGAGCAGGGTTTGGTGCATATTCAAAATCTAAACGAGCGCCATAGTCTCTAATACGACTGAAATACTCCTGCTTTTCAAAGGGCTCATTGTCGTACTTACTCTCTCCTCCAATACTAAACTCATACTCGCTAAAAGTGGTAGTTAGGTTACTGAATAGTTTCTCATTGAAAAGATGATTCCAACGTAAGGCTCCTGTATGGTTTCCCCATTGAAGTTTCCCCTCCTCATATCCGTCAGGATAGGTATCTCTATTGTAAAAGCGATCTATACCTCCATAATAACTTACATATAAACGATCTTTTCGGGAGAAAATATGGTTCACTTTCGCATTCAAATCTCCAAAGTAATAACCTGCCTTAGTCTCTGAAGGTAGAAAAGGCTGTGCTAAAATATCGGCATAGGTTCTTCTTCCTGAAACTATAAAAGAGGTTTTATCCTTCCAAATAGGACCTTCTAAAGTTAACTTACTGGATATAGCTCCAACAGATCCTTCCCCGTGAAACTCCTTCATATTCCCTTCTTTCATACTGATGTCTAGTACTGAGCTTAATCTGCCGCCATAGCGAGCAGGAAAAACCCCTTTAGTGAGTTGCACATTTTTAATCGCATCAGCATTAAACACAGAAAAGAAACCAAATAGGTGAGAGGCGTTGTAAACGGGCACTCCATCCAATAAAATCAAGTTTTGGTCTGGACTTCCTCCACGAACGTAAAAACCAGTAGTTCCTTCACCACCAGACTGTACGCCTGGTAAGAGCTGGATGGTTTTAATAATGTCTACCTCACCCATAAAAGCGGGAACACTTTTAATATCCTTGATGCTAAGGTTAATGCTACTCATTTGAGGGGACTCTGCTTGGATTTCAGTAGCCGTTACTTCTACTTCATCTAAGCTTGTGGCGGAGATATGAAGATCGATATCAAGTTCAATATCCTTATTTAAAACAAGGGTTTTGGTTTGTGTTTCAAACCCGATATAGCTGATAATGACTTGAGCTTCTTCTAAGGGAACACTTAGGGTGTAAAAACCAAAGTTGTTGGTGGTTGTTCCATAGGTTGTTCCGGGGATGTAAACATTAACACCAATTAGGGTTTCTCCAGAGGCTGCGTCTCGTATGTAGCCATTTATGGTATGGTTTTGAGCGAAAAGTGTAAGGCTGAAAATAAGACAAAAGAAGCCTATAATGAAGTTTTTCATTTTCATTTTTCTGATTTGATTTAATGGGATTTAGTTGTTTGGATTTTTGCTTTTGAGCATCTGAACGGGTATCAGATGCAGTTTCCGTTTTTAAGGATATATGTTGTGTTGTTTTTCGAAATTTCAAAGCCCATCAAGAGTTGGAGCTCTTCTAGAACCTCTTCTAAAGAAGCATCTTCAAGAGAAGAAGTAAGTAAACAATTTTGGAGCTGATCAGACTCAATTTTAAATTCTACCTCATAAAAACCTTCCAATTGTTGTAGGGCAAGTTCTAGTGCGGTTTGATCAAAATTGAAAGATCCAGTTCTCCAAGACTCAAAGTTGGGGTCTTGAATATCAGAGGTGATCAATTTCCCTTTCTCTAAACGCCCCTCCATGCCTTTGGTTAGATAAATGCTGTCTTGTGTATTGGTTTTCCAAAAAGCTACTCGTCCAGTTTTTACTTGTACCGAAGGATTACTTGCTATAGAATTGAAGTTGAAAGAGGTTCCTAAAACTTGAATGTTTGTTTTCTTGGAACGAATGATAAAGGGCTTTGAAGGGTTCTTTTCTACCTCAAAAAAGGCTTCACCGGTTAACTCCATTTCTCTATTAAACCAATTATACATGCGGCTTACCTTTAGTTCAGCGTTTCTATTTAAGGTAACTTCACTTCCATCGGCTAACACCACAAGGCTTTTGCTGTTTGTAGAAGTGTAAGTTTTAGAACCATTTAAGTAAAGGGTTCCTGAAAATAGAGCCAATATGAAAATGGCAGCGTATTTAAAGGCGGCTTTTCGCCATAATGGGATTACCGGGGTTTCTTGTTGAAACTTTTCACTTTTAAATCTTTCCCATTCTTCTTCAACATGGATAGGAGAATAGGATGCAGTGCTTTCGGATCTACTCCAGAGATTTTGGATTTCATAAAACTCGTCTTTATTAGCAGCGCTTTCATCTAACCAAGCTTTAAGAATTTGCTCCTCTTCTGGGGACGCATCTTTACTTAAATGCTTAATGATGATGATATGTACGTCTGCTTCGTTTAACACTTTGTTTCAAATTAATTATTGTTCCTACATCTCTATGACAACTAACTTTAAAGGTACACGTACCCAGAATTAAATTTTTTTTAAAATTATTACTTTTTAAGTCTACTTTCCAGTTAGAGTGGGAGATGTGAGGCTAATTATTTTTTCTTTTAAATAGGAGGAAGTGACTAGTAATTTAACTTCTAATCAATATATTTAATAGAAAATGAGGGGGAGCAAGGTGTTTTTGAAACTAAAGATATTTCTGAGCGTAAACTAGAATGACACGATTTACCCGTTTAAAAAAAGTTGAGGAAAAACTCTAGGATGATAAGTTTTAGAGAAGCCCGAAGAACTTTTAGCGCCTTACTGATTTGCGTTTCAACTGTTCTTTTGGAAATCTCCAATTCATCGGCAATTTCCTGATTGCTTTTGTGTTCGTATCTGCTGAGCTTAAATATGCGCTTGCACTGATCGGGCAGTTGATCAATGGTTTTTGCAATTTTCACTTCCAGCTCCGTTAGCTCCATTTGTTCTTCTACATAACCATCCTCCGAACGATGTTTAATATCCGCATGGTGCTCTGCATGGATTTTAGAACTTTTAAGTTGGTTGAGGCTCCGGTTGGCTACAGATTGATATAAATAGGACTTAATGGAAGAGCTAATTTTTAACTCCTCTCGTTTTTCGTAGATGTGAGAGAAGATCCCTTGAACCATATCTTTTGATAGTTCCATATCGTTGAGATACTTGTTCGCAAAAAAGGTAAGAGGTTCAAAGTAATTGAAAAACAGCTGTTTGTAAGCTGATTCTTCTCCTTTTTTCAATGCCTCAATAGATATGGTGCTCAATTCTTGACTCATAGGGATTTCAGAAAGACTAATGTAAGATGAAATATTATAACAAAAAGCTGCGCGGGATCAGGAAAACCTCTAATAAAAGATTAGTTGGTTTGGAAGCTTTAATATTCTCCAAGCAAAGAGTAGCTTTGCAAAGCTAAAACAATATCAAATGGGAAAAAAAGTGAAATTCGTTAAGGTAATGTCAGAGCTAGGCGCTGGAACTCGTGGGGCCAGCTTAGGCTTCGAAGCTATTCAGTTGGCTAGTCTTAAAAGCGATAAGAGCTTTTTCACCAAATACGATGTTGAAGAGGTTGAAACCGTTAATGGTGACTTACACAAAGAACGCATTCAAAGTGAAGCCAAGCAGATAGAAGGTATCGTAGGGATGTACAATAAAATTGAAGAAGCGGTAAAAGCCGAGCTCCTATCTGGGTCTTTCCCTATAGTTTTTTCTGGAGACCATAGTAATGCGGGCGGTACTATTGCCGGTATTAAAGCGGCCCACCCAAATAAAAGATTAGGCGTAATCTGGATTGATGCGCATGCGGATTTACACTCTCCCTATACCAGTCCATCTGGTAATGTGCATGGAATGCCTTTGGCTACAGCGATTTCTGAAGATAACACAGAGAGCAAAGTAGAAGGAAAAGATCCAAGCAAGGAAGTATTGGAGAGCTGGAATAACTTGAAAGGAACTACGCAAAGAGTAAACCCATCAGATATTTTCTTCATTGTAGTTAGGGATACGGAAGGCCCAGAGGATCATCTCATGGACAAATACGGTATTCCCAATATTACTACTGATCAGGTTCGGCAAATGGGTGTAGCTGCTGTCGCTGATAAGGCGCTAGAGCATCTAAAAGAGTGCGACATCATTTACATTTCTTTTGATGTGGATAGTATGGATCCGAGCATCAGTAGGGGAACAGGTACTCCTGTGGATCATGGTTTAAAAGAAGATGAAGCGAAAGAGCTTATCCTTAATTTGATAGAAGACCCCAGGTTGGTTTGTTTTGAAACTACAGAGGTGAACCCATTATTGGATGAGGTAAACAAAATGGCAGAGGCTACTTTTAGAGTCATAAAGCCCGTTATTGAAAAGATAGAGAAAAAACATTCTTAAAATTCCAGACAAGGAATGATACAGTTGAAAGAGAAAATTGAAAATGCTTCTATTGAAGCATTGAAAGAACTATATGGTATTTCGGTAGATTCCGTTGAATTGCAACAGACTCGAAAAGAGTTTGAAGGAGATTTAACACTCGTAGTTTTTCCTTATTTACGAAATAGTAAAAAAGGACCAGAACAAACTGGAAGTGAGATTGGAGAGTTTCTCATTAACCATATAGAGGAGGTAGCTTCTTTTAATGTGGTAAAGGGTTTCTTAAATCTCAGTATAACAGATGCATTTTGGTTTAATAGACTGGATGAAATTGATTTGGAAGAGAATTTTGGCTTTGCACCATCCACTGGTCATTGCGAAATGGTAGAATACTCTTCACCCAACACAAACAAACCTTTGCATTTAGGGCATATCCGTAATAATCTTTTAGGTTACTCTGTTTCAGAACTGCTCAAAGCTGCTGGGAACAAGGTTATCAAAGCTCAAATTATTAACGACAGAGGAATTCATATTTGTAAGAGTATGTTGGCCTGGCAAAAATTTGGGAACGAAGAAACGCCACAATCCTCCGGTTTAAAAGGAGATAAGCTTGTAGGTAAGTATTACGTTGAGTTTGACAAAGTTTACAAGAAGCAGATTGAAGAAGGCATTGCAGAAGGAGCGGAAAAGAAAGAAGCCGAAGACAAGGCACCCATTTTAGTGGAAGCCAGAGCTATGCTCAAAAAATGGGAAGAGGGAGATGCGGAAACCTTAGCGCTTTGGAACAAAATGAACGGCTGGGTATACGATGGCTTTGAACATACGTACAAACGTTTAGGCGTTGATTTTGACAAATACTATTACGAAAGCCAAACCTATATTTTAGGTAAAAAGGTGGTGGAAGAAGGCCTTGAGAAAGGCGTGTTTTTCCAAAAAGAAGATGGCTCCGTTTGGATTGACCTGACCGATGAAGGTATGGATCAAAAAATCTTGTTGCGGAGTGATGGCACCAGTGTGTATATGACGCAGGATATAGGCACGGCCATTCAACGTTTTGAAGACTATCAAGCGGAAGGACTTAACGGTATGATTTATACTGTGGGTAATGAGCAAGATTACCACTTTAAGGTACTATTCATCATATTGGATAAGCTGGGTTACAGCTGGGCTAAAAACCTTTTTCACCTCTCCTATGGCATGGTAGATTTACCAAGTGGTAAAATGAAATCTAGAGAAGGGACAGTTGTAGATGCGGATGACCTGATTGAGAAAATGGTGGAAGAGGCCCGTTTAATTTCGGAAGAGCTCGGCAAAACAGAAGGCATGACGGAGGATGAAAAACAAGAACTATACTACATGGTGGGTATGGGTGCTTTAAAATACTTCATCCTAAGGGTAGATCCAAGAAAACGAATGTTATTTAACCCGGCAGAGTCCATTGATTTTAAAGGAGATACAGGGCCGTTTATTCAATACAATCATGCTCGTATTAAGTCTCTTTTAAAGCGAGGAAGTAAAGAGGATTTAAGTGGTGATTTTAGCTACGATGTATTAGATGCTAGCGAGCGAACCGTTTTAAAAATGGTGGCCCAATATCCACAAATGATACAACAAGCCGCTTCGGACCATAGTCCGGCAGTGATTGCTTCCTATGTATACGATTTAGTGAAAGCATACAGTGCTTTTTATCAACAGATGCCTGTTTTGATAGATGAAAACAAAGCAGCTGTTGCTTTCCGTTTAAAACTTTCAGCGAATGCAGCTAAAGTGATAAAGTCTGGAATGGCTCTATTGGGTATTCAGGTGCCCGAAAGGATGTAAACCTTTTTTGAAAATAAAATATGCAGAACCCAGTCTTATAAAAGGCTGGGTTTTTTGATTAGTAGATATCAAATCAGATACTTACAGTCATGCTTCCATTTTACTTCATAGAGCCTAGTAAAAACATTATAAATGGTTAAATTTGCCGCCTATATTCATACCCTATGTTTGATAATTTACAGGATAAGTTAGATAAAGCCTTTCATGTACTGAAAGGTCATGGACAAATTTCGGAAGTAAATGTTGCGGAAACCGTAAAAGAGATTAGAAGAGCTCTGGTGGATGCCGATGTAAGTTTTAAAATAGCCAAAGACTTTACCAATAGGGTAAAAGAAAAGGCATTAGGACAAAAGGTATTAACCTCACTACAGCCAGGTCAATTAATGACCAAAATCGTACACGATGAAATGGCTGATTTGATGGGAGGAGATGCCATTGAGCTTTCTTTGAGTTCATCACCGAGTGTTATTTTAATGGCAGGTTTGCAAGGGTCAGGTAAAACCACACACTCCGGTAAACTCGCCAGTTTCTTAAAGACAAAAAAAAGCAAAAAACCTTTATTGGTAGCTTGTGATGTATACCGTCCTGCTGCGATAAACCAGCTAAAAGTAGTTGGAGAGCAAATAGGAGTAGAGGTATATACGGAGGTTGATAACTCCAATCCGGTATCCATTGCCGAAAACGCTTTACAACACGCCAAAGCCAATGGCTTTAATGTGGTTATTGTGGATACAGCAGGCCGTTTAGCCATTGATGAGGACATGATGGCCGAGATTCGCAATATTCACAAGGTGATTCAGCCAGATGAAACCTTATTTGTGGTGGATTCCATGACCGGGCAAGATGCTGTAAACACGGCTAAAGCATTTAACGATGTATTGGATTATGAAGGGGTTATTCTTACCAAGTTAGATGGGGATACCCGTGGTGGTGCAGCCTTAACCATTCGTTCTGTAGTAAATAAACCGATTAAGTTTATTGGTACGGGAGAGAAGATGGACGCGCTGGATGTTTTCTATCCTTCTCGTATGGCCGATCGTATCTTGGGTATGGGAGATGTGGTTTCCTTAGTGGAACGCGCACAAGAGCAGTTTGACGAAGAAGAAGCCAGAAGAGTACAAAAGAAAATTGCTTCCAATAAATTTGATTTCGATGATTTCCTTGGTCAGATCAAGCAGATCAAGAAAATGGGAAATGTGAAGGATTTGATGGGGATGATCCCAGGAATGGGGAAGATGATGAAGGATGTGGATATTGACGATGACGCTTTTAAAGGTGTAGAGGCCATTATCTATAGCATGACGCCTGAGGAGCGAGCTGATCCTAAACTCATCAGCGGAAGCAGAAGAAAAAGAATAGCTGCAGGAAGTGGCAAAACCATCCAAGATGTAAATCAGTTGTTGAAGCAATTTAACGATATGAGTAAAATGATGAAGATGATGCAAGGCGGTGGAGCTCGTAAATTGGCTGGAATGATGAAAGGAGGCGGAGGCCGTGGCGGTATGATGCGCTAAACTTTACCCAACTTATTACATCAAAAAATTGATTAAATTCTCAGTATGAAGATTTTAGACGGAAAAGAAACCTCAATGTTGATGAAGCAGGAAATGGCTGCTGAGGTGGAAAAGATAATGGCTCGTGGCTGTAAAAAACCGCATTTAGCGGCTATTTTAGTTGGTAATAATGGCGCTTCTATAACCTACGTAAACGCTAAGGTTAAAGATTGTGAGGAAGTAGGTTTTAGTTCTACGCTGATAAAACTTTCTGAAACCATTTCCGAAAAAGAACTTCTAGAAGAGGTGGCTAAGCTGAATGAGGATGAAGATATTGATGGTTTTATTGTTCAATTGCCGCTTCCAAAACACATCAACGAGCAGAATGTAATTATGGCGATTGATCCTCTAAAAGATGTAGATGGTTTCCATCCACAGAATTTAGGGAAAATGGCTTTAAACCTGCCTACTTTTTTACCGGCTACTCCTATGGGGATTATGGATCTATTAGATCGCTACAATATTGAAACTGGAGGAAAGCATTGTGTCGTAGTAGGAAGATCGCATATTGTGGGTTTACCGGCTAGTATTTTAATGGGCAGAAACTCATATCCGGGCAACGCTACCGTAACCTTAACGCATAGCCGAACCACCAATCTAAAAGAACTTTTGCTCGATGCAGATATCATCATTGCTGCTTTAGGTAAACCTGATTTTATCACGGCTGATATGGTAAAAGATGGAGTGGTAATTATTGATGTAGGTACAACTCGAGTAGTGGATAAAACCAAAAAATCAGGTTACAGGCTTAAGGGAGATGTAGATTTTGAAAATGTATCTAAAAAAGCATCTTACATTACTCCTGTACCGGGTGGAGTAGGACCTATGACGCGTGTGAGCTTGTTAAAGAACACATTGATGTCTGCTAGGGTTAAATAAAATTCACTGTTTTAATCTTTATTTTTCATCTTGTTGTTCCTGAAACACAACCCTTAAGGAGAGAATGGGTTGAGAAAATTAAGCGGATAGGTATTATTACGAGATATAAAAAAGGCCGAATTAGCTTAAGCTAATTCGGCCTTTTTTAAATTTTTAGTGCAGAGAAGTTTACTCTGTAGTTTTTATTTGTTTAAGGTCGCTAGGATCACCAGTGTATTCATCTATACTCATGAGTTGTAATGTTGGCGTTGTAGAGTTACTTGCAGTACCAGCAGATAAATTCGCATGAATCATTTTTTGATCAATGGTATACATCGCACCTGTTATAGGGTCTATTAACAGCCACCCTATTAAGCCACCGATAACAAAGTTTCCAGCTATGTACCAACCGTCAACATGAAAAGTGATCGGTATTTTCACCTCACTGCCATCGTTTCTATTGAATACTACGGTATACTCCTCTCTTTTCATATAAGAGCTAGAGGATCTAAGCGTGACTACAGTGGGAGTTACACCAGAGCGTACTTCTTTACCTTCTAGGTTGAATATTTTAAAATTCTTTTGTTGAGGTGTACTATCAATTTGTATGGGGTAGGCAGACCTACTGAATACAGATGCACAAGAAGAAAATAGTACACTTACGGCAAGTAGTAAAATTGGGGTTTTAACAAATTTCATTGGTTTTACAAAGTTTAAGATTTGGATAGTAAAAGTAGCTTCTCAAAAGATTCTAGCAAAACTATTTTAGATGATTTACTTCAACTGCCTATCCAAATCGCGCTTAATGTCCCTGTCTTTGATAGTATTACGTTTGTCGTGAAGCTTTTTACCTGTGGCTAAGGCGATTTCTAACTTGGCAAAACCCTTATCGTTTACAAAAAGGCGTAAAGGCACAATCGTCATGTTTCCTCCCTTTTCCACTTTTTCTTGAAGTTTAGTAATTTCCTTTTTCTTCATCAAAAGTTTACGCTCTCTTAAAGGCTCGTGGTTGTTGATGTTGCCATGGCTGTATTCACCAATGTGCATATTTTTTATGAAGATTTCCTGATTGGGAGTAAAGTAACAATAGCTTTCCGCTAAACTCACCTTTCCTTCCCGAATGGATTTTATTTCGGTACCCAACAGCATAATTCCAGCCACCTCTTTATCCAATATCTCGTATTGAAAGCGGGCCTTCTTATTTTTAATGTTGATATGATCTTTAGACATAGAAGCACAAAGATAAAACTATTACCCCCTAAAAAGAGAAGGAGGCTAAAGTAGTTTTCTCCGTGTAAATACGGAGTTGTGTAAAATATGGGTTTTCACGGTTGTGGTAAAATTTGGCTACCGATAATTTTGAGAGTACACTAATATCACACTTTTGGACACCTTAACTACGCAAATCGCAACCGGAAAAAAAAGCATTGATGGTATAATATCCTATCAATCAGTTCCTGATGTTTATTCAAAACCAACATCCATATCTAGAAAAAACACGGCTCAAAATGAGCTGTTTAAGGCAGATGTATTGGAACAAATCTTAAAAATAGCAAAACGTTTTTCCGATCATGAAAATGAACGTTTAAAGCTTTTTTCCAATGCGATTGATTTAGAGTTAAATTATGCTACCCATCGTATTTCCCAAAGATTTTCGGAAGAAGAATGTTCCTTTGAAATCTTAGAATTTTACCATACCAAAAGAAAAGGCGATAAAAAACTTGGAAAGTTAAAAGCCATTGAACTTTGGTTGCAACTCATCTTTAAAAAAACTCCATACAGCTTAGCGTGTACTTGGGGTGAAAACTATGAAGGATATTACCTTCAGATCTCCATAAATAAAGAAGAGGAGCAACTTTTTAGCGAAGAGATACTTGATATCTACCATACGGTTAAAGTGTTATTAGACACCACCAACCGCTTTACAAATTGCCCCAATGAGCTTGTTGAGAGCTTTACTCAATTTAAGAAGCCCGCTCTACTTGTTGATTTTTTCAACTCCCTTAAGGATTATTGCCGAAACCTAGATTACTCTACGAATGATCGTAAGGCAGATCAAAATTTTGCTTCTTACATCTTGACTTTTGTGACGATTAAGCCAGATGTATTGGAGCAAATATTACTTAGGGCTTCTAAGGGATATTCTAAATTTTTGGCGTATTGCCATAAAAGAACAGAATATGCTAAACCTTTTAAGCAGAACTATTTCAGACATTGGAAAACAATGAACCTTGAAAAAGTTCTGCTTTTAACCCTTTGCGTAAAGTATCCTCAAGAGCTTTATGGCGACTATTGTGATGATACCTCATTTATTCATACCCTCTTTAAAAAGAGAGATCTCAACCTGCATTTATTAAGTAGAGAGGATGTTAATCCAGAGGCACAACCTGTACTGGAGTCTTTTAGAGCATAGAAATTCTTTAAAAAACCAAAGGCTTGCTTACTTTTGCGCAAATTGCTAGCGCGCCATGTATAAAAGCCTTATTCGCCCTCTTTTCTTTACGGTTGATCCGGAAAAAATCCATCATATTACCTTTAAAATGGTTAAGGTGTTAAACGCCATCCCTGGTGTTTCTCCCATCCTTAAGTCCATATATACGGTAAAAGACGATCGTTTAAAGCGGAATGTTTTTGGCTTAGAGTTTCAAAACCCAGTGGGCTTAGCTGCAGGTTTTGATAAAGATGGAAAACTGTATGATGAACTCGGCAATTACGGTTTTGGCTTTGTAGAAGTAGGCACGGTTACGCCTAAACCGCAAGCTGGAAACCCAACACCAAGATTGTTTCGTTTACCACAAGATAAGGGTCTCATTAATCGCATGGGTTTTAACAACAATGGTGTTGAAGGTTTGGTGAGCCGATTGAAAGGCAGAAAGAAGGGACAGTTGATTATTGGCGGCAACATTGGCAAGAATAAAGTAACGCCTAATGAAGAAGCCTTAAACGATTACAAAATCTGTTTTGAAGCTCTCTTTGATCATGTAGATTACTTTGTGGTAAATGTATCTTCACCCAACACACCTAACTTAAGAGACTTACAAGAAAAAGAACCGCTTAAAAAGTTGTTGTTGAGCTTGCAAGAAGACAACGATAAAAAGACCAATCCCAAACCCATTCTCCTGAAAATTGCTCCGGATCTTACAGACGGACAATTGGACGATATTATAGAGATTGTAAATGAATCGGGAATAGCGGGCTTAATTGCCACCAACACGACCATTTCCAGAGCTAACCTCAAAGAGGATGATAAAAAGGTAGAAGCCATAGGAGCAGGAGGTTTGAGTGGAGCTCCCGTTAGAGGGCGTTCTACGGAAGTAATTCGTTACCTCACCAAAAAATCAAACGGCAGTATTCCTATCGTTGCCGTGGGTGGAATCTTTACTGCACAAGATGCCAAGGAAAAGCTAGATGCTGGAGCGAGTTTAATACAAGTATATACAGGTTTTATTTACGAAGGGCCTGGTATGGTGAAGCGGATTAATAAGGGTTTATTATCCACATCTGCATGAATGATTGGATCTTTGATAGTATCATATGATACTATCATTCAATTGATTCCTAAAGAAATTCTCCACTACGAATACTGTTTGCCTAATAGTCATATTCAATCACCCAATGGCATAAAGACTACAGCTCCTGAAAACCCAAGAAGATAATTAACTTTGTAAGTGATGAAGAATTATTTGATCCTTGTAGCGCTGTTTTTCCAAATAAATGCATTTGGACAGCTGGCAGATGGCAGCGTTGCCCCTGATTTCACCCTTACCGATTATTACGGCAATAGCCATCACCTGTATTCCTATTTGGACTCTGGTAAAACGGTATACATGGAAGTCTTTGCAGCTCATTGCCCTTCCTGTTGGAATTATCATCAAACCAATAGATTGAAGAACCTCTACAATCAATATGGCCCGGATGGAACAGACGAATTAATGGTTTTGGCCTTGGAACACGATCAATACAACGATTCTGTTGCCTTTATGGGAAACCACCAGCCTTGGGTTACGCAAGGAGACTGGTTAACGGGTACGCCTTACCCACTGTTTAACGTGGAATGGCCAGATAGAGGTGTGTTTGCAGATTATAACGTAACCTACTATCCAGTTATCTACAAAATTTGCCCAAACCGTGTTTTGGAACAGGTATTTGTTTCTACCTCAGAAGCCACCTTATACCAAAAAGTGCAAGAATGTCAGACAATTTCTTTAGGGGAATTAGAAGAGGTAAGCTGGTCTGTATTCTACAACAGTACTGCTAAAAGGGTGGTCATAGAATCTGAAGAAAACATTCGTTCCTTTCAAATATATAACCTATTAGGTCAGCCAGTTGGTAAGCAATCTCTTTCTATAGATTCGGAAATTGACGTGAGCGATCTAGATTCAGGCATCTATCTCTTTGAATTTCAGATAGGCTCCGAAAAGCACATGGAGAAATTGTATGTGTATTAATTTCCCTTTTCTGAATGTCACTTAACTGGTTTTAACTCTGTAGAAATCCTCCAGTGCGTTTCAGTGCTTCACTTCCAATTTCCGGGGCTAATTCCATAGAATCAACAAATTAATTTAATTTCCACGGATGAACACGTTTCCGAGTGGATGTAGCTAACAATTAGAAAAAACAAACTAAATACTCTCCGTTATGGGTGAAATCGTTGAAAAGATTGGAATGATTATTTACCTAGTTTATATAGGTGTCTCTAGTTTATTTGGTGCAAAATGCCACGTTTCCAAGGATTGCGTGGAGTGCAATTTTCGCATTGAAGAGGGCTTTTCTATTATGGAAATTAAGGTAGCTGGGTATGATAAAGATGGTACCCCTGTGAATTACAAAGAAGTTAATCGTTTTCGTTGTGCTCCATTTTCCAATCTGTCATCATGCTTAGGTGATGAGGTGTATAGCGATGAAGAGAAGAAAATACTTCAGGAGAAATGGCAAATCCGAAATATCATAATGAAGCTTAATGGAGGTACCATTGGTGGTCCGGAGCACTCAAGGAGAATTACGGAATATATTGATTGTAAAAATGTAATGGATAGTATTGAAGATGTAAACTTTCCCTTTATACCGCGAAAATCAATTTACTTTTACGAAAGTACTAAGAACTATAAGTGGGGAGAGACAGTTGAAAGTAAAGTATGGGGAGGAATCTATTTTTTTGATTGTGAAAAAGGGATACGTGATACTCTACCTATCATGTTCGCTACCAACAAGTGGTATTTAATCGATTTATCAAATCAAGCTCAATACGTACATAAGCTGTTTTTTAAGGTTAAGGAACACGGTAAAATAGAACAGCATTACTCCAATTATGTGAATTATGATTAACTTCTGCGGATTCGGAAATTGACGTGAGCGATCTAGATTCAGGCATCTACCTCTTTGAATTTCAGATAGGCTCCGAAAAGCACATGGAGAAATTGTATGTGTATT
>CAZAJG010000068.1:0-14919 GCA_964485405.1 uncultured Owenweeksia sp. | reverse complement strand
TACTTATACATGTTTCTCCCATTTTTATGTACCCTGCTCGCTTACTTTTTCCTCCAGCACAGAAATGAGCTACCCATCATTTCTAAAATTGTAAACCGCATTTTTGATAGTTTAGTGATTATACTACCCTTAGGTTTTATCTCCTTTTTGTTTATTCCCGAAACATCTAGTTTATACCTGAGTGGCGTGAGAGTAGTCGTAGTATTTCTTTTAGGTGTTGGAATCGCTTATCTCCGGTTTAAATCATCTCAAAAAATTTACAGTATTGTTCTTTTAATGATCCTTGCCCGATTGGCTTTGAATCTCTTTTACCTTCCCGCATTACAAGAGGATAAAAATGCCATGTATTATAAAGATGCTTTAGCGGAAGTATTGGAAATAACGAAAGAGGAACCCATTTTTCTCTACGGAAAAGTTTATGAATTCAATAGTGATGCTTCCATTGGCCCATTAACTTTTGACGAAGTAAAACTGAGAACAGCGCCTCTACATGCTTATCAAATCTCTTATTACATCACCAAAAACAACAAACAAGTTTTTCACTTTGATGAGGAGATTAAACTGGGACGTTTTTATATTGGTGTAAAAGAAGAAGTGTCCAACAAGGGGTATCAGATACTACACACTTTTGACGACAAGTGGCAAAAACAGAAACTAGTACTATTCAAATCCTAAATACCAACTGGATTTTCTTTATGTCCCAAACTTTTAGGAAACATTAGAAAGTATGTGCCAATTAAAGAGGAAAGGGCCATAGATAGATAAAAAAGCAGGCCTATGGCCAGTGAAACCTCCATGTTTAAGCCTAAATACTCTGCACCAAATACAAAAGCCATTTCTCGTGCCCCTATCATAGGTAACACAAAAGCAAAGCTCGCTAACAAGAATACAAATAGATACTCAGCAATAGATTCGTCTACACCCAAAGACATGATTACACAAAACGCACAAACTACCTGAAAAGCTTGTACACCAACCGAATAAAGTGATGTACTCCAAAACTTCGGTAAAAACGATTTGAAGAACAGTTTTATTCCAAACCAATGAGTCAAATAGAACAAAGGTATTCCTAATAAAAACCAGGATTTAAAGGGAAGCTCAAAAGTGCTAAACATAAAAAAGATTACGGTAAGCGTGGCCAAAGCAATCATTCCACTCACTCTATCCAGTAAAGCCGCCACAGCTAAACGCTTACCTGAGGCATCAAATCGTTTTCTCAAATAGATTACTTTATATCCCTCGCCTCCAATAAGAGGAATAAAAAGATTGTAGAACATGCCCAACAAATACACTTTAACATTGAGCACGTTGGGGATGAGGATGCCTTGGCTCTTATACAATCGATTGATGCGAAAAGCAGAAAACGTTTTGGAAGTTAAAAACGCTAGCAAAGCCAATACCAGAAAGACCCAGTTGGTTTCAGATAAATACCCCCAAGCTTTATCAATATCTACCTTTTGGGTAATCAGATAAATTGCGAGTGCGCTTAGGACAATCTTTAAGGCTATTTTGAGGTACTTTTTCACCATCAAGTCTTCCAAATAAGTATTGGCGCAAAAGTATAATTTTAAACCCAGTCCCCTTTAATTGCCCTTATAAAACCAACTAGAGAGTTGTATATTTTACGGCTCCCTAGTCTTCTAGTCTTATACAATTCAAGCAAAATCACAGCCTGAAGCCTGTTTTTGATTAGCCGTATTAGGGCAAATATTGCTCCGCTGCCGTTACTCGATTGGCGCAAAAGGTTTTAATTTCAGATATAGCGGAACTATAGGCCGCGCTGCTGTTTAAAAAGGTATAGCCTGAAATCTCTGAAGTAGCTGAATTTGCGATCACCAAATCTTTCGTTGAAAACAAATTGTCTGTATTTGTATTGCTAAAGGTGCTGTTAATGAAGCTATCTATATAATTATCGTAAACGGTTTGATACTCTGGAATATCAATCAAATAAGATATTAAAGGCCATTCATCATCTACCTCATTCATCCCAAAAGACAATGCATTTCGGTTACCTACCCCATTGGTAAATGCTTCATTGTTATCCCACACAATCCACTTTAGCAAACCGTCAGCCGGATCATTATACAAGTAATAATTATGCGTCATCAAGCCATAGGTATCCCAGTTTCGAATGGTATTGTTAACCGCTAAATATTTCAAAAAGCCATCTACATCGAATATAGCTTCTAGATCACTTTTCCACTGATCTACGTCTGTTGTTCTTGTAGAAGCCTGCAAGGCATTATACATAGCCTGTATATCAGATCTATCCGTAGACTCTTTGTTGGTTTTCTTTTCAAAGTCATCTATATTAAAATCGGTAGAGCCAAACTTTGCTCCGTCTCCATCAGGTTTATAACAGTTACCAGATTCACTTCCAAACCAATCGTTTAAAAAAGAGTCGAATATCACTTCCACCATGGTATATAAACCAAAATAAATGGGGCCATCTCCATAATCAACGTATACTTCGTAAAAAGCTGTTTTAGCCGCAGGAACTCCAAAGCTTCTAAACAAATCAGTAGCTGCACTTTCGCGCATTAAAGTTTCATCCTTATAATTGCTACTCATGGAAAGCTCTTTAAAGCCATAAAAGCGTTGATTGTTAATTTCTGGGTAATCGTCTTCAAATTGATCGAATTCAAAACGAAGAGGGAGCTTGCCAATGTTGCTTGACAATGGGCCGTAAAGGCTGGAATTTCCTTTATAACGTATTCCTACATTATACCACTGTCTATCGTTGAAATAAAAATCACAAGGCACATATACCGGAGATTCGTCTGGGAAGCTCCCTGGTGTTGAGGATTGAGAAGATAAATCATCTAGATTATCTTCCATCACCTGCCAGTCATCTTCAGAAATAACAACATCAATTCGATTCACCGTTGAAGTATTGAAAACAACATCGTAATTAGGTGAAACATTATTGGAATGTGTAGCGGTTGTCCAGTCTGCCAGACCATTTCCTGAAGCTACAAATTCATCCTTCTGGCAAGACGACATCAACCCAAGAGTGAGCAGTCCAATACTTAATTTAAGGCTTACATTTTTCATTTTTTCTTAGGTTTAAGGGTGTAGGTATATTTAAATCCAATAATGTTTGTGGTTTTCGGGTAACTCACGTTTAGCTGATTTTCCATTCTGTAAAAGAGTCCGATTTTTCCCGCACCTTTTATCTTGTAATCTGTTCCAAGGGTAAAACGGATCTTATTGAACCCATTATCCTCTAATTCTTCAGATCGATGAAAAACCTCAGCAGATACTTTAGGATCAAACTTCCAGTTCTTAATCTTGTATCTAAATCCGGTTTTAAAGCGAAGGGTATGTTTTACATAATCTCCATCTATTTCATCTAAACCCAGTTCGTTTTTGTTTTGATAACGAACTCTATGATTAAATCGAAACCCTCCGAATTTGTATTTGTAAGTAGCATCTAAATGAAACCTAAAATGGTTCTCATACCCTTGAATGTTTCCTTGATCGTCATTCTCTCGGATATAACGAAGCGCTCCTCCTAATTCTAGATTATCCAACACTTTATACCCCACTTCAAATTGGGTGAAATATTCATTTACCGTTGAGGAATTATCTTTTAAACGCAGTTGTTCTTCTAATCCTAAGGTCCATTTTTTGTTTGGCTTATACTCGAGTTTAATCGTAGACCAAGTCTCCAAATCTCTAACTTCTACATAAGTACCGTCCTGAGCTACTACCGAAATAGCACAACATAATAAGATGGCACATATAAGATGTTTAAAGGTTCTTTTTTGTACAAATGATGTTTGCATAGGGTAAGGTTCAAAGATTATTTTTTGTCGTTATAATAATAGATGGTTAGCACGGCCGTATCCTTTAAAAAGTCGATTTGTCCAACGGAAATTCTATTGATGTTTAATCCCGTTCTATGCTCCAAATCAGACATGAGGTTATTGTAATTCTGAGGTTTTATATTCTCGATATTTTCATAAATGATCTCCTTAGATGTTTCATGCTTCACTATCCAATATTTTTCTAGGAGAATCAAAGTACCCACCACCATTATGTTGCCCATAACAATCTCCGAATAGCTCATTTTTTTATTGGCTAAGGAGTTGATTACTGAAACACCTATTACAACAAATAGGTAGGTCATTTCTTTTATCTCGATGGGATTTGTTCGATACCTGATAATACCAAATATGGCGAATAGGCCAAGTGCCATTCCAATATCAAGCTCATACTTTTTAAGCGTAAAACAAAGGAGAAACACGATAATACTAATCATGTAATATGTAAACATATAGTCCTTCCGCCTCGAAGAAGTATAGTAAATAAAGCGAATAACAATCGTTAGGAAAAACATATTAATTACAAAACGAAAGATCATTTTGTAGAAGTCATCATCAAAAACGGGGATTTCTAAAAACTCCATAACTAAGCTGATATTTTATTAATTTTCAATAATTTAGATTTAAACCGGTTGTACTTTAGGTCATCGTACAAACTGATCATACCGATACAGTATTTACTAATACTGAAAGGCAGTAGCCGATTTGCTCTTAAAGCTTTTACAATGGTAGATTGCCGATTGAGCCCCTCCTGCTTAACTTCAATGATGGCTAAGTTTTCGAACGATTTTGTAGATTCATTTATCCGAAACTTTAGATTTAAGTCAATTGTAACCCGTTCTTTCTCAAAACGGTTGGCCAATGTGATTCGATTAAACCCATTCCAGATACTCGTTGATAAATCATAATCCTGATTTACTGTCTCTTTAATAAAACGCTTTGATTCTGGAGATAAAGAGGTTTCAAAATCTTCGATTTGAACCCTACTTTTATTTGTATTGCCTCGCCCATCTTTCTGCTTCACCTCCAAGAAGCATAAGTCGGATTCTAAATATTTCCGCATTCTTATTTTAAGACGATGGGCTCGTCCATTATGATGATCGTGATAAAATTTCTTAGAAGGCGTATCAAAATATAAAGAAGAGTAGCTAGCCATTCGATTGTTATCAATCTCAAGTATATCGTAACTATCTTTTACCGCATCCAAAAGCGAGAGTAATTGCTCTTCATGCAGAACAAATTTAGTATCCGTCCTGCTCATCAAAGCATATTCATTTAAAGCCTGAAGTGAAATACTAGAAAACTGATCTATTTTATGGGTGATGTGGTTCATCTTCTACGTTTTTATGTGTGTAGTACTAGTGTGAAATTGAAATGTAAAAATGTAGAAGTGTGAATAGGCTGTTGTAAAATAGTAATGTAAGATAGACCATCTTTTCTGATTAAAACTTGCGCTTTAAGCAAAAAAATAAAGCCACTACTTTTTTAACAAACTGATTTAAAATAAATTACATCCTATATAAACTCAATGTTAAGAGCTCATTTCGTAGTTCCGAAGGATACTGTTTTTAAAATTCAAAGAGGTCTTTGTTCAAAAATCGAGGTTTTGAACTTGAGTAAATCCATTTTTTTCCGATCTAATTTCTCATTCCTCTACATCCTTCTATAGCTGCAAGAGAGTCTTTTCCATCATGCTCGTATTCGATAGTCGAAAAAAGGTTAGCAACTCTTTAAAACGGGTCATGTTCTAATGGCACTAACTTCCATAATACTCTTATCTTTGCCCCCCAAAGAAAATTGAATTATGAGTGATACCACCACAGCAGCAGCTGGATTGGAAACCGCAAAAGAATTAGGTCTTCTTCCTGAAGAGTACACAAAAATCCAAGAGATTTTAGGACGTGATCCGAACTTTAATGAGTTGAGCATTTACTCTGTTATGTGGAGTGAGCACTGCTCTTACAAAAACTCTATTGTTTGGTTAAAAACTCTTCCTAAAGATGGGCCACACATGCTGGTTAAAGCAGGAGAAGAAAATGCTGGTTTGGTTGACATTGGTGATGGCTTGGCTTGTGCTTTTAAAATTGAATCGCATAACCACCCTTCTGCTTTAGAGCCTTATCAAGGTGCTGCAACTGGTGTTGGTGGTATTAACAGAGATATCTTCACCATGGGTGCGCGCCCAATCGCTCAGTTAAACTCCTTACGCTTTGGAGACCTCAATACAGATCGTACTAAGTGGCTATTAAAAGGGGTAACTAAAGGTATTGGTGATTACGGAAACTCTTTTGGAATTCCAACCGTTGGTGGCGAAGTATATTTTGATAAATGCTACGAGCAGAACCCATTGGTAAATGCTTTTTCTGCTGGTATTTTAGATATCAAAAATGATCCGATGCTTAGTGCTACGGCTTCTGGCCCTGGTAATCCGGTATTTATAATTGGTTCTTTTACTGGGAAAGATGGTATCGCGGGGGCAGCTTTTGCTTCTAAAGATTTAACAGAAGCTTCTGCAGATGACATTCCTTCAGTTCAAGTGGGTGACCCTTTCCAAGAAAAACTACTATTAGAAGCTACATTAGAATTGGCTAAAACCGGAGCTGTTGTAGGTATGCAAGATATGGGTGCTGCGGGTATTACTTGCTCCACTTCAGAAATGAGTGCTGCCGGTGAAGTAGGCATGAACATTTGGTTGGACAAAGTTCCTACCCGTCAAGCAGACATGAAACCTTGGGAAATTCTTTTGTCTGAAAGTCAAGAGCGTATGCTTGCGGTAGTGGAAAAAGGGAGAGAAGATGAAGTAAAAGCCATCTTTGATAAATGGGACCTTTCTTGCGAGCAAATTGGTGAAGTAATCGCTGAAGATCGCTTAAGTTATTTTTGGAATGGAGAGCTCGTTGCTGAAACTCCCGCTCAACCCTTAGTATTGGGTGGTGGTGCTCCAGTATATTACAGAGAACATAGAGAACCGGCTTATTATAAAGCTTATAAAGAATTTGACATCAACACCATTACAGTTCCTGAAGATCTTCAGGAAACGGCTAAAAAGTTGATGGCGCATCCCAACATTGCTTCCAAACGTTTTGTATACAACCAATACGATAGCATGGTGGGTACTGTAAATATGAGTACGAACAATCCGTCTGATGCTTCTATTGTAAACCTAAAAGGGACAAATAAAGCGCTTGCCATGACTGTGGATTGTAATTCTCGTTATGTACACGCAGACCCTGAAGTTGGTGGTATGATTGCCGTAGCAGAAGCTGCAAGAAACATTGTTGTTTCTGGTGGTGTTCCAAGTGCCATTACCAACTGTTTAAACTTTGGTAATCCTTATAATCCCGAAGTATACTGGCAGTTTGTAAATGCCATTAAAGGTATGAGCAAAGCTTGCGAACGTTTCGCAACTCCCGTAACCGGTGGGAATGTAAGTTTCTACAACCAAACGGTTATGAAGGGAGAAGCAGAACCTGTATTCCCTACGCCAACCATTGGTATGATCGGCTTAATTGAGGATAAAAAACACATCACTTCCATTCCATTCAAAACGAAAGGAGATTTAATCTATATGCTTGGAGAAAATCGAAACGATATTTCTTCCTCTCAATATTTAGTTAACATTCATGGCGTAGAAACCTCTTCTACACCTTTCTTCAGCTTAGAAGAGGAGTACTCTTTACAAGAGCAAATGAAGATGATCATTCGCAAAGATTTGATCGCTTCTGCACATGATATTTCTGAAGGCGGAATTTTTGTAGCCTTAATGGAAAAAGCGATGAGCAGCGGTTTAGGCTTTGATATTACAACAGATTCCGCCATCCGAAGTGATGCTTACCTTTTTGGAGAATCACAGAGTCGTATTATGGTGAGTGTAGATCCTTCTAAAGAAGATGACTTTATTGATCTTATGATGCTAAATGGTGTGGAATTTGATCTGGTAGGACACGTTACTAAAGGTTCCATTCGCATCGATGATGAGGACTGGGGAAATGTAAATGACTATAAAGATATCTACGACACATCCATTGAAAAAACGCTTTAACGCAACCCGCTATGGGTCAGTGTTTTAAATGATGTTTTAACAGAGTGCTATATTTGCTGCGGTTATGAAAATACTTTTAATCGTTATTGCCTACCTATTAGGTTCCATTCCATGGTCCATCTGGATAGGCAAAATGTTTTACGGGATAGATGTAAGGGACTACGGAAGTGGAAATGCAGGAGCAACCAATACTATGCGGGTACTCAACCCTAAAGTAGGGTTACTCGTTCTTATATTGGATGCTTTAAAAGGCTTTGCAGCTGTAAGCCTGGTATTTTTAACCTCCCAATATTATGGACATGTTGGAACCATGGTTCTTTTAGGAATTGCCAGTGTAATTGGACATATTTTCCCTGTATTTGCACATTTTAAAGGGGGAAAAGGTATCGCTACTTTAATGGGAATGATTATTGCCATTCATCCGGAAGCAGCTTCCCTATCCATTCTCACCTTTATCGTTTGCTTTTTCTTATTTCGCATTGTTTCCTTGAGTTCCATATTAGCGGCTTTTTCATTCCCTGTATGGTTGATCTTTAGGTTTCATGTAGATTCTAAAACTTTAATACTATTTTCTTTTTCTGTTGTACTTTTAGTGCTGATTACACACCAGAAGAATATTGAAAGATTACTCAATGGAGATGAAAGAAAAATTCGATTACGAAGAAATGATGATGACAATGATTAATTCGGATACACAAACACAAGAAGAGGTTTCCCTCGACCTGCAACTCACTCCTCAACATGAGATTGTATTGTTTAATGATGATGTGAATACTTTCGACTGGGTAATCTCGAGCTTAGTAGAAGTTTGTGAACACACCTTTGAACAAGCTGAACAATGCAGCGTACTCGTTCACTACAAAGGAAAATGCGCAGTGAAAACTGGAGAGTATGACGAATTGGAATCACAATGCACTGAGCTACTAAATCGTGGATTGAGTGCCGAAATTTGTTAGTTAAACAAAAAGTATTTCTTATATTTGCACCCCGTTAAAAATGGCTCTGTAGCATAACTGGATACTGCACCTGACTACGGATCAGGAGATTCGGGGTTCGAATCCCTGCAGAGTCACTTAAAAAAGCCCTTGTTCTTTGAATGAGGGCTTTTTTGTTGGTTTCATGACTAACATAAAACTATAAAAGATTAGGATAAGAAGCTTTTTCATGGAGTCGAAATTCATAAAGTTCCATTCTCGTAAGTTTTCAGAGCAGCCGAATAACCTAGATAAAGATTTATGGCTCATAGTTTCGGAAGTGAGACGAAACGACCGAACCGCAAGTATTTAATTTTTAATGGAGTATCACACCTTCATTTTTTCAGCTTGTCTTATGCAAAAACAAAAAATGGGATAGAAGCTACGCTCCTACCCCATTTTTTTGGTTAAAGTTTGGTTTAGAATTTATTTATCGTTGAATACAAAGCTTTTGTACACTTTCTTTTTTATCTCCACTTAGTTTGATCAAATAAAAGCCAGCGCTTAACTCTGCCAAATCAATCTGAGCTTGATCTAAATCATTCAGAGTTTGTTGATACATAAGGGTCCCTCCAAGATTGTAAATCTCTAGTTGCGCTACTTCTCTATGATCGTACTCTACTTCCAATTGACGGTTTGCCGGATTGGGATACATGCTAAATTGAGCTGTTTTATCTTCAGTAGCGGAAACCACTGAGGCATCATCAAAGTCGATATTGTCGATATTTATAGAACCGCCTAAAGCAGATATATAGTTAAACTTAACCACTGCCTCTGTAGCCGAAGAGAAGGCACTTAGGTTGATTCTTTCCCTTCTCCATTCTGAAGAATCCTTAGGGGTAAAGAAACATTGCTGAACGTTTAGTGGGTTGAGGATAGGCGAATTGGCTGTGGCTAAATCTGCTCCGCCTTTTCTGTAAATACTTTGAAAGGTTTCTCCACAATCGGTAGAAATTAAAACCTCCAATGTATCTGCAAAATTAACCGTATCTGTAAAGTATGGAGGTGTATATTGATGGTAATTAAATGCCACGTCAAAAGCTAAGTAAGGCGTAGCCACTGAGCTGAGATCCATCACGGGAGAGCTGAAACTCTCTACTGCTCCCAGAGTGTTAAAGATTAAAATGGTATTAAATGTAAATATCGAAGATTGACCACTACGCTGTACAGTTCCATCTTTGTTCCATACAAATAGGCTCCCGGTTTCTTCAAAAAGCCAGCCCGCTTCGTTCGCTTCAAAGCCTTCATTAACCGGAAGATTTAAGCCAGTAGAAATCACTTCAAAATCAGAACTCAGTTGATTGTTTGTTGAAACCGGATCCGTTTGACTTCCGTTTACCTGACCTAAATCCACATCCAAGGTTTGACTTCCAGCTGAAGCAGTAAAAGAAGGAAGTTGTACATAAGCATGTTCATAGGTTGCTATACTTCCAGTCCAGTTAAAAGTATTGGAGGTTCCGCCTTGTTGATAGGTAATATCAAAAGACGAAACATTCTGCGCGCCTAAGTTTCGTACATAAACACCTGCATTTTGATTTGCATCGCAGCTTCTTTCTTCCAAATCAATCTCAAATACTTCCAGGTCAAAATTCTGTTTAGCAGGGTCTTCAAAGAAAGGAATACAAGGGCTTATAATGCTGCTGTTCGGAATGGAATGCCCTAAACCACTAACACTGGTGAACTCAACTTTCGCATCGTTTTTCTTCAAGATATTTACAAGAATATCTAAGCTTGAAGTATAAGTGATATCAGTAGAACCCACAGTAATATAGATAGGAATCTGGCTTGCATTTGCATAGGGATAAACCAAACTTGCACCACTATCGTTACGCACGTCTAATATTCCTTGTAGTGCTGGAGTAGTGAGCAGTAATCCTTTAAAACGATTGGTATTTTCCAGTCCATACTTTAAGGCACTTCTGCCTCCCAAAGAAAACCCTTGAAGAATGATTTCTGTGCTATCAACAGAATAATTTTGTTTGGCGTAATTGATACATTCTGCAATAATTTCTTCATCTCCTACTGGCGCATAAAAATCTTTATTCTGATCGCTTCCTCCATCAGGAAAAATAAAAATGGTGCTATCAAAAATATTTGCCCACGATAAACTATTGATGAGCGCATTCCTGTAATTGACACTGTTATCGCCCAACCCATGAAGTCCAATCATAACCTTATAATTTTTACTAGGATCGTAGCTAGCTGGAACATGACAAGAAAGGGTTCTACCTTGCCCTAAAAAAGTGATGGTATCCTCAAAACTTCCCGTTTGTTGTGCTTTAGAAACAAAACTCAGAGCGAGAGTGAGAAGAAGGGTTGAAGCTATTTTCATATCGTTTATGTTTTAGATTTTGCTCGAAAGTAAACGCTCAACTTTACTTAAATTCTCTGTTTTTGTGAATGACCCTTTTGGGGCGATAGTTGGCTTTTTTCATTTTATACTAAAAACCAATACGCATCTATATTTTATCATTTAAGGGGAGATTAGCTTAACGGCAAACAAAGTTTTATCCTCGTACCAGAAGCTTTGTCTCCTTGATATAAATCGATAATATCCAATTGAAAGGAGGCTTCATTTCTTTGTTTTAAAATGTTTAATCTTTCCTGAATATTGGGTAGGGCAGTACTTTTATAAAAACGCTTTTTTTCCTTCTTAATTTCTCCAGCTCGTTTTCTTCCCACTCCATTGTCTTCTATAATGCAAAGGATATTGTCTTCATTTTTCGATAAACTTACTTGTAGTCTACCATCATCTCCTGCTTTGTTTACTAAGCCATGGACTATGGCATTCTCCACAAAAGGTTGAAGAATCATAGATGGAATCTCAAAAACTCCATTTTCTAAATCTGAATCTACCTCTATTTCAAACTCAAATTTTTGATCAAAACGAATAGCTTCCAACTCAATATAAAGCTGCAATTGATTTATTTCATCTTCTAAGGATACATGAGATTGATCTGAATTTTCCAGAACAAGCCGCAAGAGCTTAGCAAAAGAGGCTAAATAATCGTAAGCCAAAGCAGGCTTGGCATTTAAGACAAAGTTTTGTGCGGTATTGATACAGTTAAATACAAAATGCGGATTCATTTGCGCTCGCAGAGCCATCAGTTTCATATCCGATAGTTTTGCCTTTAAGCTAGATTCATTTAGTTTTTGCTTTTGCCGTCTTTTAAATATCCAGTACCCCACAAGCGCACCGAGAATTAAGACGAAAATTAAAATATAGAGGAGAAACACTTTAAAACGTTGTGCTTCATTTCTTGCCTCCAATTCGTTTGACCTCAATTCGATTAGTTCTCTTTCTTTTTCTGCATTTTGATACCTCTCTTCAATTTCGGAGACAGCCGCAAGATTGTTGATGCTATCAAATGAAATCTTTTGATTTAACAACTCTTCCAATCGTTCATAAGCCTTCTTATAATCCCCATTTTCAAACCTGGCTTTAGCCAAAAACTCGGTTGCACCGATTACTGTTTCGGTTCTACCTTTTTCTTGAGCGAGCTGTAAAGCAGAATCTCCATATGCTATGGCTTTTTCCAAATCTCCTTGGATCAATTGAAGTTCGGCTAAACTCAAGTAAAGCATAGGCGGTACTGATTTATGCTGTGTTTGATTTAAAAACGTTTCTCTGGATTTATCCAGATACAAATTAGCACTATCCAGCTGTTTGGTATCCAAATGCAAGGAGCCCATATTAAAATAGGAAAACGCTATCCAGTGCCACGTTTTTTGAAGAATACGAAGGTTTAGTGATTTACGATAATAAGATATGCCTTCGCTATAGTTTTCCTCTTCCAAAGCGACTATTCCTAAATTATTGTAGCACATATCAATACGAGCGGTATCTTCCAATAAAAGAAAGTAATCCAGCGCACTTTTCATGTACTTGCGTGCTTCTTCTAATCGTCCAAAATGTAGATTACAAATACCTATTCTATTTAAGGTTAATGCTATTCCAGAGGAGTCATTCAATTCTTGAAAAACAGTTAAAGCCTCGTGTGCAAGCCTATGAGATTGTTCGTATTGAGTTTTAATGGTTAAAAACCAGGATTGTAAAGATTTACTATGGGCTGCCCCATATAAAAAACCGTCTTTTTCATATTGAACAGACATATTCTCCAGAATGCCAATGGTAGAATCGGGATAGCTGCTGGCCAACCGGTTTAAATAAGCTAACTCCTTTTTCAATTTTACTTTTGGCGAACTATCCTTTAAAGTCTCTGCATATAAGCTGTCTAGGATATTTTCTTGTGCAAAAGCATCAGACGAAATGCCGATGAATAAAATTAGCAAGAATGGAAAAAAGGCTTTTTTAATACTCTGTATAAGACGCATATTTCTTGAAGCAGTATAATTCAAGTACAAGAAACTACAATTCTCCAAACACTTATACCTCAATTTGTATTTAACCCAAACTAGAGGATAATTGGATGAATTTGGTTTGTTTTTATTTTAATGATAACGTTCGCAAAAATTCCTCTTTACGGCTTTTAGAGATACCTAGTTCTTCACCATCTTGCATAATCACCTGACCGCCTGCTGTTTTATTGATGCGCTTGATGTATTTCAAGTTGATGAGGCTAGAGTTGTGAATTCTAAAAAAGCCATAGTCTAACAATATCGTTTCAAAAAACTTGAGGTTCTTAGAACTTGTGATTTTTTGTCCGTTTTTCATACAAAAGTGGGTGTAACTACCATCTGCTTTTATATAAAAAATATCATCTACTTGAATAAACTCATAGCCTTCGGCAACAGGCAAAGTAATCCGGTGTTCTCCTTTATCTTGGGTTAGAAAATTACCGAAGAGATATTTGATCCTGTTGTCTTCTTGGCCGCTAGAACTTTGTTCTACCTTTGCAAACAAGCTTTTTAAATCGCCTATACTTGCGGGTTTGATAATGTAATCTAAAGCTGAAAACTTGATCGCTTTCAAGGCAAACTCTTCGTGTGCGGTAACAAATACCACCTGAAAAGTAACCTCATCGAAACTCTCCAATAAACTAAAGCCGGTTTCACTACCCATTTCAATATCTAGAAAAACGAGCTGTGGCTTTTTTTCTGTAATTCCCAAATGAGCCTCCTTAACGGTATTTGCCTTTCCTACAATGGTTACGTTATCAAAAAAGGTAATCAACACTTTTTCTAACGAATCGATGGCTTTAGGCTCATCGTCAACAAGAAACACTTTTATGGGAATACTCAAAATATGTTGGGTTTTCTAAGACTGTCTCACAAAGATACACCCACTTCCGCAATAGAAAGCAACAAATGAGTTACATCAAAGTATCGTGTTTAATCGGAATAGGCTTGGGTATATCTTCTTCCCCAATCATCTCCAACAAATCAATTTCTATTGCTCTACAGATGGATTTCATCGGTACATCGTTTGGCATTCCTTCAAAGGGGTTTTCGCTAGAGTCTCCTACAAACTCCATCATAATAAAAACCCACCCTACGATAATCGTAAAAGGAACTGTCAGCCAAACTAATCCTTCTCCTAGCTTACCCAGTTCAGACATCAATCCAAAAGGAAGCATGAAAATAAAAAGACCAATAAAATATAAGCTCATGGATGCATATTGCCTTGGCAATGGGAAGTTCTTAATGCGTTCGCACTTTCCCTGAAGGTCGTAGAAAGTGTTTAAAAGACCTTGCATTTGATTGTGTCTAAAATGGTTGAGCGCATGATCTATATTCAATTCATTGATTATACCTCCTTGCTTTTGAATTATTTGTGTTGCAGGATTACTAAAGTCTTCCAATTTATTATCCGTAAAGGCTTTTAGCTTTTCATCATGGGCTTCTTCTTTAAAACTCTGCTCTATTTTTTTTATAAAGGATGCTGTATTTTTCTTAGTGAAGGTTCCATTGATTCGCTCCCAAGTTCTGGGTTTTAACAGTTGCTTACGCAAAGTATAAAGCCATTGGATATGGTTGTGAACTAGTTGTCTTTTCGCATTTTTTATCTCAGATTCGGATAAGGGAGAATTCCCTATTCTGGCATCTACGCAATTGGTAACCATATTACCCCACGATCTGCTTGAGTTTACAATTCCGCCCCATATTTTGCGGGCCT
>CAZAJG010000067.1:0-15598 GCA_964485405.1 uncultured Owenweeksia sp. | reverse complement strand
ACACACGTTTGTCCGGCATTTACCCACTTTCCGAAAGCGAGCCTAAGAGCTGTCTTTTTTAAGTTAGCTGAAGCATCAACAACAGCCGGACTTTTACCTCCTAACTCTAAGGTTACTGGGCTCAATTTTTCAGCTGCCATTTTCGCGATTGCTTTGCCTATTCGCGTGCTTCCTGTAAAAAAAACATGATCAAAACGATGGCTCTCCATCAACGCAGGCACAAGCTCCCCTCCCGGACCTAGAAGTACTTTCACAAAATCCGAATCAAAAACTTCATCTATCATTTTTTGAATTACAGCAGAAGTTGCTGGTGTCTCTTCCGGTGCCTTTACAAAAGCTGTGTTTCCGGCAGAAATTGCAGCGATAAGCGGTGAAATAGTAAGCTGAAGTGGATAGTTCCATGGGCCAATAATCAAACAAACTCCTTTGGGCTCATGTACAATAAAACTACAAGCAGGTTTGAGCGTGAGCGGTGTTTTCACCTTGCTCCTCTTCATCCACCTTTTTAAGCCTTTTAGTGAAGCGTTAATCTCTTCGTATAAAAACCCTATTTCCGTAACATAACTCTCAAAAGGTGGTTTTTTAAAATCGCTTTGAAGTGCATCGATAAGTTCTGACTCATACTTTTTTAAACCCTCTTTTAAGCGCAGCAATTGCTGTTTTCTAAAAGCATAGGAACGCGTATGCCCCTCTTCAAAATAAGTGCGTTGTCTATCATACAGTATTTGAATTTCCTCTTGATTCATCTCCACATTACATAGGTTATTGCAACAACCAATTATAGGGATAAGATAAAAAAATAGGAATGGAAACGGTAGTTTCTCAATCTGTTTTCAATGAAGTGTGTATGGTTACACCTTGCTCTAAAGTTCGATGCACCGGGCATTTATTGGCTATTTGAAGGATTCGTTCTTTCTGCTTTTCGTCTAAATTTCCTTTTACCTCAACCACTCTTTCAAAACGTCCAATTTTTCGGTCTTCCGTTTCACAGTTTTCACAATCTTCTGCATAATTGTTATCGTAGTTGAGGTGTACTTTTACTTCTTCCAAAGGCCAACCCTTTCTATCCACGTACATTTTGATGGTCATAGCTGTACAAGCGCCCAATCCTGCGGTAAGCAACTCGTATGGGCTAGGCCCTAGATTAGTTCCTCCCACGCTTAAAGGCTCATCTGCAATAAGGTGATGATCGCCAGCCAATAATTCCGTTAAAAAAGGGCCTTCATCCAAACGCGCTAATACTTCTGCATCGGTAACCAACTTTTCTTTTCTTTCAATTTTTAAGTACCGTTGCACCCAACTACCAATCAACTGCCCTACATAAGTAGAGTCTTTGGTATTGGTAAGCAAGTGATCTGCGCCATCTAGAGAAACAAAGCTTTTAGGGTGATGAGCAGTTTCATAAATATTCCGAGCATTTTGTACCTCAACCGTATCATCTTGTGGAGAATGCATTACTAAAAGAGCCTTACCTCTCATCTCTTTCAACAATTTGGCCATTCCTTGATTTTCCAAATCTTCTACAAACTGACTTTTAATCTTAAAATCCCTTCCGGCTAAGCGGACAGTGGCTTTTCCTTGCTCCCTTATTTTTTCAATATCGTCTTGTAAAAGATGTAAAACATGTTCAGGTTCACAAGGCGCACCGATGGTGGCAATAGCTTTTACAGAGTCTAACTGGCTTCCCGCCATTAAAACTGCTGTTCCGCCAAAAGAATGCCCTACCAAGAGAGAAGGTGCCTTATAGTTCTCCTCCAAATATGCTGCCGCAGAGGCTATATCATTTACATTGGATGTAAAGTTAGTATCTGCAAAATCGCCTTCTGATTCGCCTAAACCTGTAAAATCAAAACGAAGTACACCGAAGCCTCTTTGGGATAAGGCTAGTGTTATGTGACGTACTGCTTTTAAATCCTTGCTACAGGTAAAACAGTGTGCGAATATGGCAAAGTGTAAGGGTTTACCATCTACCGGTAATTCGAGTTTCCCAATTAACTGTTCGCCATCAGCATTCGTGAATTCTACATCTTGTGCTCTCATATTTTGAAAAGTTGCTTTTCGTTTGTCAAATTTAAAAGGTAGTGGAATACTCAAATATCAGGCATATTACACTTTATTAAACCTGCTGTGAATGTAGGATTTATTTCTGCTTCTCAAGCTTCTTCAACCTCAAAAATCCACCTAAAAATACAGCACAAAAAGTTGTAGATAACAGTCCTTCTATCAGGTTAGACGATTCAGATAAAGGAGTAAATCCAAACCAATAAACCGCTGCGAGCAAACACAAAACACTTATGGTTAAAAAAAGGGTTTTCATGATTTTTACTTTTGCTTTATTCTGTTCTTTCTATTTCTTCTATCATTTTTTCCAGTTTGGAAAGTTGTTTTCCAAAAGCTATTCGGTTTAATCGCTTTGCCACGTAATGACCTAAAGGTGTAAATAGCACGGTAACCGATATCCAAATAATCCAAATCAAACGTTCGTTCATCACCTCATCCCAAGTTTTATCTTGCATGAGAGAGAAAAAGAACCCGGCAGAAACGGCTAATGGATAAAGAAACAAACCCACTTTCTCTTCATTTCTTATTACTCTTAACACTCTTTGCCTGTATTGCACTAAAGTATCTCTGATATTCCCATCCATAGGAATCAACTTTTTCATGTCTTTATACTCGCGAGAGAAATAAACAATAGCGACCAAATGAGCAAGTAGGATGGCGGTAAACAAGAGTTGTACAATTAAATCCGTCACAAAAAACAGCAACACTGTGTACAACACACTGAAGGCAATCGTAAAAACAATTTTTACCATCAGCTTTTGCTGGAGTTTATGGAGAACATCTCCCTTTCTATTTCGAATGGATTCTAGCACCTCATTATGATCGATACTAGCATTGCCTGTCGCAATATCCTTCCATGTATCTTCTAATTTCATGCTTGTATTTTTTTAAGCTTTTGAGCTAACTTTTCTTTTATACGATAAATCTTTACAGCTACATGATTGAGCTTAAGTCCAGAAATGGTGGCAATCTCCTCGTTTGAATACCCATCGAGGTGAAGCATAATCACCAATTTTTCAATGTCATTAAAGTTTCTGATTAACCGAATTAACACCTCCTTGGTTTCCCCTTGTAAGGTTTGGTTCGAAGTTTCTGTTAGTTCTTGATTTTCTTTCCGCTTCCCCTCTCTTTTTACATGCGTTAAAGCCGTATTTAAAGCTACCTTATACAACCATGTAGAAAATTTAGAATCTCCCTTATACCTCGGAAATGATTGCCAGGCTTGATATAGGATCTCTTGTTTTAAATCCTGTTCATCTTGAACAGAATTGGAGTAAATCCGGATAACTTTATATACAATACCGGTATTCTCATCGATCAATTTCAGAAATCTTTTTTCCTGATCTAATGTCATGAAAGAGAGAATTAAAGAACAGGGGTTAAGGTGTATCCTTCCTTTTTTAGCAATTCTATGAGTCCATTTTCTCCTGGTAAATGGAGCGCACCAACCGCTATAAATGTTTGCCCTTCTTCTAAAAGTGGCGTTAGTTTAGAGATCCACTTTATGTTGCGGTTATCCACCAACTCTTCCATATCGCCATAAGCATCTTCCATCCGCATACTTTCTTTCCACATGGCATTCAGATCTTCATCAATATATGCTTGAACAATAAGTTGAGTCATCTTTTCTGCTTCCTCTTTTTCTTCTACCAGTTCCACTAGGGCATCGGCTTGTTCTTCTAAAGTTTGACTACCGTACAGTATATCGGCTTGCTCCAACACCGTTTCTAAAGCGGTTACGCTTTTATTCTCCTTCTTGCCATTTTTAGCGAAAAACACATCTATCGGGTCGCCTTTAAAAGTAAGCTCCTCCGGTGTAGATTTTTGAGCCATAATCACAGCGTATATCGCTGAAATAGCAGATGGTTTGAACTGATCTAATTGTGCTAAAGGCATGCCTATAACAGGTTCCAGTTCAGCTTTAACCAGCGCATATTCATTACTATCCATGAGCTCCTTTAATGATTTTCCAAGCATCATACTCTTCATGGTAGCTTGCATCAATGCGGAAGAATCCATCACTACTTCTACCACAATATTAGATGCTTGATTGTAGGCGGCATCTACTTTTTGATGTTGCTTCAAATAGTCAGAACCAATAAGGTGGTAGGTACCAAATAAATAAGATGCCTTTGCTCCATCTGGAGAACTTACTTTCCATAATAGACTACTCTCCTGAGCGTAGGATTGAAAAACTAAACTTATACATAAGCCTAATAGTGTGATGAATCGTTTCATTTCGTTTTTAGATTTTAGTTATACCCTATTAGTATTTTTTAAGGCCGTCAAATTACAGGTGAGTTTGAAAAAAACCACAAACCCCTGATTATCAGTTTAAAAAATTTCGCTTTTCTCTATTTTACCTTGCAGCTCTTTTAGAATTACAACATCAGCTTCCACAAGATCCATTTGACGCACCTCTTCCAAATCAAACCATCCAAAAGCTTGATGTTCTAGAGCCAGAGGCTTGGCAGATTTCGGTTTACAAACAAAAGGAATTAGCTCAATGGATAAATCTGGGTAGTTCCACAACACCGAAGTAAGTCTTTCACCCACTTGAATATCAAGATTCAACTCTTCCAAAATCTCTCGCTTTAAAGCTTCTTCAGCAGTTTCTCCCTGTACTATTTTCCCACCTGGAAATTCCCATTTTCTAGGATGTCTCATATCAACAGATCGCTGCGCTAACAATAACTTTTTTTGATCGTTAATAAGAATTGAACAAACAACTTGAAGTGGAGCTCCCAATGATACTTACTTTTGCATTATGCCTTCAGAAAAGATTAGCAATATATTAAAGGTTCTTCCAAACAAACCTGGTATCTATCAACACTTGGATAAAAATGGAAAGATCATTTATATCGGAAAGGCTAAAGATCTAAAAAAGCGGGTATCCTCTTACTTTACCAAAAAGCACGATAGTGCTAAAACATATATGCTGGTAAAGCATATAACGGATATCAAAACCATCATTACCGAAACAGAATTTGATGCTCTTCTTTTAGAGAATAACCTCATCAAGGAGTATCAGCCCAAGTACAACATTAACCTTAAAGACGATAAAACCTATCCTTGGATTTGTATTAAGAAGGAGCGCTTTCCCCGAATATTTCCCACTCGAACTCCCATTCAGGATGGTTCAGAATATTTTGGACCCTACGCTTCAGTTAAAGTTATGCGTACGGTTTTAGATCTCATTCGTCAACTGTACCATATCCGCACTTGCAAGCTACACCTAAGTCAAAAGAATATTGAAGAAGGAAAGTTTAGAGTCTGCTTAGAATATCATATTGGAAACTGTCTTGGCCCATGTGAGGGTAAACAAAGTGAGCAGGATTACATTAAAGATGTAGAGGCTTCTAGGGAACTGATCAAAGGAAATCTCAATCAAGTAAAAAAAATGCTGCTATTGCAAATGCAAGAAGAAGCTTCTGATTTACTTTTTGAAGAGGCTCAAAAAACCAAGGAAAAAATTGAAATGGTAGAGCGTTATCAAGCCAAGTCTACCGTTGTGCATCCTAACATTACGGATGTAGATGTTTTTTCTGTAACTACAGATACGGAATATGGGTATGTAAACTTTCTTAAGATTATTGATGGTGCTATTTTACAATCGCATACGGTGGAGTTAAAAAAGAAGTTGGATGAGAGTCCTGAAGAAATGTTGGAATTAGCCATTCTTGAAATCCGGAAACTGTTTCGATCCACCTCCAAAGAAATATTTCTATCGCATCAAATCGACTTAGAGATACCGGAAGTAAAAATGCACGTACCGCAAAGAGGTGATAAAAAGCAATTGGTTGAATTGAGTTCAAAAAATGCCCGCTATTTCCGTTTGGAGAAACTCAAGAATATGCAAATTGTAGATCCTGACCGGCATACAAAACGTATTATGCAGCAGATGAAGGATGATTTGCGCTTATCAGAAGAACCTCGTCATATAGAGTGTTTTGACAACTCTAATATGCAAGGCACCAATCCTGTAGCAGCTTGTGTGGTTTTTAAAGACGGTAAACCAAGTAAAAGAGATTACCGTCATTTCAACATCAAAACGGTTGTGGGCCCAGATGATTTTGCGAGTATGGAAGAGGTCGTTTTCAGACGCTACAACCGCTTGTTGACGGAGGGTGAGCCCTTACCTCAATTGATTGTGATTGATGGTGGAAAAGGCCAATTGAATGCTGCTCTCAAAGCACTTGAAAAACTTGATTTAAGAGGTGAAATTGCTATCTTGGGTATAGCTAAACGGTTGGAAGAATTATACTTTCCTGGAGATAAATATCCGCTGTACTTAGATAAGCGTTCTGAAACTTTAAAGATTGTACAACGATTACGAGATGAAGCTCACCGATTTGGGATCACTCATCACCGGAACAAAAGAAGCAAGAATACTTTCAAATCAGAGTTAGAATCCATCCCGGGTATTGGCGCCTCAACTATTAAGGAATTACTTGGTAAATTCAAATCCGTAAAAAAGGTAAGAGAAGCTTCACCAGAAGAATTAATAGATGTTGTTGGAAACAACCGAGCTAAGAAGATTATCGATTACTTTGCAAGCGAACCTAAAACATAAAATGCAGTGAAAAAGGGACTCCTCCTTTTATGCGTACAACTCTTACTATTTGGTGCTCCTTTAACTGCACAGGAAACCCCTTCTTCAAAAAATGATGACCTAAAAATAGGATTGGTTTTAAGCGGTGGTGGTGCTAAGTGCATGGCTCAGATTGGAGCACTACGCGTAATTGAAGAAGCAGGAATTGAGCTTGATTATATAGGGGGAACAAGCATGGGAGCCATTGTTGGCGCCATGTATTCCATGGGTTACACAGTAGATGAGATTGAAAATTACTTAAGAAAAGTAGATTGGGACGCTTTGTTAACCAATGAAATTCCCAGAAATCAGCTCACCTATTTTGATCGCAAAGCAGAAGATAGATACTTACTTACCTTCCCAGTTCGAGAAAAAAAAATAAGACTCCCTAGCGGCTTAAACTACGCTCAGTATATTCTAAAACAATTGAGTTTTCTTACCCAAAAGAGCTACCAATACAATGATTTTTCTGAATTCCCAACGCCATTTCTTTGCGTAGCTACCAATCTGGAAAACGGTGAACTAAAGGTTTTTGAAGACGGTAGACTTTTAGATGCTTTAAGGGCTAGTTCGTCTTTTCCTTCTCTGTTTACCCCTTACAACATCAAAGGGGAGCTTTATGCAGATGGCGGTATATCCAATAACTTTCCTGTTGCTCCAATTAAGGCTAAGGGTATGGACTATATTATTGGGATTGATGTACAGGACTTTCTCTATTCAAAAGAAGAACTTAACTCTGTAGTTCGTATTCTGGAGCAAACCTCATCCTTTAGGAATGCTACTGAGTATTTAAAGAGTGTAGACTCGGTGGATATATTAATAAAGCCTCGATTGCCGGAAGCGGGCATTACCACTTTTGATCTATTTGATAGTATCGTAGCGGAAGGGGAAGCAGCCGCTAGAAAACAACTTCCCCTTTTAAAAGCTCTGGCAAATAAGGACGCTGTAAAAAAAATAAATCAACCTCAACCCGATGCTAAGCCATTAACCAGCTTCTTTGTAAACTCTATTTCTATTGAAGGAAATACAAACTCCAGTGAAGATTTTATTCGTGGTAAGCTTCGTCTCAAAGGAAATCAAGTGATAACCATCGATCGGTTAAACAACGGTTTGGATCGATTGTATGGATCTAAATACTTTGAAAATGTAGATTATGTATTAAACCCTAAGGATAGCGGCTATGATTTAAAAATAAGAGTATCCGAAAATCCATCACTCACTCAAGTCCGGTTAGGCCTGCATTATGATACGGATTTTAAAACCGCTGCCTTACTCAACTACACACAGCGAAACATTCTTTTTGCAAACTCTCGTTTTAGCTTAGATGTAGCCATTGGTGATAATCCCAGGGTAAACTTAAACTACTTCGTAGACCGTGGATTGCTGCCCACACTTGGTTTTAAGTTTAGAGCAAATAGCTTTGAAACCCGTTTATATGATCAAGAAAGAGACCCTATTAATCAACTATCCTATTTAGATTATTCTATTGACTTTTTTCTACAATCCACTTTTAGAGATGCTTATGCCTTTGGTGGAGGTATTCAGTTGGAAGGCGTTTCCTTGAATCAAAACATCCAAATCCTTGATCAGCAGAACTTAAATAGCGATTATATCAATTATTATGGCTTTCTAGATTTTGATTCTTTTAACGATGCTAATTTTCCAACGGATGGATTTAAGTTTGAAGCCAAAGCTCGCATTATTGCCCGTCAAGAAGATCTAAATCGATTTTTTGAACCTTCATCCGTCATCGATGCCACATTTAGTCAAGCCGCCTCCTATGGGGATAATTTACGGGTTGTAGCTAGAGTTTTTGGAGCTACCGTTATTGGGCCCGATGTGGAGTATCCTTACAACATCTTTTTCGGCAGTATTGGCAAGAATTATATTAACTATATTCAGCCCTTTATAGGGTATAGATATATGGAATTGCAAGGCCGTAGCGGGGTTTCGTTGCGGGCTGATTTGTTCTATCAATTTTATAAAAACCATTATATTTCCTTACGTGGTAATGTAGGTAAACTGGAGGCTACTTCCTTTAGTGAGCTTTTTGGATCTGACATACTATTAGATGGTTACAGCTTAGGCTATAGTTTTGACAGCCCCATTGGTCCGCTCGAAATCAACTTGGCTGGTAGCTCAAACCACAGTGATATTTATACGTACATTAGCCTTGGATTTTGGTTTTAACAACAACAAAAGCTATCAAAAATGCCAAACAAGATCTGGTTCTTTGACGATGTGAACCTATTCAACGTAATGTGTCCTCATAAATTAAACGACTTCGGTTCTGAAGGGCATTTTCGTGAATACAAAAAAGGGGAAACCATCTATTTTACAGATGATCCGGCTACTACCATGTACCTTATCGCAAATGGAAAAGTTCGTATCCTCAACTATTCTGAGGCTGGAGACGAAGTAGTAAAAGCTATTTTGGGTAGAGGTGAAATGTTTGGCGAATTAGCCCTATTAGGAGAAGAAAAAAGATCAGAAATAGCGGAAGCTATGGATGACAACACCATGGTTTGCCCAGTTAAAATTGATCAGATTCATGATCTGATGAAAGAGAACAAAGAGTTTAGCTTTAAAATTTATCGCTGGATTGGCTTTAGAATGCGTAAAATGGAACGTAGAATTGACAATCTAGTTTTTAAAGATGTTCGCTCCAGATTAATGGATTTCATCAAGGAATTAGCCATGGAAAAAGGTAAAAAAAGCGGTGATCATATTATTGCAGAGCACTTTTATACGCATAAAAACATAGCCAACCTTATTGGAACATCTAGGCAAACGGTAACTACTACTTTAAATGAGTTGCGCGATGAGGGATTGATTGATTTTGATCGCAAAAAGATTGTTGTAAAGCAGCCAGCTGAGTTTTAGCCAAAGCCTTTCAATACCTCATCCACAATGATGTGAAAATCATCTGGGTGTACATCTACAGACTTTCCCATTCGCTGTTCTCCTAAACGAACGATTACGAGTTCTTTTTCGGGAATTACAATAACGTATTGCCCTAATATTCCACGCATATAAAACACTTCCGTTCCATGGCTCCCCTTATCTAACCAAAAGGAGTATCCATAAAAATCAGTTGGATAGGTGTCTGTTGCCACCTCAATAAAAGCACTTTCAATGAGTTGTTCCCCATTCCAATTGCCTTGCTGAATGAGCAACTTTCCGAAGCGAGCAAAATCTCTGACATTGGAATTGAAGCAACAATAGGCCATTTCCATCCCATCTTCATCATCCAAACTCCAATACGCATCATATTTAGCTCCTATGGGTTTCCATAACCAAGCGGAAGTCAGCTCACTCAAACTCTTGCCTGTAACTTGACAAAGCACCATACCTAGATATTGGGTAGCTCCACTTTGGTACTCATAAGCTGAACCCGGTTCGTTAACAACCGGAACATGCTCATACATTAAAGTCCTGATGTCTGCTCCATAATAAGCACGTGCCGTGATGTCGAAGGGATTTTTATAATGCTCGTTCCACTCTAAACCAGCTGTCATGGTACTTAAGTGCTTCAGCTGGAGTTTCTCCTTGTACCGACCCCTTAACTCCGGTAAATAATCAATTACTCTATCGTTCCAGCTGTTTAAAATGCCCTTTTGTATGGCGATCTGTGTGAGCATACTCACCACGCTTTTAGCCATAGAGAAAGAATTAGAATGGGAATTCTCTCCATAATTTTTCCAATATTCTTCAAACTCAATTTGACCTTGTTTCACCACTAAAAAACCTATACTATTTGTACTTTCTAGTGTTTCTCTTAATCTTGGACTCAGTGAAGTAGTATTGAAGTTTTCTGACTCTTTCCACTTCTGCTCGGTTGTGGAAGCTTCAATTTCTCTAGTATCAAAAAACCGTGCATCATCGATAGTCGCTGAGGTATCCCCATGAAGATAAACGATCCAGACGCCTTTAATCAAAAAGCCATTACCGGTAAGTTTTAATGCGATAATAACCAGTAAAATAAGGCCGATCAACGAACCTAAAAACCATTTAATAAACTTCATGAGGGTATTATTTTAATACTACAAAGTTTAAGTTAAGGATAATCAAGAGAGTATTGTCTAATATTGGACTTCCTACACTAATTCTACGTTAAAAACCTCTTCGAAATAATAATGGGCCTTCTCCTTTATGTCTTCCATCGAAATTTTATGCCCAAGCTCTTTCTCTAACGAAGTCACTCCTTTATCGGCAATACCGCAAGGAACAATATTCGTGAAGTAATCCAGGTCTGTATTTACGTTAAAGGCCCAACCGTGCATCGTTACCCATCTACTTGCTCTAACACCAAGGGCTAAAATCTTACGGGCTTCTTTTTTACCCACATCCAACCAAACCCCGGTTTCGCCAGGAGAACGATCACCAAAGAGATTGTAATCTGCCATTACTTTGATGAAAACTTCCTCCAGGTAACGTAGATATTTATGGATGTCTGAGAAAAAGTGATCTAGATCGAGTATTGGGTAGCCAACCAACTGGCCAGGGCCGTGGTAGGTAATGTCTCCCCCTCGATTTATTTTATAGTAGGTAGCATTGGCTTCCTTAAGCTTTTCTGCATTGACTAAAAGATGCTCTTCCTTTCCGCTCTTTCCTAAAGTGTATACATGAGGGTGCTCGCAAAAGAGTAAGTGATTCTTAGTAGCAATACGTAAATGCGGCTCTAGCTTTCGGTTTTCAAACTTGGTATCAATCGTTTTCTGGAAGAGAATCTCCTGATAATCCCAAGCCTCTTTGTAGTCTATACTACCAAGGTCCGTGAATTGAACTGGAACCTTAGTCATTTAGGGGCAACTTAGCTAGTTCCGCCTTTAAAAGGTCAATGGATTTGATGTCCAAAATATCT
The DNA here is from genome assembly GCA_964485405.1 of uncultured Owenweeksia sp. Classification (GTDB taxonomy): domain Bacteria; phylum Bacteroidota; class Bacteroidia; order Flavobacteriales; family Schleiferiaceae; genus CAKZNE01. Next base: position 4,082 of record CAZAJG010000067.1, on the reverse strand, counting down.
ACTTGGTTCAGTTCTGATAAATAATAGGAAATCCAATCCCCAAGGTGAACTAAGTAGAGGGCGCGATCAATGCTGCTTTCCCCCTTACTCCAGATTTCTATTATTAAATCTGTTTTCTGGGCCATTATTTCCTTGATGATTTCTATCCTTTTCTGGTTACGGTCAAAATCATCTTTATTTCTTAAAAATACGGGGACAAACTGACTGTTACCTCCTTCCCAGCCTACAAGCTCGTTATGATTCATCTCTGGGATTTCAGCTTCCCAAGCTAGCATTTTTGCGTTTTCATTGAACTGCTGTCTCCATCTTGAAGCGATACCTGTATTCCCTTTTACAGCATAAAATATGGCTGTTTTGTTGAACAGTTTTTTAGCTATCTGCTCAGCTTCTTCATGTATCGCTGCTTTTTCCTTATCCAATAGTCCTGCTGCTGCTGCCAACTGTTTGTTCACCTCAATGGAAGCTATTCCATAAAAATCTACGATGTGACATAAAAATGAAAAAGAGTAAGCCAACATGGCTCTAGGTGGGTTTCCACCTTGCATACTGATTACATTAAACCCATTTTCCTTTGCCACATTCATTAACTCCCCTCCTGAAGTTATACAAGCAACCTGGCTACCTTTTTGAATAGCGGCCTTTGTTGCCATTAACGTTTCTTCTGTATTACCACTGTAAGAACAAGCTATAAAGAGGGTGCTTTCACTAACAAATGCAGGAATAGAATATCCTTTATTTACGGTTACTGGAACATTGGCAATAGGCTCAATAATCTCGGAAATAATAGTTCCTCCGATACCGGATCCTCCTAAACCACTAATCACAACGTTTTGAATGGGTTGGTCTGTGCTTCTAAAATCAGAAGCTTTGATGATGTTCAAGGCGTCTTCAATGTGTTGGCTAAAACCAGAAATGAGGGATTTCATAATGTATCTTTAAGAAAGCTCAAAGCTACTACCAATTTGGCAAACACGAAACCTGGTGTAATTAGAAGTTTAATTACTCTGATTTATCGTTTTTGAAAACTTCTTTTTGGAAGAATAAGAGCAGGCCAACTCCTACGGAAATGGCCATATCGGCTAGGTTAAAAATAGGTCTGAAAAAGATGAAATAGTCTCCTCCTTTAAAAGGAATCCAATCCGGTAAGTAGCCTTTATAAAGAGGAAAGTAAAACATGTCTACTACCCTCCCATGTAAAAATCCGGCATAGCCTCCACCATCCGGTAGAAAGCTTGAAATATTTTGATGGGTACTTTCATCAAATAGAAGTCCGTAAAAAGCAGAATCTAAAATATTACCAATTGCTCCTGCAAATATTAGAGAAACACAGGTAATGGCAATGGGCTTAACCTTTGCTTTGATCAGGTTTTTAAGCCACACAAAAATACCAATAACGGTTACTATCCGAAAAACGGATAAGGCTAGTTTACCCCAGTCGCCTCCAAATTCAAAACCGAAAGCCATACCCGGGTTTTCGGTAAAATGAATAATAAACCAGTCGGCAATTTTTATCTCATCGCCTAATGCCATGTTGGTTTTAATCCAAATCTTTAGGATCTGGTCAGCAACAAGCACCAGCGAAATTATTAATGCGGCTCTTTTCAAGATTTTATTTATTGGCGGTTCTTAGCCTCTATACTCAAGGTAGCATGAGGAACAAGTTTAAGACGCTCTTTACTGATAAGTTTTCCGGTTACACGGCAAATACCGTACGTTTTATTCTCAATACGAATCAAAGCATTTTTAAGATCGCGAATAAACTTTTCTTGACGCACAGCTAGCTGACTGTTTGCTTCTTTACTCATCACATCACTACCTTCTTCAAAAGCTTTGAAAGTTGGCGATGTATCATCAGTTCCGTTGCTTTTATCGTTCGCAAAGGTTTCTTTCAATAAGGAAAGATCGCTTTCAGCCTGCTTCATCTTTTCATCAATGATGCTTCTGAACTCGGCCAACTCACTGTCTGAATATCTCACTTTATCTTTTTCCATAAGAATCAGTCTTTTATATCCTTATTTGATACCTCTTTTTTTTGGAGGTCTTCAAATATAGAAATTTTACATTCACATTTTTTCGAGAGCTATCTGTGTTTGAATGTTATCAAAATCAACATCTAAGCCCTCATTTAACTCACTAACCATCTCTAATGTATCGGCTAATGTTTCGCTTGTAATATACTGCTCATTTTGTTCAATAGCAGCGTTTAAAAGCTCACTTTTTTTCACTTTTAAAGCAATTCTATCCGTAACCTCTAATCCACTGTCCTTTCGAAGGTTTTGAATCCGATTTACCAATTCTCTTGCTATACCTTCATATTTCAACTCTTCGCTCAGTGTTACATCCAGAGCCACCGTAGTTCCTCCTTCCGTAGTTACCAACCAGCCCGGAATATCCTGCGTGCTAATTTCAATATCTTCTACAGTTAAAGTAGCTGCTTGTCCTTCTATTTCAATTTCAAACGAACCTTTTTGCTCGAAACTTTGAATATCTTCCTGTGTAAACTGAGCTACTACTGCAGCCACTTGTTTCATCTGCTTGCCAAACTTTGGCCCTAGCTTTTTGAAATCTGGTTTTGCTTTCTTCACTACAATTCCAGAAGCATCGCGCATCACCTCAAGCTCTTTCACATTCACCTCAGCCAGTACTATATCTTTAACGCTTTCCACAAGTTCTGCGTTGGCTTCATTTAAAACGGGCACCATCATTTTCTGTAATGGCTGACGAACTTTTAGCTTTTCCTTTTTACGAAGAGCAAACACCATGGAGCTTAATCGTTGTGCCATTTCCATACGCTCGTTGAGTGTTTCATCAATCCACTCGGCTTGAGCAGGGCTCAAAAGAGTTAAGTGAACCGACTCTTCTTTTTCATTCTCTCCCAAAGAAGACGTTAAATTGCTGTACAACCAATCCCCAAAGAAGGGAGCCACTGGACTCATTAATTGACTCACGCTTAATAAACACTCAAAAAGTGTTTCGTATGCCATCTGTTTATCTCTGCTCATTTCTCCTTTCCAGAAACGTCTTCGGCATAAACGAACATACCAATTGCTCAGTTCCTCGCTTACATATTCCTGAATCGCTCGTGCTGCGCGTGTGGGTTCGTAATCGTTGTAACTCTCACTAACCGTTTGCTTTAAAACCTGCAATCTGGAAAGTACCCAACGATCCAATTCAGGTCTTTCTTGAAGCGGAGTTTGTTTGTCTGCATTCCACTGGAAGCCGTCAATATTAGCATATAGCGCAAAAAAGGAGTAGGTATTGTAAAGCGTACCAAAAAACTTTCGTTGTACCTCAGCTATTCCATCAAGGTCAAATTTTAGATTGTCCCAAGGTTGTGCGTTGGAGATCATATACCAACGAACTGGGTCCGCACCAAACTTGGCTATGGTTTCAAAAGGATCTGCCGCATTGCCCAAACGCTTCGACATTTTTTGTCCGTTTTTATCCAACACCAAACCGTTAGACACAACATTTTTATAGGCTACAGAATCAAAAACCATAGTACCAATGGCGTGCAAAGTGTAAAACCAACCTCTCGTTTGATCTACTCCTTCGGCAATAAAATCTGCTGGATAACTCTGATTGAATTCTTCTTTGTTTTCAAAAGGATAATGCAGCTGTGCATAAGGCATTGCTCCTGAATCAAACCAAACATCGATAAGGTCAGATTCTCTTCGCATAGGTTGGCCAGATGCGGACTTTAACACGATCTCATCCACAATGTTTCGGTGAATATCAACCGCGTCATAGTTTTCTTCAGCCATATTACCCGGCTCAAACACTTGCAGCGGATGACTGTCCATTAAGCCTGCTTCAACCGCTTCATCGCATGCTGTCTTCAGCTCTTCTAAACTGCCAAATATTTTTCTTTCGGTTCCATCTTCGGTACTCCAAATAGGTAAGGGAATACCCCAATAACGCGAACGGCTTAAATTCCAGTCGTTGGCATTCTCTAACCAGTTTCCAAAACGTCCTTCTCCCGTTGCTTTGGGTTTCCAGTTAATGGTTTTATTGAGCTCAACCAATCTATCTTTCTTGCCCGTTACTTTAATAAACCAACTGTCCAGTGGGTAGTATAAAAT
>CAZAJG010000066.1:0-15791 GCA_964485405.1 uncultured Owenweeksia sp. | reverse complement strand
ACCTCACGGTATGCTACCGCTTGCTTTGAAAGATCATCGTATATGATTAATGCAGGACGACCCGTGTCGCGGAAATATTCAGCAATAGCTGCACCCGCAAATGGAGCGTAAAACTGCATTGGAGCCGGATCTGCAGCGTTTGCTGCTACAATAACCGTATAGGCCATTGCTCCTTTTTCTTCTAATGTTTTTGCGATACCTGCAACTGTAGAACCTTTTTGACCGATAGCTACGTAAACGCAGAATACAGGCTCACCTCTATCGTAAAATTCTTTCTGGTTAATAATGGTATCTAAAGCCACAACTGTTTTACCAGTTTGACGGTCACCAATAATCAACTCACGTTGACCTCTTCCTACTGGGATCATTGCATCGATTGCTTTGATACCGGTTTGAAGTGGCTCATTTACTGGCTGACGATAAATTACACCTGGAGCTTTTCTTTCTAATGCCATATCGAAAGTCTCGCCCTGAATACGTCCTTTACCATCAATTGGATTTCCTAAAGTATCTACTACACGACCTACCATACCTTCTCCTACATTAATAGAAGCGATACGCTTGGTTCTTTTTACAGTAGACCCTTCTTTAATACCTTCGGTAGAACCTAAAAGTACGATACCTACGTTGTCTTCTTCCAGGTTCAATACAATACCTCTAAGACCTGTTTCGAATTCAACCAACTCACCCGCTTGCGCATTGCTCATTCCATAAGCACGGGCAATACCGTCACCTACTTGCAATACGGTTCCTACTTCTTCTAAATCGGTTTCAGATTTGAATCCGGCCAGTTGTTGTCTTAAAATTGCTGATACCTCAGCAGGTTTTACATCTGCCATTTTGTTGACTTTAATTAATTTCCTTTAAAATTCAGGTACGTATAAATTATCTTCAAACTGCCTTTTCAGGGCTTTCAGTTGGTAAGCAATACTTCCGTTGTATTCCTTATCTCCTATTCGAAGTGCTAAACCACCAATAATAGATGGATCTACTTTTTCTTCAATTACAATACTCTTTCCAGTAGCTTCTGCGATTTTAGCTCTAATCGCTTCCTTCTCGTCTGACGAAAGTTCTACAGCTGTTGTAACTGTAGCCATTTCGATTCCCTTGCTTGCTCTGTAAAGATTAATATATCCTTGGGCGATGGTTCCCAGTTTATCCTCTCTGCCTTTGTGCGCCAGAATAGTCATAAACTTTAAGGTTAAATCGTTCAGTTTACCTTCAAATAATGCTTTGAAGATATTTTCTTTTTTATCCGCACCTATTACTGGGCTGCTCAAAAGCACTTCAAACTCACGAGAGCCTTCAATTGCCTCCAGTAAGGTTTCCATGTCTGCTTTTAGCTCTTCCGTCTTGCCCATTTCTGTGGCAAGCTCTAAAAGAGATTTAGCATATCTTTTTCCAAGACGGGTTACTAGCATCTTAGTTTAATTTAAAATCAGCTAACTGATCGTTTACCAATGCGGACTGCTTGTCTTTAGATTCTAATTCCTTACGCAAAACCGTCTCTGCAATCTCTATAGACATTTCAGCTACTTGGTTTTTCAGTTCCGTAATAGCAGCCATCTTTTGGTTGTTGATCTGTTCTTTGGCTTGCTCTAAAATATCGTTAGCCTTCTTATCTGCTTCTGTTTTTGCTTCGCTGATGATGGTCGCTTTCAATTCGCGCGCTTCTTTTAACATCGCATCACGATCCGCTCTCGCTTCACGAGCAATTTTTTCATTGTCGGACTGAAGCTTCTCCATATCCTGACGAGCTTTTGCCGCCTGCTCTAAAGATTCTTCAATAGACTGCTCTCTATCTTTAACCGCTTTTAAAATCGGTTTCCAAGCAAATTTACCAAGGATAAACAGTAAAATAATAAAGGTTACTGTTGTCCAAACTATAAGTCCTAATCCGGGCGTAACTAAATCCATTTCTTAAATTTTATAATCCGTTGACGATTGTTTTGTTTCAAAAATTCGGAAACCATAAGCCAACCGCTTATGATTTCCGAAAAAGTAAATTAATTACTTACGCGATTAAAGATACTACGATACCGAAAAGAGCAGCGCCCTCAACAAGTGCAGCAGCAATAATCATAGCGGTTTGGATCTTTCCACTAGCTTCTGGTTGACGGGCAATACCTTCCATTGCACGACCTCCTACTTGACCGATACCGATTCCGGCACCAATTACAGCTAGTCCAGCTCCGATTGCAGCAAAACTCATAATAAATCAGGATTAAAAATTAAACAATACTTTTTCACTTAATGATGATCTTCAACTACTGCTTGACCAATAAATAAAGAGGTTAACAGTGTAAAAATGTACGCCTGTAAAGCGGCTACTAAAAGCTCTAATACCGAAATAAACAAAGCAAACGGTACAGCTACACCAGCCATGGCTACATTCTTAAATATAAATACGAGTGAGATCAAACTCAAAACAATAATGTGACCTGCGGTGATGTTCGCAAACAAACGAATCATCAAGGCGAAAGGCTTTGTAAAGATTCCAATGATTTCTACGGGAATCATGATTGGCCATAAAGCTTTGGGTACGGGTGGTAATAAGATGTGCGACCAGTATCCTTTGTTTCCGTTAAAGTTGGTTACTAAAAGGGTTACTACAGAAAGTACCATGGTAAAAGCTATGTTACCAGAAAGGTTGGCGCTAAATGGGAAGAAAGGAATTAAACCCATTAAGTTGTTGATCCAGATTAAAAAGAAAACGGTCAACAAATACGGCATAAACTTTTCGAACTTGGGGCCAATGTTTGGCTTAGCAATATCGTCTCTTACAAAAACAATAAGAGGTTCTACAAAAGAAGCTAAACCTTTAGGCACAGAGGTGCCGTTCTTATATTTTCTAGCTGCACTTAAAAAGATTACACACAGTATAAATGCAGAAAGCAATAAAGAGAATACGTTTTTAGTGATAGAGATGTCAGCCGGTAAAACATTCGTAATGTTTCCTTCTTCATCATGGTGCAAATGACCATCTGCCTCTACTTGGTATATTTTTTCGTGATGGTTTACAAAACGAAGGCCTTTACGTTCTACAACATGATGACCATGTGTATCGTGATGAAACTCTGAAGAAGAAAAAGTAACTAACCCTTCTTCCGTCCATAAGATTACAGGTAATGGAAAGCTCACAGAATGTTCTCCTTCTCCATAAATATGAAAGCCGTGAGAATCGCTGATGTGGTGCATGATTACAGGGGTGGGATCGTAGTCTTTTTCCGCTGCAGTTGTTGTTTCTTCGTGGTGTTCCTCAGTAGCGTGTTGAGCATCAGAATGATGCCCTTCGTGCTGAGCACTTAAGCTTGACACTGAAAACGTTAAGGCTGAAAACGTAGCTAACGCACTGAATTTAAAAAGTTTGAGCATTTCTCTTTTTTGAAGGTTACCCCTTTTAAAAATCGGTGCAAATGTAGATATAAATCTTTAATGCCCACCCCATCATTTAAAATTATTCTATGCTATTCGTTAGCCGTAGGAGGTTGTGCCCTAAGAAGCCTGGATACGACTATCATTTCTACAATAAGGAAAAGGAAATAAATGGCCATAAAATGGAAGGCAAAATGTGTTTTATCCTCTTGGTTTTCCGGAAGCAATACATAGATAAATATAATGGCTGCTCCCATCTTGAGTAAGCTCACTGCAGCAAATGCAAATCCAACCTTATCAAAAGCTTTATTCCCCACCAAGTGTATGGCCGAATAGCCTGCCAAAGTGGAGATGTAAACAAAGAGATACGATTTACCTATTCGGTTTCCATCCAGTTCACGTAAAAAACCATCGTTTAAGTAGTAATGATCCAAACCCCAAAACACAAAGGCTAAAGCCGTAATTAAAAGGTAAAAACCCAATAGTTTTTTCATTTTACTTCTGCGGTTTTATAAAGTCTTTTAAGGAAACATACAAAGCGATGAATACAAAGAGTAGCGAAAAAATAATGGTGTAAACAGGTGTTTCCGCTTGAGGTCGATACGTGGCATCAAGCCAATCTCCCAACCATACCCCCAATATTATAATCCCGCCAATTTGAAAGGCAAGGGTAGAGTACTTTAGGTAGGGGTTAAGCGGTAACGGATCCTTTTTCCCTTTGGGTTGCTTTTTTTGATTCTCCATTTTTGTGGATATCTCTTACTACAGCCCCCATTTTACAAGAACCTGTAAATTCTGCTCCTGGCTCAACCGAAAGCTTTGCGGTAACTACATCGCCATTTAACTTAGCGGTGCTTTGTAGTGATAATAGTTCTTTTACGTGCAAGGCTCCTTTAAAAGAGCCTGAAATATTGGCGTTAGAACAGCTTACTTCCCCGTCTACCATTCCCTTTTCTCCAATTACCAGTTTTCCGGTAATTTCAATACTCCCTTTGATTTTTCCATCTACACGAAAATCGCCATTCGAATTTATTTCCCCTTCAATAGAGGTACCTACTAAAATGCGATTGCTAGCCTGATTTAGTTCCGTTGCGTTTTTCTTAATCATTACTTCAGATAGTTTTCTTGAAAATACTTCATATACTCCCCAACATTTTTCGAATTGTAAAATTGCGGGAAATTATCGGACGAAATTACAAAATGTTGAATTTCTGGCCCTTTTGAAAAAGGGGCCACTGTTTTTTGACTGATAATGTTTCGATAATAATCAAGTGCTCGTTGAGAATTATTAAAGTTCGAAATGGTTATCATTTGATAATCCTTATTTAGCAAAAAGCTCTTGGTTCTTAAGTTGTCGATAGAAAAAAACTTCTTATTGAAATCGGTGAGCTTTACTCTCAAGTCGTTCACTTTACCTCCTTCATTTGGTACAATCACAACGTACTTGTGTTGCGCTGCTTTTTTAAAGGTATAGTTCGTTTTTACTTTAGGTTCTTCATCGGCATCCTCAGGCTTTGGGGTTTCTGAAGAACCTGGATCTATTTGTTCTAAAATCGCTTGGGCTTCTTTAGCTTCTTCTGTACCTGGATAAAGATCTACCTCTAGTTTTAACTGCTCAATGAATGCCTCCTTTTTACCCATTCCTACTAAGCTAAACGCTTTGAGCAAATGAAACTTAGGTAAAAAATCGGTTTCCGAAAACTGTTTCATACCTGTTTCTGCTAGGCTCAATGAAGTTGGGTAGTGATGTTCGTGGTATTCGTTATACGCATTTGAGTATGCTACTTCTGCTTCATTTTTATCACCATCTCCGCTATTCGCATTGTTGATTAATGCCGCATACTCAGATTCCGCATCCTGTGTGAGGATCAGGTTTTTGTAGTAATTCGCCTTTTCGTTCTTTTTTAAAGTCAAGCAGATTCGGTAAAGACTATACCAAACTCTTGTTTTCTCATCAAAATCGGTATATCGTTCTAAAAGCTCTTCTAAAGCTTTTATAGCCGCTTTTCTATCGTCTAGCTCATCTTTATAAATGCGTCCTGCCACTTGGTACGCCTGAACGATTCTCGCATGACTGGCCTCGAGTGCTTCTGGAGTAAGCGGGATATTCTTAAGGTAAGTTTCCACCTTGTACTTTTCGCTATCCTCCACAGGTTCTGCTGCTGTACTATCTGCTTCTTCCTCTGAGCTTACTTGAAAATCTGTAAGCGTTTGTTTGTTCTTTCTTCTCCAGTTATCCTCTAGTTTTCTGTTTCCAAAAGTGTTGGTAAAATCTCTAATACCTGTTCCTCTTAAGCTGGAGTTGTAGAAGTACCACTTTCCAGCAGAGGCAATTGCCCCTTCACCGCTAGAGTTTCCAGAAGACGCAAACTGAGCCTGTTGCTCTCTTAGTTTTTGGGCCTCTTCCTCTTCTTTCAATTTAAAGATGTAATCTTCAATCACCTCCAAACGATCTTCTTCGCTCATTCCAGCAAGTTTTTGCAGGCTGTCTTGATCCTCAATAATGTTTAGGTTAGTAATTAGATTGTTGAGGCTCTCTTTTCTCTTTTTGATCACCAAATACCTTGGGTCTTGAGAGTCTAAAGATTTAAAAGTACTGTCAAAATAAGCTTCTGCAGGCGGGTAACGTCTTTCTTTAAAGTTATACTCTGCGAGCTTTAAGTAGCTCAATGCCTTTTGTTTGTTGTTGATGGTAAAAGCTTTAACGGATTGTTTTAGGTACTTCTCCATCAACTCGTACTCTTCCAGTTTTTCTGCAATTTCCGCCATCACATAGTAGATTTGATCGCGGTTATCAAAGTTCTTATCGTCTTTTAGCATATCCTTAAGCTCATCAAAAGCTTTAGTCGGATCCTGCAGTTCTATATCGTAATTTCTTGCTCTATTCAGTTGCGCTTGAAACAACAACTCATAAGGTGGTCCTTTTTTAATAACCTGTAAGAATATTTCACTCGCCTCAAAATCATTACCCATTTTAGACTGCAACTGGCCGCAGATAAAAAGCCACCTTATCCGTTTCTTTTTGCTTCTGCTTTTTTCAATCGCTTGTTGAAGAAGTTGGTAAGCCGGAGTGTATCTTTTTTGATTGATTTCTAACTGAGCATAACTCGCATAAGTATCTCCCTTTAAATTTTTTGGAAGGTCTTTGTGGCGATAAATCTTTTCGAAATCTTCTTTAGCACTTAAGTAGTTATTCAGTTGCGTTTTACATCTGGCTGCCCACAGTTTAGCCTCAAAAACATCATCACCTTTCGCATATTGAAGCATTACATAGTTAAATGTTTCCAGTGATCTCAAATAATCCTTTTGGTAAAACCGAGACTTCCCGACCAAAATGTAACTGTCGTCAATAAACTTATTCTTTTGTTCATTTCTAATCAGCATAGAGTGCGTTTGTATCACCTTGGAGCCCTTTTCAATGGCTCTTTCCAAATCTGGTTTTACATTACTCACTTGATCTTCGTCTCCTAATCTAAAAACAGGAAGTATTTTGTCAAAGTTGTCCTTATGCTGTTTGTTTAAAGTTTGCTCCGCTTTTAATAAGGCTTGCTCCCCATTAAAAAGGGGATTAAACTTGGATACCATATTGTGATACGTCCGGCTCGTGAAGCTATCTCTTGTTCGCTTGCACCCGGAGAGCATTATAACAATGCTGGTAAAAAGGATGATTTGTATACTAAGTTTTTTCAATGGCCCAATTCAGGTAATAGGGTGTGATAACTAAAAACACGCAAAAATATTATAATTCTTATGAGAAAGCTTACCTAAAGATCAAAAGTTAGAAAACGACCTTATTCCGCTCAAAATCACTCCTTATCGTGCATTTATCGCTGAGGTTTCAACACAATATCTCACTTACCGCATATCCCTAAGGGTTTAAAAACCATTTTGAATAACAGAAGTATTGCGATATTTGCCTAGGCATGGCAGAGGATAAATCACCAGAAGGTAAAAAAAGAGTAAGTAAACTAAGAAATAAATATCGCTTGGTTGTGCTTAACGATGATACGTTTGAGGAAAAACTTTCTTTAAAGTTAAGCCGCCTAAATGTGTTTGTTCTTTCCGTTTTTTCGGTGGTTATTTTAATTGCCGCCACTACTTTTTTAATCGCCTTCACGTCTCTAAGAGAATACATTCCTGGCTATTCAAGCACAGAACTTAGAAGGCAAGCCATTGAACTTTCTCTTGCCACTGATACGCTGGAAGAAAATAAAATTTACAATGAAATCTATCTGGCCAATTTGCGGAACATTTTAACGGGAAAGCCCGCTGTTGCTGTTATAGATACGATGGAATCAGATCAGCAACGAAACGATACTATAATACCCTCTTCGGTTAGCCGTGATGATTCTTTACTGAGGCAGTTGGTTGAAGAGGAAGAACGCTTTAACCTTGTGCCAGAAAGTGGAAAAATCTCCTCTGGTCTTTCTTTTTTCTCTCCTATTGAAGGTTTAGTTGTAACTCCGTTTGACATTAAGGAGGATCACCTAGGCGTAGATATTGTGGCAGATAAAAATGAGGTCATAAAAGCTGCACAAGATGGGATTGTTGTTTTTTCAGATTGGTCTATTGAAACAGGTTATGTTCTCATCATTCAGCACCGAAACAATTTCATTAGCATTTACAAACACAATTCCAGCATCTTAAAAAAGCAAGGCGAATTGGTAAAAGTAGGAGAGCCAGTAGCTATTGTAGGTAATTCGGGCGAGCTTACTTCTGGCCCGCACTTGCACTTTGAGTTATGGTTTGACGGCAACCCGGTTGACCCTCAAAACTATATTGCCCTATAGACGAGGCTTCTTTAGTCTTTTGTTTGTTTCATTTCCTTCTCAAAACCAAAATCAACTTTTAAGTCCGGTCTTTTAGAAGCTTCAACGGCTAGGGTATCACACCGTTCATTTTGAGGATGATTGTTGTGTCCTTTTACCCATTTCATTTTGGGCTTTATTTCTCTGTAATATTTGAGGAACTCTATCCAGAGGTCTACATTCTTTTTGTCTTTGTAATTCTTTTTTTCCCAACCAAATAGCCAACCTTTATTCACAGCATCAACCACATACTTACTGTCTGAAACTACGATCACTTCCATTCCTCTTTTACGAAGAGCTTTCATGCCTTCAATAGCCGCCAACAGTTCCATACGGTTGTTGGTTGTTGTTCTAAAACCTTCACTTAATTCTTTTCGGTAGGAGCCACTTTCTAAAACAATGCCGTAACCTCCTGGGCCAGGATTTCCTCTTGAGGACCCGTCTGTATAGATAACTACTCTCAATCGAGATCTTTCAAAATGTATTCAATAACCTCTGGGTAGTGCTTCAGCTCCAGTCCTCTTACTTTGTAGTCCACGTCCTCTGGAGTGTCTTCAAAGTCCAACTCTATACTCTCTTGGAAAATAATATCACCATCATCATACTCGTCTGAAACGTAATGAATGGTAATACCCGTTTCTTCTTCTTCGTTTTCTACCACAGCCTTATGAACGTGCATTCCGTACATTCCTGCTCCTCCATAATCAGGTAATAAAGAAGGATGAATGTTAATTACCCTGTCTTCATACTCATCTAGGATGTTTGCAGGCACTTTTTTTAGGAATCCAGCCAAAACAATTAAATCCGCTCGGCATGTTTTTAGCTTTTCTAATACATAACCATTGTTGAGTTCTTCCAAATCAAAAGTAAGATAACGCACTCCGAGTTTACGGGCACGATCAAGCACTCCTGCTTTAGGGTTGTTACAAAATATCTGCGCAACGTTCGCAGTATCACTGTCTTGGAAATATTTTACAATATTTTCAGCGTTGGATCCGGAACCGGAAGAAAAGATGGCAATTTGCTTCATGATGATGGAAAAGCGGAAAGTTCAAATATACTTTTCAATTGTCAAAATAGTCAAGATTTGGCGAAGTTACTTTTTTGTTTCCTTTTGGATAAATTTACTTTTCTTTGCAGCTTAAATAATTTTAAAAACAAAATCATGTCTGAAATTGCATCTAAAGTAAAAGCTATCATTGTAGACAAGCTAGGTGTAGACGAAAACGAAGTAACCAATGAAGCAAGTTTCACCAACGATCTAGGAGCTGACTCTCTAGACACAGTGGAGCTTATCATGGAATTCGAAAAAGAATTTGATATTCAGATTCCGGATGACCAAGCGGAAAATATCGCTACAGTAGGTCAAGCGGTATCTTACATACAGGAAGCAAAAAAATAATTCATTCTTATGGAGCTAAAAAGGGTAGTAGTAACCGGTTTAGGAGCTATAACCCCTCTTGGCAACAACCTCAACGATTACTGGACCAACTTGTTGGCCGGTAAAAGTGGCGCGGCTCCGATTACATTATTCGATGCTGAAAAGTTCAAAACCAAGTTTGCTTGTGAAGTAAAAGGGTTTGATCCTACCGACTATATGGATCGGAAGGAAGCTCGAAAAATGGACCGTTTCTGCCAATTGGCTATGGCTGTTGCAGAAGAAGGTGTTAGAGAAAGTGGCTTATCAGCAGAAAACTGCGATGTAAGCCGGGTTGGTGTTATATGGGGTTCTGGGATAGGTGGCTTAGACACTTTTCTTCAGGAAGGCAAAAACTATATTAATGGGGATGGTACGCCTCGTTTTAACCCTTTCTTTATCCCAAAAATGATTGCAGATATCGCACCGGGTCATATTTCGATGAAATATGGCTTTAGAGGACCGAACTTTAGTACGGTTTCTGCTTGTGCCTCTGCAACCAATGCACTCATCGATAGCTTTAACTACATCCGTTTAGGGATGATAGACGCCTGTGTTACAGGAGGAAGTGAAGCTGCTGTGACAGAAGCTGGGATTGGAGGATTTAACTCCATGCACGCTTTAAGTACCCGCAACGACAGCCCAGAAACCGCTAGCCGTCCTTTTGATAAGGATCGTGATGGTTTTGTTTTGGGAGAAGGTAGCGGATGTATTGTGCTTGAAGAGTACGAACACGCTGTAAAAAGAGGAGCTAAAATTTATGCCGAAATCGGTGGCGGAGGAATGTCTGCCGATGCGCATCATATGACCGCTCCCCATCCAGATGGGCTTGGTGCCACAGCCGTAATGGAAAATGTTCTTAAAGATGCTGGTATGAAGGTGGAGGACATTGATTACATCAATGTTCATGGAACTTCTACTCCATTAGGAGATGTAGCGGAACTTAAGGCCATCACCAATGTATTTGGAGATCATGCTTTTAATCTGAACATTAGCTCAACAAAATCTATGACTGGCCACTTATTGGGTGCTGCCGGTGCTATAGAGGCTATCGCTGCGATTTTAGCATTGCAAGAAGGAATAATTCCTCCTACGATCAATCACTTTACAGATGATCCAAACATTAATAACAAATTGAATCTCACTTTTGACAAAGCTCAAAAAAGAGAGGTTCGTGCAGCAATCAGCAACACCTTCGGCTTTGGAGGTCATAATGCTTCTATTTTAGTTCGGAAGGTATAATTGCATGATTGATTGGATAAAAAAAATAAGTTCCCACTTTGTGAAAGGTGGGAGCTTTTTTTTTGAAATTGAAGAATTAGTTGGCGTTCGGCCAAAAAAAAGTGATCCTTATAAGTTAGCGCTTCGCCACAGCTCAGCATCTACCAACGAGCAAGGAGAAAAAATCAACAACCAGCGCTTGGAGTATCTTGGAGATGCTATACTCGGTGCCGTTGTAGCCGATTATCTCTATGAACATTACCCAAGAGCAGGAGAGGGTTTTCTTACCAATATGCGCAGTAAAATTGTTAGCCGGAAAAACCTAAACCAAGTAGCAATCCAAATTGGTTTACACAAAATGGTGGTCAAAAAAACTTCGGGTAAAACGCAAGCCAAATCCATTTATGGTGATGCAATGGAAGCCCTTATTGGAGCCATATATCTAGACCGTGGCTACCAATCGTGTAAAAATTTCATCATTGATAAAATTTTACTGGAAAAAATTGATATCAAATCTTTAGAAAGAAGAATTGCCAGTCACAAAGGAGCCTTGTTGGAGTGGGGGCAAAAAAACCGCCAACCCATTTCTTTTAAAATGACTGGGTGTTGGGGAGAGAGTCATGCTCGAAGATATGAGATTTGCGTTACTCTGAATGGAGAGATCATGAGTACAGGAAAAGGAAGTAGTAAGAAGAAAGCAGAAGAGGAAGCCGCTCGTATGGCTTACAAAAAGGTGAAAGTTAACTGATGTCGCAAAAGCTAAAACTTGATAGTAGCTTTTACTTGGAAGAAGCCGTTGTATATGGCTTGGTGAGCCAGCTCCCTGCTTATAGGTTGTGTTTTTTTTTAAACGAGCGGCTAAACCTTGAGCTGAGTCGCTCCAAAGAAGATAAAACCATTCGCTTTAAGCAAAAACAGTTTTACTATAGTCGATTTGAACAGGAAGACAAAAGCCGTGGAGTTGATTGGTTTTTAATCGCCAACAAAAATGCGCTGATAGAGGAAAAAAAGCTGTTCTCCTCTCAAGAGGATACCCATACATCCTTAGTTATTTCTGGTGTACCGCTTATTTCTAACCTAAAAGTGATGGACTACTTTTTTGGATATTACGGAGAACCTATTTCGTCTCTTAACTCTTGTATTAACGGTGAATTAAAAGATGTTTCTTACGTTAGCACTTTCCAAAAAATTGATATTCATTCCACAAAAAATATTGACAACTTATTAATTGACTAAAACATTAAGATATGCCCATAAATAAGACGAAAATTGTAGCTACACTCGGTCCTTCCTCCGAAGGAAAAGAGAATATGCTTAAAATGATAAAAGCGGGAGTTAATGTTTTCCGTATTAACTTTTCTCATAGTAACCATGCCGATGCTCAGCAAATGATGGATGATGTAAGAGCATTAAACGATGAACATGGGCTGAATACCGCTATACTAGCTGACTTACAAGGCCCAAAACTTAGAATTGGTGTTGTAGAAGACGGTGCAACATTAAAAAAGGGGGATATTCTAACTTTTTCGGATGTAGATGAAGTAGGTAATTCCTCTAGGGTTTACATGAACTATAAAAAGTTTGCCAGCGATGTAAAAGTGGGTGAACGCGTATTGATGGACGATGGGAAACTGGTTACCGAAATCATTGAAACCAATGGTGTAAATACGGTTAAGGCTAAAGTGATTCAAGGAGGCCCTTTAAAATCTAAAAAAGGAGTTAACCTCCCCAATACCAAAGTTTCTCTTCCATGCCTTACCGAAAAAGACCTTGCGGATTTAGTAATTGCGCTAAAAAACAAGGTAGAGTGGATCGGTTTATCTTTTGTGCGAAGTGCTGATGATGTAAGAGAACTAAGATCTATTATTGACAAGAATAACGCCCCCTCGCGTATTATTTCTAAAATAGAAAAGCCAGAGGCAGTTGTTGATATTGACGACATTATAGAAGCTACAGACGCCATTATGGTGGCTCGTGGAGATTTAGGTGTAGAGGTTCCTATGCAAGGTGTACCGCTTATCCAAAAAATGATTGTGAATAAGTGCCATAAAATGGGTCGTCCGGTGGTTATTGCTACACAAATGATGGAGAGTATGATCGAGAGCCTTACGCCAACAAGAGCGGAGGTAAACGATGTGGCGAACTCTGTATTAGATGGTGCTGATGCCGTGATGTTAAGTGGTGAAACTTCTGTTGGCAAATATCCGGTTCAAGTAATTGAAGCTATGGCCAAAATTGTAGCTCATGTAGAGGAAAGTGGCCAAGTAAGAACAGAGGAGGAAAACCCACCTAAATATAAAAGCAAGCGTTTTATTACCGACTCCATTTGTTACAACGCCAGTAAAATTGCCGACCAAGTGGGAGCTTCTGCTATTTTAACAATGACCTTTAGCGGTTATACCGGTTTTAAAATTTCTTCACACCGCCCTAAAACCAATATTATACTCTTTACAGCAAACCGCTCCATTTTAAATATGGTGAGTTTAATATGGGGGGTACGTGGTTTCTTTTACGATAAAATGGAAAGTACGGACAATACGTTTAATGAAATTAAGGGGATCGTTAAAGAGAAAGGCATTGCCAGCGAAGGCGATATTGTTATAAAGATTGCAAGTATGCCTATTAACGAGCAAGGCACTACCAATATGCTTAAAATCAGTCAAATCTGATAAACATGAGCTGGAAAGAAGAAAATAATAAATTGGTAAAAGAGTTTGAATTTCCTGATTTTATACGTGCTTTTTCCTTTTTAACACAAGTAGCCATACTGGCCGAAAAAGCCAATCATCACCCTGAAATATACAATGTGTATAACCGAGTAAAACTATCTCTCAACACACATGATGAAGGAAATATTGTTACAGAAACAGACCGTCAACTTGCTTTGCAAATTGATGGTTTGTTGAGTTAACCGCCTTTACAGTTCGGTTTGAAACTGCTCTAAAAAGCGGATATCGTTTTCAAAAAGCAAACGAATATCTGGGATGTGATAACGTTGCATAGCAATACGTTCTACTCCCATCCCAAAAGCATACCCTGAATATTCTTTAGGGTCGATTCCGCAATTCTCTAAAACATTAGGGTCTACCATGCCGCACCCCATCACTTCTAGCCAACCTGTTCCTTTAGTCATCCTATAATCCACTTCATTCTCAAGCCCCCAGTATACATCTACTTCTGCGCTTGGCTCGGTAAATGGAAAGTAAGAAGGTCTTAAACGAATCTTAGTATCCTTCCCAAAAAATTCTTGAGCAAAATACAGAAGGGTTTGTTTCAAATCTGCAAAACTTACATCCTTATCAATATATAGTCCTTCAATTTGATGGAAAATGCAATGAGAACGTGCTGAAATAGCCTCATTTCGAAATACTCGTCCTGGAGATATGGTACGTATGGGTGGTTTTTGAGATTCGGCTGTTCTAACTTGAACACTGCTGGTATGTGTCCGCAAAGCCCAATCCGGGTTTCTGGCTACAAAAAAAGTATCCTGCATATCTCTAGCCGGGTGTTCTTCCGGAAAGTTTAATGCCGTAAAATTATGCCAGTCGTCTTCCACCTCTGGACCTTCACTAATATTGAAGCCAATACGTTCGAAAATTCCAATAATTTCGTTCTTCACTAAATTGATGGGATGCCTCGATCCTAAGAAATATTCGCCTGTAGGACGGGTAAGATCTAAATCTTCAGAAGAGCTCGTATCGTTGCTCACCTTGCTTTTTAGCTCTTTAATTTTTTCGGAGGCAATATTCTTTAGTTCATTGAGCGGCTTACCCAACAACCTCTTTTCCTCACCCGGCATTTGCTTAAACTCCTCAAATAGCGCGGGTATCAAGCCTTTTTTTCCTAAAAACTTGATTCTTAATTCTTCAATTTTCTGGGCACTTGAATCATTGAAGCTTTTTATTTCTTCAAGATATGCGTTAATTTTCGAGTTCATAAAAGGCTAAAAAACTTACAAATACGTTATTTGTTATATTTGTTAGCTGCAAAGATGTGAATTATTTGCTTTTACAAATGAAAAAACTCCTTACATCCCTCCTTTTAGCATGCTTTAGCATCGTATTTTTTGCTTCATGCGAAAAAGATGAACTGGACTATAACCTTACCATAAAAATTACGGTAGATGGAGATACGCCTGTTCAAAATGCGGTAGTTCGCGTTTACGCTCCTGTTACCGGTGCTATAGTAGATTACTTTGTGTTTACAGATGATAATGGCGAAAGTGTCATTGAGTTTAAAAACAAAGCAGTAGTTGAGATTATTGCTCAAAAAGGATCTTTTAGAGCCTGTAGCTTTGCGGAGGTAATTCAAGGAGGAAGTACTGTGCGAATTGATTTACAGCCATTTGGCGCGCAAGAAAATGGTTGCATTACCCAATAGTTAGCTTAGCTTTATTGACGAAAACTGAATAACGGATGAAAATTTTAAAGTTTATAATTCCCGTATTGCTTGTGTCCCTGTTCATCTTTGGGACTTCTTGCAAAAAAATTGATCAAGATCCGGAATATCCGTTTACTATTCTTGTTAAAACTATTGATGATTCAACCACGGTTCAAAATGCCTATGTAGAGGTTGGTGTTCCATCTCAAGTAAATCCAGAGCTTGCTTTTATTGGCTTCACAGATATTAACGGAAAAATCTCTTTTGAATACGATCAGGATGCTGTTTTTAGAGTACGTGTTACTCGCGGTAGCAATCCGGTTAGCTTTATTGGGTGCTCCTTTATCCGTTTAGAACCGAATGAAAACGTTCAACAAACGGTTTATTTGGAAGAATACGATCCGTTATCTCCGGGATGTGACCTAGTTTTCCAATAGATCATTTTCTGCAAAATACCTCACCACCGCTTCTTTCATTAAAATGGTTTGTTCTCCAGATTTGAGATATGGTAAGTTTTCCTTTTTCTCAAAGTGAGGCCACCCATCATCGTCAATACCCACATATTCATAATAGCCGTACGGCTCTAAAAG
>CAZAJG010000065.1:12523-16106 GCA_964485405.1 uncultured Owenweeksia sp. | reverse complement strand
TCACACCCTCAATGGACAGATGCTATCTACTTTCTGGATAATGCTTCGCTTGAGCTAACAAAAGCATGCCCTCCTACCAGCTACCTAAACGCAAGTTTAGCACAATACTGTTTTGAACCGGTTACCTACAACTGTCCCCTCTATAAATGGAATGATGCTACGCAACAGTTTGAAGATACAGGAAGTCAAACCGCAACCACGCAAGGGGTTTATGAAGAAAGATGTTACGATGCGGATGGTTGTTTAACCAAAGTTACTACGCGTACCTTATCTATTCTTCCTCCCAAAAACGATAACCTTACACTTTATGCTTGCGGTGATAACTGCAAGTGGTACACTCCAGATGGGCAGGAGTTTGGTGCTTATACCTTAGTAGGGTTGGCTGGACCAAATGTAAACCAGTACAACTATTCTTCACTAACCGGAGGAACCAATCCGGATGGTTCTCCTTACAGTGGTTGGATTTCTCATTGTTTATTAGCTGGTGGAGTCTATCAATTTGAGTTTTACAATTTAGATGATCAGGGAAATCCAAATTGCCATACCAGAACTTTAACCGTTACCGTATTGGATGGTTCTCCACTTTGTTTTCCAGATCGAGAAGATACCATCTGTAAAGGAGAATCTATACAAATTGGCACATCTGTAGTTGATCCAAGTTCGTTGAGATGGCTTGATATAACCAATGGAACTTACGTAGGTGGGCAAAGAACAGTTTCTCCAGAATCAAGCACCGTGTATTTGTTAGAAACTACAAGTCAACATGGATGTACTTGCACCACCGCCTATACGGTTAATGTTGTAGATCCTGGATGCTACCCAGAGCTCAGAGACGAAACCCGTTGCCTTTCTCAAGAGTACTGCACCTCATTTGGTAACGATTGCTATTTTGATGTTTTCTTAAGTCAAACCAATAGTATAACTGTAGACTTTGGAGATGGTACCCAATATAACTTCAATTACGCAAGCGGAAATCCTAGCGGTTTTCAAAACTGCCATACTTACACAAACCCCGGGGTTTACACGGTAAGCTATACTTATCACCTACCTGAGCCTTGCGGATCGATTACCACTACCGCTCAAGTTGAAATTAGGCCCTCCGTCATAAACTATTGTTCTTTAACCCTTTCTCAGGCTGACTTTGACAATCTACCTTCCATTATTAATTTGAATGAAATTGAAATCCCGGAAGAGGCGAATTGCTGTTGGGAGTTATCCTATATTGGAGTTTGGTATGACAATCAAGGTAATCGAATAAACAATCTATTTACCTATGACAAATTCGATTTAATGCAAGGTTCTATCATCAAAGAATATGTAAACTCGGAGACTTGTGAAATATGTAGACTTGTATTCAACTTGGAAGGTTATCTAAGAATCGAACCCGATGCTCCAATTATACTGCAAAATAATTTAGGCGCTCAAAACGGAGAGATTATTAACCCTTTACATGAAAGTTCGTCTAACAACAGCCTTCAAATGGAGCAATTTGGAATGGCTGCAATACAATTCAGCATTTATCCCAATCCAAACAATGGCTCGTTTATGATCTCCAATACCATCAGTCTTGAGCAGTACAAAGAGGTACGTATTGTTTCGGCTACCGGTAAGCAAGTGTTTAAAGAAGAAAACTTGGACGCGACAAGGCTATATAACATCAGCAAGAACAGCGCAGGCTTGTATTACATTACCATTACCACAGAAGACGCTATTCAAACCTTAAAAGTGATTTTACAACCCTAATCAGCACTTTACATTTTTTATTAAAAGAGGAGGTTTCCGTTGGTGCTCTGCACCACGGAGCCTCCTTTTTTGATACTGTTGCTATGTAATCTTTACCCAAATAACCATAATCTCACTCCATCAAAAACATCCAAGGTGTTCCAGTAATCAATTTTAATTTTACGGCATATCATAACATCCCTCTAGCTCTTTGCTTGAGAAAATCAACGGTTTGGGTGCAGCTCTATTTGGAATAGCCTTTAGGGAAAGAACTACAATTAACTGAGTAAAGTTCTATCAAAAGCATAAACTTATAACCGTCCGTAAAAAGAAGATCCGTCTTAAAGTTTTCAGCACTAATCTCAAGCAGGGCCGAGCTTTATAACAAAAATCATCGATAAGAAGAACCATTATTACTCTTCTATTTCATTAAAAAGGATATTTTAAGTTATCTCAGAAAATATATTCTATTTGATTATTTTTTGGTAATATTTTTCTTACAAAAAACATATTTTTAACATTTTTTTTGTAGGAAAATTCTTCTTAAATAGTGTTAAAAAATATTCATTAATTTACAGAAAAATCATAAATAAATGACGGTAAATATGAGAATTCAAGCTTTTCAAATCGATATTATTTTAACTCTTAGATCAATACCATTTAATTAACACAATGAACTTGTTTACAGACATTTAAGTATTACTTTGTTCAAATTAAAACAAAACAATTTTATCTTTTTTTATTCTGATTTTTAATACAGTTTAACATTAATATAACCATGCTTTAATATTTTTGAACTACATACATTATCATCTTATGATTACAGGTGGTAAAAAAACAAAACTATAAAACCAAATAATCTATTAAAAAATGTCAGCTGTTGACTACAAATAAATCCTACTAAAAAGTTCAATTTTGCCCTATAGAATTAAATGATCGTTTGAATTATGATGATAAGTAGCGGTAATATCCTTTATGTAAAAAGTATGCTTTGTGCCCTGATTGTTCTAGGGTTACACTTCACCTCGCAAGCCCAAGTTTCTATTAATGCCAAGGGGTATCCACCCGATTCTTCTGCCATGCTTGATGTTTCTAGCGGTAAGAAGGGCGTACTCATACCTAGAATGAGTACCCTTGAAATACAAACCATAACCAACCCCGCGGAGGGCCTCTTGGTATATGATACGACCAGCCATAGCTTTTGGTACTACAACACAGAATGGATAGAAATTCTAAGAGAAGATTATGTCCACTCCTTAGTTGGAAATGCTCGGCAAACCTTATCCCTAAGTGAGGATACATTGAGTATTAGCGGTGGCACAGGCACTGGATACGAAATAGACATG
The DNA here is from genome assembly GCA_964485405.1 of uncultured Owenweeksia sp. GTDB lineage: Bacteria > Bacteroidota > Bacteroidia > Flavobacteriales > Schleiferiaceae > CAKZNE01. The sequence continues at coordinate 13,038 of CAZAJG010000065.1, read as the reverse complement.
AGCAGTCTTTTAGGGATAGTTCTTGTAGGTAATACGGCAAGCGTACACGGAAATACAGATAACATGGACTCCTTAAAAACCGGAGCTTTCGGAAATACAGCTATTGGTAAAAATGCACTTGAAGACCTAAGCAGCGGCTCGCGAAATACCGCTTTCGGTAGATCCTCCTTGAGGCAATTAGTAAATGGAAATCAAAACGTAGGTATTGGGAAATCGGCTGGGGAAGATTTGGAATCAGGTTCTGACAATGTAATGATCGGAGTGAACGCCCTGTCTGAAGCGGTAGATCTTAAGGAACATATTGCTATTGGTAGTAATGTACTCAAATCACTTACTTCTGGTAGGGGAAATATCGCCATGGGTAATGATGCCATGGAAGATCAAACCTCCGGAAATTATAATCTAGCTCTTGGAAACGAGGCTATGAATGAGGCTACAGATGGCAATTATAATATTTCTCTAGGGGTCTCCTCTCTAAATCAATTGGCAGGAGGAGATAGTAATGTAGCTATTGG
>CAZAJG010000065.1:0-12423 GCA_964485405.1 uncultured Owenweeksia sp. | reverse complement strand
TTGCTTCTGGTACGGGAAATGTCTCCATGGGCATAGGTGCCATGAAAGATCAAACCTCTGGAAATTATAACCTTGCTATCGGAAACGAGGCTATGAATGAGGCTACAGATGGCAATTATAATATTTCTTTAGGGGTCTCCTCTCTAAATCAATTGGCAGGAGGAGATAGTAATGTAGCTATTGGTAGTTATAGCCTTTTCCACAATACCCTTGCTAGTAACAATGTGGCTATCGGAACTCGAGCGCTCTATCAAAATACAAGTGGAGAAAGCAACATTGCCATTGGTAATAATGTGCTAAAATCCCTTGCTTCTGGTACGGGAAATGTCTCCATGGGCATAGGTGCCATGAAAGATCAAACTTCTGGAAATTACAATCTAGCTATCGGAAACGAGGCTATGAATGAGGCCACGGATGGAGATTACAACATTTCTTTGGGAAGGCATTCTTTGAGTGGATTGGCTAGCGGGGACAGTAATATTGCTATTGGAAATTATAGCCTTTACCACAACACCCTTGCCGATGATAATGTAGCTATTGGAACTCGGGCGCTTTTTGAAAACACGAAAGGCAAAAGCAATGTTGCGATTGGTTCCAAGGTATTGAAACAAAATATTAATGGCTCCAACAACATTGCAATTGGCTCCGAAGTACTCAGTCAAAATATAGATGGTTCCACCAACATCGGTATCGGCTCCACCGTAATGCCGCAGCTTAGTAATGGTGGCGATAATATTGCTATTGGGGGAAACGTCTTACAGATTTCTGCAACATCCAATGAAAACGTTGCTATTGGTAAAAATGTCCTACAACGGATTGCCTTTGGAGATTCAAATGTTGTAGTGGGTGCACATGCGCTGGAACATTCAAATTCATCTGAAGGCAATACCGTAATTGGCTGCGGTGCCGGACTTGCCTATTATGGAAGCCACAGTATTTTGATAGGCGCAGGAGCTGGAAGATTTGCAAACAACAAGGATAGCATTCTAATGCTAGACTATGAGACTGATGTTTATAATACACCATTAATTGGAGGCAGTTTCTTAAAAGATAGAGTTGGAATTAATCGTTCTATAAACAACATTCTAAGTACCGATGCCTCTTTTCAGGTAGAAGGAGATGCCTGGAAAAGCACTGCCGGAAACTGGTTAGGCAATTCAGACGAACGCCTAAAAACTAAGATTGAGTATATGAGCGCTCAAGAAATGCTGGAGAAGGTATTGCAAATGAAAGGTGCCAGCTACGAATGGCAGGATACCGTTACAGGCACACTGCGCCCAGAAGGTATTCAATATGGTTTTATTGCCCAAGATCTTCAACAGGTTTGGCCCTCCAAAATCTCTGAGGATGGACAAGGATACCTAATGGCAGCTTATGGAGATTACGACCCCATGTTTGTGGAAGCCATTAAAGCATTGCATGAAAAATTAGAAACCGCTGAAGCTCGTTTGCAAAAACTAGAGCAGGAAAACACTGTTCTAAAAAGTGACAAAACCAATATCCAAACTCGTTTAGATAAACTGGAAAGGGCAATAGAGCTAGATACGCAGACAAAAGCACAGCAAGAAAGTATAGAAGCGCGCTTACTGGAGTTGGAAAAAAGCGCAGCGCAAACTTTACTTTTGGTGGACGGAGAATAAAAGTAGTTCGAGGCTTCGGTACAGCGAACGATTGCACAACTCGCTTTTTTAGGAGACAAAATCTCTTCCATTCAATGCCAAAGCTTATCTATTTACATTTTTTGGATTTTCAACACTTTAATCTCTTCACTGGTGGTGTAAACTTTTAAAAAGTATAAACCTTTTGGATAATTCAGTTCCCAAACTACTTTATCCATTTGGGTTAAGTTTTTGCTTTCCAGCAACTCACCTGATACGGAAATTAAATCCAAGCGCATACCTCTTTGCACTTCGCTAAACTGTAAAGTAAACGAATGCTGGGTTGGGTTGGGGTAAACCACCACTTCTTCAAGTCTTGTATCAATGGGCGGGTTGACTTGCAATCCGCTTACATACTCGTACGCCCCAATATCAGGCGGGTTTTGTAGCCTAGTAATCCCTAAAAAATCATCGTCCGGTAGATCCACATGTACTTTGCCCGAATCTATGGCCGGGCTGGCACCTGTTAATTGTAAATCAAAATTGGCTGTATCTACAAACTTAGGGTCGGTAAAAACATACTGCCCAGAGCTATAATCACTCAAGCCTTTGGCCAAGATATTGTTGGAGGCTTCAATGAAATTAGAAGCAGAAGAGTTGAAAATTTTATAGCCATAATCCGTATCAAACCTAGGCCAAGAGATATTGTTGTACACTTTTACGTAAGAGGAACTGTGAATGGTAATTCCGGAAGAAGCCTGGCGACCTGAACTTAAGGGAACTGCTCCATTCCTATAAGCGGTATTGTTGGTTACTATAGCTCGATCTGACTTATGCACCACCACTCCATTAATTCCATTTCCGTAGGTCACATTGTTGGCCATATAAAACCATCCATGTACGTATGTATCCTGGTTTCGCGTAATGTAACAGCCAGAACCGTCAATAATATAATCCTGATCTGCTGAACCATAACCAGAAGCAGCCCCCGTATAAAAAGGAATATAGTTGATGTTGTCATACACCAAGTTATGCGTCATCTGCATTTTAATGATGGAAAGTGTATCTATATCCTGTGCGGTAGCATACACAATAGCACTTTCTGCGCTGGAAGACCACCATGTATTGTTGTACACCTCGTTATGGTGTATGTTGCAGTAATCGCCATTGTTTATGCGAATCCCAGAATTGGGGCAATCGTGAATCACATTATCGTGTATGTTGATGTGATGTCCACTCCAAATGGCGATGCCTCTACCCGTATAAAATTTATCTTTTATCAAACGGTTCGCTATAGCGTCATTATAGGTTATCGATTGATTCGGACCTTCTATTTCAAAGCCAGAAATTTCCAAATAGGTCTGTCCGCTTCCGGTAAACCCTCCGGCTCCATCAAACTGTATTTTAGGTGTATGCCCGGGGTAATTCCGAATGATCAACCAGCCATTGGGTGTTCCTGTGGCATTAATGGAAACAACCGAACCGTTGTTTAATCCAGAACCATAGTTGTTATTCTGGTAGGTACCATTCATTACAAAAACCGTATCGCCAGGAGCCCAAGCCGTATTTATAGCATAGGAGATGGTTTTTAGCGGTGCCGATGGACTGCTTCCGTTATTATTCGTTAACACATCGGTTCCACTTGGGCTAACATACCAGCTGCCCATTAAAGGAGTAGCTGCTCCAAAAGCAAGTAACAGGGCAGCATAACATCTTGATAATTCCAATTTCAACTGAATCATATTTTAACTTCATATGGGTTCCTAAAAAATTGTGAATTGATGTGTTTGAACAAGAGTGACCCCAACCAAGATTAAATGATTTACGGATCAATACGATTGACTTACTTTCCCGAAGAGATGAAGGCTAAACCTACCAAAGTCTCAAAAGAAGCGAACCGTAATAAAGATATTACAAGATATGGTTTTAAGATGAAAGCGGATGGCTTATAGCGCAAAAATCAAGCTTATCATTCCAAACCAATATTTTTATCCCTCAACCAACTACTGCCAAAAATGAGTCGTATTTCAACTTTTTAGTAATCTTATCTTTCATAACCGCTTGTCAGGAAGACAACCCGAGTACCAGCTGGTCTGCCCAGCTCCTTTTCGCGGATACCAAAGCTTGTGCAGTTCACAAAACTGGAGATCCGATGAACTATGTCTGGGGCGGTAATTTCTTTGACCTGGTGCTTTTAGCAGACAATACAGCCTGTAGAACTTTGGAAATACGAAAGCTATACAATCCTCTTTGATAGTGATCACGACCACCAAGGTATTGGAATCACCAATTGTGAGGATTGTTTGATGTTGGATTAACGGCACGCAACACCACTGCTTAACAACAAAAAAGCTCAAGACGAAAAGTCTTGAGCTTCTGCATTTCTGTGGGCCCTCGGGGGCTCGAACCCCGGACCAAATGATTATGAGTCATCTACTCTAACCAACTGAGCTAAGGGCCCTGAAAGGGGTGCAAAAGTAAGATTTTTTCAAAAACGAAAAAGCTTTTTATAAAAAAACCCTGCTCCTTAACGGAACAGGGTCTTATTTCTATTTTTATAAAAGCGGTGCTTACTTCACCATCAATCTACGACTGATGTTTAAGCCTTCACCTACAATACGAACGGTATAAACGCCTGTAGCTTTCGCTCCAAGGTCTATCGTATGCTCATCTTGAATGCTTAATGCATTACTCTTGTAAATTAATCTTCCACTTAAATCCATTACCTCTACGCTGTAGTCAGAAGAACCGTTAGAAACGTTTACTCTGAATACTCCTGTAGTTGGGTTAGGATACATATCTACTGTAGCATTGTATACATTCTCTAAAATGCTAATACCACCCACAGTGATTGTAACGGTTGTATCGTCTGTGTTTCCACATCTATCCGTAACGGTAAGCGTTACATCATAGGTACCGTTATTGGTGTAGTTAGCCGTTCCATTAACTCCGGTTCCAGAGTTACCGTTACCAAATGTCCAGCTATAGCTAACTGCATTGATAGAAGCTGCTGCATCAAAGTCTACATCAGCATCTGTTGCAGTTGTGCTGGTTTGTGTAGAAGTAAATGAAGCTACTAATGGTCCAAGAGAATCTGTTTTGAAAGATACAGGTCCTGCCAGAGCACTTATGGAAGTTCCACAACTATCTATTACATAAAACTCATAGTCGGTATTTAAGCCCAGACTAGTAAGTGTAATTGGACTTGTAGCGTTGGTTATAATGGTTCCATTACCTGAAGTAAATCCAGCCAAACCATATTCTACTTCGGAGTAAGTAGCGTTTGCATCACTTGTCCAAGAAAGAGTAATGCTATCACAGTTAGCATTGCTCGCCATTAAGTTACTTGGAGCAGCACATAAAGCAGCAGGATCATGTATAGATATATCATCCAATACGTTTCCTCTACCGAATAAGTCCGTACCCTCAAAAGCGATTTGAAGTGTAGTAGAACTTACTGGAATAATCACAGAATCCTTCGTCCAAGTTGGTACATCTGTTGAGTCTCCCCATACCAATACCCAAGGATCAGATTCGCTAATTCTATAGTATGCTGCAGTATAGTTTTGGTCTCCTGCCCAGTCTTCTTGCGCGTACCAGAAACTTAACTCTACCGTATTTAAAGGAGTAACATCAATTACCGGGCTAATAAAGCGCGTTACATGAGGACCTCCTGAAGAAGCGGTAAACTGTGCATTAAGCGTTCCTGAGAAAGCCGTTGTAACTGTAGCTCCAGGAGTAGAACCTGTGGCAATACTCCAATCGTTTGCACCGATAATTTGCTCTTGACTCCAACATCCTGCAGTAGATGTTTCAAAATCTTCAAAATAAGGAGCTGTAAAAGGTAGACATTGAGTAACAAAGCACTTTGACCCTATCGTGTCAGAGAAACCTGTAGCACATTGCTCAACTACATAGAAACAGTATTCAGTAGCATCCATTAAATTGCTTAACAATAAGGAGTCGGCAGTAGAACTTAACACAGTTCCCATAGAAGCAGGTTGATTCCCAACTGTATAGATCACACTCCAGTCCGTTGAAGCAACATCACCTGCCGTCCAACTTACCCAAGCACTATCTGTACCAATTGCATTCACAGCAAGATCAGATGGAGATGTACAAGCTCTTGGTGTACGTACTTCAAAATGGTCAATAAATAGATCTACATCCTCCGGATCGTTGATCGTAGAACCACCATAAAGTCCGAAACGTACATAACCCGTATAAGCCGTTAATGGAATGATAATATGTTCTCCGGTAGAATCAACTGTATCGTTAGCCGTAACATACCAAAGGATATTACTATCAGACCAAGTGTTTCCATTATCTGTAGAAATAACAACTGCTAAAGTATCATCTGAGCCTAAGTAACCTTGGGCTGTATTTGCAAAATCTGTAATCGCAGCATCAAACTCAACCTGTAAGTTGTTGATACTAGGATCTAAGTATATGGATGGAGAAATAGCCCATTCATATTGATTTGCTGCGAAAATATTTACACGTTGTGATCTTTGAGCATTTGCAACGTTTCCAAAGTTATCATCATCCCAAGTAGAAGTAGCTGAAGTGAATTGCGTATTTGACGATAAACGACCATCTGCTTCTAACCATGCAAATGGAGTGGTAGTACTGTTAAAATCATTCAAGTAGTTTGTGATGAATGAAGTAACAAAACTAAATGGTCCAGACCATACACTTACATCACCAGGGCCACAGCTATCACGAACATAGAATTGGTACTCTATTCCAGGCATTAAAGAACTGATATTTAACGTATCGTTATTAACCGCGCTGCGGTTTCCTGTTCCTAAAGTAAAACCAACACTATCGTACTCTACTTCAAACCAAGTAGCACCGCCCGTTGTCCAAACTAATGCTGCAGCATCTTTTGTAAGTTGCATAGGATCAATACCTAAAGCCGTTGGTGCAGGACATGTAACTGGAGTACAGAAGTTAAATGGTCCGATCCAAGTACTTGTGCCATTTGCAGCACCGCAAGTGTCCTGAATATAAATATCGTAACAGGTGTTAGACATCAATCCAGTTAATGTATCTGGAGAAGTAGCACTACTATCTACTGTTCCTGTACCACTACCTTGGCTAAAGCCAGCAGGACCCCACTCAAAGTTACTTGAACCAGAATAAGATGTCCAGCTAAAAGTAGCACTGAAAGGATCTAAAACAGTAAGACTATCAAATTTAGGAGCTGGACATGGAGGTGCTTCTGCTACTCTCATTTCATCAACCGCCATATCTGAGCGGAATGAGGTTCCTCTAATACCTGAAAAACGGAATTGAACCGTATCGCTGGTGCGGCTTAAAGCACTAACATTAACTGTTCCATCTGCCCAAGCATCTGCACCTGAACCTTGTTGCTCTCCACTAATGCTAAACACTGCATTTTGCCATTGAGTACCATTGTAGAAATCAACGTTTAAAGTTCCCATTCCATCACCAAACATGTGGTATTTAAAGGTAAGGTAAGGAACACTCAAAGCACTGATATCAATAAATGGGCTCATAATACGAGCTGTATCTCCGGCACTTCCCGAGGTCGCTTCTGTGTAAATATATTGACCTGATCCTGAAAAATCATTGTCAGGACCTGTATTACCTGAAGTAGTTGTACCTGTTTCTACTTGCCATCTAAATCCTGTATTTGGATCAACAGACCAACAGTTGTCGTAGGTTGTTGTTGGAGCCCAACTTACGCCATCAAAATTTTCGATGTAAGTGGCTACAAATGGTGCACATGGCGTTGTAAAAGATAAAGCCGTTGTAAACGCACTTGTTCCACTACCACCACAATCTGTTTGTATATAAAGCTCGTAGTTTGTGTTAGCGGCTAAATTTTTAAGCACAGCAAATGTATCTGTTACCGATATTGTTGTACCACCACCTCCAGTCGTGTAAGGTGCAGCTCCATATTCAATGTTAAAAGCTGTTTCGTTAGAAGACCAGCTTATTACCACTGAATCCAATTCTACTGAAACTACTGTTAATTGTGTAGGTAGCGGACAAGATGGTTTTTCAATAAACGCAACATCATCGATGGCATTATCTCCCCAAAAATCATCTGTAGAACCTCCTGATTCTGCTCTGAATCTAATTTTAGCTAACCCACTATTGTAAGTGAAACCTGCTAAATCATATCCTTGAAGTTCCCAACCGTTGGTAGCCGTTCCGATGGAATCGACTCTAACCCAGTTGGTACCATCCCATGCCTCTACAAAGGTCATGTTTATAGGTGTGTATCCTACTCCACACATCCAGTAGTAGAACTCCATAAAAGGCACAGTTAATCCCGAAACATCAATCTCTGGAGTTTCTAAAATTACGCCTGCGTCACCACCAGATTGATCCATCCAAGCAAAACTTCCACCGTTTCCGGTATGATCGCTTGCTGCAGAACACTGTACTGTGTTTGTGCTTCCCGTAAACAACCAAGGCCCACCAGAGGTATTGTTCTGAGACCAACAAAGAGGAGTTGAATTCCCATCAAAAGATTGAGTATACGGTGCTACAAAAGGAGCACAAAGGGTTTGAACGGTAAATGGTCCTGCCCAGTTGCTTAAACCATTTGCACCACAATTCTCACGAATGTAAAAATCGTATTCCGTACTGGCCATTAAGCCGGTAAAGTTCATACTATCTACTGTGGTGGTGTCATTGTTGGTAGTAGGGCTACCTTGAATGAAACCTGTAGGCCCCCAGTTGATGTACCATGGACCGCTTCCGTTTCCAGAAAAGTTTAAGGTTACACTATCCGTAGCAATATTTGTAAAGGATAGGAAACCAGGAGAAGGACAAGCCGGTGGTGTAAAAGTTAAAATTTGCCCGGTTACTACAGAGTCAATGTTTGATGTTTCCGTAGTGTTAGAGGTAACAATGGCGCCAGCACTAATTCCTGAAACCGAGAGGAAAGTAGAAGCTCCGGTTAAACCAATTGAAGCGGATGGGCTATTTGGAGTCTTTCCATTGTTATCATACACAAACTCCACAATGTTTGAAGTCTCATACAATTTCACTTGGAAAGATACTGTAGAGTCATTGGAAAGCCAATTCCACTCAAAGTTATACCATTCGAAAGTGAAAATTCGATTTGGGGCACTACCTGTTGTTTCAAAACGTGCAATGGTAGAGCTATTTGGGGCCTTACCATCTAAATCGTCCCAAAGCGGTGCCGCCAAAGGTCTAGATGTTGCTCCAACTCCATCCAAATCGTTGGTGGTATTAGAACCAGCAGCTTGATTGAATGAAATAAATCCGTTGGAAGAGGCTACTACTGTATCGTAGGCAATACCATCAAAAACAAAGGAAAATCCAATTGGAACAATTTCTGTGTCTGTGTCTGCTTCTACATCATTTGCATCTGTTGCAGATGATCCGAGAGGGGTGTAAGTCCCAGAAGAAACAGTTAAAGCATAATCCCCTGCCTGTGCAAGGGCTGATAGGCTCATTCCGATAAGACAGAACAAACCTAGTACAAAACGTAGGTTCTGCATCATATTAAAAAAATTAGAGTTAGTAACTGCAAATAAAACTAAACCCGTTTAGATTTCCTATTTTGAGCACTGTCTTTTAGTTAAACAACAAGGAATTGAGGGTATCCGGTTATAATTTTCTTAGTCGTCAGTTATCCAACATTTACAATTTACTCATAACAATATGAGAAAATGTCAATTGCTTATTTAGCAAAACTAATGTCCTTTTTAAGTTCATAAAAACATACATAAGGGGGATATATTGACTGATTTAAAATGTGTAAAATTGAAATGAGCCAGACAACTACATGAACCTCAAAGACCCGAATTACATCTTTAGGGTTCGGAAATAATTATTCACTCCTCTTTTTCATACAACTCCATGAACTTTAGCCTAATTTTGACATCATGATTAAGAACGTTGTTTTCGATTTTGGGAATGTTTTAATGCCCATCTCTATAGATAAGACTTGGAACACCTTACAGGAGCTTGGTGCTACAAAAGAGCTTAAAGAACAGACCGCTATTTTTAATGCTTACGAAAAAGGAGAAATCACATCCAAAGAGTTTCTCACACAGATTCAACCCTTCTTTTTTCGAAAAATATTTCTGGGAGATCTGGGTAACGCCTGGAACGCTATGATTGACACCATAATTCCTGAGGAGAGCATGGAAACCCTAAAACGAATAAAAAAAGACTACCGCATTTTTCTTTTGAGCAACACCAATGCCTTACATATAAAAGCGGTGAAAGAATGCAGCGGACCTTTTACCTACAAACAGTTTTTAACTCAGTTTGAAAAGCACTATTACAGCTATGAGGTTGGTCAACGAAAGCCTGACTCAGAAATCTTTGAAATGGTTTTAAAAGAGAATGATCTAAAGGCAGAAGAAACCTTTTACATAGATGATTCTTCAGAACACATTGAATCCGCCAAAGCTTTAGGCTTAGAAACTTGGTGCTTTGATCCAAAAATGGACAAGATTACCGATCTTGACAAAGTTCTATCAAAACTCCATTCGTAGTTTTTGGGTGTAAAAAAGCAACTAGTTTATTGTCTGCTCCTTTTTTAGGCTCTTCATTGAGCAGTTGAAACCCTTCTTCGGCCAGTCGTTTCATTTCGGAGCGAATATCCTCCACAGCAAAAGCTATGTGATGAATTCCCTCCCCTTTCTTGGCGATGAATTTAGCAATAGGACTATTTTCATTAGTCGCCTCCAGCAACTCAATCTTATTGGGTCCAGCTTGAAAGAAGGATGTTTTCACTCCTTCAGAGGCTACTTCTTCCATTTTGTAATGCGCTTCTCCAAAGAGCTTGGCAAATAAAGAGTTGGATTCCTCAATATTTTTTACCGCTATACCTATATGCTCTATTTTTTCCATGCTTTCTAGTCTTTATCTTTATTCAAAACGCTGCATCTCCACCAATCGCTTGTAAATACCGTCTTTCTCCATTAAAACACTGTGGCTGCCTCTCTCCGCAATACGACCTTCGTCCATCACAATAATTTCATCCGCATGTTGAATGGTACTTAATCGATGCGCAATTACCAAAGAGGTTCTATTCTCCATCAATTTAAACAAGGCGTCTTGCACCAATTTCTCACTTTCTGTATCTAAAGCCGAAGTTGCTTCGTCCAGAATAAGGATTGGAGGGTTTTTGAGTACCGCTCGCGCAATGCTTATCCGTTGTTTTTGCCCTCCACTAAGCTTTCCTCCACCATCACCAATATTAGTCTCATAACCTTCTTCTAACTTTTCTACAAACTCATGCGCATTTGCAATTTTTGCTGCTTGTATCACTTCCTCCCTTGTGGCCTCGGGTTTCCCTAAAGCAATGTTGTAATGAATGGATTCATTAAACAAGAGTGATTCTTGAGTAACAATACCCATTAAACCTCTTAAATCCTGAAGCTTCAAATTTTTCACCTCTACTCCATCCAGACTTATGCTTCCGTCCTCCACTTCGTAAAAGCGTGGAACAAGATTGGTTAAAGTGGTTTTACCACTCCCCGATTGACCTACCAAAGCCACCATTTTGCCTCTAGGCACTTCTAGATTTATATCCTTCAACACTTGCCTTTCTCCGTAAGCAAAATTGAGATTCTCAAACTTTAAACAAGTTTTAAACTCACCAACAGCTTGCGCTTCCGGCTTATCCTTTATTGGATTCTCCGCATCCAATACTTCTAGCACACGCTCGGCAGAAGCATTCCCTCTTTGCACATGATAAGATGCTTTAGATAAAGATTTTGCTGGGGGTATAATTTGATAAAAGAATAGCACATAAGCAATAAAAGCCTCTGCTGTAAAGTCATTTTCCGCCAGCACTAAACCTCCTCCAAACCAAATTACAACCGCCATAACCGTTGCTCCTAAAAACTCACTTAAAGGCGATGCCAAATCGTTTTTGCGCATCACACTATTCATGATGTTGAAATAGGTATCAACCGTACGCTGAAAGAGACTTCTTTTTAAGTCTTCCGCATTAAAAGCCTTAATCACTTTTAAGCCACTTAAATTCTCTTCGGTTTGAGACATCAGCTCGCCCATTTTATTTTGAGCTTTAAAAGAAGATCGCTTTAAACTTTTTCCAATACGTGTAACAATTAAAGAAACCACTGGAAGCAGGACGAATACAAAAAGAGTAAGGCCAGGGCTCATCAATAGTAAAATGATCAAAGAAGCAATAATCATTATGGGTTCCCTAAAAATCATCTCAATGGTCATTAAGATGGACCATTCTATTTCTTTTAAATCCGTTGTCATTCTAGAAATAACATCTCCTTTGCGCTGTTCTGTAAAAAATGAAATGGGGAGTTGTAAAATTTTGGAATGCAGTTCGCTTCTAATATCTCGCGTAATTCCATTTCGCAATGGAGCTATGATATACAGGGCTAGATAGCGAAACACATTCTTAAAAAAGAAAGCAACCACCACTAGCATACAGAGATACAACAGTGCTTCACTCTGACCGGTTTCTTGCATTCGAATGCTTACTTCGTAGGTAAGCAAATCTTTGGCATATCCTAAAATATTCCCGTCTCTAACAGGCGCAATAAGTATAGGTTCCGTGTTGTTAAATATTACGCCTAGCACAGGGATAATAAGCCCTATAGAAGCCAAAGAGAATATAATGGCCAATAGGTTAAAAATAACGTTGAGGATTACGTTTAGCCGATATGGCCGCGCATAACTCAAGATTCTAAAAAATGATTTCATCGCGGCAAAGGTAGTAAGTAGAATAATGAGGCCTAAACATGAAATACGGAATCTAGAACAGAAATAGAATGGAAGAGGGTGGAATCAAAAAAGGGTCAGAAGTTTTAAACTCCTAACC
>CAZAJG010000064.1:6228-16120 GCA_964485405.1 uncultured Owenweeksia sp. | reverse complement strand
ATGTTACTGTAACCAATCTTAAAACAGCCCAAGCAGTAGATGGAGCGACACTCCGTTTATACAACTATCAACAAAGACCTATTGCCGAATTTAAAACCGATGGAAAAGGCTGGGCCGAATATGAACTGAAAGAGTCAGTCTATTTTTTAGTGGCAGAGAAAAACGGACAAAAAGCCTATTTAAAGTTAGATGATGCGCTCTCTTTATCGGTAAGTAACTTTGAGGTTGGTGGTAATCGCGTTCAAGAGGGTATTAAGGGTTTTATTTACGGTGAACTAGGTGTATGGCGGCCAGGAGATTCCATTTTCCTCAATTTTATACTGGAGGATGGCTTACAAACTTTACCCAAAGATCATCCTATACATTTTGAGCTTAGAAATCCAGAAGGTCAGATTGTGGATAGACAGATTACCAACACTGCGGAAGGATTTATTAGAAACTTTAAAACACGGACTAAACCTACTGACCTTACTGGTAATTATGAAGCTATAGTTAGAATTGGCGGGGTGCGTTTTAACAAACGGATACGAGTAGAAACTGTAAAGCCAAACCGCTTGGATATTGAGATGGAGTTTGAAGAAAAAACGATTCTTCTCAAGAATAAAGTAGCAGAAGCTGATTTAAAAATTAAATGGCTTACCGGAGTGGAAGCTTCAAAAGCGAAGGTGAAAATTACAGCTAACCTGGCTCAATTAAATACGCCATTTGGTAAATATTCCGACTATAACTTCAATGACCCTTATCGAAATTTTGAATTGGAAAATGTGGAGTTTTTTGAGGGAAATATGAACGAGTTTGGTGAGGGAATAGCGAGTGGAGAATTAGGTTCTTTTACTTCAGCACCAGGCATGCTTAAAGCACGGTTTTTGGTAAAAGCCTTTGAAGGAGGTGGAGATTTTAGTACCGAATACTTTGATGCGAATGTAAGTCCGTTTGAACGCTATGTAGGTATCAAAATTCCAAAACCTAAATCAGGTTATTACTTAACTACAGACGAGGAGCATAGTATCCAAATTAGAACAGTAGACCATTTAGGGAAGCCCGTAAATGCAGAAAACCTAGAGGTTAAAGTGTACAAAATTGGTTGGAATTGGTGGTACAATTCCAACGGCAATCGATTGGCTAAATACATCAATAATGAATCTACCTATATGGTAGCACATTCTACAGTAAGTACCAAGAGCGGTTTAGCGCAATATAAGCTCAAAATTAAGCATCCAAGCTGGGGGCGCTATTTGATCAGGATAACGGATAGCAAAGGACATAGCACTGGAAAAGTGGTCTACATAGATTGGCCGAAAGAGCAACGTAAAAACCGATCTCAAACAGAAGGGGAGAGCTTTTTAAATATTACTTCGGATAAGGAAGAATATAATGTTGGTGATAAAGTGAGCGTAAAAATACCTACGGCCGAAAACTCCAGAGTATTGTTAGCCTTAGAAAACGGAACCGAGATTCTAAAAAAAGATTGGGTAGAAAGTACTGGTTCTGAAACATCCTATACGTTTACCGTTACCGAAGAAATGGCACCGAACATTTATGTAAGTGCTATGCTCATTCAACCCCATGCTCAAACGGAAAACAACCGGCCCATGCGTTTGTATGGTATCATTCCCATTTCAATAAAAGACCAAAAGACCATTTTAAAACCTGTAATAAAGAGTAAAGATGTATGGCGGCCAGAAACAGAGGTAAGCGTAGAAGTAAGCGAAGAACAAGGCAAGGAAATGTACTATACATTGGCCATTGTAGATGAAGGTTTACTGAACCTGACTCAATTTAAAACGCCAAAGCCATGGCCAGTTTTTTATGCAAAGGAGGCCCTTGGGGTAAAAAGCTGGGATATGTTTAATTCTGTAATTGGAGCATTTACCGGAGAGCTTGCTCAAGTGTATGCCATTGGAGGAGATGGTGCTCTCTCTAAAAAGGGATTAAATAACCAAAACCGCTTTAAGCCTATGGTAAAACACTTGGGTCCTTTTAAGTTGAAAAAAGGAGGTAAAGCCATGCATAAAGTTCAATTGCCCAATTACATTGGTAAAGTTCGGATCATGGTAGTTGCTGCAAATCCGAATAAAGCTTATGGTCATGCGGACAAGTCTGTGCAAGTACGTAAGCCTTTGATGGTGCTTTCAACATTGCCTAGGGTAACAAGCCCAAAAGAGAAAATCACATTACCAGTTACCGTATTCGCCATGGAGGATAAAGTAAGAGAAGTGGAGGTAGAAGTAAAAACTGAGGGTAAAATCCGAGTGGTGGGAGATACAAAGAAAACCGTGAAATTCTCTAAAAATGGAGAGAAAGTGGTAGACTTTGAATTGGAGACACCCTCCGAAATTGGCTCAGCTAAAGTAATGGTAAGTGTAAAAGGAGGAGGCGAAAAAGCGTATGATAATACCGAGTTGATGGTCCGTTTGCCTAACCCACCAATTACTTATGCTGAAGAACTTTACTTGAAACCGGGAGCGGATACCGTTATCTCCTATATCCCCATTGGTGTAGCTACCACAAATCGATTGTTGGTAGAATCGTACGGAATACCTCCTATTAATCTAGAAAAGAGATTGAAGTATCTAACAGCTTATCCTCATGGCTGTACAGAGCAAATTGTTTCTCGCGTATTCCCACTCTTGTATTTGGATGGCGTAATGGATTTAGATGATGACTTTAAAAACACGAATAACGAAAATATTCGGATTGCTGTGCAAAGCATTTATGAACGTCAAAGATCAAATGGTTCATTTCGCTACTGGCCTTCCAGCAGTCGAGATTACGATTACTTATCCAGTTATGCGGGGCAATTTGTATATCAGGCTAAACAAAAAGGATACGATATACCAGAAGGTATGATTAGCAGATGGGAAAAGTACCAAAAGAATAAATCTAGGAATTGGAGACCGTTGTATAATTCATCGGGCAATTGCTACAATTGTTTTGAACAAGCATATCGTCTGTATACACTTGCAGAGATTGGTAAACCCGAAATTGGAGCTATGAACCGATTAAAGGAAACCGATAGAGGCGTTCCAGATATTGCTAAATGGAATTTAGCAGGAGCTTATTTATTAGCCGGACAGGATAAGGTTGGACGTGAAATAGCGATGGCCGTATATAAAGAGCCAGCAAACTCAGAAACTCGTTACTGGTACTATGGTTCAAACTTGAGGGATGAGGCAATGAAGCTGGAAGTGCTAAATACGTTAGGAGAAGAAGGAGAAGCTTTGAAAATGGCTAGATTGATTAGTAAGAAATTAACTTCCTCCTCTTGGTATACGACCCACTCGGTAGCATTCGCGTTAAAATCAATGATGACCGTTTATGGTACAAAAACAAAGGATCAGCAAATGGCCTGGGAGGTAAGTTCAACCGGAGGAGAATCTAAAAGGTATGCAGACAGCAGAAGCATAGAACGGTTTAAGTTTTCTAAAAATCGGGACAAAACGATGAGCTTAACACTCAAAAATACCGGAACGGCACCACTTAATTTTAGTGTAGTAAGTAGCGGTATTCCAATAGAACATGACGTACCTGCTACAAGTCATAATTTAGATTTAAAGGTGAATTATATGTATCCCAATGGAGACCCTATTGATGTAAGTAGCATTAAGCAAGGTCAAGACTTTATGGTGGATATTACTATTTACAAAACAAAAGGAACTTTAGGTTGTGATAATATGGCGCTTTCACAGCTTTTTCCGGCAGGTTGGGAGATTATCAATACACGTTTGTTTGAGATGGCGGAGGCGAATGACGCAAAACTAACGACTCCCGATTACCAAGACATTCGAGATGACAGAGTATATACTTATTTCAACTTAAGAGTACAGCAAAAAGTAAAGTTTAGAGTAAGACTTAATGCCACTTATGCGGGGAAGTATTTCTTGCCACCGGTTTATGTGGAAGATATGTACAATGCTGAAACCAAAGCTCAAAACAAAGGGCAATGGGTAGAAGTAGTAAGGTAAAAAGGACGAGAGGAAAAGTTGCCTTTACGGTGCTTCTTCTCTTTTCTGTTTTTTATTATTTCTGTCTGCCAAAACCGCTTTTTGAGAAGCCGTTTTCAACTTTGATCCTAGATAAAAATGGATCCGTTTTAAGCGCGCGAATCGCAGAAGATGATCAATGGCGGTTTGTGCCGAACGATTCTATCCCGAATAAGTTTGAACAGTGTATTCTTACTTTTGAGGATAAGTATTTCTACTCACATCCTGGGTTTAACCCCGTTTCTTTAGCTAGAGCTTTATGGAAGAATCTCCGCGCTGGAAAAGTTGTAAGTGGCGGGAGCACTTTGTCTATGCAAGTGATTCGAATGAGTAGGAATAACCCAGCTAGAACCGTTTGGGAAAAGTGTAAAGAGATTACCCTAGCTACGCGGTTAGAGTTAGCCTACTCTAAAAGAGAAATTTTAAGTTTTTACTGCGGTTACGCACCATTTGGAGGGAATACCGTGGGTATAGAAGCCGCTTCTTGGCGGTATTTTGGAAGATCTCCTTTTGACTTGAGTTGGGCGGAAGCGGCAACGCTAGCTGTATTGCCAAATGCTCCCGGGCTTATTCATCCTGGTAAGAATAGAGATCAACTCAAAAGGAAGAGAAACCGTTTACTCCAACTATTGGTAAAAGAAGGTATAATGGATAGGCAACAGTATGAGTTGGCCTTGCTCGAAACTTTACCGGATAAACCGTTTCCATTACCTAATGCGAGTCCGCATTTAGCTGAATGGCTCATTCAAAAAAAGGGTTCCAATCGTTATCAAACCACCTTAGAGGATCGTTTGCAAGAAATATGTATTCAAAGTTTAGAGCGCTTTAAGCCTACCCATGAAGCCAACGAAGTATACAATGGAGCGGTTTTGCTAATTGATGCAGAAACAGGCGAGGTTAAAGCCTATGTGGGGAATCACAACAATCCAAAAACCCCTGGTTTTCATAACGATATGGTACAAGCTTCAAGGAGCTCTGGAAGTATCCTTAAACCGTTTCTTTATAGTTCCATGCTCAGTAATGGAAGCCTTTGGCCTAAAGAGTTATTAAAAGACACACCACTTATATTGGCAGATTTTAAACCCGAAAACTTCTCGCATCAATACAAAGGAGCTGTACCAGCAGATGAAGCTTTGAGTCAATCTTTAAATATTCCATTTGTACTGTTATTGAAAGAATATGGAATTCAACGATTTAAAGAGGATCTACAGGCGTGGGGTTTTTCTACCATTAATCGCTCTGCAAACAATTATGGCTTATCACTCATATTGGGTGGGGCGGAGGTTAATATGTGGGATTTAGGTAATGCGTACTATCGGTTTGCTAAAAAGCTTAAGGAGTATGAAGTAGGTGAACTAAAAGAGGCCTCCTCCAGTATTCATGTTTTAACCGATCAAGCAGATAGAGGTAAACCGATAGATATAAATCAAGGGGCAATCCATCATACTATACAAGCTATGACGCAGCTTACAAGACCTCACACAGAATTAGGATGGCAGTTTTTTGACAATCAGCAAATAGCCTGGAAAACAGGAACTAGTTTTGGGCATAGAGATGCTTGGGCGGTAGGAATGACTTCTCGCTATATTGCGGTAGTGTGGATTGGAAACTCAAGCGGTGAGGGTAGGCCAGGTTTGGTTGGGGCAAAAGTTGCTGGCCCTGTGTTGTTTGATGTTTTACGACAGCTACCGCAGGGAAACGGTTTTACCATTCCGTATGATGAAATGAGATGGAGAAAAGTATGTGCAAAGAGTGGTTTGCCTGCAGCTCCCAATTGTGAAAGGATAGATAGCATATACCTACCTCATGTTCCATTTGTTAAAAAGCAATGTCCTTATCATGTAAAGGTTTTCACCAATGCGTTCAAAGAATACCGATTAAACCAAAATTGTGCTCATGATGAGAAGTTAGTGGAACAAAAGTGGTTTGTTTTACCGCCTACTATGGCTTGGTATTATGCCCAAAACAATCCGAGTTATGAGCCTTTGCCTCCATGGAAGAAGGGCTGTGCAAGCACGGCTGAGAAGGTTCTTGATATTGTATACCCATCACAAGGAGCACAAATATTTCTTCCAAAAGATTTGGACGAGAGCAAACAAAGTATGGTTATGGAGGCTAGTCATCAAAGAGCTGATGCGAAGTTGTTTTGGCATCTCAATGAAAGGTACATTGGAACTACGCAAGACATACATCAACTTCCTATTCAGCTGCGGGAGGGAGAATACAAGTTGCTTATTGAGGATGAGGATGGAAATTCAACTCAAGTCAGCTTTATTATCAAATAATTATCTATTTGCTTCCCAAAGCTTTGTTTTGACCACTTTCAATCGCTTTCCTAACACCCGACCTAATGGAATTGATATCCCGATAATCCAGTAAATTGGAAACCTAAACCATACATAGAGCAGGTTAAAACCATCGATGATATCATTCCTAAGTTCCACAAAGTATAGAACACGCTGAGCCTCAAAAGTAGCGGCAAAATGAGGGAATAAATAGAGATATGAAAGCAAATAAAATGTTATCACCAAAATACGGAGTGTAGAGTTTCGCATTTTAATGATCCATCTAAAGAGTAATATTCCTGCTAAATTCAAGAACAGATCTTGAAAGCCAAAGTTCATAAGGAATAAGTCAAGAGACTTAATACCTGTAGTTTCAATAAAGGCGAAAGTTCCAACTTTTCTGGAAATCCATATGAATAGATTAGTTAACATGCGATGATTAGGAAGCTTACTTTATTTGTTGAGTTGTACATATGATTCGGGACAATAAAGACAAAAGGAAGGTTTTGGCTCGGTTTCCGACTTAGTTGTTTTAAGTTAAGATTGGTTATATACTTACTGTTTATGCTGAATGGGTATCCATAGTTCTTCTTCCGAATTCGAGTCTTCGCCTTTATATTTCTCTCCCATTAGAGCAAAGTGTGGCCTACGATCTAGCTCATAATCTGAATTGGGTAACCAGCTTCCATAAATGTATTGATAGGTGGTTTGAGCTTCACTAGGCCTGCCTATATAATGGAAAACAGCGTATTTTCCTCCCGGTATTTCTAATGTTTCCAAACCATTAGGAGTTTCCTCTAAGCGACTTACTTGAATGGCTGCCCATTTTTCAAACTCAGTTGAGGGATTAAATGCTTTGAAAAAATCTAAAGAGTCATACAGTTCCACCGAGTAAAAATTGGAATCCAGAGTATGAAGTATTTCGTTTCTCTTTGGCATAAAACTACTCCAGAGTTCAGCAGTTTTATTATTGGCAACAGACATTCGTATCCTTTTGCCAACCAATTTTATCGGAGCGAGGGATTCTATTCTTGGAGTAATCATTAGCCAGTTACTTGGTTCTACGATTGAGGAAATCAAATATATCCAAACCATTGATGGGGAGAAGATTTTTACATAAAAAAAGCCCTTTCTAAAACTAGAAAGGGCTTTGCGTAAATAGGTTTAGGTTCACTTAACTGAACATCTCTTTTACCTTATCAAAAAAGGATTTATCACCTCTTCCTGGTTGCGGGTTGAAGTTTGGATCTTCTTGCATTTTTTCGAAAAACTTTCTCTGATCGGAGCTAATGTTTTTAGGTGTCCAAACGCTAATATGAACCATTAAATCACCTGTTCCATAGCCTTCAATACTAGGTAAACCTTTGTTTCTTAAACGCAGTATTTTTCCGGATTGAGTGCCTTCATCCAGTTTAATTCGAGCTTTACCGTTTACCGTAGGGATATCTATTTTAGTACCCAATACGGCATCCGGCATACTGATGTATAGATCGTAATGGATGTTATTACCATCCCGCTTTAGCGTTTCGTGTTCGAGTTCTTCAATTAAAACTAAGAGATCTCCATTTACTCCGTCCATAGGGCCCGCGTTTCCTTTCCCGGCTACTTTAAGCTGCATGCCGTCAACTACACCTGCTGGAATTTTAACGGAAACGGTTTCCTCTTTCTTGATCATGCCATGCTCATCTGCACCAGCTGGTCTTTTATTTATGGTTTTACCTAAACCACCGCATGTAGGACAAGAAGCGGCAGAACGCATTTGGCCTAAAATTGTGTTCGTTACACGGTAAGTTTGGCCAGTTCCATTGCAAGTAGGGCAGGTACTAAAACTGATGTTATCTGCAGGAACGGATCTTTTAATCTTGAGTTTCTTTTCCACTCCATTGGCAATCTCCTCCAGCGTAAGTTTTACTCTAACTCTTAGATTACTTCCTTTAAAAACTCTTCTACCGCCCCCTCCTCGGGAGCCTCCACCGCCAAATCCACCGAATGCACCACCAAAAATATCTCCAAATTGCTCAAAGATATCTTCCATGTTCATGCCTCCGCCAAAGCCACCGCCTCCAGCAGCTCCGCCCATTCCGGCATGTCCGAATTGATCGTAGCGTTGACGCTTTTCCGCATTACTGAGCACTTCGTATGCTTCAGCAGCTTCTTTAAATTTTGCTTCAGCTTCTGCATCATCTGGGTTTTTATCCGGATGATATTTTACGGCTAGTTTTCGGTAGGCCTTTTTAATTTCATCCGCACCAGCTCCTTTGCTCAGGCCTAATACATCGTAATAATCTCTCTTTGCCATAAAATGCTTTTTATTCGCCTACTACTACTTTGGCGTATCTCAATATTTTACTTCCAAGCTCGTAACCTGGTTCAATCTCATCTACCACTTTTCCCTTTAGCTTGTCTTCTGGAGCTGGGATACGGGTAATGGCCTCCATCGTATCTACATCAAAGCTTTTACCAACTGTAGATTCCATCGGTTTCAAACCTTTGTTTTTCAAGGTACTTTCGAACTTATTGAATATTAGATTTACACCATCACGAGCATCCGAATCTTCTAAATTCTTAAGCGCTCTTTGAAAGTCATCCATAATCGGCAGTAAAGCTGACATTAATTCTTGGTTGGCAGTACCAAATAGCTCTACTCTTTCTTTAGAGGTGCGCTTTCTAAAGTTTTCAAACTCGGCATATAAACGTAAGTTTTGATCTTTTAAAGAGCTTACTTCATTCTCCAAAGCTTCCGTCTCAGATACTTCAACTTCTTGTTTTTCAGTATCATTCACTGTTTCTTGTACAGTATTGTCTTCCAGAACTTCCTGTTCTTGATTCTTAATGTTCTGTGCGTCTTTCTTACCCATTTTATTATTGAGATTTCAAGTGATGATGAATACCCAAAACTCTTGCCACTACCAAAAATGTGTCATACTGGCATAAAAAAAACTCCGACCTAAAAGGATCGGAGTTTTTTCAAAAAGTTAGAGTTTCTGAGTTTTACTTCAGAAGCTTTTTTAATGTGTTTTCTAGAGCTTTTCCTCTTAAATTTTTAGCGATGATAATACCATCTTGATCAATTAGGAAAGTTTGAGGAATGGAGTTTATACCATAAGTACGTGCTCCAGCAGATTGCCAGTATTTAAGATCGCTAACATGATTATCCCAATCGAGTCCATCCTGTTTGATTGCAGTTATCCATTTTGTTTTATCCCTATCAAGCGAAACGCTAAATACTTCAAATCCTTTGGCAGAAGAGAATCGAGCATCTTTATATTGATTGTATGTTTTTACCACGTTAGGGTTTTCCATACGGCATGGACGACACCAGCTTGCCCAAAAATCGATTAATACAATCTTTCCTTTCAGATCACTTAATTTTCTGATGTTTCCATTCGGATCTTCAAAACTTAATTCGGGGGCTTTGTCACCTATATTAAGACTAGCCTCGCTTTTTTTAGTGCTTGAGTAGTCTTCGGCCATGAAGCCAAGAGCTACAAAACTTAGAGCAGCTATAAATAGTAGAGAAACGGGTTTTTTAAGTAATCGCATTTTTTAAATTTTTGATAAAAGATTAGTCTAATCTAACAATTTCTGCGCCAATAGCACGTAAGCGTTCGTCAATATTTTCAT
>CAZAJG010000064.1:0-6218 GCA_964485405.1 uncultured Owenweeksia sp. | reverse complement strand
CCTCTATCTATTTGTTCGATGTTATGAATCGTACTCACCCCATCAGCACTGAGCGCTGCAATTAATAATGAAATTCCAGCACGTATATCTGGACTTACCATGGTAGTGGCTTTAAGCGGTGTTTGTTTGTCCAAGCCAATTACCGTAGCACGGTGCGGATCGCATAAAATGATTTGAGCGCCCATATCAATGAGTTTATCTACAAAGAATAAGCGGCTTTCAAACATTTTTTGATGGATGAGTACACTACCTCTAGCCTGTGTAGATACCACAAGGGCAATACTTAAAAGATCAGGGGTGAAACCGGGCCAAGGTGCATCGGATATGGTGAGTATAGAACCATCAATGTAATTTTCAATTTGATAGTTTTCCTGAGCCGGAACAAATATGTCGTCACCTTTACGTTCGAGTTGGATTCCCATTTTTCTGAAAACAGAAGGAATAATCCCTAGTTTCTCATAACGAGTATTTTTAATGGTAATCTCCGAACCTGTCATTGCTGCCATTCCAATCCAACTGCCAATTTCGATCATATCCGGAAGAATACGATGAGAACAACCTCCTAACTCTTTTACACCTTCGATAGAGATTAGGTTAGAGCCCACACCGGAAATTTTTCCGCCCATGGAGTTGATCATCTCACAGAGTTGTTGTAAATAAGGTTCACAAGCTGCATTGTAAATAGTGGTTGTACCTTCTGCTAAACAGGCTGCCATTATAATGTTAGCCGTTCCGGTTACGGATGCCTCATCCAACAGCATGTAGGTGCCTTTTAATTGATCACCTTCTACACCATAAAAGGATTCATCGGCATTGTATCTAAACTTGGCACCCAGCATTTCAAAACCGGTGAAATGTGTATCCAGTCTTCTTCTTCCAATCTTATCACCTCCAGGTTTTGGGATATATCCTTTGCCAAATCGTCCCAATAAAGGGCCAACCATCATAACTGATCCTCTTAACGAAGACCCTTTTTCCTTAAAAAGGTCAGATTCCAAGTAGCTTAGATCTAGATCATCCGCTTGAAAAGTATAACTTCCTTTTGCATTTTTACGAATGCTCACACCAAGATCTGCCAATATATCGATGAGCTTATTTACATCGCGTATATCTGGAATATTATCGATGGTAACTTTCTCTGGAGTAAGAAGAACTGCGCAGATTACCTGTAATGCTTCGTTTTTTGCTCCTTGAGGAGTAATTTCACCATGAAGTTTCTTTCCTCCGGTAATTTGAAAAGTGCCCAATTGAAGTTCGTTTTATTTGTTGGATTTGAATTTTTTGCGTTTTCCTCCTCTGTTGTTGGATTTATGATTGTTTGAACGCTGCTTGTGATGGCTGTTACTTTTTACTAAATCCTGCTTATCGCTCAGCACCACTTTGCTCAAGTCTAGTTTTCCTTGAGACATTGCCTTCATCTCATTTAAGATCACTTCATTGTCTACCGTATCCTTATTCCATATCAGATACGTTTTCTTCATATGGTTCGCCACGGCATTTACCAAACGGTCTTTGTACTCTCCCTCTTCAAGCGTTTCACAATGCTTAACCATGTCCTTTACTACATTACCATAATGTCTGTATCTACCGCTCTTTGCTGGGTAATCTACATGGGCAGGCTTTTCCATAAGTGTTTCAGGAACAGGTATGGGGTAAGGTGAGTCTACATCCAATTTAAAATCTGACATGATAAAAAGATGATCCCAAAGTTTGTGCTTAAAATCGGGTACATCCCTAATTTGAGGATTTAAATTACCTATAATATCGATCAAGTTTTGTGCTTGTACATTTCGTTCTTCCCGATTCTCAATGGCAGTCAGATAGTCAACCATCTTTTGCACGTTTCGTCCATACTCGGGTATAATTAGCCTCGGTTGGCTAGTATTGTATTCCATCTTCGTCAATTAAATCTTTTCAAGTTTAGCAAATTTCAGCAATAATTTCTTTTC
This sequence comes from uncultured Owenweeksia sp., assembly GCA_964485405.1. GTDB lineage: Bacteria > Bacteroidota > Bacteroidia > Flavobacteriales > Schleiferiaceae > CAKZNE01. The sequence continues at coordinate 4,269 of CAZAJG010000064.1, read as the reverse complement.
TCCCACATTATCAAAATTTATAGTGGCTTTTTTATTGGGTCCGTTCCCTTCTACACCTTCTATGGTTCCTAAACCAAACCTTTGGTGTTTTACTCTATCACCCGTATTAACATCTGTTAATGCCTTAAAATTCCCATCCGCCTCTGGAGATTGAGTTACTCTCTTTAAGTTAGAGGGTGGTGGAGCCTTTTTTAAAGGTTGTTTAGATGTTAACGGTCTGCGCGTAGGAGCAGACGCTCTTCTTACTTGACTAACGTTTTCAGGTCCGGAAAAAGAACTAAAGTCTGGCGTCTCAATATTCAAATATTTGCTATCAATTTCTTCTAAAAATCGGCTGGGCTCACAATCGATTAGTTTACCCCATCTATATCGCATTTGGGTATATGTTAGATAAGCTTGCTTTTCTGCACGTGTTAGCGCTACGTAGAACAATCTTCTTTCTTCTTCCAAGTCTGCCCGGCTATTCATACTCATCATGGAAGGGAATAAGCTTTCTTCCATACCTACAATAAACACAAATGGATATTCAAGTCCTTTCGCTTGATGTATAGTCATCAAAGAAACGGTATCGCTGTCTTGTTTGTCTTTGGCATCAGCATCAGTCAAGAGAGCCACATCTTCCATAAATTTCCCTAAGCTCTCATCACCACCATCTTGTTCCTTTTGATCTTCGGTAAACTCTTTTACCGAGTTAAGTAATTCTTGAATATTTTCATATCTACTTATCCCCTCAGGGGTTTTATCTTCATTTAACTCACGAATCAATCCAGAAGTTTTAGCAATATGACTGGCTACTTCAAAAGCATCGTGCTTTTCAATGAGAACACGATAGCTTGAAATTTTAGTAACAAAATCCTGAATCTTAGCTTGAGTAGGGCGATTAATACCTACATCCGTTAAAAAGGGAAGCTTTTCGCAAATTTCCCAAATACTCAAGCCTTCGCGATTGGCAGCAACGGTAAGTCGTTCTATAGTCGTGTCTCCAATTCCTCTTTTCGGATAATTGATCACCCTTCTAAATGCTTCCTCATCGTTCGCATTTACCGTAAGCCTAAAATAGGAGAGAACATCTTTAACCTCTTTCCTTTGGTAAAAGGATAATCCTCCATAAATGCGGTAGGGTATATTCTTTCTTCGCAATGCATCTTCTAATGCTCGAGATTGGGAGTTGGTGCGATAGAGAACGGCAAAAGCTTTATTTGGTAGCTTGTGATTCATTTGATTCTCAAAGATCATTCGGGCTACAAAGCTTGCTTCATCGTTATCGCTAATCGTTTTATGAAGTATAATTTGCTCACCTTCATCATTGTCTGTCCAAACCTCTTTATGCAGCTGGTCTTTATTCTTTTGAATCAAACTATTGGCTGCGCCTACAATGTTTTTAGAAGATCTATAATTCTGCTCGAGCTTAAACACTTGAACATTATCGTAATCCTTTTGAAAGTTTAAGATGTTTCTAATGTTTGCTCCACGGAAAGCATAAATACTCTGAGCATCATCTCCTACTACACATATATTGCCATGGCGATTGGCTAACGCTTTTACAATAAGATACTGGGCGTGGTTCGTATCTTGGTACTCATCTACCATGATATATCGAAAGCGATCCTGATATTTTAATAGAACATCTGGGAACTTTCGCAATAACATATAGGTATTGATGAGTAAGTCGTCAAAATCCATTGCTCCAGATCGAAAGCAGCGTTCGTTGTAGGCAGCGAAAATGTCGCCCATTTGAGGCATGCGAGCAGCATTGTCTTGCTCCATCAGCTCAGCAGAGTTTCTGTATTCTTTTGGCGTAATCAGGCCGTTTTTAAGTGCGGATATTCTTCGAGCAACATTTCTGGGCTTATAGATTTCCTTATCTAGGTTCAATTCTTTGATAACGTTATTCACAACTTTACCCTGATCCTCTGAATCGTAGATGGTGAAATTTGAAGGGTATCCCAACTTATCACTCTCTACACGTAATATTCTTGAGAAGATACTGTGAAAAGTACCCATCCATATATTTTTTGCCTCAGATGCACCTACTATCGTTCCGATCCTTTCCTTCATCTCTCGAGCCGCTTTGTTGGTAAACGTTAGAGAAAGTATGTTAAACGGATCTATATTTTTTTCCTTCATCAAATAAGCTATACGGAAGGTGAGTACACGGGTTTTGCCTGATCCCGCTCCCGCTATTACCATTACTGCACCTTGAGTAGCTTCAACCGCATCTTTCTGTGATGGGTTAAGAGTATTGAGAATTTCTTGCACGTACGTATTCTTTGAGCCGCCAAATTACTCAATATATACAGGCCTTTCCAAATGGAGTTTTGAACAAAATATTTACATGTAGTACTTTTGGTATACTTTTTTCTAATAACCAGTTAAACCAAAGAGAAATTATTATGAAAATTATTTATTCGGCTTTAATCTTATTCTTCTGTACAAGTTTAGCTTCAGCGCAAGACTTAAAACTTCACCTAAGCGTTGGTGGACAAGGAATGGCTGAGGGGGAACTGTACCCTACACTGGGAGCGGGTATTGAAGCAAGAGCATCTAGAAGATGGACCGTTTTTGGCGACTTCGACTACGGACTTAGTGATAATACCACATTAGATGGAAACTTAGTGGATCGGACCATGTTGAGCATTCAACCTGGGGTGAGGTGGTATTTTAGAGAAGCCTACAGAGGGCTCAATGTTTCCGTTTTTGGAAGCTATTTTAGAGAAAACACAGATCCTGCAGGAATTATTTCTATACCAAATGAAGACAGAACTAACGATGACTTAGGAGTAGGTTTTGGATTAGGCTACGGAGCTAAATTACCTAATGGGTTAACTCTGGGATTTAATTCTGGGATAGTGCGTTCAGGAGAAGATGATAGTAGTATACATTTTAGACTTCAATTGGGATACCTCTTTTAAGGGAGAAGAAGCAACTTGAAAAGTTAATTATTTACAATACAATGCCCCACAACAGCTGGATTTCTGCAAAAGAATTCAGCTGTTTTTCTTTTTAAATAATTATTTTTTCACCTCCTATTGTCAGAATAAGAAATAGTTATACATTTGCAGTCCCCTAAAAATAGGGTATCTGTTGATTTTAAACAGTTTAGATATTAAAGTATATGCCAACGATACAACAATTAGTAAGAAAAGGAAGGCAGCAAACTACTAAGAAAAGTAAGTCTGCGGCTTTGCAGTCGTCACCACAACGAAGAGGAGTTTGCACCCGTGTGTACACTACTACACCTAAAAAGCCGAACTCAGCAATGAGAAAGGTAGCTAGGGTTAGGTTAACCAATGGAAATGAGGTGAATGCATACATTCCTGGAGAAGGTCACAACTTGCAAGAGCACAGTATTGTGTTGGTGAGAGGTGGTAGAGTAAAGGATTTACCAGGTGTGAGATACCACATTGTAAGGGGTGCTTTAGATACTCAGGGTGTAAGCGGGCGTATGCAACGTAGATCAAAATACGGTGCTAAGAGACCAAAAGATAAAAAGTAATACTTGATATAGAGCGATGAGAAAGACCAGAGCTAAAAAAAGACCACTTTTACCAGATCCAAGATTCAAAGATACCTTGGTTACTCGTTTTGTGAATAACCTAATGTATGATGGTAAGAAAAGTGTTGCCTACAGTGTTTTTTACGAAGCTATAGATATCGTTTCTGAGAAAACTCAGGAGGGTAATGGTTTAGAGTTGTGGAAAGAGGCTTTGAATAATGTAATGCCACATGTAGAGGTAAGAAGTCGTAGAGTAGGTGGTTCTACTTTTCAAGTACCTGTGCCAATTCGTCCAGATCGTAAGGTGTCCGTTTCTATGAAGTGGTTAATTACTTACGCTAGAAAACGTAATGAAAAATCGATGGCTGCCAGATTAGCATCAGAGATTCTTGCAGCAAGCAAAGAAGAAGGAGCCGCGGTTAAGAAAAGAATGGATGTGCACAAGATGGCTGAAGCTAACAAAGCATTCTCATTTTTCAAATTCTAACAATAAAGAAAGAATTTAGTACTGATGGCTAAAAGAGATTTAAGATACACAAGAAATATCGGTATTGCTGCGCATATCGATGCGGGTAAGACTACGACAACTGAACGTATTCTTTACTACGGTGGTGTGAGTCATAAAATTGGTGAGGTTCATGATGGAGCGGCAACCATGGATTGGATGGCCCAAGAGCAAGAAAGAGGTATTACTATTACTTCTGCTGCTACTACTTTAGATTGGCATTACAGAGATAACAAGTATCATGTGAATATTATTGATACTCCGGGAC
>CAZAJG010000063.1:14589-17085 GCA_964485405.1 uncultured Owenweeksia sp. | reverse complement strand
GATAATGATTATAAAAGAAAGCAAATTATTCAGAAAATGCGTAACTACAGTTGCAGTCTATTAGCTTTTCAAGTGAACTTTGCTTCCCATCCGGCATACTTGTTCTATCATACGGATGTATTGGAATACTTGAACGGATTAGCAAAAGAAAATCTAGAATCAATTAGCAACAACCAAAACAGTTTAAGTGACACATATGAGCCAGTGTTGAGTAAAGATGCAAAGGGCTTTACAGAGCTATTATATCAAAAAAATGGAGAAGCTAAACCTGAAGCACTTGAAGTCCTTGGGTTCGGGCAGTTTCACTATACCTCTGGAAATAGAAAAATGACCGCGAATATTTTTCAACAAAGGATAAAGACGGCTATTGAGCAATATGCGGATGGTTTGAATGAGAAACTGAACCAATTTGAGGCAACAAGATATAATACTGGAGATAGTTCAAGAACGGAAATGTCTGCAGAGATGGTTAAAAGTTTTTTAGCAGATCAAAACATGGATCAAAATGAAATTGATCAGTTTTTTTCTAGAGGCACACCCATCACCATAAAAGCATATGCCTATGAACATTATTACGGTGAAAAGGAAGAAAAATGTTTCTACCCTGTGATCTTTCTTTCTCAGGAGGAGTATGAACATGTAAGAAAAACATTGATCACCTTAAGAAATTCGCTTGATGGAACTCTCGCAAAGACATATGAATCTAATCACCAAGGGCGCTTGGATAACTTCTTAAGTGCCATGGGAGAAATTGTTAAAACAGTTGTAGGAGATCCAGAGCTAAATACCACTCAGTATAGTTTAGATAGTATTTGGCAATTGGCCTATGGTGTTGATTTCAAGCTTTTTGAAGATCATCCTGAGTTTGTCAAAGCAGGTTTAGACTTTGGTTCTACACCGCTTTATCTCTTAGGGTCTGGACCATTAAAGAAGGATATGGCTTTACTAAACCTTATAAGTGATTATTTAGCTACTCAGATTAACAATTTCATGCTAATGGATAATTCTAAAAAGGGTTATCAATTTGAATATAAGGGTAATAAATTTTACTGGATTCCGTGGAGTGAATTTCCTGGAGGAGTATAACCGATTTAAGATCATCTGTCATGAGCGAAATAGAACAAGAAAATATTATATGCCTGAAGAATATCGAATTAAGCCATCGCCAAACTGATTTTTTATTAAATATTGATCAGCTTTATGTAAAGACAGGAAGTATTCACTTTATTGTAGGCCCTTCAGGAGCTGGGAAGAGTACGCTTTTAGAGTCTTTGGGATTGATGAGTAATAATTTGATTAACTATCGAGAGAATAGTAAATTCACGATTGAAGGGCAAGATGTCCAGTATTTGTGGAAACGTCACTCAAGAATAGCTCGGTTTAGGAAGAAAAACTTAAGCTTCATTTTTCAAAAACCTAACTTTTTTAATGGTATATCTGCAGGTTTCAATGTTTGGATAAGCCAAATAATAAATGGGGTAAGTAAGCGCAATGCCCGCAACAATACTGAAGACTATATTAACAGCCTCTTTGCTGACCGCAAAGCTTTAAGTGACTCAATTCTTGAGTCTGGGGGCGGCAAAAAGGCCCAACTTTTTTCAGGTGGTGAGAAACAACGTCTATCTTTTATTAGGGCATTAAGAAGTAAACATAAAATATTATTTGCGGATGAACCCACGGGAAATTTGGATGCGGGAAATGCGGACTATTTAGTTCAATTACTCAAGAAGGATACTAATGTAAATAACAGGACGGCTATTATTGTTACCCATAATACAGATGCTGCATGTAAATATGGAGACCATATTAGTCTTATCAAGCCAACTGAGGACGGTGATGAAGCTTTTGAACTAGAGTCTTATGAAAAAGCAACTAATACGGAATGGTTATCTGATTCGAATGAGACCTTAACCACCACGAGCCTAAAATCAAGGTTCGAAGAGTTTACTAAGCGAGAGAGAATAGTGGATGAAGCTAAGCTTTCTAAATATGGTAAGGAGATTAAGGGTAATAGGTTAAGCAAGTTATGGGACTATGCAACGGGGTTTGTTCTACCAGAGTTTAAAAGATTGGGACAAAGAAATTGGTTGCGACTTTTTTTAATAACCGCATTCGTTTGTTTTGGTTTATTGGGTCTGGGCTTGAAAAATGGGCTGTATCATATAATTGATAGAGAGCTAAACAATCAATATGTTAAAATACTCAACTTTAACATCAATAATTACAGCCAACAGAGCAATACAAAAGTACTTGCAGATAGGTTACCGGAGTTGATCCCGTTTGATAGTACTAAATACGAACGTGCGTATGGTGTAGTAGATTATGAGCTGATCGACTTTCTGTCAATTTATTTTCTCAATTCAGAAAATAATACTGATGCAAATACAAGGGCAAAGGTTTCACACATTGTTCCTGGCAAGGATAAGTTCAATTTTATTTTTAACATTGATGAAATTACAAGAGAGATTGGTTTAGTTCAGGCCCAAAGCGCTAAGA
>CAZAJG010000063.1:0-14579 GCA_964485405.1 uncultured Owenweeksia sp. | reverse complement strand
GAATAAAGGGGGAATAATTGTGACTCGAAACTATCTAAACAAACTTCTAGAAAGAAATATAAGGAGAAATAGCAGTTGCGAAGAATGTCCTGCTTTTCTGAGGCTAAGCAATTACCCAGAAATGGATTTTCCAGTATGGATGGTGGTAAAAGACAAACTACCAAGCGAGGTTGATGTATTGATGAGTAAGCTTGATTATCAAAACTTGTTTCTTGAGGACTCCTTGGCAATATCGAGTTTAAGAATACTAGTTAAAGAACAGAACAGTAAGCATAAACTGCTTTTTATAGATACGATTCTAAATACAGAGATTGAAGGAGAGTTAAGCAATTTACTCCGTGAGCAAATTGGAATTAATACTGAAGAATTAAATATTAGAAAGGATCACTTAACATTTAGAAGAGGAACCATAGTTGACATTAATCAGTCAAGTTCATCAAGTTCGGGTATACTCAGTATGGCCGAAATTGAAAAAGGGATTTATGCCGCTTTGGAACGGAATGGTTATAGAAACTATCAAATGGTGAGTGACTTACCCTCAATTATAGAAAAAGCGCAGTTTAAGGATACAGATAAATACCCTCAAAATCAAATTTTACAGGTGTTTTTTGATGATCTAGATGAAGCCGATGCTTTGGTGGATGCTATCGAAAACGAGAAAAACTTTAAAGGAACTTTATCCGCTTCTATGGAGGATCTAATGATTCGTAAAAAGGTGGGGGTAGTAGGAGACATAATACAGCTGATAGCGGTAATAATAAATATTCTTGGAGCAATGCTATTGGTTCTTGCTCTATTCAGTATCGTAAATAATCACATGGATCAGAATAGTGAAAATATTGGCACGCTGAGCGCTTTTGGTATACGTAGTAGAATAATTGTTCTCACTTATGGTTTGATCAGTGCCATATGGATGTTAATAATATTCTTCAGTAGCTGGTCTATTGCCCATTTTATTGCTTGGATAAATGAATTGTCGGAAAACAAAATGGTATCCTCAATAATTTCGCCCGATTATAACGAGGTAGATTTTATACGGCCAGATGATAGCGTTTTTGTGCTGCATTTAAATAATGAAATATTGATCTCTTATATCGCTATACCATTGATTGTTATTGCGATTTTGTTGTTTAGAAAGCTTACAATTTTTAGAATTTCAACAAGACCCTTGAGATATAAAACACCAGTGGATTTAATTTCTGATAAAAGATACTAATATGGATGAAATTCTAAGTGCAATTCGGGAAAATCTAACAAATTATATTTCTAAAAGTGATTTGAAATATGTGCTTACTGCTGTTCTGGTGACTATCACAGGAACTATAGTAAAGTTAATTTTTGAAGGAAAAGTAAAAAAGGTGAGAATGGATGTTTCTGGGGTTACATCGTTCGCTTTTTTTGTTCCAAGGTTTCGTTACTTTAATGAAGTAAAAGATTTTATCTTTGTAGACACCAATGATCGATCAATATGGTCCTGTAAAAAGTATAATTTAAATCAAGGTCAATCAATAAAAGTTGATGAAGAACGTTCTGCTGAATTTAATGGAACGGTTTACCCCTTAAAGCAATATACAAAATGGGCTAATAATAGAACTATATTTGTGGTTTGTTGCGAATGCCATTCAGGTGAAACTGAACCTAATATCAATAAAACAAAGGATTATTCTATTACTCTTCGAACGTTTAAAAAGAAAAGAGATAGAATCTTAGAAAAACTTGTTCAAAATAGAATAGCGATCTGGAAGATAAGAAGAGTTTATACCTTTTTTCATGTTTTAAACTGGTCTCTTTTTATTGGTTTTTTATTCTCTTTCTCACAAATTAATTTATTTGATGCAACTTCCTTTGGATGGAGACTTACTTCCATTTGTTTTATTTTATTGGTTACGGTGATTACAACTCTTCATAGGTGGCTTATCCAGCTTCCTAATGGGCACTATGCTTTTTATGAGGAGATAACTACAAATACAGACAAGTCAAACGAGGCTTATGATCAAGAAGGTGATGTAAAATCTACCAATTAAGGAGTCAAATTAATACGTTAAATCATCTCAGATTACCCTCAAAGTAATCCGTCACCTTCTGCATCAAGTGAATACGATCGGTTCCTCTAACGTTGTGTTTGTGCATAGGGTATACAAAGTAGTCTACTTGTTTTCCAGCTTCAACGGCTTCTTTTAGATAGATTTGGGTGTGCTGCCATACGACTACATCATCGCTAGTTCCATGGATGATTAAAAGTTCTCCATCCAAATCATCAATGTGGTTTACGAGATTGCTTTTTTCAAACCCTTCAGGGTTTTGCGCTGGGGTATCCATATATCTTTCGGTATACATCACTTCGTAGTAGCTCCAGTCAATAACAGGTCCACCAGCAACACCTGCTTTAAATACTCCAGGATTACGACTCATCATACTCATGGTCATGAAACCTCCAAAACTCCAACCGTGTATGCCCATTCTATCTTGGTCTACATAGCTTTTATTTTTTAGGTATTCAATGCCTTGAAGTTGATCCTCCATTTCTACAGTTCCTAACTTTCTAAAGGTGTTTTGTTCCCAGGCTAGTCCACGGTTTCCAGAACCTCTATTGTCTAGTGTCCAAACGATATAGCCTTGTTGAGCCATATATTGAAACCATAAGTTTCCACCGCCATTCCAGGTGTTGCGAACCATTTGCGCATGTGGACCTCCGTATAGGTATACTACAACGGGATAGGTTTTGGTAGAATCAAAACCTACAGGAAGAATCATCCGTGCATACAAATCACCTCCTTGTTGGTCTTTTAAAGTAAGCATGCGCATTTCTCCTAAGCTAAAATCTTTTAAAGGGTTTTTAGAATCTAGGAGTGTATTTACCTTTTGGGTTTTAACGTTTACGATATCGCTTCTTCTCGGTACCGTGGTGCTTGTGAAGTTATCGATAAAGTAGTTGCCGTTATGGCTAAGGGTAGTGGAGTGGGTACCCTTGTCTTGCGTTAGTCTTTTCGGCTCATCACCTTGCAGTGAAACACTATATAGATCTCGATTTAAAGGACTTATAGCTGTAGAATTGAAAAACAGTTGACTTCCCTTGGGATCAAAAGCTTTCACTTCAATTACTTCGTAGTTTCCATTGGTGAGTTGTTTAAGAAGCTCCCCTTCTGTATTGTAGAGGTATAAGTGATTGAAGCCGCTCCTAGCACTTTCCCAAACAAATTGATCTTTGTTGTTTGGAACAAAGTGGGGTGGGTTTAAGGGTTCTACGTATTTATCGCTCTTTTCTTCAAAAAGTAGTTTTTCAAATGCGCCATTGCTTGCACTATAGCGCTTCATCTCCATGTGGTTTTGATCGCGGTTTAGATGGGCTACGTAGATTTTTTCGCTTTGTAAATCCCAGGCTATGTTGGTAAGATATTGGGTATTGGGTGTTCCTGTTTGTACGGTAGTGCTTTTGCCTGTTTTGGTATCGTATACATGAAGGCTTACTTTTTCAGTTCCGTCCGTTCCGGCCATAGGATATTTTACCGTTTTCACTTCTGCGGGCTTGGCATCCCAGTTTATGATTGGGTAATCGGTTACTTCGCTTTCATCTTTTACATAGTAGGCCAACTTGGTTCCATCTGGACTCCAGAATGTGCCTTTGTAAATACCGAATTCACTTCTGGAAACGGTTTGTCCACTTACCACATCCTCATTTTCGTTTTCTGAAACGGGAACTACCTTATCGTTTATAAGAAGATAGAGATTGTTGTCTTTTGTAAAGGAGATATAGCCTGTTTTCGGGGCGGTTTCTCTATTCTCAACTTTAGAGGGAAGCTCCAGTGTATCCAAAAAGTTTAAACTGTTTGATTGGAGTTTGTATTGATAGATCTTTTTCTTCCATTCAAACTCAAAAGTGGAAGTAGAAGTCCAATTCATTCTAGGAAATCTTCTGAATTTGGAAGAGGTAAGCTTTTCCCATTCTTCATTAAACTCGGAGAGCGATAAAACACTTTTGCCTTTTTTCGATTTATCTGCATTGCCAATAAACAGATGCGATTCCCCTTTTTTCTTGTCTACATAAGAAAACTGATCGCTGTCTGCTACCCATTGAAATTGCTGTAGTCTTTCTGGGGCTAAAGTTGTGTAGGCGCCTTGTACGGCCTCCGTCATGGTGAAGTTTTTTTCTTGAGCAAAACTTGAAAGGGAAAAAATAATGGATAAGAATAAGATGTATCTCATTGAATTGTGTTTAAGGAAGGCAAATGTACTCAGCTATCTCAAATATTTAAAATTCCTAGACTCTTACAAATATTACCCGCTTTTTGTAGGTGGTTTTGGCTAGTTGTAGTGAGCGATTTGGGCTTTAAACAACATAATTTTAAGAATGAAAAAAATGTTTAATCTTTTATCCCTTTAAAAAATGGAAAAAGTTAATTGGGTTATACCTATCCCTACAAATTTAGGTAGAATGCTTACGAGGAGTGCTCAACCTGAGTTAGGTTTTATAAGCAAAATTATGGTTCCTGATGGAGCAATCTGTAGAATTGTTTTTAGGGCCAAAACCGGATCAATAGAGAATTTTAAAGGGCCATTAACAATTGATATTGGGAATGGTATTCCGTTTGCTGGGATAGAACAAATAGGCGCTTTAAATCCAGGTGGATTGCCAGATCAAATTGTTTTAGTTTTTGTAACGGTTTCACCGCATCAATCGGTTATGGACTTACAGACACAAAAACCAGTTCAATTCCCTTAAATTTTTGGTATTGTGGTTATTAAATGAGCAAGACTATCTCTTTTATCAGTTTTTAGATCCAATCAGGATTACCACACATATTAGTATGCCAATTAGACTCAACAAGATGCTAAGCTAGCTTCTTGCATATTGAGAGTACTTTTAAAAAACAACATTTAATCCGATAAAATAGGGATCAATTTTTATGTTGATCCCTTGATCTCCCCTTAAAGTAATTTAGGTTGAATGTGTTCCTTGTTGATTGTTATGGCTTTGCAATAATTGATCTAGCTTGGTGTAGATAGTGCTTATGTCTTCTTTAATTTGTGCTATTCCTGATCAGATTATTTTTGATCGTTTGTTTTCTTTACAAATTTCAATAGCAATTATTTAAACATAACAAGGTTTCAGAGTTAATTAAAGCAGACCAGGGGCTTCTAGCTTGAACCAATCTTTACTTCCACTTAATATTACACCCCATACTAGGATGCTGATTGGAATCCACAGGATTACCGCTAAGTATGGCATCTAAAGCATCTGCCAAATCAGAGCCATTGGCTATTCCCATGCCTGGTCTGGTTTCATCAAACCTGCCGCGATAAGCACATTTTAGATCTTTGTCAAATACAAAAATGTCTGGAGTGCATTCTGCTCCGTAGGCTTTGGCTACTTCTTGGGTTTCATCATACAAATAGGGGAAAGTATAGCCTTCTTTTGTGGCAACTGCTTTCATGTGTTCTGGACCATCTTGGGGATGTGTTTCAACGCTATTGCTGCTTATGGCAATAAACTGAACGCCTTTCTCTTTGTAAGATGCAGCCAATTTGGAAAGTGCTGGATTGATATGGATTACAAATGGGCAGTGGTTGCAGATAAATAGAATTACCGTGGCGGTATCCGATTTCAGTTGAGATAAGGATAGGTTTTGATCGGAAACGGTATCTAGAAGGGCGAAATCAGGAGCTATTGTTCCTAATTCCATCATATTGGATTGGGTAAGAGACATATTTGAAAATTTTACAATTAAGCGAGAATCTTGTCTTGCTCAAAAGTAAAGGATCGTAACTAATATGAGTTTCATTTTTCAAAACAAAATCTATGAGCTTATTCGCTGTGGAATGCGCATGGCTGCGCTCTAATATCAGAGTAGTGCAAAAGTTTAGTTCACTATATTCGAAAAGTTTAAAAATCTCTACCCCATTGATTATGACTAAAACAATTTATTTTCTTGGATGGCTACTGTTTGCCATTCCCTCTTCATTGCAAGCACAGACTTTTATCAACAGTAGGACCATCTCTTCTCATATCAATACTTTAAAGGCCGTAGAATATGGCGATATAGATGGCGATGGCGATCAAGACATTGTATCTGCCTCCTCGGTAGAAAACAACCTATCGTGGTACAGAAACTTGGGTAATGGCGAGTTTTCGCAACAAATGGTTATCTCCACTAATTTGAATAGGCCTGAATCGGTATCTGTTACAGATTTGGATAACGATGGTAGGCCGGATGTGCTGTTCGGTTCGGTAATCGATAAGAAAATAGCTTGGCATAAAAATATGGGAGGTGGAGTGTTTTCTGCCCAAAATCTAATTTATACTTCTCAGGACCTTGTGAGGCTGGTTGTTGCTAAGGATATGGATGGCGATGGAGATATGGATGTAATTGCAAAAACAGAAGGACCCATCTATGACAACATTAACTGGTATGAAAATTTAGGAAATGGCGTTTTTGCTCAACCCGATACGCTGTATACAAGGGCAGACGATGTATTTATGGACTTATCGGATTTGGATGGAGACAATGACCTTGATTTGGCTATCGCTTTGAATTCTGCCAACGATGTGTTGTGGTTGGAGAATTTAGGCAATGTGAGCTTTGGAGCTCCTCAGGTTATAACCACTTTTATATCTGGCCCTACTTCCGTTGTTTGTTCGGATTTGGATGGGGATGGAGATTCGGATGTGTTGGTGGCCAATGGAAACTTATCGAGTACGGGTAATATCAGTTGGTTTGAGAATCAAGGGAATCAAAATTTTGCTTCTGTACAAGTGATAGACAATAGCTCGGTGCGGATGAATACAGCGTATGCATCTGATATGGATGGCGATGGAGACAACGATATTGTAAGCATCTCTTATCAAAATGGTAAAGTGGAGTGGTATGAAAATTCGGGTAGTGCTAGTTTTCCAACTTCTCCTGTAACACTAACTACGGCCTTGCGAAATGTACAAACGGCACGTTTTCCTGATTTGAATGGGGATGGAGAAAAGGATATTTTGCTCAATCTTGGCAGTCAACCCAATGGTGAGTTGGATGAAATAGCCTGGATTGAAAATCAAGGCATGGGATCGTTTTCAACGCATCAGGTTATTGCAAGCTCTACAGAATTTGCCACTTCCGTTTATGCCGCAGATTTAGATGGTGATGGTTTCCAAGATGTACTATCTTCCTCTTATGACGATAGTGAAATAGGGTGGTACAGAAATCTGGGCAATGGAGAATTTTCAGCCATTAAAAATATTAACGATGATGCGCAGTTTGCGTATTCTGTGTATGCTGCAGATTTAGATGGGGACGGGGATATAGATGTGCTTTCCGCTTCTGGAGGCGACAGTAAAATAGCGTGGTACGAGAACCTTGGAATGGGTAACTTCACTACCGAGAAAATTATTTCTAGTACTGCATCCGGTGCACGATCGGTATATGCTACAGATTTGGATGGGGATGGGGATATGGATGTGCTTTCTGCTTCCAGGATAAACGATAATATAGATTGGTACGAAAATCTGGGCAATGGCAATTTTTCATCTACAAAGATCATTTACAATTTTGCCAATGGGGCGCGTTCTGTTTATGCAGCAGATTTAGATGGCGATGGAGATAAAGATGTGCTTTCTGCCGCTTGGGATGACGATGAAATTGCGTGGTATGAGAATTTGGGAAGCTGTAATTTCTCTTCCAAAAATGGCCTTTCATTTATCAATAATCCAACGGGGGTGTATGCTGCAGATCTGGATGGCGATGGGGATATGGATATATTGGCTTCCACTTCATTTGAAATGTGTTGGTATGAAAATTTAGGGAATTCTAATTTTTCTACTAAAAACACCTTTTCAGGTAGCACTAGTAGCAGTAGTGTAATTTCATCCATACGTGCGGCTGATATTGATTTAGATGGAGACATGGATGTGATCACTGCAAGTATGGGAAACAATAGGGTGAGTTGGCATGAAAATTTGGGATCTGGAACTTTTTCCTTTCGAAATATTATTGCTTCAAATGTAGATGCAAGCGCTGTGCATGCTGCAGATATAGATGGTGATGGAGACTTGGATGTGCTCTCTTCTTCTTGGGGAGAATCCAAAATTAGTTGGTATGAAAATTCGAGCATCACCACCAACAGATTTGAAGTGGTGTTCTGCGATACAGGAAGTTATACTCTTCCTAGTGGAGTTACCTATAATGTTTCGGGCATATACAACGATACACTTCCTAATGCTTTTGGAGGAGACAGTATTATTACGGTAGATTTACAATTAAACGCGTGGGATAGTGTTGCCTTTCAAGCCAGCTTTTGCGCTGGAGATACAGTTTACATTGGCAACATACCTTATACACAAGCGGGATTGTATACGGATACTCTAACGAATATACACGGTTGCGATTCTGTAATTTTCTCTGATATTGAAGAGATACAAGTTTATGCCACCACTACTGTATCGGGGAGTAATATAAGCGCAGATTCGGTTTTAACGGGCTACTCTTATCAATGGATAGATTGTGCGGATGGGAGTTTAATTCCAAATGCTACAAGCAGCAGCTTTTCGCCTGTTTCATCTGGAGATTATGCCGTAATTGTTACATCTGATGGGTGCTCTGATACAAGTTCTTGCCAAATGGTTTTAAACAATTTTGGACTTAGTGAGTCTATACTTTCAGACTTAACGATTTATCCGAACCCAAGCAAGGATATACTAAACATAGAACTGGGAATTACGGCAGAAGCGGAGATAAAGCTTAGGGATGTGTTTGGAAAGTTGCACTATGAGAAGCGTTATTCACAGACGGATGCGGTGTATTTATCTATAGCAAAATATGCAGAAGGAATGTATTTTATTGAGGTGCTTGTAAATGGAGAAAGGCAGGTGAGAAGCGTGGTTAAGCAATAAGTACTTTGCACCCGAACCGCTTATATAAGCAAGAAGAAATAAATTAATGAAAGGAGTATTATCCATTTTGTTTAGTGTTGGTTTTTGGGCATCTGTAGAGGCTCAACTTTACTTCCCGCCAACTAATGGAGGCAATTGGGATACAACTTCTGCCAGCAGTTTGGGCTGGTGCAACGAGCGTATTGATAGCTTATATACCTTCTTAGACTCTGGAAATACCAAGGCTTTTATTCTTCTGAAGGATGGTAAGATTGTTTTGGAGAAATATTTTGATGGACATACGGCTTCTGACAATTGGTATTGGGCTTCTGCTGGAAAAAGCTTAACTGCCTTTATGGTAGGTATAGCGCAGCAGGAAGGATTTTTAAATATTTCGGATACTACTTCTACTTATTTGGGGCAGGCTTGGACGGATTGCACAGCTGCTCAGGAGGAGAAAATCACTATTCGGAATCAACTTACTATGACCAATGGTTTGGATGATGGTGTGGCGGATGTTGATTGCACATTGGATAGTTGCTTGCAATATTTAGCTGATCCAAACACGAGATGGGCCTATCACAATGGACCCTATACGCTTTTAGATGCTGTGGTGGAAAATGCTACAGGTTCTACCTTAAATGCCTATACCACCCAAAAAGTGAAGAATGTAACGGGTATGGATGGAGCGTTTCTTCCTTTGGGTTACAACAATGTGTTTTTTAGCACGGCAAGAAGCATGGCCCGTTTTGGTTTGTTGATTTTGAACCAAGGAAACTGGGATGGTGTTGGCGTTTTAACGGATACCAACTATTTCAGAGAGATGACGACTACCTCTCAAAGTATCAATGAGGCTTACGGTTACTTATGGTGGTTAAATGGCAAGAGCAGCTTTATGGTCCCTCAATCCCAGTTTGTATTTCCTGGAAGTATGAATCCAGATGCTCCAAATGATATGTTTTCTGCTCTGGGTAAAAACGGACAGTTTATCAATGTGGTGCCATCAGAGAATTTGGTTTGGATAAGAATGGGGGATAGCCCCGATAATTCTTTGGTATCCTTTACTTTAAACAATACCATTTGGCAATACATCAATCAACTTCATTGTGGAGTTTTTGGTTTAAAGGAAGAGGCCAAGGGCAAGAGCCTCAATGTATATCCAAATCCTGCAACCAACATTTTACACATTGAAACTTATGAGGGTGAGCATATAGTAGGGGAGTATAGGGTGTACAATACGGTTGGAAAGCTGCTTGCAACAAAAAAGGTTAATTCCACAAAATTGAGTGTGGATATAACGAATTTGCCCTCTGGCATTTACCACTTACAAGTAAACACCAAAGGGCAACTGCTTCTGCATAAGTTTATTAAACAATAAACTTATATCCCTCTCACTCCTCCCTTTTCCTCTTATTTTTTCAGTGCAGCAAGAGTAGTGGCGTTATTCTCCTTTTCAAGTTGCTGTTCCAATTGTGTCATTCGCTGCAATAGCGCTTCTATCTTTTGATCCTGTTCGGTTTTTTGCAGTTCTGCTTTTGTTCTTAGCCCTTGATTTTCAGATTCTAAGTTTTCAATTTTCGCGTATAGCGCCTTAATGGATTCTACAAACATAGGATCGTAGGTGCCATAGGATGTGTTGAGATAGCCTAAAGCATCTTCTTCCACTTTAGTAGGCCATACTTCTTGCAAACTTTGGGCAATAAAACCATGCTGTGTGCCACTCACTCTATCGTAACCCGTAACGGTATCGTTCCACTCATAAGTTACCCCTTGCATTTGCAATACCTTATTCAACATCTCTTCCGATTGAAGGCGTTCTACGTTTTTCTTTAAACGTTTATCGGAGTGCCCATAAATTACACCTGTATTGCTGCTGATGGTTCCATTTACTTGAAGGGTATGCCCAGCATTAAGATCGGTGATGTCTCTGTTAATTCCTACCGTGTTCTTGCTAAAGTTTCCGCCAATAAGGGGAATATTTGTATTGGAGTTTTCCACATACAGTAGGTCACTTCCAGAAGAAGCTGATCCTGCATAGGAACCAATAAACACATTGCTGCTTCCATCCGCGTTTTTACCTGACTCAAAACCAAGAGCAGTATTGTAATTTCCATCAGTATTGAACAAAGTTCTGGTACCTATTGCTACATTATTAGAAGCGTCTTGAGCAAGACCAAGACTTTGACTTCCTAGTGCAGTGTTCACACTTCCATCTATTAAATTAGAAGCGCTCTGACGGCCGACAGCAACATTTTGGGAACCTGTGTTTAAATCTCGAAGTGCTGAAGTACCTACTGAAAGATTCCTATCACCACTACTTAATTTAGTTAAGCCCCAGTTACCCAGACTTACATTATCATCCCCTTGGCTAAGGTTGGCTAAGGATGAGTGCCCTAGTCCAAGGTTATTGTTCCCATCCTGAAAGGATTTTAGAGCATTTTGCCCTATCGCGATATTGCGCTGACTTGTTGTAAGTAGAGCATCAAAGTTATCCAAGTTCGTATGATTGTTGTTCGATCCGTTGGCGTGTACACTTAGCCTTGGAAGATCGTTTGTAAGATCATCCATGAGGTTGTCTGTAAGATTATCTACATAGCCCTTTACAGCTCCTTCGGTGGGTATAGCTATAAAACTACTGTCGTTTAGACTTACATCGGTGCTAAATTCATTTATATCTGCACCTTGTGCCACGGAAATGTCTCCACCAACTTGTAAGGTTGCTCCAGAGGATAATTGATTGATATTACGATTAATACCTACTTTTTTATCCTCAAATTTCCCTCCAATTAAAGGCGTATTTCCGCCACTGTTGGCGATGAATAAAACCCCTGAGCCACTTCCGTTAATATTAGATCCAGCGCCATTCCCAATAAATATGCTATTTGAAGAACTAGATTGCCCTGCTGAATTACCGATAGCAATGGTGTTTTCCAAATTATTACCTAGAGACTGTACAAAATCATCGTCTACCGCTTCCAAAGCTTTATACCCAATAGCTATGTTGTTTGAACTTTCGGATAGAAACGACAAGGCATTGCCACCAATGGCGATACTTTGCTCAAAATAATGCCCTTCTTTTCCCGCTTCGGTTCCAATTAAAATGCTGTTGGTAGAGTAGGTGCTCGAATCTAAAGTGTTGTATCCAATGGCAATATTATCATTACCACTAGCATTGTTTTTTAGCGTATTATGACCTAATGCAAAATTTCTATTACCCGTAGAGAGATTGTTCAGCGGATCTAGACTAGAATAAACGTTAAAGTTTTGGTCTTTAATTAAACTTCTAGTACTATCCACATAAGCCTTTACCGCTCCTTCGGTGGGTAAAGCGGTAAAACTGCTATCACTCAAGTGAACATCGGTGCTAAATTCATTGATGTCAGCCCCTTCCGCAACCGATATATCTCCAGCCACCTGAAAATTAGCTCCATCTTGTAGCTCAGCTATAGATTTCCCAATACCCGCATTTCCCTTATCAAAGGCTCCTCCAATTAATGGAGTTTCGGTTTCGCTGTTTGTTATATATAGGGTATTGCTGTAGGTATTTTCATTCTTACCTGCTGTATAGCCTAAGTGGACATTCTTCTCTGTTGTAGTTGTATTTCCGGCCTCGGAACCAATAAAGGTATTATAGCTTGATGCTGCATTTTCCCCTGCATAGGCTCCCACGGCAACATTGGAATAGATAGCACCTTGATTTGTCGAATCATTTCCTTTCAGTGTTTTATATCCGATGGCTACATTTCTATGCCAATATCCATAACTGCTCATGGAGTAGTTACCCAAAACGGTATTTTGTTCAAAGCCCACAAGGCGGTTGCTACCTGATTTAACCTGCACCCCAGCGTTGTTCCCGATTATTAGGTTATCCTTAAGAAGACTGGTTTCAATAGGCATTACATTATGTCCAATTCCAATGTTATCTGCTGCTGCACCCCCGGCTAGATTAAACGCATTCATTCCTAGCGTTAGATTTCGTCTGTTTTGGTCATATAAACCGCTTAAATCTATTGAATCGTGATAGGTATACATATTGTCATTATCATCCTTTATTATTATACCTCCTAGGGCAGAGTTGGTGTTCAGTTGAGCGCTTAAACGATTGGTCGATTGATCTACGTAGGCTTTTACTGCGGCTTCCGTAGGTAGGGAAGTGGAGCTGCTGTCGCTTAAACTGGCATCGGAGCTAAATTCGCTTACCGCCACTCCATTTTGTAGAGAAAGATCTCCTCCTACTTGTAAGGTAGCACCACCACCTAAACTATCCATAGGTTGGTTAATGCCCAGTCTTTTTCCGTTAAAACGCCCACCAATTAAAGGGGTTTGGGTGCCGCTATTGGCGATGTATAGAGAGTTATTGTCTTCTGCATCTTTCCCAGCTTGGTGCCCAATAAAAACACTATTGGAAACCTTGGCGTTTTGCCCGGCATAGGTTCCAATAGCGGTGTTCTTATCCATGAGACTCGAATATTGAGACAAGGCCTCCGCTCCGATAACAACATTTAGTGAACCGTTTCCTTTTTCTAATGCTTGAGAACCTACAATAGTATTGAGGTGACCATATTCCATATCTTTGGATGCTCCATTACCGACAATCACATTGTCCCCTAACCCAAGTCCGTTAAAGTTAGGATCTTGGAAATTTTGCAGAACACTATCCCCTAATACCAGATTATTGGAATTGGAACTTGGCATATACAAGCCTTCATGGGCTGCATAAATGTTTCCTTTTTGATCTTTTAATAAACCAGATGAGTTGGTTTGCGTACTAAAGGGTGTCCAGCCGCCTTGAAAGAAAACGTATAATACACTATCGTTACAGTCGGTACACATCAGTAGCAATCCTTCAGCTGGATTGTTGATAGCATCCCTTTGAGCAGCTGTCATTCGAGGTAGCAAAACTCCAGAAGTATCTGAATACACTTCTAACATGGCACTGGGATCTATTTGTTGGGTTCCAACGCCCAGTTGCGCCAGAAGCGAAGTGGAAGCCAAACAGATTGCAAATAAAAAGACCAGCGGTTTTGGTGAAAATGTGACACGCATACGTATTGATTTTAGGTAGATTATGGTATATACTGAATTGGTGAGCAAGGTATTTGTATGCAAAGGGGAGGGCTGTAGTGTTTTCAGCTAAAACGTGTCGTTAAATGATGACAATTGTAGGAGAATTAGCACAATTTTATTAAATCAAATTAATGAAAATCAATAGTTTACGTTCTTTTACTATTTAAATAGTAGTAATTAAATAGTTAAAAAAAACTTGCTTTTTAAAGAATGAGAAAAAATAGCGAAGGATATGGATTGTTTTTATTGACAAGATGTCGTATAAGATACCTTAGCAATTTGAGTGCTCCGCATATCCAACTCAACTGCATATATCTGAAAAAGTACCTACTTAAAAATGTTTGAGCCATTCAAAGAAAAACCCTTTGGCTTAAGAAAGGCCAAAGGGTTTGAAGTAGGATAAGCGTGTTTTTGGGACTGTTTATTTTGCACCGGCTGTAAGGGTAGAAGAGGAAGATTTCTCTGACTTTTTTTCCAATTCCTCTACACGTTCAAGCAGTGCTTGCATTTTTTTGTTTTGCTCTAGGCTTTGCGCTTCTGCTTTTTCTTTTAAAGCTTGGTTTTGCGTTTTTAGCTGACCGTTGTCAGATTCTAAGTTTTCAATTTTGGCGTATAGCGCCTTAATGGATTCTACAAACATAGGATCGTAAGTGCCATAGGA
>CAZAJG010000062.1:699-17371 GCA_964485405.1 uncultured Owenweeksia sp. | reverse complement strand
TGAAATAACAGGCTGTACGAGGGTTAACCATAAAATATTATCAAAGCCATAAAGCTAAAACTGAATCAGGTCAATGCTTAAATCTTCGCCCAACTCGATCGTTCCGTATTTATTTTAAACTGTTTTGCGTTGGCCTCAAAAACAATAACTAACTCATTAGGCAAAACGATCATGAAACACATTTCTCTATTCATTACTTTAATGGCATTGAGTTTTGGAACAAAAGCTCAAAATACATATCCCGTAACTGGAAATGTAGGACTAGGAACATCAAGCCCATCAGAAGAAGTGCATATTAAACCCAATGACGCCAGTTCTGAAGCCACTCTTCTTCGATTGGATAATTCCGGTATGAGTGGCCATGCAACAGTAGTTGAATTTTATTCTTCCACTACAGAAGAGGTTGGAGAAGTTGGAGAAAGCGTAAAACTAAGCTGTTGCCATGATCTACCAGTTGTTGAGAACAGAACATTCCTTTGTTATTCATGAATTATTAGCAAAACCCTAATCTAATACTTAAAGGAAAGATGCGACAATTGGTAAACATAATATCAGGATTCATATTTGGTCTTGCGCCATTGGCAGGAGTTGCCATAACTGGCATTCCTATTTATGCTTTACTCCCCAACATTACAGGTGTTATCACTCTTTGGGTTTTAACAATCTTGTCATTATGGCTCGGAATAAGAATATTCAAGAGAATTCAGATTATCGGGCCAATCGATTTTATGACAGCAGTTTATGCATCACCTGATCTTGATGATCTTGAACCTGTAGAGACATGGGAAACAAAAAGAAGAAGCCCAGAAGAGTTTGTTCGACTTTTAGAAAATCAGAACAACTTATTTACAGGTGGGAGTTTTAGAATTTTTGGAGATTGGTTTGGTAAACCCTATAAAAATTATCATGAAATTGAATCCGCCCACTTTGAAAGGCAATTGAAAAAATTGACTTTAACTTTTAAAGAAGGGGAAAAACTAGAAATTTACAATCCAAAACATATTTTTGAAGCTTCTACCTTCTTTAAAATTATAAGAGCCGATAGAATTAAGCTGACTTGGTTTCATTATCACAAAACTCAAAAAAAGGAAAATCAATACTTTCTTGACTATAGTTTGAAAGATAAAAAAATGATAACAGAAACAAACGTTGATTGGTATAAACCACGTTTCGACATTTCTCTTGGAGACCAAGCATTAATGATTTTTGGGTAAAAAAGCATTTTCAAAAAGGCTTCAGGAAAACTATAGAAGAGATTGGAGAAGGAGTGAATTCATAATGTACACTTAATGCCTGCAGTTAATGAGTGATACTCACCTAATTATAGGCATCAAACCATTTAAAGAAAAGTGACGCTTTGACACCCATTGCGTATGACCCCCACTCAACAATACAACTTCAACAACTTTGTTTTAAGAAAATAAATCTTAAAATGGAGCCTATATTTTAGGATACAATACATAAAATATTGAGCTCCAATAATTCAGAATGAAATTTTCATGAGGAATGAACAACCTAAGTATGTTAAGTTGTTTTAACCCTGTTTACTACAACTCTAATGGCACGAAAAATGCGGTTAAAATAAGAGCAACACACAAAATATCACATGAAACCCACTACTACTTCCAATGACGAGAAAAGAGTTTATTAAAGCCTGTAGCTTACTGGGAATAAGCTTACCCTTTTACCCATATATTTCTTCTAGTCATAAATACTTTGATAAAACCCCAAATGAAAAAGTAATTATCATAGGAGCTGGCGCGGCTGGTCTTTCTGTCGCTTATTTATTAAATCAACAAGGAGTTGATTTTACAATCTTAGAAGCTTCCTCGCAAGTAGGAGGAAGAATGAAAATCAATAATTCTTTTGCTGATTTTCCCATTTCGCTTGGAGCTGAATGGCTTTCGTCAAATCATATCCAATTTGGAGGATTGGTAAATGCTAAAGAAGCAGCCAAGCGAATAAAAACGATTAATTACTTACCTACAGATGAATACAGCATTTGGGATGAGGGAAAACTTATTCGGGGTACACTCGACACTTTTAATGACAAGAAGTTTGTAAACGATTCGTGGTTTGGTTTTTTTGAAAAGCTGATACTTCCTTCAGTTCGGAATTCTATAAAATACAATACAGTTGTAAAGTCAATAGATTACTCAGAAAACCATATTTCCATTAACACAAATAAAAAAAAGTACTTAGCGGAAAAGGTGATTTTAACGGTTCCAACCTCCATTCTAAAATCAGGAGATATCAATTTTACCCCTGCCCTACCCAGAAGGAAAACAAAAGCCCTAGAAGACCTGGTTTACTGGGATGGGTTTAAAGCTTTTTTTGAATTTAACAAGCGGTTCTACCCTTCTTTTGTGGATTATCGAATACGACCAGAAACAGATGGTCAAGTATCTTTTTATGATGCATCCTATGGACAAAATAAGGAGAAACATATACTTGGCCTTTTTTCGGTAGGAGCACCAGCAAAGGATTACGGAAAGTTAAATAATGATGAATTTAAACGTAAGGTCTTAAATGAACTAGATCAAATGTTTGATGGCAAAGCTAGTGATAGCTACATGAAGCATATCAGTCAAAACTGGTCAGCTGAGCCTTTCTCAAAAGGTGCCTATGTGAGTGACTACACAAAGCCTAAAACGATCAAACAGTTGCAAAAACCGGTAAACAATCAACTCTTTTTTGCCGGTGATGCTTATACGAATGGCGCAGATTGGGGCAACGTTCACAACGCCATACATTCTGCCCAAAACTGTGTTCATACCATGCTCAAAAATATTTAAAGTTGAAATGAAAAAAACACTGATACTTACTTTAACGCTAATAGCCATTAACCTAAGTGCCCAAAAAATTAACCAAGAAGATTTATACGCTACCTGGCATCTTGATAAATATTCGGACGCAGAGCAGTATTACCATTTACCTAAAAAGGAAATAGGCGATTATTTATCTCTTAACCAGGATATGAGCTACACCGCAGTTTCTGAAGGTGAAATGAGTAATGGGAGTTGGTTTTACAACACCAATGGAAAGTATCTTGAATTAAAAAGTGAGGATAAAACTAAGGAAAAGATATACATCCATTTTCTTTCAAACAACTCCATGGTAGTGACTTACGATTCAGACGAATACAGAGTTTGGGAAATACATTATGTTTCTTCAAAATAGTTTGCCATGAAACACTTTTTACTAGCACTGCTTCTTTTTAATGGAAGCCTTTTTTTAACTGCTCAAGAGCTTGTATCGCTTAGGTCGGTTCCTTTTAAAACAGCATATACAGGCAATATTCACATCCATTCTGTAGTTGACCAAAGAGAAGTAAAGAATTTAGGTACTTATAAAAACCCGATCTCTGGACAGGTAGAATTGCAATTACAAGGTGGTGCAGAAAAATCGGTGAAAGACTTTTATGCACTCTCCTTTAAAAAAGACAGTTTAAGCAAACCCATTTATATTGCTATAAACGCTTTGAGTGTGCAAGAATCTAAGCGAAAGGTGAACGATGGTATAGCCGAAGTAGCCAGAGCTCATGTTTCTCTAACTTTTTTCGAAAAAACAGATAGCATTCTGAAACAAGTGTACAGTATAAAACATAATGAGGATGAAGTATTTGCCTTATTTGACAAAGCCAGTGTACACGCTACACATGAAAAAAGAATACGAGCCGCGTTGGAATACTGTATGCATACTTTTTTGAATAGGTATCAAACGGTTGAATTATCAGTAAACAAAGCCAACTTTAAGGCTTATCAGGAAAATAAAGAAATGCATGAACAACTTGGTGAATGGTTTAATTTAGTAACACTAAAAGGTATGCAAAGCAGATACTTTCAAGGTTACGGAATTAGTTATACCGGCTTTGTTGATAGTAAAAAAGGATGGATTAGGCCTTATGAAACTTCATTTGAAGTAACCTGGGCTAGGCCCGATATAGCCACTTCAAATGGCTTCTCCAATGTAAATTCATTCGTATTTAGGCCTGAATTGTATTTTTTCTACAAAAGACTATCTAAAGGAATTTATGCCTCCATGAGTGCCAATGTACCTGTGGGTTTTGAAACCTTAGAAGATTTAACTGGTGATAATTCTATCAATTTTGTTATTGGTGTTGGTGCCAGTCAAGGACTTCGATTTATCCCATGGAAAAAAAAAGGTTTGGTATTTGGGGTAGACTTTTTTCAGCAATTTGAAACATCTGAAGTTTATCGATTTGACCTTGGTTTAGAACTTGTATTGGGGGTCAATTTTTAAATTGTTAATTACTTATCCTTTTATACAATCAATTAACATGATTAGTTGAAACATATTAAAAATCATGGAAACAAGACCTGAATTAAACAAAAGTATTTCTCCAAAAGACTTTAAGGAGTTTTACTGGCTAAAAGAGGAGCTAGTTGATTTTTGCCGTTTAGAAGGACTCCAAACAAGTGGTGGGAAGATTGAAATTTCAGAAAGGATAATACACTACCTCAAAACGGGAACAAGTCAAAAAGTAGAGAGAAAACCAAAACCTGAATCCACCTTTAATTGGAAAACAGAAGAACTCACCTTGAATACGGTTATTACCGATAATTATAAAAACTCTGAAAATGTTAGATCCTTTTTTGAGGCGAATATTGGTAGAGGATTCAAATTCAACATACAGTTTATGAGCTGGATGAAATACAACGTGGGTAAGACTTTAGGAGATGCCCTAAACCAATACAAGCAAATAACAAGCGAAAAAAAACAGGACACAAATAAAAAAGAAATAGCACCTCAATTTGAATACAACACTTATCTGAGAGATTTTTTGGCCGATAACCCCAACAGCAAGCGAGAACTGGGAATAAGGCTATGGAAAATTAAACGATCCATGAGAGGAGACAACGTTTACGCTAAGGAGGATTTAAAATTAATTGGTTCTTAAAAAGACAATTATGTCTAAAAACGAAAGCGAAACCTATTGTCCGAAAAGCCGAGCCGATTGGCGAAAATGGTTGGAGAAAAATCATGAATCAAAATCCTCGGTTTGGTTGGTTTACTTTAAAGCATCTACTAAAATCCCTTCACTTAGTTGGAGTGAAGCCGTAGAGGAAGCACTTTGCTTTGGGTGGATTGATAGCACCAAAAAAACGATTGACCATGAAAGGTATATGCAATACTTCAGTAAAAGAAAACCAAGCAGTACATGGTCGATGATAAACAAAGAGAAAGTAGCTCAACTCACCCAAAACAACCTCATGGCAAAAGCGGGTTTGGTCAGCATAGAAACAGCCAAACAAAATGGTACATGGTCCTTAATGGATGATGTTGAAAAATTGATTGTGCCCGAGGATTTAAGAGCAGCACTGGTTAAAAATGGAAGCTCCATGGAGTTTTTTCAAAGTCAATCTAAGTCCATTAAAAAAGGGCTATTGCATTGGGTTACTGTTGCAAGGAAAAGTGAAACCAGAAAAAAGAGAATTGAAGAAATAGCTCGATTGGCCGCTAAGGGAAAAAGACCTGCTCAATTTGGATGAAAAAATAAGTAAGAGCCACAACAGTCCCTTTACTAATCAATATAAGCTTTTCGGAGGGACTCCTTTTTAATATCTTAGGTGCGCTTATCGCAATGGTTAGCATTACACCGTCAAAACTCAAATACTACTTGTATTCATACTATTTACAGCCTTAACAGGCTATATAAGTCCTTTTTAGAATCTGCTCCTATTCCAGAACATAAAATCAATGTTGATGAAGAATTAAAATACATTTTCAAGACAGATCAAAAAGGTAGAAAAGCAATAATGATGAAGGTATTGTTTCAACCTGAAGAAAAATACATGAATAATTATAAAGTTATTGCCGTTTCAAGCAGAGATTCAGTTAGGCTGAGTAGAGTTACTTATTTAGATACAAACAACCTTATCATGTCCGACCAAGCTAAATTTTATTCCGGAATTATTTATCTCCATTCAGCTGGAGTAAAGGTGGTTGATGATAGCATGTATTTAAGACGTTCCTCAGAATTATTTGAGTACCTTATGAAAACTCAACGGACAAAAAAACTAAAAAAAAAAGGAGCAAAACGTATTATCAAGAAGCTCAGAATCGAATCAAATGGAACCGATAAAACAAGCTAACCGTTACTAATAAAACCTTATACACAAGCTAGAATATACTAAGTGCAACAACAGAACATAGACATATTATCCAATGCAATTCTTGATTTGAATCCTAAAATAGAAACAGATGCCATGGATTATCTTTTGGAATCCTGTACTTTTTCTACCTACAAGAACAAAACTGAGATTATCAAATCCCAAGCAAATCAGCGAAACTTATATTTCCTCGCTAGTGGATTGGTTAGAGGGTATTACATTGATGACAGAGGAAACGATATTACCATACGATTTGTAAATAACCAGGGTTGGGTTACCCATTATACCGCATTACTATCAAACACCCCTAGTAAATACACTTTTCAATGCCTTGAAGAAAGTGTAATAATTAAACTGCCTTTTGAGCAAATTCGCACAGGCTATAATCGTTTTCCTTCTTTAGAAAGATTGGGTAGATTAATTGCTGAAAGCGTTTTGCAAACGCAACAAGCTCGAATTGAAAGTTTTCAGTTTTTAGATGCCGAAGAGCGGTATTTAGAATTTCTAAAAAACCATCCTGAGCTTTTTAACCGAGTTTCCGTTTCGCACCTCTGTACTTATCTCGGAATTCAAAGACAATCCTTGACTCGAATTCGAAAAAAAATTGCCAGTCGGTAATTTTGGCTCATATGTGTCAGGCAAGAGCCTAGGCTTATAAAGACTTTTGTATCATTAAATCGCAATGATATGAATGTATTACTAATAGGGGCAACAGGATTTTCAGGGAAAGAAGTCTTAAATGAACTTCTTTCCAAAAAGCACAACGTCACCGTTATTACACGCAACAAATATTCAATTGATTCTCAACAGGAAAATTTAACAATTTTAGAAGGTAATGTTTTGGATGAGAATCTAATAAATGAAGCCGTTCAAAATCAAAATGCCGTAATCAACTGTTTGGGAATTGGCGGAAAAGGTAATGCTAAGCCCAATAGTTTAGTTTCCGATGCTACTCGAATTTTAGTCCATTCAATGGAGCGTTCCAATGTTAAACGTTTAATCTGTATGAGTAACGTAGGAGCCGGTGAGAGTATAAACTTTCAACCTTGGATATTCACCAAAGTGATACTACCCTACTTTATGAAATGGCTGAAGGTAATTATAGACGATAAAAATATTATGGAACCCATTGTAATGAATAGCAGGTTGGAGTGGACTATTCTTAGGTTTCCGAACATTACCGATAAAACGCCAAAAGGAAAGGTTACGATTAGTTTTGATGGTAATGATCTGAAAATGAACATTACCAACAAGGACCTAGCTAGCTTTATGGTAGTACAGCTCAACAACCCAAAATTGGTCCATAAAACGCCTTGTGTTAGCAATTAACTGCAAACCATTAAAGGTGAAAAGACAGTGAAAGAATCTACTCATTTACGGAACGCTTGGAGGCCCATGAATACCCAATCAATTCTAGATTTATCAAATACAGTTTTTTTGATTGGCTTTAATCTGGGCAAGACTAATTCCTGTGAAAACTCACCATTCGCCTCATAAAGTTTATAAAACCAAGAATTACAAATGAAACTATCAAAACTCATTGTGCTTGTAGTGCTTTTTACAAATACGTTATGGGCTCAATCAAAAGATGAAAATGGTATGAAACAAAAAACTATAAAAACTACTATCGGCCATATTGTTGTGTATCAAAAAATTGTACCGAATACAATTCCCGTCATATTTCTTCACGGAGTGTACTACGATCATAATTTATGGAACTATTACACCAGCAGAATTACAGACCGTACTGTCATTTCAATTGATATGCCGCACCACGGAAAAAGCAAAGACATTGCAAACAAAAACTGGAATATGGACGATTGTGCAAATATGCTAATTGAAATTATTGACCACCTAGAGCACAAAGAAGTTTACGCCATTGGCCATTCTTGGGGCAGTATGACTATACTAAGAGCAAGTGTTAAAAAACCAAAAAGGTTTAAAGTCGTTGGCTTATGCAATATGCCCTTTGAAAAAGGAACTTTCGCTACACAGCTCAAGTTTGGCTTTCAGCATATAATGCTTCCCTTCCGTAAGTTTTATACCAAGCAAGTGGCAAGAGCCATGTTCTCAGATGAGAATATAAAAGCAAAACCCGAAATTGCAGAATATTTAGAAGTGTCAATGTCCCTTCTTAGAGATAGAGAAGTACGGCAAACGGATGAGGCTGTTATAAGTAAAGTAGATGATGGGAATCAATATTTAAACCGCCTGCAAGTATCTGCATTAGCGCTTAAAGGCAGTAAAGACTATGTAGGCACACCGAAAAATATGGAAATAACCATTGTGGAAGGTGCACACACCAGCCCGTTAGAGCAACCGGAAAGCGTACTTTCCTTTATTAAAAAAGTACTTGATAAATAAAAGACTGTATTAACGAAGCCTACAACTGGCGTTATGGTTAGAAAAATGAAAACTCATGGCGTTTTTTCAAAATTCGTCAAAATCCGTTTAAAAAAGGAATGTTGCATTGAGTTGCCACCGCAAAGAGAAGGGAAATGAGCATGAAAAAGTACCAACAAAATGTTTAGTGCATGAACATGAAAGTATACTTTACCAATATAGTTTATTCCATACTAGCTTGCTTAACCATATTTGGCTGTAATCACACTGATGTTCACAACAGTTCGGAAGACTTGATCCTTCCAGAAGAAAACTCCATTAAAAAAGTAGAAGTTACGCAAAGGGCCTCCACTTCAAATTTACCATTTACTGAGAGCAGTGTAAATAGAAAGACTCCACATCCATTACCAGTATTCGATTCAATAGTTTACCTACCCTTAAACACCGCCTTTGATTTTAACTTTACCGATAGAGTTGCATTAAAGCATCTTACTTTTTTCAATAATCAACTGCCTGCTATTCATAACTATCAGGTTTACTATGCTGAATTAAACTGCTATGAAAAACAAGATTCCATGCTCAATTCAGTCTGTTCAAGCTTTGCGGATTTAACCGCTGGGTTCTTAATTATTCAAGATACTACCACTAAAATTGCGCATATCCTAAACATTAAGAACAACTACTATATTGATTCAGGTATCGATATGACCTTTGTTATCGATGAAGGCTACAAGATTCATTTAACGGAAACTGGAATGACGGATGGTGATGTAGAAGAAGACGAACCTATGATAACAGAATCCTATCTTCTGAGTAAACATCTAATTGAAATTGGACAAAATGGCTCTGTTGATATTCAGGAAATCTGATAATCCAAAAATCCTATTTTTAGTACCTTAAATACACCTTCTTAAAACTAAAAAACATGAAAGCATTTATGCTTACTCTCATTCTTGCTTCCACCGCTCTAATTGGACAAGAACTCGTTTGGAACAACTCAAAAACAGTGGGATTAATCCCTGCAGAAAGGTGGACAGAAAGTTCAACAGGCGATCAACTCGGTTTTGTACTAAAAGCTCCCCAATCTTCTGATCCTTTTAAAGGAAGAATAGATATTTCTACTGCCTCAACCTTAAACTGGACGCTGGACGAATTGTGGAACGAATATGTGATAAAAGGCTTTCCACTGTCTTTAAATGGTTATGAAAAAATAGCAGTGGGTAAATCCACTATTGATGGAGAAGATAGCTACTGGATTGAATGCTACAGCGAATCTCAGGGCATCAAATTTCAAGGGCTATCCGCTGTTTTCGTTAAAAACAATATGCTGCATATAGTTACTTGTACGTCTCTTCCTAAATACTATGATTTTGTGGAGGCTGATTTCAAAAAAATGATTGAATCTATACGTGTAAAAAAGACTCCCTAAACTTATTTAAAGTTTTGTAGTGCTTACATTTTAGATAGATTTAGCCTCCTACTAGAAACTTTTGAAGAGATTAGAAGGAAAAGTATAGCCGAACTTATTCTCTAAACATTGGAAACAGTACATAAAATAGAACCCGAATTTATTTCCATTTGCAAATTGATTCTGCAAGAAAACCTAAGTTTAATGGAATGGAGCAACAATGAAAGTTCAGATCAATTTCAAACAGAAAGGTATTGTGGAGGATTTGACGGAACGGAAAATGAATTTACCTTTAGCTACTTCGATGAAGATGAAAACGAGTTTTGGTTTCAATTATCCCTCTTAGATATCGAAAATGTAGAAAAGAAAATCATTACTAAAATTGAAATACGAAGAGTAGGATAAGTATTATTTAGAGCACACCTATCCTTTAAAATAAAAACATCCTCCAGATGCGAGCAACTCCTACTTCCGTCTTTTTCCGTTTTAGAGATATAACATCAATAACGAAAATCAGATTGAGACTTGTTTTTACAATCGCTTTAAGTTCATTAATCGTTCCCAAGCTAATTCAGGCACAAGACACTACTTTTTATCCAAACGGAACGATTAAAGAAATATGCGCAGAAGGAAATAGCAAACGAGAATGCACCTATTTTGAAAGTAATGGCTCAAAGCTTAAAACGCCACACACTATTCAATACTCTTTGCTAAAGCAACAAGGAGTGGATTTTAATATTAAAACTATAACTCAAATTAAACCTATAAGCGCAGTGCAGCTATGGCGAATTAGTAGGCTGCTTCATCAGGAGTATTATTATATTGACAAACAACAGTCATTCTCCATTCTAATTAACGATACGCTTTCATCTTACTTCCTTAGTACAGCAAAACCCTTTGGTGTACCGGCATATTTAATATATCTCAATGACTCTTCCTATGTGAAGTTTAAACCATCTACAGGACATATGGTGGAGCCATCTACTCTTGCTATATCCTTTAAAGATTTTGACAAAAATGGTAGAACAGATATTGCCTATATCGTAAGCTTTACAACCGGTGCAGGGTCTATTCGATCTCGTCATAAAGAAAACTATGATGCTGGTATTTTACTGAACAAAGAAGATCGTTTCGATAAAAAGTATATTCCACAAGTTCAAACGATAAAGGCCCTTATCCAAAAATATGATTCTGAGTAGTTCCATTTTGCAGGTAGGTAAATTCTTCTTGAACGAAGAACACCTTTTTGATATCTTAGAATAGTTTTTTTAAGGTGATCGTAAATTAATAAACAACATGAAAGTAACAGCTGAACATAATGAGAGAGTGGCTAAAATGATGTTTGCTTCTGTTTATCCGCATTATGTAAATAAGGTGGAGAAAAAGGGGAGAACAAAGGAGGAACTTCATCAGGTAATAGAATGGCTCACAGGATTTAATCCGCACCGATTGCAAGAGTTGATAGATCAAAAAGTAAGCTTTGAGACCTTCTTTCAAAAAGCAAAATTAAACCCCAATGCCCACTTGATAAAAGGTGTTATATGTGGTTATAGAATTGAGGAAATTGATAATACCCTAACCCAACAAGTGCGATATCTAGATAAGTTAATAGATGAATTAGCCAAAGGGCGTAAAATGGAGAAAATTTTGAGGGAAGAAAAAAAGTAATATTGACTGCTGATTATGGGAGTCGTAAAGATTTTTAATACTTTACGTACACCCATCCCAATCTTAACCAAAACCCAAAGGAAAGTTTAAAACACGCACAAAAACCTAACTCAACAAATAACCTACATGACTACTAACCAAACCAACCCTACAGAAACCAAAGAATATCCTAGCCTATTGAAGCGCGTTAAAGCTGCTTTTATTGATATTGTAGCTATCATTCTTTTTATGTACGGCACAAGCGACTTATTCTCTTTGTTTGAACAAGTTCCAGATAGCTTCCGAATTTCAGCTTTTATATTTATATGGATTTTGTACGACCCTATATGGGTGAGCCTATTGGGTGGAACCATTGGACATAGATATATGGGAATTCGTGTAAAAAAAGAGCGTAACGAATTAAAGAATATTTCCTTTCCTGCTGCCGTATTTCGGTATTTTGTTAAATCTACTTTGGGATGGTTTTCGTATTTAACCATGAGTGGAAGCCAAAAGAAAAAAGCGTTACACGATAATGCCGTTGGCTCTGTGGTTGTTTTTGAATAAAAAAAAGCTCTTTCACTCCTAAAAACAAAATCTTAAAAAAGGTCAAAAGAATCGGTTACTCAAAAACACCACTCTAAACAAAAAGTTTCAACTTTTATTTTTACATTCACATCGGTCGGGAGAACTAATATGTATTTAAAAACCTTTTTTAACTGTTCTCAGCATGAAACTACTCAAACCGATCTTAGCAGGAATCTGCTTGCTTAACTCTCATCTTTCTTTTTCACAAAACCATACCATCACCCATATATGGTCAGAAACCGGAGGTTTATTTTCTGATAAATTTGGTGCACCTACGGCAACTGATGATCAAGGAAACTACTATCGCAGCGGTTTTGAAAGCAACACCCATAGTGGAACCGATGTAAAACTGCAAAAGCTGGATGAAGAAGGAAATCTTCTCTGGACCATCACTTTAAACGCGCTTTCGGATAACAATCAATACGAACCTACCCAATTAATAGCGCACAATAATGCGGTGTATATAACGGGCATTCTCACCTATTTTACCAATAACGAAACCGAGTTTTTTGTAGCTAAAACAGACGATGATGGGAATTTGGAGTGGTTTGTAACCGATCAATCTACTGGAAATGATGTAAGTACCGACTTGTTTTACGATGATGTATCTGACCAATTGCTAATTTGTGGTACTACCGAAAGAGGTGGCTCTTACGATGTATTGGTAGCCGCTTACGATGATAATGGTGTGCAACAATGGTTGGTATATAAAGATTACAATGGGAACTACGATGGGGGTG
Source organism: uncultured Owenweeksia sp. (assembly GCA_964485405.1). Taxonomy (GTDB): domain Bacteria; phylum Bacteroidota; class Bacteroidia; order Flavobacteriales; family Schleiferiaceae; genus CAKZNE01. The sequence goes on along the minus strand of CAZAJG010000062.1, from coordinate 4,511 downwards.
CTCGAATTTTTCGCAACGGTACAAACATAGCCGTTCATGGTTCCAGCCAAGCCACCATCACACAATGGGATATGGTTTCTTGGTACTTTGATGAAGTAGGTGCTTTTATTACAGAAGAAAGGGTAAACGGCCTTACCGCCTCCAACGAGCAATTAAAAGATGGAGCCATACACAACGGTTATTTGCATCTATGCGGAAGCAGCACCAATAGCGGTGGCACAGATCTTAAAGTAGTATGCTTAGATGCCAACAACAACTACTTATGGTCTGATACCTACAATAAAAATGGATTGACAGAAGAAGGAACGGTCATAACAACTTCCAACCACGCTTTTGTAGTGGCGGGTTATGTAACCGACCCAAACGTAGGCGAAAACTTACTGGCCCGAAAATACAGTGTGAACGGTAGTTTACTTTGGCATGTGGAGTTTGATCATGAAGAGGAAAACGACCGTGTACTGGATGTATTGGAAGATGCAGAAGGCAACTATTTGCTTCTGGCTCAAGTAACCCGTACCGGCCAAAACGATGTTTACCTGTATGCCCTAAATGGAAATACAGGAGCTTTACTTTGGGTAGAAGCCATTGCCAACGATGTAAATAAAAACGAAAAAGCGCAATCCATTGAATCCAATATGGATGGGCAAGTATACATCACTTATACCATAAAATGGGATTGCTGCAACAGAATCCTATAACTACAGCGAACTCAACTACCCTAGAGATGCTGAACCACACTCCAAAAGCACTTTATTTATTGAAAACAGCGGGCAAGTGGTGGATACCGATGGATTGTCTGCTCCAGACATTCGTTATTCCAGTATGGGCTTATCGCCTGAGTACTATTTTGCAGATAATTATATGAGTACCGTAGTATGGGATGGGTATCCTGATGCGTTAAACCGAGACTTACAGCGTATTGACTACAATTTTGTACGCCCAAATGCCACCCATATTGGCCAAATGGAAGAGTACGAAAGAGAAACCCACTTTAACTACTATGTAAACGATAACAAATACGAGCTTCAAAAAACCTTTGAAGCTTTAGCTTGGCCAGATTTGTATGACGATATAGATGCCGTTGTATCTTCTAATTCTGCGGGTTTTAAAATGACGCTGGTATTGGAGAGCGGAGCCGATTTAAACGATATTGAAATAGACATTAATGGGGCAAGCGGTTTTTTCCTCAGCCATGGAGATTTGCATGTACAAACTTTACAAAACGATATTGTTTGGATGCAACCCTATAGCTATTCGCAAAATGGAGCTATAGAAGATGACGACTGCATTACTTTTGACATAAGCAGTGGAAACCTAAAACTAAGCACACCTTGCGAATTGGATTTCCCCTACGTTATTCAGTTAAAAGCCGGGCCAGGCAGCCCTTATAGCTCAGTACCTATTGGCAATTTAGAGTGGAGCACTTTTTGGGGAGGAGATCATAGAGATATCTGCACCAGTGTAGAGGTAGACCCCACCACAGGTGAAACCTTTGTAGCGGGCGATGGCTTTTCCAATAAGTTTCCGGGTGGTGCGGGTATCAATGGCTTTACCAGGCCCAGCCGAAGCGGGGACCAAGGCATGATCCTAAAGTTTAATCACGATGGAGAAATTCTGTGGGGCACCATTTTGGTACTCACCAGATTTGCCACCACCTTTGAGGATCTGGGTCTTTATGACAATATCGCGTTACCCGGGAAAGAGGTTCATGTGGTGGGGAACTTTTTAGGTTCTTTTACGCCTACTATTGATGATCTGATTCGAGTACCGACAAACGCCTGGCAATTCACTACACCTCCAGATTCAACTAAATCTGAAATTTTATTGGCCAGTTACCGAAACGATAATGGAATCCGATTGATGAGGACACCTTTTGGAAGCCCGCAAGTGGATAGGGTACACGGTATGAAAATCACACCCTCTGGCTTGATGTACTTTTATGGAGAAACCAACGGGCAAAACAACTTTGGCTCTAGCGCTACGCCTCCTGCTACTTGGACTTTTCCGGTATACAACCCTGGCGATGGATCTTATTTTGAAAGCCAAGCACCTCTTATACAAAGCGGTTTGCCCAGACCTATGCGGGGTTTTGTTTCCGCCATGGATCTAAATACTTACCAATTGGCTTACTCTTCCTTTATCCGGAACGACAATGGTTCTTCTAAATCCGAATTTGAAGCGATTTACGATATGCAATTTGATGGCAATAAGGCTTCTTATTGCGGCAAAGGAGTAGCTGGAGCTCGTTTGGGCAGTTTTGACCCCAGCCAGCAAAAGTTTGCTACAGCTTTAGATCAAACCCATTCAGAATTTACCAACAAACTGTATTTTAGCGGCATTACCCATACGCCCAGCGGTACGGTTTACATCGGTATGGACGATGATGGCACCACCGATCCTTTTATCAGTACTCCAGATTGGCGCAATTTTCAATCCGCCTCCGGCAAAGCTTTTATGATGATGCTGGATGGATCTTCCATAGTATGGGACACCTATTTTGGCAACAACTCCAATATGGAATTTTATTGGCACGGAACTACCAGCAATGCCAATACTACGGGTATCCCGCTTACCTTTGGTAAAGGCCAATTGGCGTACAGCCCTTCCACGTCCACCTTTTTTGCGGCTTCTACAGCGGGCCAAAACCCGGTGCAAGTGTTGGATCATCCCAACTTCTTTTTCGAAAGCGAAAACGCCACCATCAACTTTACCCCAGCCAATATACAAGGCGATATGCACCTCAATGCGTTTTATACCGATGGCAATTTAAACTTGGCCAACCACAGCTGGGGCACCATGTTTGGTGGTAATGCAGGTCCGGGTGGGCTTTCTCCTTTTGCGGGTAAAGGCAGCGATTATGTAGGGGACATAGAAACCTATACCTACAACAATAAATCTTACATTCTAGTAGTAGGTACTTCTTTTTCAGCACTGGGCTCTACAACTAACGATGATACCAAATACCCGGTAGCAGATTTGGGTTTACCAAACTCTTGGTTTAAAGCCGATAATTATAATACCACCGGCATTCATGCAGACTTTGTTATTTCTCGCTTCGACATTACCCATATTGCACAAGGCACCATATCTACAACAGAAGCTCGTCAGGTGAATGAAAGCATCCAACTCTATCCTTCTCCTACATCCGAAAAAATAAGTATTACTTTTAAGGGTGAAAACATTGAAAACGTGAAGGTATACGATCTTTCTGGCAAAAAAGTATTGGAATACAGCTATACACACCCTCAGCCTACTCTGCTGCTGGATGTAGCTACTTTACCAGCAAGTCTCTATACACTCCTTATAAATAACAATCAATATGCCAAGTTTGTTAAAAAGTAAGCTTTGGGTTCTTGCGCTTCTATGGAGCAGTAGCATAGGGTATGCGCAGCAGTGGAAACCTGCTATGGAAGGGATTTACCACAATCAACCAGGAGCTTTATTTACTGATTTTGTAATCAATTTTGAGAATGATGGGCCCTTAGGTAAAGATTGGATTTATGGGCGGTATTTAGATCAAGACTCTCTCTTAAGAGGAGTGGCCTACCGAGAAGCTGGGCGTTGGAAACCTTTGCCCTTTAGCTATGCTGGAGGAGGAGGAGCCTCTGATATAGGCATGTTTGGAGATACTTTATACATTTTAGGCTCTTTTGGGGGCATAGTGCTGGATAAAGATTCCACTGTATTGCCCAACACAGGAGTAATTAAATATTACCAAGATAGCATTTGGGTGCATGATGTAACCGTAGGTCCGGGAACGAAAGGTGTAATGAGTACCAATGGAGATAGTTTATTGATTTGGGGAGGTTCTT
>CAZAJG010000062.1:0-689 GCA_964485405.1 uncultured Owenweeksia sp. | reverse complement strand
CACCGATAGAGGGAAAACTTGGAAGTATCCTTACAGCATAATACATCCAACCGATACGTATTCTAACTTTGGAGCCACCGCTCGTTTAGAAATCTTAGACAATGGAGATATTTTAACGCTCAACAATGGATCCAGAGGAAATAGCGGCTACAAAGGAGTGGTGCGTTGGGACGGTTTACAATGGCACACCTATGGCAACCCCACCTATGGCAGCAGTTCTCGAGTATTCGACTTTGAGTTTTACCAAGGCGAACTTTATATGGGAGGCACTTTTAACCGATATAGCTTTCCAAGCGATCCTGCCAACTTTATTGCCCGCTGGACCGGACAAGAATGGGCGGAAGTAGCCAACGGGGTTACTGGCTTTGTAGAGGATTTGTTTGTGTACGATGATATTTTATACTGTAGCATTAACGGAGGGGATGAAAGCCAGCACTATTTTGGAGATATACACGTACCCTGGTTTGCCGGATGGGATGGTACACAATGGTGTGCTACGCCTTTTGATTTTAGCACACCTCCTGCTACGCTAGGCTTTATTGACGATACTTTATACGCTACTTTTTACATCCCTAGCTCCGAAAGTGGAGATACCATTGGCTATATTGGTTATTACGATGGCGATTTTTTAAATGGCCCCAATGCCATTTGCAGCACCCCCGGTTTGGGAGAAATAGAGCATCCCCTGC
>CAZAJG010000061.1:16202-18066 GCA_964485405.1 uncultured Owenweeksia sp. | reverse complement strand
ACACGATTTCAAGAAAACTTGGAAGAGGTAGCCAATGGATGGCTCAAACGCAGTGATATGTACACTCAGGAAAACCCCTGGGAGTCATTAAACATAACCCTGCAAGAAAAATTAGTGAATCGAACCAAAAAGAATTGGTTCTGCTCTCACCCCTTAGCCACTAAAAGGTATAGAAACATAAACCACGCTATAGCCTCAGATTATGCCTATCACAACTGGGATTCCGCTCAAATTGGCATAGAAGAATTTCAAAAAGTCATAACTGCCTTAAAGACTAAAAAGTAAAACCCCTAATATGACCACAAAAGAAAAAAAACGAGGAACTAGTTTATTTGGAATAATTGGTTTCCTATTAGGTCTATCCTTAGGTTACGATCTTTCGCAAAATTGGGTTTTTGCATTAATTCTTGGAGGTGTAATGACTTATGTTGGCATAGCAGTCGAAATTATCCTAATCAGAATATTAGCTTTTTTCATTGCCTTACTGATTTTGTTGGCTCGACATGAACTATTAGGTGCCATTTTCGAAAACCTATAACGGTTCTAAACCTATACCAAAACCCCAGTACTCGATTTGATATTGGGGTTTTTTTCAACCTGTTAATAATGAAATTCCATTACAAGGCCTTCATAAGCTACAATCATAAGGATAAAAGAACGGCAAAGGGTTTACAAAGGCGTTTGGAAGCTTTTAAAATTCCAAAAAGAATTCAAAAACCAAAAAATCTATCTAAAACACTCAAGCCTATATTTCTTGATCAGACAGATATGTCATCTGGAGATCTTGAATTTAATGTACGTAAAGAACTAGATGATGCAGAATTTTTGATTGTTATATGCTCCCCGAATTCAGCCAAGTCCACTTGGGTAGAAAAGGAGGTGAGATATTTTATGAGGAATAATGGAACAGAAAAGGTTATTCCTTTTATTGTTTCGGGTATACCAGGTGATGATGAAAATGAAAACTGTTATCCACCTTCTCTGAGTTCGGATATACTAGGGTGCTCTGTTATAGAATTAGGTTATCAAAAGGCTTTCATAAGACTTGTAGCCAGACTAGTGGGTGTGAAGTTTGACGAACTATGGCAGCGACATGTACGAAAACGGAGGCGAAAAAGAGCTACCATAAGCCTTTCATTAGCATTTATCCTTAGCAGTAGTGCCATCTACTACGATCGCTTTTGGAGAGTCAAAAGTAGCTTTTATACGGATTACACTTTGAAAAATTTGATCCCGCAGGGGATAAAAAAACTCTCCAATGAAGAGATAAAAACTAGATCTTTCTATTACAAATTTTATCGAAAGGCAGGACAACTCGTAAAGATAGAACACTATAACGCCTTAGGTTTTCTTCAATCTCCGAATACAATTCATAATATCCTTAGATCACCCGTGCTGGAACTAAAATACCAAGGAGGTAAGTTGAAAAGTATAATTCATGGCAACCAGAATGGTTCAACGCTAAAAGAGATGACAGTAACAAGGGAGTCCAAAAATGAATACACTTTGGTTATTCAAAAAGATGAGAAGACCATGCCTTTACCTGGTCGTATTCAGAGTTTAGTTTCAAATTTATATCAAAAACCGTCTTTCTCACCGAACAGCAGTATTGATAAGATAAGGTTAGTCATGGATGCAAATGATCGCATCCAGAAAAAGCTTTTTTCCAAGAATAATAGGCGGGGAAAAGTAGGTGATCAAGACGGAATCTTTGGTATAGCTTATAAGTACAATAGTGATGGAGTAATAACGGAACTGTCTTATTTGAATGAATTTGGAACTTCAAGCATCAATCCATTGGGAATTACCAAAATGCAATTTAATTATGATTCTAGCGGGAAACTAAGATTTATATGTAATGTAG
>CAZAJG010000061.1:0-16192 GCA_964485405.1 uncultured Owenweeksia sp. | reverse complement strand
ATGTAGGCCAAAACCAAAGCCTGGTGTTTAACAAAAGTGGTTGGGCGAAAAAAGAATGGAGTTATTACAAAAATGGCAACATTCGTGAAATCAGGTATTACAATAGAGATCAGAAGCTTAGTTTCAATGATGAAGGCTTTAGTATCGCTCAGTTTGACTATGATAAAAACGGAAACAGAATCGCTGCAACCTATTTAGACCCCTATGGCAAAGCTGTAAATACCTTTGGAGGCTACGCTCACAGAAAATGGCACTTCAAACAACTTGATGATAAATCTAGAACGCACATTAAAGCTACATTTTATGATGAAGATTTAAAACCTAAAAAACACCTGGAGGGTTATGCAAAAATCCTTTTTTTGCTTGATGAAAAAGGCAATATGATAGAGCAGTCTTTTTTCGGACTAGATGACAAAGCGGTGCTTTTCAGAAGCAGCTTTTTTCGCGCTTCTGTGCTAAGAGACAAGCTTGGAAATCCGATTGAAGAGAGATATTTCGGTTTAGATGATGCTTTGAAAGAAAACGCCTATGGATTTTCCATAGTAAAGCGTCAATACGAAACCAAGCTTATGGTGCCCATCTCAGAGGCTTATTATAACAAAGAGGGAAAAGCCTGCCTCTCCAATCAAAACAAAATTCATAAATGGAAGTCTTATTATTTCGATGAAAACTTCAACTATTCCGGAAACCTTTATGCTCAAGCTTATTTCGACACAATGCTATGCCTAAGTAAAGGCAAACACGGCTTTGCTTTTTTGGAAATGGAAAAAGACCCAACCGATCATCAACTCAAACCCTTGCCCATCTTAGACATGAACTCTGCCTATTTACATCTTCAACAATATGAAACACTAACTAAAACCCAGTTAGGTTGCATGGATTCTCTTGATAAAACTCCATACTAGTACGGAGACAAAAAGAGTATTTGTATGGTTTTGACTAACAAGGCTCTAACCCATTTTTGATGAAAATTATTTCATTAAAATGGCTAAAGCTTATTCTCTTCACATAGCCCTAAATTCTGTCGATCCAAAAGTATATGAAGGCAATGCTGGATTTTTGAGCGTATGTGAAAATGACGCAATGCGATATGCCCAAATCGCTCTTGAAATGGATTACCACTACATCAAACTATTATTGGGTAAAAATGCGACCAAAAGCACTTTTATCGCTTTAATGAAGCACTTCGGAAAAACGCTTCGTTCCGAAGACTATCTCCTTCTCACTTTTTCAGGTCATGGTGGGCAAAAAAAAGATATTAACCTAGACGAAGAAAATGGTAAAGACGAAACTTGGTGCTTTTACGATGGCGAAATCCTGGATGATGAACTGTATGCATTATGGCAACATTTTAAGTATAGAACTAGGATTTTTGTTATTTCAGACAGTTGTCATAGCGGTAGTATTCTAAAGAGTCTCTTCCCGATTAAACCAAATCCTAATGCTTTTCTTTTAGGAAAAAATGAAGTTGTTAAAAGTGCAACTTTTAACAAAACCCCTCAAAAAGTAAAAGCCAGTATCCATTTAATGGCTGCCGCCAAAGAAGATCAAAAAACCTATCAGGATAAGAGAAATAGTCGATTTACGAGAAGACTGCTAGAGGTATGGGATGGTGGGAAGTTTAGTGGAAATCACACACAGTTCTTTAATGCCATTTGTAGAAGGATTGACAAACAAAACCCTCCGGTTCAAAATTTTCTAGGCACTCCAAACAGTGCTTTTAGCCTGCAAAAGCCATTCGCTTTTAAATGAATTAGTAACTCTAAAAATCAAATATATGGAACTGTTTAAGTCCAATGCACAACTTGTAAAATACAAAGTATCAGAAAACCCTGATGTATGGAATTATAAGTTGTTCTCTGTAATTACCACCAACCACTCACATTGGGTACATCTAGCATTTGATCAAACTACCTTCACCCTCAACACCAACGGGCACTTCGCTATTGAGCTTAAAGTGAAAAAGGATGAAAATCAAATTATCGACAGATCTTATCTAAAACCGATAGTGCATATGGTAAATTTAGAGAGTGTCCCTTTCACAGAAACCAACACAACTATAGAAATTCAAGTAATTGAAGTTGAAGAAGAAGGAGGCACCCAACAACAAGGCAGTACCACTATACTGCATACATCTACAGCCGATGAAGATGGAAAACCTATGTAGTAAGATGTATCCTTCAAGCAAATTTAATCCCGACTCTTGAGGTCGGGATTTCTTATTTTGTTGTACATTTTTCAGCGAAAACTCCTCTCCTATGCTGCCAAACCTCAATCATTTAAGGGCTATTTCATTCTTATCTATAATCACCACTTTGAGTTTATCTATTTCAGCTCAAAATGAGTCGACCATTAGCTCCTTGAAGCATCAACTAGCAGAAGCATATACCGATAGTGCCAAAATGTTTTTCAACAATGAGCTAGCCTGGGAGTATCGAAATCATGACTTAGATAGTTCAAACTATTTTGCCCACCAAGCTCTAAGTTTTACCCAGCACCCCTCTTACTCTCTGCAAAGCACCGTAAGTTTTAATGTGTTAGGAATAGCTTTTAAAAGAAAGTTAGAATTAGATTCTGCTTACCATTACTTTATTAAAAGCTACAAGCTCCGATTGGCTTTAGGGGATCGTTTAAGGGCAATCAATTGTCTCCTAAATATCGCGAATACCTATTCAGAGGAAGGCAAGTTGGATAGTGCCATATCCTACAGTGAACAAGGTCTAAAGCTCTGCAATTCCAAGGAATGGTCTACAAAAAAAGTAATGGCTAAACTTCTAAATGCTCAGGCTGGCTATTATTTAAAATTCGGTTACTACGATTTAGCTTTTACAAAAGCTAAATCTGCTCTAAAAATTCGGGAAGAGTTAGAGCTTCCTATTGAAATTGCTCAATCTAAGCTCAATCTTGGATCAATCTATAAAGACCAAGGTTTGTATTCAGAAGCGTATCGATCCTTTCAGGAGGCTTTGCTTATTTTCAAATCTAACGGTAGGAATTTGATCATGGAAGCCAAATTGATAAAAAACTTATCCGAGTTAGATATTCTAAACCAAAAGTTTCTATTAGCCGAAAACAGGTTGAACAAATCCATTTCAATCTATAAGAAGGTAAACTATCCTTCTGAATTAGCTGGAGCATACATAAACCTTGGTCATCTCAAACAGCGATTGGGAAGTATGGATTCTGCCCAATTCTATTTTCAAAAAGCATATAAGATATATCAATATCAAAATGAGAATAACTCTGTAGCAAAGGCGGCCACACACCTTGCAAGATTGTGGTTTGCCGAAAATCGGTTAGACAGTGCATTTTATTACCTAAACAAAGCGGAAAAGCTTGTTTCCGAAAAAAATGTTCCCCTCAAAATTGCCATTTATGAAAGTTTATCACGGATACATGCGCTACAAGGGAGTTTTGTGCAAGCTTACAATTATGAAGAAAGGGCCTCAATACTAAATCAAAACCTCTTTAAGGAGAAGCAAAAAGCTTCGCAAGAACTTTTAAAAGAGCGCTCGCTACGAAAGCTTGCCCAAAAGGAAAACCAATTGCATGAAGCACAATTGGCAAGAAAAAAAAGTCATGCTCAAGCGCAAATTCTAGCAATCATTCTGCTTACTTCATTTCTTATCTCCTTAATTGTTGTATTACAAATCAGACAAAGAAAGCACCGTTTGGAAATTGAAAAAACCAAACTCAGTGAAAGATTAAAACAACAGGAAGCTGAAAAACTAGACGAAATCGTAGAGGTACAAAGGGAGCAACGAGTAAAAATAGCACAAGACTTACATGACCGTTTGGGCAGTTTGCTAGGGGTATTGAAAATTCACTTTGAAAATTATAGCAAAGAGATTATAAACTTATCTAGTCAAATTAAAAACCTAAAATCCAAGCGAGAAAACACCTTGTTTGAAGTCGATCAGCTTATAGATGAAGTAAGTTCTGTGGTTCAAGAAATTTCCCAAGACTTGAGGGCTGGAACATTGGATAAACTTGGACTTATCCCTGCTGTAAAGGAGCTTTGCTATCGATTTGAAAACACTGGAAAAATAAAAGTAGAACTACATACTGAGAGTATTGACGAGAATATCCCATCGGATTTCAAATGGCTCATATATCGCAATCTGGAAGAGTCTTTAAGCAATATTTTGAAACATGCTGAGGCAAAGTCTGTTATTGTTCAAATCTTCAAATATGAAGATACTTTGAGTTTATCCGTTGAAGATGATGGTATTGGATTTAGCGTACAACACGCCTTAGCCGATGATAAAAACGGAATGGGTTTAAGCGGTATGAAGTATAGAAGCGAAAAGTATGGAGCCAGCTTTAATATTGATAGTAAAGTAGGCAGAGGAACCATTATTATCAATGAATTCAAGTTAAAACCTACTCAATAACTGACACTTACAACAAAAGAAATTGGTGCTTAAAAATCCAAACTAGTAAGGGTTTTTTCCATGGCAACCCATAGTAGATTTACTCTATTAAAATGATTTGAAATGAAGCGTGATAGTAATACGAATGCAATAAATATTATTTTGGTTGATGACCATAAAATTCTCTTGGACTCTTTGAAAGCATTAATTGAAAAGGAAAAAGATATCTGCTTGGTTAACACCTTTTCCAAACCGAAAGAGGCATTGGAGTTTATACGCCAAAAACCTAATACCGTTGACGTAGTGGTTCTTGACATCAGTATGGAAGACAGTGTTCTCAATGGAAAAGATGTTTGTTTAGAAATTAAACAAGATGCACCCCATCTTAAGGTACTTATATTAACCACACATAACGATTCTAAATATGTATCTGCCCTTATTGCCGCGAAAGCGGATGGTTATATCCTAAAGCAAAATGGAGGTGATGAACTCATTGAAGGGATAAAGACTGTGGCTGACGGAGAAAATTTTTATAGTAAAGAGATTATTAAAGTGGTTATTGATCGTTTGCAGAATATCCATAAAGCCAAGGATCAACATGGAGATAAAGTGAGGCTAACCTCTCGAGAAATTGAAGTTCTATCGCTGCTTGGGAAAGGGCTCAAGGCCAGGGAAGTTGCAGATATTCTACACATTGAAAAATCAACGGTTGAGACTCATAAATTGAAAATTCGCCAAAAATTAGGCCTTAAGGATCTTAAGGCCATCATCATTTTTGCACGGGATAATGGTTATGTGATGGATTGACATCCCTACTTATGTGGAGGTTAAATCCCTTTTTTTAAGCTTACCATAAGAATTTTATTGCTCCATATTTGACCAAAAATACATGAATGATCGAATGGCTTTAATTATTGGTGTAGATTATTATGAATATGCTACTCCTCTTTACGGATGTACGAATGACGCCAATGCTTTATATTCCGTTTTGGATCGGAATGAAGATGGTAAAAACAACTTCGATATTAAAAAAAGATACGCATCCACTCCCGACTCTCAAATAACCAAAAACGAGTTAAAGTCGCTTGCCACGAGTTTATTTCAGAACAGCTCGGAGATCGCACTGTTCTATTTTTCCGGGCATGGTTTCATAGACAATCTAGGGGGGCATCTTGTAACAAGTGAGTGCGAGTCCGGTGATGATGGTTTTCGTTTTGACGATCTCCTGCAGCTGGCAAACGAGTCACCCGCAAGAAACAAGATTCTTATTCTAGACTGTTGCCATGCTGGACTGCTTGGCAAGAATGATACATCAGATCGTTATTCTTCTATTGCAAATGGAGTAACCATTCTAACCGCCTCGGACGAACATCAGTATGCAACCCAAAAAAACGGGCAAGGCGTTTTTACTCAACTTTTAGTGGACGCACTCTATGGAAGTGCTGCCGATCTGATTGGACATATAACTCCTGGAAGCATATATGCCCATATTGATCAAGCTCTTGGTACCTGGAAGCAACGCCCGCTTTTCAAAGCAAATGTGAGAAAGTTCATTTCACTAAGAAGCGTAAAGCCACCAATTGAATTAAACGATTTACATAAAATCACAAGCCTGTTTAAAAAGCCAGATAAAAAGTTTAAGCTGAATCCTACCTTCGAAATCACCGAACAAGAAATAGCCGTTCCAAAAAATGTTAAAAAATTTAAAATACTACAAAAATATAATCGCTTAAATCTGGTGGTTCCTATAGATGAAGAGCACATGTATTATGCCGCTATCCATTCTACTGGGTGTACGTTAACCCGCCTTGGCAAACATTACTGGAACCTTGTAGATAAAGGCATGTTATAAATGGAAGAATCAAGAACGATCCTGCTGGAGCAGTATAAAATGTACGTTGAACTAACCGACAGAACCAGCGAAAGAAGGCTTAAAACCAACAACTTCTATCTCTCCATTATCTCCGCTTTGATCGTTGGTTTTTTAACCGTTCGTTACCGGTTGAACGATTTCAGACTTCTATTGGCTATGGCTATTTTTATCAACTGTATCTGTCTCAACTGGATTTCAAACATAAAAGGATACAGAAGCCTAAATACGGCCAAGTTTAAAGTGATAAAGGAACTTGAGCAAAAATTGAGTTATGCTTGTTTTGACGTGGAATGGAAACTTTTGGAAGAAGGACAAAATCCTAAAAAGTATAGATTACTGAGTAAAACAGAAATATTTATGCCATGGTTTGTAATTAGCTTTTGTGTAGTTGCAACGGTTCTATCGTGGTAAACACTCTGACTTTAGTTGCAGAAACGCATAAAAAAATCCTATCTCGAACATTCGGGATAGGATTCTATTTGTTGCGGAGAGAGAGGGATTCGAACCCTCGATACGGTTGCCCGTATACACGCTTTCCAGGCGTGCTCCTTCAGCCACTCGGACACCTCTCCTTTTAAAGGGAGGGCAAAAGTATAAAATTCTACCGTTTGGAGAACTTCAAATTGAGTATTTGTGACTCCTGAGGCAACCAACACCTCTGTAAACACTCTATTGAAGTTAAGAAATCGTGATATTTTAACGAAAATGCCATGATGATGCGACTAACTGTAAAAAAGAATGAGATAAAACTTTAGCTTTGTCCGCGAGTTTTATATTTTCACAAAAATTTTTTAAAAATTAAGCAAGTAATGAAAAAAGCACTTTCTATCCTGGCTATGACGGTTATGGTAGCCTTTGGAACTGTAAATCTTGTTGCACAAGATCCTAGCGATACTGCAACTACAGAAGCAGCAGATACTACTGCCAACTCAACCGATTCAACTGAGGCTGCCGCTGAAGAAGCTGCCGCTACTCCTGACGAGCCAGAAACTCCTGTACAAGAGGAAGAAGTAGCTGTTGAAGACCAAACTTTCCACCAAATCCTTAAGGATAAATTTATTGATGGTGGTGCTGGTTTTATGGGTATTGTATTGATCGCGCTTATTTTAGGTTTAGCCCTTTGTATTGAGCGTATCATTTACTTAAACATGGCTACAACCAACAGTAAAAAATTATTAGACGAAATTGAAAGTGCGCTTCAGTCTGGAGGTGTAGAAGCTGCTAAAGAAGTATGCAGAAACACTAAAGGCCCTGTTGCCAGCATCTTTTATCAAGGTTTAGACAGAATGGATGAAGGTATCGATATGGTTGAAAAATCGATCGTTTCTTATGGTTCTGTTCAAATGGGACTTTTAGAACGTAACGTTTCTTGGATCTCTCTATTTATCGCTTTAGCACCAATGCTTGGTTTCATGGGTACAGTAATCGGTATGATTTCTGCCTTTGACGCAATTGAAGCAGCAGGTGATATCTCTCCATCTCTTGTGGCTGGAGGTATTAAAGTAGCCCTTCTAACCACCGTATTTGGTTTGATCGTTGCTATGATTCTACAACTTTTTTACAACTACATTATCGCTAAAATTGATAGCATTACCAACACTATGGAAGATGCATCTATCTCTTTAGTTGACTTATTAGTTAAAAACAAAAACTCCTAGATCTATGGTTGATTTTGGATTATACGCAACTTATGCACTGATTGGCGTTAGTGTACTACTTATTGTAGTATTCGCTATCACGCAGATCGCAAAAAACCCTGCTGGGGCGAAGAATGCGATTATTGGAATAGTTGCTATGGTTGTTCTTTTTATTATCGCCTATGTAGTGGCGGATGGAAGTGATGCAGAAAGTTTTGCAGGCAAAAACATTTCCGAAGGAACTTCCAAGCAAGTAGGAACCGGTTTGATTGCTTTTTACATTCTTGCCGGAGCAGCTATACTTAGTATATTATACTCAGAAGTAACTCGTTTATTTAAATAAAACTATGGCAAAAGGTAAAAGGGCGTTACCGGAAATTAATGCAGGATCGATGGCTGATATAGCCTTCCTTCTGTTGATTTTCTTCCTGGTAACCACAACTATGGATGTAGATTCGGGTATTAGCGCGAAGTTGCCTCCATACGAGCCCGAGCAACCTGATAATCCACCTCCCCCCATTAAAAAGAAGAACATTTTTACCGTTTTGGTAAACTCCAATGACCGTCTTTTAGTGGAAGAGGATTACATGGATATTTCAGACCTTAGGGCTGCAACGGTTGAATTTCTTGATAACAATGGGGATAACAGTTGTTCTTTTTGCGAGGGTAGAAGAAGCCCTCAATCTTCCGACAACCCTGGTAAAGCCATTGTTTCTTTACAGAACGACCGTGGAACATCTTACAAACTGTATATAGCCGTTCGAAACGAACTTAATGCTGCTTACAGAGAGTTAAGAGATAGAGAAGCAAATAAAAAATATGGGAAAGATTTTGGTGATCTAGAAGGAGAAGAAGCTAAAGAAGTTCAAGGCTTGTTCCCTCTAAAAATATCCGAAGCTGAACCTGTAAACTTAGGAGGTTAGATTATGTCAAAGTTTAAAAAGAAAACCGGAGGTGGTACTCCTGCGATTTCAACCGCTTCCTTACCAGATATCGTGTTCATGTTACTGTTCTTTTTTATGGTAACCACTGTAATGCGTGAGGTAACCCTGCTGGTTGAAAACACTAAGCCAAACGCGACAGAAATCAAAAAGCTAGAGCGTAAGTCTTTGGTTACTTACATATATGTGGGTAAACCTAAGCCTATGTTGGCTAAAGTTTATGGTGCTGAACCTAAACTTCAATTGAATGATGCTTTTGCGAATGTCAACGATATTCAAGCCTTTGTTATCAGTGCTCGTGAAGAGATCAATGAAGCGGAAAGACCTCTTATGACAGTTTCCATCAAGGCAGATGAAGCCGTAAAAATGGGTCTGATCACAGACATCAAACAAGAGCTAAGAAAAGCCGAAGCTCTTAAAATAAACTACTCCACAAGAAAAGGAGAAGTTTACGGAGATTAAGAAAGTGCAAATTATATATCTTCAAAAAAGGGACTCGAATGAGTCCCTTTTTTTATGCTTCCAACTATACTAGAAGGTACTGGTAAAACGTTTATAAAACACTAACTATAAACACTTTACTATGTCAATTAAAAGAGCAAGGCCGGAAATCAATGCTGGCTCTATGGCCGATATCGCTTTTCTCCTACTTATTTTCTTTTTGGTTACTACCACTATGGATGCCGATAAAGGTATTCAGCGTAAACTCCCTCAATGGAACCCAGATATAACCTCTGCCGTTACTCACCAGAGAAACGTACTCACCATTTTAGTTAACTCCAACGATAAGCTGCTTATTGAAGATGAATATGCTTCTTTGGAAGATGTGAAAGAAAGCAGCATCCGCTTTTTAGATAATAACCACAATGGAAGCTGCACATACTGCCAAGGAAAGGGTCACTCGAATAGTTCGGATGCTCCTTCAAAAGCGGTGATATCTATTCAAAATGACAGAAACACGAGTTACAAGCTGTATGTGGCTGTGCAAAATGAAGTTACTGCAGCTTACAACACATTAAGAGAAAGAGAAGCTCAAAAATTGTTTGGTCAGGAAATGGGTGATCTTAATGCTCAACAAAAGAAAATAGTTATCTCCCGCTTTCCAATGAAAATATCGGAAGCGGAAACCGTAAATTTTTAGCTATAAAAATGGGTTCCATTCTTTTGAATGATTCTTCTGAGTAGATATAAAACGGATGCGAAAAGCACTATACCTACAACGAAGTACCCTTGGTCCCATCCTCCGGAAAGATCATTTGCCTCTTCTAGCGAAACATTAAAGTAGTAAATGCTTATTACTATAGTTCCGTTGTTAATCAGGTGCATAATGATAGGTATCCACAGGGATTTACTCCATTCTTTTAGATAGCCTAAAACAATGGATAAAGCGGTAATGGACATGAAGCTATAAAACTGTTGATGCATTACACCAAAAATGAGAGATGTAACCAGAATACCTAGGTGTACATTCTTGAAGCCTTTTATGAAAAGTGGCTGAACAACACCTCTAAATAGAGTCTCTTCGCAAATGGCAGGCAATACTGCGAGCAAGAAGAAGATGTAGAAAAAATCAAAGAAAGAATCCATACGCAACAACACCTCCATCTGTTGGCCCATGGTTTCTTGAGTATTGTCTAAGTATGCCTTTATCTCCATTAAAAAATCTGGAAAAGGTATTTGATAGGATAAACGATACAAAGCATCGGATATAACCGTACCGCTTAATGTCAATAGCACAACTAGTATAATCACTAAACCTCCTTTTTTCGGGAAGGAGTTAATGCTTAAAAAAGAAGCAGGATATCTTGACAGCAGAATAGACGCCATAATACCTGGTATTAGGAACGTACCTATACTACTTAAGCCTTGAAGAAACTTAAGTAAATCTGTATTAGACAATAAACTTGGAAGATCGTCCAGCGATTCAGTCAAGTCCATTAGATGGATATCGAACAGCAGGGGGCTAAACAATAGCCCAACAAAAACGAAGAAAATGGAGCCTGCAAAAGACAGTAAAAACACGATTAATAGCTGCAACCACGGACTATTCCCAATTAAGCTTCCTTTCATGTGGGCAATTTCTTAATTTTGCGCTTCATAAAGAAATTATAGTTGGTAAAGATTGGTGATATAGATGTTGGAGAGTTTCCTTTGCTTCTTGCTCCAATGGAGGATGTAAGTGATCCACCATTTAGAGCATTGTGCAAAGAGAATGGAGCAGATGTGATGTATACGGAGTTCATCTCTTCTGAGGGTTTGATCCGCGATGCAGTGAAAAGCGTTAAAAAACTGGATATTTTTGAATATGAACGGCCTATTGGTATTCAAATATTTGGAAATGAAATCGAGTCTATGCGTCAAGCCGCTGCGATTACGGAAGAGGCCAATCCAGATATTATCGACATTAATTACGGTTGCCCCGTTAAAAATGTAGCGGGCAAAGGTGCCGGTGCTGGGATTCTTAGAGATATCCCTAAAATGGTTTCTATGACGGCCGAAATCGTGAAAGCTGTAAACAAACCTGTTACAGTAAAAACCCGATTGGGTTGGGACGATGACACTAAGTTTATTGTAGAAGTAGCTGAGCGTCTTCAAGATGTAGGTATAAAAGCCATTTCCATTCACGGTCGTACTCGTCAACAAATGTACAAGGGTGAAGCCGATTGGAGCCTAATTGCAGATGTAAAGAACAATCCCAGAATGCACATCCCTGTTTTTGGCAACGGAGATGTAGATACCCCAGAAAAGGCTTTGGCAAATAAGAACCGTTTTGGTGTAGATGGGCTAATGATTGGACGAGCCAGTATTGGTTACCCTTGGATTTTTAATGAAATAAAACACTTTATAGAAACGGGCGAAAAGCTAGATCCTCCAGCTATGAAGGATAGAGTACACGCTTGCAGAAGGCATTTGGAAATGGCCATTGAGTGGAAAGGAGATCGAGTTGGTGTTTTTGAAACTCGAAGACATTACACCAATTACTTTAAAGGCATCCCTCATTTTAAAGAGTACCGCACCAAGCTGGTAACTACGGAAGATCCGGTGGATTTATTTGCCATTCTAGATGAAATTGAAAGCAGATTTGTAAGCGAAGACCTTACAGTAAATAGCTAAAACTAAGGGTTACAGTTCTTTTTGATGATGGCATATGCCTCTGTAATACCCATCTCCCCTGCTTCACTTAAATCCGAACACCCAATGGATGGGTTTCCCACAAACAATACGGACATAATACCCCGATTGTAAAAGGCTTCTGCCATAGAAGGATTGTAACGAATGGCTTGTGTTAGGTCGCGAACGGCTCCTTCAAAATCACCACTTAAAGCTCTACCATACGCTCGATTATACCAGGCATAGCTAAACTCGGGGGCCAGCCTTAATACCTTTGTATAGTCTCTTATCATTTTACCATAGTGCTCGGCTAAAAAGTCTACCTCTTCTTCCTCCTTTCCATCCGAATTGAAAGGATCCTGAATAGGGCTTATGGAATACAAGTATTTTGACAATTGCAGACGGGCATTCGCTCTTTCAAACCAAAACATAAATTGACTACTATCCTGCTCAATTACTTTATCCAAAGTGGAGAAGGCTTCGTTGTAGGAGGCCGCAAGTGCTTGAACTACGCCAAGTCGCATTTGCAGCTCAAGCTTGTACGGATTGGCCTCAGCGAGAGAGTCTAGTTTATGAATCCAATCTCTCCAAACGTCAGAATCTTCCGTTTCTAAAACGGGGATTAATCTTATTTCACCACTTTGTTTATATTTTCGGCCATCAAAAGCTCTAAATTCTTGTTCGGAATCTGGATCAAATTGAGAGATGAATATGGCTTTAAACTCTACATCCGTTATTCTATATTGTGGTTGATTGTTCTTCGCTTCTTCATCAAATCGAAAATCATCATTGAGACGTGTTAATTTTAAAACTTCACCGGTTTCAAAAAGCCCAGCTTCTTTGGAAAAGGATAAACCAGAACTCTGTAAATAACCCGCCATTTTATAGTCCTGTTCTGCTTCTTCTGTCTTTTTGAGCCTCCTCCTTACCAAAGACCTGCTGTAATAAGCGTCCGCATATTTTGGGTAGAGCTGTATCGCTTTATCAAAATCCGCTTCTGCTGGTTTTAGTTGATTCCTTCTTAGCCTCACACCTCCACGGTTGTAATATGCCATAATGTTGTTGGGGCTCTTCTCTAATACTATATCTAAATCCGCTTCTGCTGCTCGGTAATTTTTTAGGCCGTTATGCGCTATCGCTCGATTGAAGTAAACCGTTGAGTTGCGATCGGATAGGCGAATAGATATATTATAATCTTCTAGCGCCTCCTTAAAATCCTTATTCTCCAAATAGATATTTCCCCTGTGAAAGTACCCCATTACATTGCTGGAATCCATTTCTATCACTTTGTTGAGATCGGACAAAGCAGAATCTGTTCTTCCGATGGCCTGTAAGGTTACCCCTCTATGAATTAAAGCATCTATATTGGTACTGTCTTTCTCTAAAATCCAATTAAAATCTTGTATCGCTTCTTCATATCGTTCTAGCTCTTGAAAAGTAGTACCGCGAATGAGGTAAATATCCTTATCCCTAAATTTAAGTTTTATTGCTTTTTCACAATCTTCCAGCACTTTTTCATACTCCCTTAAAGAGAGTTGCAACACGGCCCTATTTACATAGATGTTGGCTTGATTGGAGTCCAAGCGAATGGCTTTGTTGTAGTCCCAAAGTGCTCCCCTTAAATTATAGGTTTTACTGCGAATAATTCCCCGGTAAAGGAAATAACGAAAATCGTAAGGGTATAAATCAATGGCTACGGAGAGATCCTGTTCTGCACCTTTATAATCATCTAGCTCATACTTGGCAATAGCTCTGAAAAAATAACCATCGTATAAACGAGGCTCAAAACGAATGGCAATACTCAGTTTTTCAATGGCCTCCGTGTAATTGCTTCTGCCCAATTCAAATTTTCCCTCTTGGAGATATTTTCCCCTTTGGTATTGAGCGGATAAAGAAGAGCCACTCAATAGGAATATGCTTAGTATGAAAAATAGGGATCTGATAATGGCGCTCTGTTTGACTGTGACTTGCTTTTAAAGATTTGGTTTAAATACACATGCTTTAAAACGAGCTCAAGTTAATCTTATTGAAGAAGATCAGGAGACTGAACGAATAAGTTTTAAAGATAAACGCTTAGAGGTTAACCAAGAGGCTATGGAGGTGAGAACCAAAACGGTAATTGCCACCACAAAAACATCCTTACCTTTTAACACAACTGGATAAGAATCAATCGCATAACCTGGCGCTAAACCAATAATCCCAAACTGCTGTTGCAACAAAATTATACCAATACCGAGAAATAAACCTGTAATAGCTCCTACCAAACCTATGATCATTCCTTCTTTAAAAAAGATGTTTTGCAAGGCTTGAATATCTGAACCCATCGTCCAAAGCGTAAAAAGATTTTCTTTTTTATCCAACATTAACATGCTCAAGCTCCCCATGATGGTAAAGGTTGAAATGCCTAGAATTAAGGCAAAAACCAGAAAAGTAAAGAGGTTTTCACTCTTCATCACTTTAAAAAGTACTTCTTGCTGTTCATCTCTATTTTGAACCACAAAGTCTGTACTAAAAATTTGATTCAACGCTTCTCGAACAAAACCTTCTAATTTTGGATCGCTTAGGCTGATCTCAAAAGCTGTAACTCCATTGGGGCGGTTGAGTAATTCTCGAACAAAATGAATGGATACGATAGCATACTTTTCATCAAACTCTGGCTCTACGCTAAATACACCTGAAGGATAGAGCAATTTAGAGGAGAAGGCACTACTAAAATCAATACCCGATTTTTCTTTGGGCACAAAAACTGAGATTGGAGATTCGAAATCAATATGGCTATAGCCTAAAAAATAGCTAACGCCTGCACCAATAACCGCTGTTGGTGTTTTGGAATTTACAATCGAAAAATCGCCCGCAATTAGAGCATTCTCAACCTCAGAAACTTCTGTGAAATTATCACCTACTCCTTTTACAGTAGCAATGTATTCTTTGTTTCTAAATGTAAATAAAACGCGTTCTTCCAATACTTCAGAAACGGCTTTCACCCCTTTTATCTCTAATATTTGAGCCACTTCATCCCCTTGGCTTGGGTAATACTTTCCATTTACCAGAGATACTTTCAAATCAGGATCAAAAGACTGGTAAAAACCTTTTACCAAATTTTCAAGACCGTTAAATACGCTCAGCACAATAATTAAGGCTGCTGTTCCCACCACTATACCGAGCATGGAAATAGCCGTAATTATATTCACCGTATTGCTTGATCTCTTAGAGAAGAAGTAACGTTTTGCTATGTAGTTGGTAAAATTCAAGAAATAGGTGAATCTCCATCACCCTTTAATAAGCGTTCAATGTTATCCTTATAATCTAAAGAATCGTCTAAGTAAAACTCTAAATCGGGCATTTGCCTTAATCCACCTTTCAATTTCCGCACTACTTGATCCTTGATGTAACTCTTTTCTTTTTGAATCCAATCGATCACTTCTTTGCCCTTATCGCTTGGAAAAACACTGATATAAACCCGAGCATATCCTAAGTCTGGGCTCACACGTACACCACTTACAGTAAGTAATAGTCCTTTAAAACGAGTTTGAGCGATTTCACGCAACACTTCGGCAATATCCTGTTGCAATAGAGCCGTTACTTTTCTTAATCGATTCGATTCCATTTGGCAAAAATACAAAGCCCATCTCCTTTACACGTAGAATTAGCGCATTAATCGCTTTATCAATCGCATAGCCCCATCTGAATAGGGGGCATATCGTTGTTTTAAGTCAAACCAGATAACGGCTTTCATCATGGCTTTAGCGTGAGAAAATATATCAAAACCAAACTTTCCATGATAGTTTCCATAACCACTAGTACCCACTCCTCCAAAGGGCAGATGAGGGTTTGCCAGGTGTACGATTGCATCGTTCACTATCCCTCCTCCAAACGGGATTTTTTCAAAATAAAAATCCGAAACCGCTTTATCATTACTAAAGATGTAAAAAGCCAATGGATGTGAGTTTTGCTTTATTATCTCTAAAACTTCCCCTTTTGTTTGATATTCCAAAACCGGTAAAATAGGACCAAAAATCTCCTCTTTCATTATGGGCATCTCCATATCTACATCTTCCAACACGGTTGGTTCTATCCGTAACTTATCTCGATCCGTTTTTCCACCAATGGCAATCTTACCATTGTCTAAAAGCTTATGCAAAGCATCCCACCTATTTAGGTTAATAATGCTTGCCAAATCCTTGCAGTAAAGTGGATTGTCGCCAAAAGCCTTTTGGATGGCGTTTTTCATTTCATGTATGAAAGCTTTCTTTACAG
>CAZAJG010000060.1:0-19229 GCA_964485405.1 uncultured Owenweeksia sp. | reverse complement strand
ATTTAGAGCATACTCTATGGCGAATCACCCAGCTGAAGGAAACATAGTGATGCTAAACATTCGTATTGCTACTCCACCTTGGGATAGATCTAAGAATCAATGGATGGATGTGAATCCGGGTATTTGTTCTTCTTACGTTTTTGGAAGCAAACCAGGCGATAAGGTAACTATCTCAGGACCTTATGGAGAGTTCTTCATCAAGGAGACGGAAGCTGAAATGCTTTATATTGGAGGTGGTGCAGGAATGGCGCCTATGAGATCGCACTTATTCCATTTGTTTCATACCCTTAAAACAGGTCGTAAAGTGAGCTATTGGTACGGTGGACGATCTAAAAGAGAGTTATTCTACCTGGATGATTTTACACAAATAGAAAAAGAGTTTCCAAATTTCCAATTCCATATTGTACTATCTGAACCTACAGAGGAGGATAATTGGGTAGAGAAAAAGAGCGTAAATGATAAAGAAGGTGATGGATTTTTAGGATTTGTTCACCAAGCTGTTATTGATCAGTATCTATCGAGTCATGCTGAGCCAGAAGAAATAGAATTCTACTTCTGCGGACCTCCTTTAATGAATGCAGCCGTACTTAAAATGTGTGATGACTGGGGAGTACCTCCAGAAAATGTTGCATTTGATGATTTTGGTGGATAATCCATCATCTGTGGATAGAAAAGATATAAACCCTTCTGTTTTCCAGAAGGGTTTTTTTATGAAATAAACTGGAAGAACCTTTAGGGGGTTATTTGTTTTGCAGGTATACACATTGCCTTATTAAAAGGAAAGATACACTTCATGCAACACAAGCTAAAAGGGTTAAACTACCATTGTATTGATCAGGGATAAGAATGAGCGTGCTTAAGAATCTATTTGTGGTTATTTTTGAGCCTTTGTTAACCCATTTGTTTTATGACCAATATCGTTCGTCTCTCAATCTTTTTTGTTTTTCTTCAAATCACATCCTGTAGCCCTCCTGTACCAACTTTAGAAGAAAAGAATTATACCGGATATGCTCAAGGCACTACTTTTCAGATAAAATACCTAGCGTTAAAGGAGCTTAACCATGAGAAGGCTATAGATAGTATTTTTCATGCAGTGGATTATTCAGTAAATACATATGACTCTACCTCATTAATATCCGCGGTAAACAAAGGAGATACTTTGATCAAGGTAGATGCTATTTATAGAAGACTGATGAAAAGATCGATAGAGTTATGGAAAGAAAGTAAAGGACTGTATGATGTATCTGTAGGGCCACTTACTGAATTATGGGGTTTTGGATTATCTAAAAGACATCATGTAGATTCCAATATGGTGGATAGCACGCTTCATTTTGTAGGTTTAGATTCTATATACTATGAATCTGGAGAGATTCGATTAAACAAGGGTTCCCGGCTTGATTTTAACTCGATAGCACAAGGGCTTACCGTAGATTTAATTGCAGAGTTTTTAGAGCATAAAGGAGTAGTTGATTATATGGTAGAAGTAGGAGGTGAAGTAAGAGCACGAGGCAAAAATTCAAAAGAGAAAGTGTGGAAAATAGGAATAGATAAGCCAACCGAGGATATTGACGAAACAAACCGTTTTCAAATTATTGTAGAGCTAAAAGATGCGTCCTTAGCATCATCCGGTAATTACCGTAAGTTTTGGGTAGACGAAGAAACAGGTATACGCTATTCGCATACTATAAATCCTAAAACAGGCTATCCTGCAAAGAATAGGTTGCTAGGAGTTTCTATTATAAGCCCGCAAGCTATGGAGGCGGATGCCTATGCTACTTATTGCATGGTAATTGGTGTTCAACAAAGTATAGAATTGCTCAACTCTAAGTCAGAATTAGAAGGTTATTTGATTTATACCAACGAGAATAATGAATGGGAGGTTTACCAAACAGAAGGATTCCGGAAGTATATAGTTAATTAAAGTTACAACGTTCTGGGCCACTTTTTCTTTTACGAGAAAAGGAGTTGATCTTGATGGCAAAATAAATATCCGCACCAGAGAACTGGGGCTCTTTAACAAAGAGGCTACCAATGTGCTCGGAACCTACCGTAAGGAAGGCCATACGAAACCAAGCGCCTAAACGTACTTTACTCATGTTGTAAACGGTTAGAGGTACTCCAGCTTCAAACCATTGACTGTCGTACCGAGGAGCAACTACCATAATATTTTCTCTATCTACCATTCTATTCGAAAACTTGAGTCTTTGGTTTACAACACCACCGATATACCAATTTGGGTCAAAAGCATAATCAAATTGAATGCTTAGTGCTGTAGGAGTAAAGAGAGTAAATTCATTGTCTTGTAAAGACTCAGAGTCATTTCCAAAAGCTTGTTCGCTTGCAATGTTTACTAGAGTATTGAGATCGGTAATTTGAGTTAAACTGTTTCGAGCAACATCATAGAGGTCTGAAGCGGTGAAAAAGTGTTGTTGTGCATTCTCATCAAAATGTATGTATCCCAAATCAATAATGGATGCACCCACTCGATATTTATACGGTCTTCTATCAAAGCTTTTGGCTAAGTAGTTTATCCCAATATCCAAACCAAAACCATTACCATTTGTATTGAAAGATGAGTTGCCCAAGGAACTAGAAGCTACCCCATACTCATATGGGCCACCTCTAAACAATAAGGTGTCGTTAATTTCAGTCACTTGACTTGTGTTTTCACTTTTAGCATAAAAACCCTCGTAACCCATCAGGTATTTTACGGTTGCTCCAACATGTATTTCTTTACCTTCATCTTCGTATACCTGTAAACCTGCGTTAATTCCAATTTCACTCCAGGTCATTCCTGCAATTGAGGTAGGATCGATGGTTTTAGTTAAGCCTTCAGGCCATTGTTCTATTGAGAAATAATCTAAATCTTCATCTAATCGATTGAGACCTAAGGATGTTCTGGCATTTATGAAGACACCTAATGCTATGTTTTTGTATTTAAAAGCGACAGAAGGCAGACCTACAAAAGCATTGAGTGTATTGTTCATTCTACGAGTCGCATCAAAATAATTGTAGTAAAGTGCATCGGGATCATCGCCACTGGCAATTGCTTCGGGCGAAGTGCTTCTAAAAAGAAAGGGGCCGTTGTGGCCAATGAGATCAAAGAAATTGGTGTTTTCAACATAGAGATAATCATTCTCAAAAAAGAGACCACCAGAAACGATATTCACATCCCATTTTAATGGACTGAAAGAAAAAGAAGATGGATTGAGCTCAAGACTATTAACTCCGCTGTAATTTGAGTTTCTGAGGCCTATTTGATTTTGTGCAGAAACGAGCGCACTTGACGCGCTCAATAGAATTAAAATTATCCTTTTCATACCCCTGTCGTTTCATATATGACGCAGAAAACGATAGGCTTATTGCCTGAAGTATTGAAAAATGTTGCCTAATGTATAAACAGAAAGAGGGTAAAACCCTAATCCAGAAAGGAGTATACGCTTATTAAGCGGATACTTTGTTTAGATCCTCGTCCTTATTCTGACATTGCTGATCTGGAGTAGCTCCACAAAAACTGCAATTTTCGCCATCTTTATTTAAGAAGGGGCTATTACTAGCACAAGTACCAGAAAATTCACCATCTTTTTTAGCCCAAATTTTAATAGCAATTCCAGCGAATCCTAGTCCAATTAATACGAGTGCTACAAGAAAAACAGTCATTTTGATATTTTAATTAAATATTTAAAAACCAGCAGCTTATATAATATTAACTTCTGCTTCTAAGTTTACCTCAAAGGTACGAAAAACAGAGGCTTGTATGGCCTTAGATAGGTTTTGTATATCAACACCTTTGGCGGTACCATAATTTACCAAAACAAGGGCTTGATTTTGATGCACTCCAGCATCACCATCTCTATATCCTTTCCAACCGTCTTGCTCAATCAACCAGCCTGCTGCAAGCTTGTATTCATTCTCCGATAAAGCGTAGGAAACTAGTTTTGGAAAGCGCGATTTTAGACTTTCCATTTTTTCTTTGTCTACAACAGGGTTCTTAAAAAAACTTCCACTATTTCCAATCTCTTTTGGGTCTGGTAACTTCCTTTGTCTTATTTGAATCACAGCCTTAGAAACAGTTTCTAAAGAAGGCTTCCATTGCATTTCAAGGAGCTCGTTTTCAATAGCGCCATATGAAGTATTGAGTACATAGTGTTTTTCAGAAGTAAGTATAAATCTTACATTGAGGATAACATATTTTCCTTTTGCTTCTCCTTTGAAAATAGAATCCCGGTAACCAAATTTGCACTCTTCTTTGGTTAAAGTTTCAACCTCATTTGTATCTAAGTTGTAAGCTTGTAAGTCAAGAAAAACATCTTTTAATTCAACGCCATAAGCCCCGATATTTTGAATTGGAGCGGTACCCACATTCCCAGGAATCAGAGAAAGGTTTTCAATACCTCCAAGCTTCTGTTCGATTGTCCATAAAACAAAGCTATGCCAGTTTTCCCCTGCACCCACGGATACAATGGTTTGATCCTCAGATTGTTTCTCAATGGAAATGCCTTTTAAGGCGATTTGAACCACCAAGCCGTTAAAATCCTTGGTTAAAAGCATATTGCTACCGCCTCCTAACCAAAGTTTAGGTGCTTTAAAATCAGGCAAGGTAGCGAGTGATTTAAGATCTTCGATGGAGGTGATGCTACAGAAATTTTTGGCTGTAACATCTAAACCAAAAGTATTGTATGGCTTTAAAGAGATATTTTTTTGAATCTTCAAGAGGCTAATTTAAGATGTTGCTCCAGGGTATTGCTTTAAGGCTTGTCTAATGATTTCCACAGATTTCTCCAACGACTGTTTGTTCAATACATAAGCCAAACGGACTTGTTTCTCTCCAATTCCGGGAGTAGCATAAAAACCTTGAGCAGGGGCTACCATTACGGTTTCATTGTTATATTCAAATTCCGATAGGAGCCATTGAGCAAATTTTTCAGCGCTATCCACAGGCAATTCTGCAATAGCATAAAATGCGCCTTTTGGTAATGGGCAGTGTACGCCTTCAATAGAGTTTAGGCCATTTACCAAAGTATTTCGTCTTTCTAAGTACTCCTCTTTAACTTCATTAAAGTATTCGGGACCCGTTTCAAGAGCGGCTTCGCTGGCAATTTGAGCGAGTGTAGGAGGGCTTAGCCTAGCCTGCGCATACTTTAAAACGGTACGCATAAACTCTGCATTTTTTGAAAGAACACAACCGATGCGGGCTCCGCACATGCTATAGCGCTTGGAAACAGAATCAATTACAATAGCATTATTCTCTAAACCCTCTAAGTTTAGGATAGATAAGTGCTCTGCACCATCGTAGGCGAACTCACGGTATACCTCGTCTGCTATTAAAAACAGGTCGTGCTTAATCGCTAAGTCTCTAAGCTTTAGAAGCTCTTCTTTAGAATATAAGTAACCCGTTGGATTACCTGGGTTACAGATCATAATCGCCTTTGTCTTATCACCAATAAGCTCTTCAAAAGAAGCGATATCGGGCAACGAAAAGGCTTGATCAATAGTGGAGGTAACGGGTACAACTTCTACACCGGCAGCAATACCAAAACCATTGTAGTTTGCATAGAAAGGTTCCGGTATGATAATTTGATCACCAGGATCGGTAATGGAGTTAAGTGCAAAGAGAATAGCCTCAGAGCCTCCAGTGCTCACCAATACTTGATCTAGATCCAACTCTATCCCTACTTTAGAATAATAGTTTATCAGCCCTTTTCTGTAGGATTCCATACCTGCGGAATGGCTATACTCCAAAACCTTGATACTTGAATTTTTAACAGCATCCAACGCTTTTTCGGGTGTCTTGATGTCGGGTTGACCAATATTTAGGTGATATACATTTCGTCCTAAACTCCTTGCTGTATCCGCAAATGGAACCAATTTACGGATGGGTGATTCGGGCATTAAAGTCCCTTTTTTTGAAATACTTGGCATTCAGAAAAGTTTATAAATAAAAACACCCTCACAAAAGGTGAGGGTGCAAATGTAAAATATGATGTTGTATTATTTATCCTTAGTTCTGAATTAAGGAAGAACCGGTAGTATTTTCTGGAGTAGTTTGTACAGGTTCAGCCTTTTCAACCACACCTTTAATACGCAATTGTACAGTAGGTGTAGAAGAGTTGGAAGTTACAGTTACCGTTTTCGTAAAAGGACCTACACGCTTCGTGTCGTACTTTACTTTTATCTCTCCGGTAGCTCCTGGAGCAATAGGTTCAGTAGGACGAGTAGGTACGGTACATCCGCAAGAACCTTTTGTATTTGTAATGATTAAAGGCTCATTTCCTGAATTTGTAAAAGTGAAAACTCGATTACCATCAGCATTCTGTTGAATGGTTCCATAATCGATTACCTTGCTATCAAAAGTTATTTCTGGAGCGTTAGGGTTTGAAGTAGCTGCAGTTTGCGCCATGGCTATGGTAGCGGCAGCAAAGAAGCTTAGTGTTAGTAAAATCTTTTTCATCGTGTTTTTTTTATTGCGTTTCACAAAGTTATAATTAAATGTTCCTATAAAAAAATTTAAAATTAGTTCACTAAAAATGTGCCAAAAATATACTCTTCCCTTACTTTCTATTTATAAATTTGCCCGTTTTACTAAAGAACCTATATAAATCCTGAGCTTATGAGTATTCCGGCTACCTACGATTACAGGAAATCAGAAGAAAAATGGTATCAATATTGGCTAGATCAAAAGGTGTTTTCATCTACACCTGATGAGCGAAAGGCATACACCATTGTTATTCCTCCACCTAATGTTACCGGAGTCTTGCATATGGGGCATATGCTTAACAATACTCTTCAGGATGTTCTGATTAGAAGAGCGAGAATGAAGGGTTTTAATGCTTGTTGGGTGCCTGGTACAGATCATGCCTCTATTGCTACAGAAGCAAAGGTAGTTGCGAAACTCAAGGAAGAGGGTATTGAAAAATCCAACCTAACCCGAGAAGAGTTTTTAGAGCATGCCTGGGAATGGACGCATAAGCATGGCGGAATAATTTTAGAACAGTTAAAGAAGCTTGGAGCTTCTTGTGATTGGGATAGAACTTCTTTTACCATGGATGAAATCCGTAGTGAATCGGTAATTAAAGTTTTTGTAGACCTATATAACAAAGGTAAAATCTACAGAGGTTACCGCATGGTGAACTGGGATCCAGATGCACAAACTACCGTTTCGGACGAAGAGGTAATACATAAAGACGTAAGCTCTAAGCTCTACTATTTAAAATATGCCATTGAGGGAGAAGAGGGAGAGTTTGTAACTGTGGCTACTACAAGACCTGAAACCATTTTAGGCGATGTGGCGGTATGTATAAATCCGGATGATGAAAGATACAAACACCTTAAAGGAAAGAGAGTAATTGTTCCTATTGCGAATAGATCTATACCCATTATTGAAGATGAATATGTAGATATTGAATTTGGGACAGGTTGTTTAAAGATTACTCCTGCGCACGATATCAATGATAAAGCCATAGGTGATAAACATAATCTAGAGATAATAGATGTATTAAATGCAGATGGTACCTTAAATAAGCATGGCTTGCATTATGAGGGGCTGGATCGATTTGTGGCTAGAAAGAAGATTGGAAAGGAGTTAGAAGAAAAACAGTATTTAAGCAAGATAGAAGACTACCAAACTTCTGTAGGAACTAGTGAAAGAACGGGGGCGGTTATAGAACCAAGACTTTCTGTTCAATGGTTCTTAAAGATGAAGGATATATCTGAGCCGGCTTTAAAGGCGGTGATGGAAGATAAGGTGAAACTCATCCCGGCTAAATTTAAAAACACCTACCGCCATTGGATGGAAAACGTTCATGACTGGTGTATTTCTAGGCAGCTTTTGTGGGGTCACCAAATTCCAGCTTGGTACTATGGCCAAGGAATGGAAGATTTTGTGGTAGCCGACACCTTAGACGATGCTTTAGTTAAGGCTATTGATAAAACTGGAAATAATGCTTTAACAAAGGAAGACCTAAAACAGGACGAAGATGCATTAGATACCTGGTTTTCCTCTTGGTTATGGCCGATCTCGGTTTTTGACGGTATTCGCAATCCAGAAAATGAAGAAATCAATTACTACTATCCTACTCAAGATTTAGTAACTGCTCCGGAGATTTTGTTTTTTTGGGTAGCTAGAATGGTGATTGCTGGTCTAGAATATAGAGATGTTAAGCCATTCACAAATGTTTATCTAACTGGAATTGTAAGGGATAAGCAAGGTAGAAAAATGTCAAAATCCTTAGGGAATTCTCCAGATCCAATCGAGTTGATGGAGAAATACAGTACGGATGGCGTTCGAGTAGGAATGCTGTTAACTTCTCCTGCAGGTAATGACCTCCCTTTTGATGAAGATTTATGTGCCCAAGGTTCAAAATTCATCAATAAGATATGGAATGCTTATAGGCTTGTAGAAGGTTGGGAAATAGCTGATGGTGAATCCAGTCCAGCAGCAGCTTCTGCCATTGTATGGTTTGAAGAAAAGTTTAAAGCCAGTTTAGAAGATATCGAAAAGTCGTTTGAGCAGTATCGATTATCGGAAGCTTTAATGACCATCTATAAGTTTGTTTGGGATGACTTTTGTGGAGCGTATCTGGAGGCTGTAAAACCAGATTATGGTAAGCCTATTGAGAGTGCTACTCGAATAAAGACCCTTGAGTTTTTCGAACGTATTACCAAGTTGTTCCATCCTTTTATGCCTTTCCTTTCTGAGGAACTATGGCAAATAATTGGAGATAGAAAAGACGGTGAAACCATTTGCACAGCAACATGGGAAGAGACCCAGCCTTTTGATTCAGGAATCATCAAAAATTTTGATCAAGTACAGAACATCATTTCTGGTGTAAGAAACATAAGGGCCTCTAAGAACATCGCCAAGAAGGACGCTTTGGACTTAGTAGCACCATCTTCTGATTCATTTCCTAAAGAGTTTGAGGCGCTAATTATCAAATTAGCAAACCTTTCGTCCTTAACCATTGGAGAAGAAAAATCTGGTCCTGGTTTTAGCTTTTTAGCTGGCCCACACGAATTTTTTATACCCGCGGGTGAAGAAGTTGATTTGGAAGAAGAAAAAGTGAAAATTGAAAAGGATTTGAAATACTATCAAGGCTTTTTAATCTCTGTTGGAAAGAAACTATCAAACGAACGATTTGTGAGCGGTGCACCTGCACAGGTAGTAGATGCAGAAAGAAAGAAGCAAGCAGATGCAGAAGCTAAAATTAAAGCCTTAGAGCAGCGATTGGCGGAATTGAATTAAAGTTTTTTCAGAAGATAATAGCGGGCATAAAAAATTGTGTTTTTCACAATTTTTTATGCCCGCTTCCTTTTTTAAGGCGGTAATCCGTAGTGAAATTAGTGCAGCCTTTAGTTGGTCCTGATTATTTTCATTTTACGATAGTATTTGTTTTTCACTTGCGAAAAACGGTTTTTTCTTCAGTTTATGATCCTATACTTTCGGATTTCTAAGTTCAAATAGCGAAGGGACTTCGAAACATAGACCAATAGAAACCGTATGAAAACTCATTTACTATTTGTATTCACCCTTTTCTTGATATTCAGCATAACTCCAGTGCTAAATGCTCAGGTAGACCATTCGGAGTTGAGTGAATCTATTAATTCGAGGAAAAAGGTTAAAGTGTATCTGAATGATTACAGTAAAACGAAAGGCTACCTTTTAGCGGTTAACGATAGTAGTATAACGCTAGTAAAAACATCCTGGAGAAATATATGGAAAAGTCCGTATGAAGGTATGAAGGATTCAGTAACCATTTTGTACAGTCAAATTGATGTGATCAAGGTATTACCGAGCAGGAAGCAAGGGCTCTTTGGGACACTGATTGCAGTTCCGTCATCTACACTTATAGGTGTTTTTAGCTCAAATACCTTAGCGGCTTTAGGAACCACTTTTAGTCAGAGACTTGGTTACGCTGTTTTAGGAGGGGTAGGTATTTCTATGGTTGCATATTTTGCAATGAATACCATGATTAGAAGATTTCAAACCGACATTATTACTATTGAAGGTAGTAAAGAGTCGTATGCTAAATGCAAATCCGAACTGGAACGATGGGTTGTGAAAAGAGAACTGCTCTACTACGGTTTACTTTAAATCAAAAGTGATTAATTGATTAAAGATATCGGTTGACTATAACCATCTACATCTACCACAATTACGCCTAAAGGAGCACTCTGCAATTGAATGGATAATTTCCCATCATCAATTGTATGGCTCTTTTCATGGATCACTCGTCCGCTTGAATCCATTATTTTCACAAAGCACTCTTTTGTAGAGTAATCGTTAAATCTCAGATTTATTTTTCCTTGAGTAGGGTTGGGGTAAATATCGATTTTCCCTTTTGTTGGACTCAACTCTTTTAGGCTAATCACCTCGGCTGTATTGGCCAAAATGTAATCACCTGTTTTTAAATGATTGAGTTCAATATAACCTACTCCATTGGTAGAGCTCCCTAAGTCTACTTTGTTTTGATCTATATAAAGTTCCCAATTATCGGAAGGGTTGGCTCGGTAAAGAATTTTAACGCTATCCTCAGTGGTTGTAAATAAATCTTCATCCAGTCCACCAGCTCCAAGTTCATAGTTGATTCTTGCTGTGATATCGGCATTCTGAATATTATTGGATCGAACACTCCAAAATCGACCATTCGAAATTCGATAATCCTTTCCTGGAGCAACCTTATTATGAGCACCCGCCCAATGTTGCATTACAATTACGTTAGCAGAATCTGTAACCGATTTTACTTGCAAACGCATTTTGCTGTATGCTCCATTGTAAATTTTTACCTGATCCAGCTTTAGCTTATCATAAGTATCACCGCTTAACAATTTTCCACTAAACCCGGCTAATGCAAAAACGGGAGTAAAAGGTAAATTACCAAAGCTTGATGCTCCTGAAAACCCATTAACGGTAAGCACCCGACTGGTGGTGTCTCCAGAAGCACTGAAAAAGGTTACTTCAACGGGTATATTTTGAAAAAAATTTGGAGCTTCTCGAGTATGTTGAACAATCTTTACATATGCATTTTGGGCAGAGAAAGAGCTTGAATCAACGGAAAAGGAAGGAAACCCTGGATTTAAAACCCAACCATCAAAGAAATCGTTTAAAGGAGTCCCCGTAATTGCAGATAATTGATCCCTAAATTCGGTGGTAGAAAGATTCTTAAAAGCATTGTTTGAGAGCAAGCTTGTAACCCCGCTAAAAAACAGGTTGTCGCCTAAATAAGCCCTCAAATTATGGCCTACCATAGCTCCCTTTTGGTACACATGAAATCCATAAACATACTCATGTGGTAAATCATAAATAGCACGATAGCCATTATCCTGTTTATGCGCATTGTTTAAAACCTGAAAACCATTGTTTCTCACTTCTGTTAAATACCGGTTGCGGTTGTAAACTTTTTCTAAATAGAGATGGCTTGAAAACTCCGCTAAACCTTCATTAATCCACATATCTGCGGCAGTTTTGCAGGTCACTAAATTCCCCCACCAATGGTGCGCCAATTCATGCGCCATGATGTCCTCACCATTTAAAGTGCCATCCACTAAACTAATAGGATAATGTATACTGGTAGCATGTTCCATAGCGCCAACCGTTGTTATGGCGTAACCTACTCTTTGCCATTGGTAATCTCCAAAGTAATCCTCTAAACCCGTTATGGTAGCTTTTAGATTTTGAAAAGAAGCTTTGAGGTTTGCGGTATCTTGAGCTTTGGCCATAAGCTGTATAGGAATACTCCCTAAGTTCGCATTTACCAAATCGTTTAACTCTTGATAGTTACTCACGGCAACGGAGGCGAGGTATGTAGGGATTTTATCTGTTAATAACCAATCCGTGGTCAACGAATCTTGACCAACTGTAGTTTGACCTAATTTGATACCATTGCAATAGGCTTTGTTTGGACTCTTGGTGAGAACCGAAAAAGAGTAAGTACTTTTCTCTACAAAATTATCGAAGCATGGAAACCAAGCTCTACCGTAAGTGTGTGGATCTGCAGCAAAACCAACACCTAGGTTAAAATAATATCCATTCTGAAAGTGAAAACCACCCCAACCGCTAGCATCTCCCTGAGGAGAACCTTGATAGTAAACCGATAAAGTAAGCGTATCAGAAGGTGTATAATTGGCTCCCAAATAAACTCGGATGAGGGTGTCGTTATAATTGTAGTTAAGTAAACTATTGTTTAAGCGTATGGAGTCTACCTGAAGTTCCAGTAAATCCAGTTCTAAACTACCAACTCCGTTCATTTTAGGAGTAAGTGTCACATCACATCTGCCTTTCAATTGTTGAGATGCAATCGAGTATAAATCTAATTCCAAGTGATAATTTAGAATATCTACAGTATCGCTCTTAGCATTATTGTTAATAGAAGGTGTTAAAGCTTTACTGTGAAAAGCTTGATGGTGAGATTTTACATCTTGACATCTAAACTGTGCTTGTATATGAAAGGAAAACAATAAGAATAGAAATAGAAAATACTTCATATAATGTGATTTAGGAAAGAGCAGTTTCTTTTTGACGAATGGCTTCATATAAAATAGCTCCTGTGGCTACCGATACGTTTAGTGATCCAATCTTACCCTTCATGGGTAATTTTACACTAAAATCGCATAATTTCAGGTATTCAGGCGAGATTCCATTTTCTTCAGACCCCATAATTATAGCTAATGGGCCGCTTAAATCTTCGTGGTACAAAGTGTTTTCAGCCTTTTCTGTGCATCCCACTACTTTTAAGCCACTATTCTTTAAAAAAGCGATGGTATTTTTTAAATTTTCTTCTTTACAGATAGCTAGATGGTTCAAAGCTCCTGCGGACGTTTTTAAGGCATCGTAGTTTACCGGTGCTCCACCTCGTGTAGGTACTACTACTGCTTGAACCCCAGTACATTCTGCAGTTCTGCAAATAGCGCCAAAGTTTCGAACGTCCGTTATTCGATCTAAAATTAGGATGAAAGGATCTTCACCTTCTTCAAAGCTTCTAGCTATAATTTCATCAATACTTTGAAAAGTTACGGGCGAAACAAAAGCAATAATCCCTTGATGGTTCTTCTTTGTGATTCGATTGAGTTTTTCAATCGGCACACTCTGGTAAATAATACCGTGCTTTTTGATTAAAGGTTGTAATTGCTGAAAAGTTTGGCTTTTTAAACCTTTTTGAACAAATATTTTATCGATCTGTTTTCCAGCTTCAATGGCCTCAATTACGGGTCTAGTACCTATAAGGAAGTCTTTGTCTGTAGTTGTTTTGGTCAGACTCGTCCTGCTCACGTTTTATATCTTTTGAGTTGTAAATTCTTCCATTTCGCCATGATTCTATGGCTTGCCCCCAACCATATCTATATCCGTTCATACGGTTTAAAGAATAGTCATTGTCACTAAAGGGGTTGCTCACTTTTAGAAAGTTAAAGTAATACGATAGGGAAGAGGTTTCTTCACCGTATACCCATGCCTCTCCCGCTGATGATCGATATACTTTGTCTGGTGGCCCGTACACAACATAAATAATTCCTCTATCCGTTTTCCATCCTTCTAAATAAGAGCTAAAAAACATATTGGCTTCTTGCACTCTAGAGTAATACGAGCTTACCAATATTTTAGAACGTTCGATGCTTCCAGCTCTATCCAGCCAAAATTCATCTGCTGTACTTTTTGTTTTTTGAGATTCTCCTTTTACTTCAAGTAACTTATCATATTCTCTTTTTGTAGTGAGATAGCGCAGTGGCGGGCCCAAGTGATCGCGTTTAGCGATGTAAGGAAATGCATCGTAAAAAGAATATACCGTAAAACCGTCCCAGCTATTTGTATCTAAACGAAAGTGATAAAAGCCGTTTTGATTAAAACGTATGATTTGATCCGCTCCAACCAAAAAGGTAGTATCCGGATTTAATTCAAAAGATTCTGGAGCAGCACTAGAATAGGGAGGAAGAGCAACAGGGAAATCACGCTTGTAAAAGCTTACAAAAAACCTTGGGGTGTTCCCTCGGTTGTACTTTATTTTAAACGGAACATTTCTAGGAATATGGTTTTTATAAATAACGTTGTCTACAGTATCGGTAAGTAAAAAATTTTGATGTGTGTTTGAATGGCCTTTATCCATTCTTAAAAAGTTTTCAAAGCTTATTTGCCGATTCAAGTCAGTCATACTTACTTGTAATACATAATTCTTATCTGTGGTTGGAGGTGTTTTTACATCAAAAGAACCCATCAAAGCTTTTTGAGGAGGTTGAATTTCTTCATCCGAAAAAGAGAAGCTATTGCTATCTAAAACCGTTGTTATTTCAAAGCTAGGTACGAGATTGTAGGTCAGGTTAAAGCTGGCCTTATAAGGATTACTTTCCGCTTCTCGCATGTATAAAAGATCGGTACTGTTTAGTCTGTAGTAAATTCTGCTTACGCTATCGTTTAAATGATAGATTTTAAAATATGGGCGTAGTGCAAGATCTCGAGTGTTGTATATGTAATTGATATTACTTGCCTGAAATCCCTTTCTCGTAGTGCATGAAGTGATAAACGTAAGTACTACAAGGGAAAAGATAATAATTCGATAAAGACCTGATTTTGTCATTTAATTCTATTTGTGTCTGCTCTTTACAGCTTTTTCAGATTCTTTGTTTAGGCTTAAAGATGGCAAATTTATCTCCAATCATTCATTAAAAACGATTTATGTAGCCGAAATGTATTTTAGAGGTTCTAAAATCAAAGGGATTTTGATCATCTCGCCCCACCGCATAGAATAACGAAAAAATTCCGCCATTGGTTCTAAAGTTAATACCAGCACCTAAACCATAAAATCTATTTTCCGTTCCAGCGGCTTGATTATTAGCCAAAGCTAAATCTGAAAAAACAGTCAAATAGTCAAATTCACCAATCATATATCTATACTCAATAGTACCTATAGCATAAGTGGATGCAAATATGCTCTGTTCGTTGAAGCCCCTCAACGTTTTTAATCCACCTATTCTAAATAGTTCGTTTTGGAATAAATCATCTCCTACTAAGCCTTCACTATTTAAGCCGAACATAATAACTTGACTTCTAAATAAAGGAAGGTGGTATTGATTTTTAAAACTCCAACCGTATTGACGTGTATTTACATTGTTTGAGTTTCTAGATCCGGTAAAGAGATAAGCCGCAAGAATATTGCCTTTTGTGGGGATTAAGGTGCGGTCTACATTCATTCTTTCATATCCAAATTTATACGCTACTGTTGAAAAAGAACCGAAATTTGAATTGATTTCAACGTTTTCACTCAAAACATTTGAAGCATGGTAATCTATACCGAAACTCAAAAAAGTACCACTTTGAATCAGGTATTTTATCAAGCCTCGAGCTTTCGTATTCACAAACTGGCTATCCTGCCTGAAAATATTGAGGTTACCATTGATAAAAAAAGGAGTGTTGAATATGAGCGGAAGAGTAAAATCGAGATCTAGTTCAGAAACATTATCATCCGGTCTTCGCCATCTAACTTTCATCTCCTCTCCTTTATGTAAAGTGTTTAAGAGCCTAAGGTTAAAGTCACCATTAATAGATACATCTCCATTTTCCTCTGTGTTTAAACCTACTACTCCATCAATTTGGTTGCTTTCCACATTTTCTAAATAGAGATATAGCAAGGTTTTATTTTTAGAAAAAGCAATAGCTGGTGGGCGACTAAGTTTTAGATATTCAATTTGGTTCACTTGTTTTTCAAGGCCTTTAACGTAAGATTCGCTGTAAGGCATTCCCTTTTTGAAGAGAAATAGGTAGCGGTACTTTTTCTTATCAATTTTTTGATACCCTTTGATTACCAAGCTATCTAAACTGATAAAAGGACCTGGGTTTAGAAGTAACTCACCGGATATACTGTCATTGCTTATCTTATAGTTCGGAATGTTGATTTGAGCAAAAGGATAACCATTATCTTCCAAATAGTTTAAGTAGTTCGAAACAAAGGCATTGAAATTCTCCGAATTAACTTTTGAATTTTCCAGCTTGTCTACAGTCGGAAAAATAAGTGTGAAATTATCAGGAGTGGTTAAGCGGAAATCTCCCCATTTAAAAGATGGACCGCTCTCAACGTTTAAAACCCAACTATTTGCATCAAGTATTAAATTTCCTTTGGATAAGTAATACCCATTGGTATAAAGCGTATTTTTTATTTTTTCAGAAGCTAATCTTGCGGATAGGGAGTCGGTAACCTCTTCTCCAACCTTTTGAATTTGCTTCCTAATCTTTAAATCTATTTTTCCAGAAATATTTACGCTAAAGGCAGGCTTTTGAGCAACGGCAGTGGTTGATATTAAAAATAAGAAAAAAATAAATTTCATGGTAACTCCCAATTAACGGGAATAAGTCCTTTAGATTTTAAAAAGTTATTGGCTTTTGAAAAAGGCTTACTATCAAAAAAGCCACTACTTGCGGAATATGGAGAAGGATGAGGGGATTCGATTATAAAATGTTTATCGGTATCAATAATCTCTTTTTTCCCTTGTGCAAACTTTCCCCACAAAACAAAAACTAGATTTTCCTTTTGAGCAGATAAAGTAGAAATAGTTTGATCTGTAAACGTTTCCCAGCCTTGACCACGGTGTGAACCTGGACTTTTTTCTCGAACTGTAAGAACCGTATTCAACATTAAGACTCCTTCTTTGGTCCATGAGCTTAAGTCTCCGTGATTTGGAATGTTCAGCCCAAGGTCACTTTGCATCTCTTTGTAAATGTTTTTTAAGGATGGAGGTGGATTAACACCAAGGTTTACGGAAAAAGACAAACCATTAGCTTGACCCACACCATGGTAAGGATCTTGTCCAATTATAACTACTTTAACTTGATCGAAAGGCGTGTTGTTGTAGGCTGCAAATATTTTTGATCCAGGAGGGAATACGTTGTGGGTAGATTTTTCTTGAACCAAAAAAGACTTTAAACTTTTGAAATAGTCTTTTTCAAATTCTTGGTGCAACACTTCCAACCAAGAAGGGTCAATAGAAGGAGATGCGGAGCTCATAATAAAATAAT
The DNA here is from genome assembly GCA_964485405.1 of uncultured Owenweeksia sp. GTDB lineage: Bacteria > Bacteroidota > Bacteroidia > Flavobacteriales > Schleiferiaceae > CAKZNE01. Next base: position 2,236 of record CAZAJG010000060.1, on the reverse strand, counting down.
TGGTTTTATTTATAGTTAAATAAATACACGATAGGCAATGAGGCAAATTAACTAACTTTGCCTAGTTTCGAAGATTTAATTAAAGAATTTATGAAGAAAGTAATGGGAATTTTAGCTATTGTCCTGTTAGCGATAGTAGCTCAGTCTTGTGGATCCGGTGAAAAATGTCCGGCATACTCTCAATCTCCTGCGGTTTCCGATTCTGTTAACTGTTAATGGAGTACATCGAATTATCGAACAAAGAGCAGCTTAAAGAGGTTGACTCTAAGTCTTTTGAATTTAATAAAGGCGTACTTATTTTTAAGCATAGCCGAAGATGTTCTATAAGTCAGATGGCTCTAGGTAGGTTTTCAAGAGACTGGGATTATCAAGAGGATACTTTTCCCATATACTTTTTGGATCTCATATCTTTCCGAGATGTTTCAAATGAAATTGCAGAAAAATATGAAGTGATGCACGAGTCTCCACAAATCCTTCTCATAAAAGACGGTAAGTGTATTTATAGTGCTTCTCACATGGATATTAAACCAAAAACTTTGAATCAAGTACTGGATGCTTAAACGAATACTCTTTTTAACCGCAATTTCCCTCCTGCCCATCTTGGGCTATTCTCAGTTGGGGACATCTGCAGATTTTAAAAGAGTTGTTTATGACAGAGAGTATACATTTGGAGTAATAGGACATTCTAGAGGGTATGCTATAAATGGAAGGTACCTCAAGTATTTAGATGGTTTTAATAAACTTGGATTTGAAATGGACATTTCTAAGCTCAGACATCCAAAAGAAGTAAGAACACCTAATCCGTTTTTTAGTAATTCTAGGGGACACGTGTTTGGCAGAGAAAACTCTCTTTATACAGTGCGTACAGGGTTGATCTATGAATCCATTCGTTTTGACAAGACAGATCAGGGAACGATTTCTATCGCCACGGTTTATAGTGGTGGAGTTTCTTGGGGCTTATTGAAGCCAATATATATGCAGATTTTACAACCAGATTCGGTTGGAGGAGCTGTTTCTTCACAATTAGTTACGGTTCGATACAACCATATTGAACATGGAGGGTCTAATATTTATGGTGAAGCCAATTTTTTTCAAGGAATAGGTGAAACCAAATTACTTCCAGGGATCTACGCAAAGGCGGGATTCATATTTGATTTTGACTTTTTGGATAGAAAAGTAACCTCTTTAGAAGCCGGAGTGAGTTATGACTACTTTTTTAGAGAAGCTCCAATTTTTTATGAAGCTGATGGTGGTGAGGATATAAATGAATTTGGATTTTTACAATTCTATATTGCTGTAAATTTCGGTTACAAGAAAGATTAAAATGAATTTGATGGAAGTGACACAGCCTAAAGAAAGGGTGAAAAAACCCAAATGGCTAAGAGTAAAATTACCTACAGGTAATACATATAAAAATGTGAGGAAGTTGGTAGATAACTATCAACTTCATACCATATGTGAGAGTGGAAATTGCCCAAATATGGGTGAATGTTGGGGAGCAGGAACCGCTACCTTTATGATTTTAGGTAATACATGCACTAGAAGTTGCGGCTTTTGTGCTGTAAATACGGGGAGACCTGATGCGGTAGACTGGGATGAGCCAGAAAGAGTAGCGCGTTCTGTGAAATTAATGAATGTAAAACACTGTGTTTTAACCTCTGTTGATAGAGATGACCTTAGGGATGGTGGTTCCATAATTTGGACTGAAACGGTAAAAGCCGTGAGAAGAATGAGCCCGGAAACAACTATGGAAACCTTAATACCCGACTTTAAAGGAGAAACCATCAATATTGATAGAATAGCAGAGGTAGCTCCTGAAATTGTGAGTCATAATATGGAAACAGTTAGAAGGCTTACAAGAAAAGTAAGAATCCAAGCTCAGTATGATAGGAGTTTAGGTGTTTTAAAATATTTGAAAGAAAGTGGTCTTCCTAGAACCAAGAGTGGAATTATGTTAGGACTAGGAGAAAAAGAAGATGAAGTAATCTCTTCTATGGAAGATTTAAGGAAGGCGGATGTAGATATTATTACTTTAGGGCAATATTTACAACCTACTCCTAAGCATTTGCCGGTAGCAGAGTTTATTGAACCCGAGCAATTTGAGAAGTACAAAATAATTGGTAACGATATGGGTTTTAAGTATGTAGAGAGTGGTCCACTAGTTAGATCCTCTTATCATGCAGAACAACATTTATTTTAAGCGAAAATCAATTATTTGTAAATTATATTTGTAGCC
>CAZAJG010000059.1:0-20056 GCA_964485405.1 uncultured Owenweeksia sp. | reverse complement strand
GGATAATATAGAGGAATTGAGATTTTTTCACAACACTTGAAACGGTAGAGATCTGCCTTTATTTTGTAGCTTCATAAATCATGGCTACACCAAAAGTAACGGGTTTGTAAAAGGATTTTTGAAATTTAAGCTTATCTAAGATTGAGATAAAACGATCACCGTATGGAAATGCGTCAACCGATTCAGGTAAATAGGTGTAAGCACTGCTATCCTTACTAATCATTTTACCCAAACCTGGTAATATGTTTTTAAAGTAAAAACGATAGAGTTGTTTAAATGGGAATTTGGTAGGTTGAGAAAACTCAAGAACCAATAATTTTCCACCCTTTTTAAGCACTCTCTGCATTTCACTTAAACCTTTCTCAAGATTTTCGAAATTTCGAACACCAAAGGCTACAGTGATAGCATCAAACGTATTATCAGGAAAGGGTAAATTCTCAGAATCTGCTTGTTGTAAAGTTATGATAGAGGTCAGATTTTTTTTCTCCAACTTCTTTTGACCTTCACTAAGCATACCGGCAGAAATATCGATACCTACAATCTTCTCCGGATTAGCTTTGGTCAAAGCAATAGCTAAATCTGCGGTTCCTGTTGCTACATCTAGTATAGCTTTAGGCTTGCCGGAAGAGGCCATCTTTACCACCTTTTTTCTCCATCCTTTATCAATATTTAAAGATAGAAAGTGGTTTAGAAAATCATATCGATGCGAAATATTATCAAACATTTCAGCTACCTGTTCTTTTTTGCTTCCTTCTGCTGTGTAAGGTTTTACATGCTCGCTCATAATCCTACAAAAATGTGTGCAAATGTACTAGATAATATCACTCTAAGAGTTTCACCCAACCATAATATTGGTCTTCGGATATTTATACACTACTTTTTTCTTTTTCTTACCTAACGCAAAAGCTAGGGATAAGGTTCCAATTCTCCCTAAAAACATACTGAGCATGATAATAATTCGTCCTGTAGGGCTAATATCACTTGTTATTCCTGTGCTTAGCCCCACTGTACAGTAAGCTGAAACTTCTTCGAAAGAAAGGGCTAGCAAGTCTTTATCGGGCTCTGTTATAGCCAAACCAAAAATCCCTAGAGAAATAAAGGCAATAGAGAAGAGAAAAATAAGGAAAGCTTTGTTTAGTAAATCAAAAGGAATGGTGTTTCTAAAGAGTTCTAGTCGTCCTTTACCTCTTGCTGTGCTGATGGCTCCTAAAAAAACGATGACAAAAGTATTTGTTTTTATACCGCCTCCGGTAGATCCTGGGGAGGCGCCAATAAACATTAAAAAGATTAAGAAAATAAGAGAAGGCGCAGCTAGTGCACCGATATCTACTGTATTAAAACCAGCTGTACGGGAAGTTACGGATTGGAAAAATGAGGCCGTAATCTTTCCGAAAGTGGATTTGTCAGCCATCGTATTATTATGTTCAAACAAGTAGAGGATAAAAAAGCCAACAAAGATTAAAACAGTGGAGCCTATAAGCGCTATTTTACTGTTCAGTTTTAAAGCGTGTCTTCTTTTTCTGCCTTTTTTATTTTGTTTTACATCCAATACATCTCTGATAACGGCAAAGCCAATTCCACCGAGTATAATAATAATGGCTACAATAAAATGGAGGGCGTAGCTGTCTCTTAAGCCATCTTCAAATAGCCCATTGCTAAAAAGAGAAAAGCCTGCGTTATTAAAAGCTGAAATACTATGGAATAAAGAATTAAAAGCCTTATCGGTTAAGGACTTGAATTCAACACCACCTCCCCAGCTTAGAAAGATAAGAGCCGCTCCAATGAGTTCAATTGTTATGCTGAAAGTAAATATTTTTCGAAATAAGGAGGAACTCGCATTTAAAGAATCTACATTCAAACTATCCTTAATAATATTCTGATGTTTTATACCGATAGACTGACGAGCAAACAAGGCGAATAGAGCGGCAAATGAGATAATGTTTAATCCTCCAAACTGAAAGAGCATCATGATAATAAATTGTCCTTTAACGGTGAAGTAAGTAGCCGTGTCTACTACCACTAAACCAGTTACACAACTGGCAGATATGGAGGTGAACAATGCATCAGAAAAAGGCATGGATTCACCAGAAACGGTTATTTGTGGAAGCATTAGAAGCCCTGTTCCAACAATTATGAGAACTAAAAAAGATGAGATTAAAAGGGTAGGTGGAGAAAGGTTTAGATTAGAAATCAAGTTACCTGCCCGCCCAACTTCATTGATCAGAATGATGGCAAAATAAATTTGGATCACCATAGCAAAGAATAGTTCCAAATTCTCCAGGTTTAATAGTTCACCGATGCTGTGAATCATATGCCACCCGAGAAGCTTGGCAAAAAGAAAGTTTAGAAATACAAGGAGCATTAACACACCCTCGGGGATAGTCGCTTTTATGTCCTGCAGAGGGCGGAAGCTCAATACCAATCGCATGAGATACTTAAACATATAAAAACCAAGTCCCACTTTTATAATGGTGGTTATTACCTCTCTTTCTGAATGAGTAATGAAGAATCCATGATAATAAATCAGACTAAAAACTACAATAGAAGCCACTATAATGCTGCTAATCCTCAGTATCCGTTGTACTGGAGTTTTAATTTTGTAGATCTTGAGATTTAGATACTCTCTGATTTCCTTTAGGGTCATCTAAGTACTTTCTTTATTCTTTCCATAACCATCTCTGTGCTTATTTGTTGCAAACAAGCGTAGTCGCCTCTAAAACATTCTATGTTTCCATAAACCGAACAAGGCCTACAGTTTAGATCGTTTGTATGTATCTCTACTTTGTTAGCATGGTTATCTCCTAATGGCCCAAAACCGGCATTGCTGTGTGTTGCTCCCCAAATGCTTACCACAGGAATTCCGGCTAATGTTGCCAAATGCATATTAGACGAATCCATGGCTATCATAAGGTTTAACTGTTTCATTACGTCAATTTCTCCATTGAATTTGAGTTTGCCTGCAGTATTAATTATGCTTTTAGGATACTTGATTAGAGTATCTAATTTCTCTTTTTCATCAGGGCCACCAAATAGTACTATACCAAAACCTTGAAGATACAACTCATCAATGAGTTGCGTCATTTTTGACAAAGGCCACATTTTTGCTTTATGAAAAGCGAAAGGAGCGATTCCGATCAGAATTTTTTTTGAAGCTAAGTCGGATAATATTGAGGTCTTTGTATTCTCAAAATTAAGTGAAACCGCACTTTTGGGATTAAAGTCAAGAGAATACCCTGCGTCCTCAAAAACAGAAGAATACCGTTGTGTAGTATGCGGTAGTACTTTTCTCACCTTATCTACCTTTCTGGTAAGTGCTTTTTTATCCTTCCGGCCCTTGTTCAAATGAAATATGGGCGTTCCAGACAGTTTAAAGAACAGACTGATTATTCGAGTTCGAATAACATAATGAAGGTCGATTATTTTATCTGGATGATACTCTTTTTTAAGCTCCTTGTAGAGTTTGTGTAATCCAAGTAGCCCTTTGTAATGATCTGGATTTACAGCATGAAAATTAACATCTAAAGGTTCAAATAAGCTTTTTAGAAAAGGCCTGGAAACAATGGTAATCTCTAACTCAGGATATTGCGTTTTTAAACTCTGTAATACCGGAACGGTAAGAGCCACATCGCCTAAGGCAGAAAACCGGAAAACCAATAGCCGCACTTTGCTAAGCTTTGTTTTGACCGTAAAGAACTGGATTTAACTCAGGATCATTGTACATTTTCATTTGCCTGTACACTTTCATAATCCGACTACCATTCCCTAAATCCTCCAATAACTGATCAATAGAAGTGGTTAGGTCTTGTTTCTGAGTGCGTAAAGTCTGAAGCTTAAAATCATTTTTCTTCTGAAGCTCAACTTCAATATCATTCCTTTTAGCCTCAACTTCCATATGGTATATTTTTAAGGCTAGGATAGAAAGACGATCAATCGCCCAGGCTGGGCTCTCCGTATTTAAACGCGCAGATTTTTGTTGAGAAACTTTATCAAAAACAGCTAGATAGTGATCGTCAATTTTTTCAACCAAATCGGTTCTGTCTTGATTGCTGCTGTCTATTCTTCTTTTGATTTTAAGTGCTTCACCTGCTTCGATCATTGGATCTCGGATGATATCTTCCAAGTGCCACTGAACCGTGTCGATCCAGTTTTTACGGTATAATAGATTCCGAAAGTCATCTTCTTCAAATGGATTATTTAGACTTGTGTCTACATCGTCCTTTACGTGATAATCAGAGATACAACCTTCAAAAAGGCCAAACATATCTAATGCTTTCATTCTATTATTTTAAGTTAGAAACGGCAACTTTAATTCTTTTCAAAGCTTCTTTTAGGCTCTCTTCTGACGCTGCATAAGAAAGCCTAATGTAGCCAGGGCTGCCAAAAGCTTCGCCAGGAACAAGAGCCACATGTGCTTTTTCCAATATATACATGCATAAGTCATTGCTGTTTTCAATCTGATGATCTTCTGCTTTTTTTCCGAATAGTTGATCAACTCTTGGAAAAAAGTAGAAGGCTCCTTCTGGCATATTGTTTTCAAAACCGGGAACTTCTGATAAGAGTTCAGAGACAAGTTTGCGCCTCTTTAGAAATGCCTTTTTCATATATCCTACTTGCGAAGGATCTGCTTTTACTGCAGCAAGAGCCGCTCTCTGTGATATTCCGGATGTGGCAGATGTAAACTGCCCTTGCATTTTATCACAAGCTTTAGCCAACCACAGAGGAGCACCAATATATCCACATCTCCAGCCTGTCATAGCAAAAGCTTTAGACACACCGTTTACCGTTACAACGCGATCCTTCACATTCGCAAATGAAGCGAGCGAGGTGTGTTTTCCTTCAAAGTTGATCAATTCATATATTTCATCACACACGGTGATGATATGATCATAATTTGCCAAGGTGTTAGCAATGTCTTCGAGTTCCGTTGCTGTATATACACTCCCAGAAGGATTGCAAGGAGAGCTGAAAATGAGCATCTTAGTTTTTTCGGTGATGAATTCCTCTAACTCGGCTCCAGTAACTTTAAAGTCATTTTTAATAGAAGTAGGAATTTCAACGGCAACGCCTCCCGCCAATTTGATCAATTCTTTATAAGAAACCCAAAAAGGTGTAGGTAAGAGCACTTCATCGCCTGGATTAACGGTGCAGAGCATTACATTGGCAATGCTTTGTTTGGCACCAGTAGAAACAACAATTTGATCTGGTGTAAAGTCCAGTCCATTATCCCTTTTAAACTTTCCACAGATGGCCTCTCTCAAATCCTTATATCCGGCTATAGGCGGATAGTAGGTGTAGTTTTGGTCTATTCCTTGCTTAGCTGCCTCCTTGATAAAATCAGGCGTATTGAAATCCGGTTCACCCAAGGATAAACTGATCACATCAATACCTTGCTCTTTCATTTCACGGCTCTTTCTACTCATGGCGATAGTTTGAGATTCGGAGAGTGCTTGAATGCGATCAGAAATAAGTTTTGTCATAGAAAGCCCTTAAAAAAGCAAAACTACAAATTTCACTATTCCATGGTTTCTGTTTTTTACGATATTTGGAAATTCTTAAACCCTATCATTTAATATGGAAATAGTAGTCGAAATTCTAAAATACTCTCTACCTTCTATTTTTCTATTGCTGCTTTGCTACATGATGTTATCCAACTTCATGGAGAATGAGGAGAAAAGAAGATCTTATTTTCTAAAAAAAGAGACTCAAAAGAGTGCTCTTCCAATTCGATTGCAGGCGTACGAGAGGGTCTCTATGTTTTTAGAAAGGATAACACCAGAAAGACTTCTTCTTCGTGTTTCATCCAAAGGTCTTTCGGTGCAACAGTATCGAAGACTCTTAGTGGATTCAATAAAGCTAGAATTTGAACACAATCTTTCCCAACAGATTTACATGAGCGAAGAAGCTTGGAAGCTTATTGTTAGATCAAAATCTGCCACCGTAGGGATCATAAACAATGTAGCAGAAGAGCTAGATCCTAAAGCGGATGGAGTGCAACTCAGTAAAACACTTCTCAATCGCACCATGGAAATGGAGAGTTATCCTACGCGTAAGGCTCTAGGCTTTTTAAAGGCTGAAGTACGTAGGGATTTTTAACTCTTTTTTACTAATAATTCCGTTGGCTTAGGTAATAATTATGGAATTTGAAGCATTCTATAATTTGTTATTGGTTCCTGACGAGCTTGAAAACTTACCAAGAAATGTGCGCTTAAGCATATTTGAATTGAATAAAAAGAATCTCCAATCCGTTAATTTCTTCAAAGTGAGTTGCTTGTCCTTAGGTTTTAAATCGACTTAGTAATAAATTAACTGCCTTAGAAACACTTAATTTATACAAGGTAATGTCATATTTTATCTTTTCGATTTCATCTCTGTGATCGGATAACAGCAAGTGCAAAAAACTATCATTTAACCAACTTTCAAACCATCGAATGTTTTGATCATTTCTGTTGGTGTCAAAATAACCTTTAATCTTTTGTTGGTTTTCAAACTCCAGCATAATCTCCCAGGCTTCTTGCATACCCTTTTGATGAAGAGCGGAGGCGGTAGTCACTTTAGGAATCCAAGCGTTTGTATTGGGAGGGAAGAGATGCAACGCCCTTTTATATTCTACACTAGCTATTTTTGCAGCTCTTTCGTTGTCTCCATCTGCTTTATTGATGATTAAAAGATCTGCCATCTCCATAATACCTCTTTTTATGCCTTGCAGCTCATCTCCCGCGCCAGCAAGCATCAACAACATAAAAAAGTCAACCATAGATTTCACCTCGGTTTCAGATTGACCTACGCCTACCGTTTCTACAAGTATTACATCAAAACCAGCGGCTTCACAAAGCAGGATAGATTCTCTGGTTTTATGCGCCACTCCACCCAGAGAGCCAGAGGATGGTGAAGGACGGATGAATGCATTTTGGTTTACCGAAAGCCGCTCCATCCTAGTTTTGTCGCCTAGTATGCTTCCTCTGTTTTTGGTGCTGGTGGGATCTATGGCCAATACAGCTACTTTTTTACCAATGGAAGTTAAGTACTCCCCAAATGCTTCGATAAAGGTACTTTTGCCAACACCAGGCACACCTGTAATGCCAATTCGTAGAGATCCTCCACTAAAAGGCAATGCTTTTTCAACGAGTTCATCAGCTAGTTGCCGATGCTCCTTTTTTTTGCTTTCTACAAGCGTTAATGCTTTGCTTAAGGAAGATATTTTACCTGCCTTAATAGAATCTAAAAGAGTGTTTAAATCCGGTAAACTGGGTTTAAATTTTTTAAAGTGGTCAGCCTTTGGATTGATGAAATCTGCCAAGATGAACTATTTAAACAGTTTGTCCATTCCAGGTAAGTCCATCATTCCAGCAGCAGCTCCTTTCATCTCTGCTTCATTTACATCTCCTGCTTTTTGAATCGCTTTGTTCAGCGCTAAGATCAGGTTATCACTTAGCTCTTCAGTATCTTTGAGCAGGGACGGATCAATTTTTAAATCCTTGATTTGGCGATTAGCCGTAATGGTAATTTCAATTTTATCGTTACTAGACTTTTCTTGAACTTGAATAGTATCTAATCGAGCCTTCGTCTCTTCTATTTTTCGTTGAGCTTCTTGAATGTTGCCCATCATATTTCCTAGCTTTCCAAACATATCTTACTTAATTTTTGCGCAATTCAATCATAATATCAAGGATTTTTGCCGCAGCATCGGGAATAATGGTTCCTGGTCCAAATACACCAACAACACCTTGATCAAACAAAAAAGGATAATCGTTTTGAGGAATAACACCACCTGCAATAACCATAATATCTTCTCTTCCTTGCCTCTTTAATTCTTCAATAACCTGAGGCACAAGTGTTTTGTGGCCTGCGGCAAGAGAAGAAACACCAAGTATATGCACATCGTTTTCAATGGCTTGCTTTGCAGCTTCAGCAGGGGTTTGGAATAATGGGCCAATGTCTACATCAAAGCCAAGATCAGCAAAGGAGGTTGCAACTACCTTCGCTCCTCTATCGTGACCGTCTTGCCCCATTTTGGCAATCATTATTCTAGGCCGTCTTCCTTCCAGCTCTTCAAATTGATCTGTAAGGTGTTGGGCCTTTTCAAATTTATCGTCCTTTTTCATTTCGTTTGAATACACACCAGAAATAGAGCGAATGGTAGCTGTGTAGCGACCAAATGCCTTTTCCATGGCCATACTTATTTCTCCTAGGCTAGCTCTATGTCTAGCCGCTTCAACGGCAAGCTCCAACACATTTCCACTTCCAGATTGTGCAGCTTGGGTAATGGCTTCTAGAGCTTGTGCTACTTTTTCATTATCTCTAGAAGTTTTAATTTTTTCAAGCCTTTCAATTTGGCTTTTTCGCACTTTGGCATTATCAACCTCTAGAAGTTCAATAGGCTCATCCTTTTCGTTCCTGTAAGCGTTAACGCCAATGATCCATTCTTTTCCAGAGTCGATTCGAGCTTGTTTTTTAGCAGCTGCTTCTTCGATCCGCATTTTTGGAATTCCCGTTTCTATGGCTTTAGCCATACCCCCAAGCTCTTCCACTTCCTCTATTAAGGCCCATGCTTTTTCAACCAATTGATTAGTTAAGAACTCTACATAATAAGAGCCTCCCCATGGATCAACGGTTTTGGTAATGCCTAATTCCTCTTGGATGATGAGCTGCGTATTTCTAGCAATACGAGCAGAAAAATCGGTTGGTAAGGCTATAGCCTCGTCTAAGGAATTGGTATGTAAAGACTGTGTTCCACCAAAAGCAGCAGCCATTGCCTCTATGGTAGTGCGAGCAACATTGTTAAAAGGATCTTGTTCTGTTAAACTATACCCACTTGTTTGACAATGGGTTCTCAAAGCCATCGACTTTTCCTTCTGCGGGTTAAACTGTTTTACAATTTTTGCCCATAACATTCTGCCGGCCCGCATTTTAGCAATCTCCATAAAATGGTTCATACCAATAGCCCAGAAAAACGAGAGGCGAGGAGCAAAATCATCTATTTTAAGTCCTGCCTGTAGTCCAGTTCGAATATATTCCAGACCATCTGCTAAGGTGTAAGCCAGTTCAATATCAGCTGTAGCACCAGCCTCTTGCATATGGTAGCCAGAAATAGAAATGCTATTGAAGCGGGGCATTTTTTTGCTGGTGTACTCAAAAATATCGGAGATGATACGCATAGAAGGTAAAGGAGGATAGATATACGTATTCCTCACCATAAATTCTTTGAGAATATCGTTTTGTATGGTGCCGGTTAGTTGCTCGGGTTTTACACCTTGCTCTTCTGCCGCTACAATGTAGAAAGCCATAATAGGAATAACCGCCCCATTCATAGTCATAGAAACCGACATTTTATCCAATGGGATTTGGTCAAAGAGAATTTTCATATCCTCAACCGAATCGATCGCAACTCCAGCCTTTCCTACGTCACCCATTACTCTTTCGTGATCCGAATCGTAACCTCTATGTGTAGCTAAGTCAAATGCTACAGATAGCCCTTTTTGTCCAGCAGCTAAATTTCTACGATAAAAAGCATTGGATTCTTCGGCTGTAGAAAAACCAGCATACTGTCTGATTGTCCAAGGACGACTTACATACATGGTAGAATAGGGCCCTCTTAAATATGGGGGAACACCTGCGCCAAATTGCGTGTGCGCTATTTCTTTGAGTTCCGCCTGGTCAAAATGAGAGGGAACCTTAATGTCTTCTGGCGTGTCCCATTGCTTAATTTCTTCGGAAATCTTTTTAGGATCACGACTTTGATAAGAAGTGTTATTGAAATTATGTCTACTCATAACTTTTCCAGTTCTTCAGAAAGCCTTTTGACTTTAAGTGGTTGTACTGCTGTGGTCTTAGAAGAAGGCTTGTAGAATGGAGCTTTCACAGCTATATCATTTAAGTCTTCATCCGCTTTTTGATACTTGTTAGCTCCAATTAGGATTTTACTTTGTTCATCAAAAGCTTGTTGTTCGGTATTGGCGATTTCTTCAATTTGGTTTTGGAGCCAGTTGCTTTTTAAACTGCTTAAGTAACCTCCGTGAGATTCGATTTCTTTAAAAAACGCCCATCCTTTTTTACATAGTTCTTCTGTAAGATGTTCAATAAAATAAGATCCTTTGGACATATCCTTTACAGCATCCAAATGACTTTCGTGTTGCAATATGGATTGCTGGTTTTTAGCAATTCGCCTGCTAAAATCATCTTCCTCTTTATAAATCGCATCAAAACCTTTTATAGATAATTCATCACACCCTCCAATTATGGCGCTCATAGCCTCGGTGGTACTTCTTATCATGTTGTTGTTTGCGTCTAGTATGGTTTTGTTTCTGGTGGAAGTTTCTGCATAAATATGCGCTGGAAGAGCTTCCATATTCAATTCTTCTTGTAAAAACACCCATAACCTCCTAAAGGCTCTCAGTTTTGCTATTTCTCCAAAATAGTCAGATCCGCAAGCCATACCAAACCAAAACGATTGGGTATTCTTTAGGTTTAACTGATGAACATATTCATAGGAAATGGCTAAAACTATTCCTAATTGCTGACTTATACTCGCGCCAGCATTTGCAAATGAGCTCGTGTTGACACAAATTCCTTTTAAGTTTTCAGGGAGATTTGGAATCAGTTCGTGTAGGTTTTGTAGATCCACATCCTGAGTTTGGAACCAATTACCTGTTCGAGCTAGATTCTCAAATGAGTCAACATTAATAGATCCATAAATATTTTGATAATGAATGTTTTGAACGTTAGCCACCTTTTTCAATTGATTCAGAACTTCATTCCCATCACCAGCATAAACAAAATGCACTTGAATATGCTCCAATAATATATCGGAGAGAAGAGTGGTTAAGTCAAATCCTGAATCCAAATAAAAAAGAAGGCTGTTTGCACCTTTGTTCAGATGGGTTAAGGCTTCTTTATTTGCTGCTTTTTCATCTTCAACCAGAATTTCTTGAACAATATTCCATTGTTGATTTTTCCTAAATCCTTGTTCAACGGTTTTGAGTCGTTCATTGTAAAAGGGTTGAAGTTCGATTCCATCGTTGGTGGTTCTCAACAAACTATCAAAATCCTTCCCTTTAAGATCTTTTTCAATTTGAAGTTTCCAACTTTCATAGTCCAATGGATTAAACTCCTCAAATAAATTTTTTGATGACATATGGATCACTAAAGTAATTTGAGCAAAGCTCTGAAATTATTATGAATCCGTAGGTGTGGCAAATTGGGTAATGTAAAGATAGAATGGCCTTTACTTGAACGGCTATTCTTAAATGCTTTTTACGGATTAAATGATAGTTGAGTGATGGACTTGGAAAGGTGATGCATTAGCTTTCAGAAACAAGATATATTTCTTCCCCTCTTTTTTTCATCCAATATTGTTCTCGAGCGAACTTTTCCAGTTTCTCAGGATCAGAAGTAAGTTCTTCGAGTTGCTTTTTATCCTTCGTAATTTCTTTTTTGTAGTAATCAATGCTTTCCTGTAAAGATTCAACTTCCTGGTTCAGCTCTGAGTGTATGAGATAGGAGTTTACATCCAAAAAAAGCATCCATACTATAAAAGATACCGTGGCAATTACAAATTTGTTTGTGGTGATCAAAAACCACTTTTTGCTTTTCAAATAAAGCCACTTCTTTTTCATAAGAGTAAAAATAGATCAATCTAAACTTGAATAAAGAAGTACAATGAGTATTGTTTGAACAAACTCTTGTTTATACTTGCCTAACTTGTAAATTGAAGATCACTTAAACTATGGTAGATACCATCTTCGATCTGTATCAGTTCTTCATGTGTTCCGCTTTCTGCGATCTCACCCTTGTCTAGCACCACAATTTTATGAGCTTTTCTAATGGTAGCTAAGCGATGCGCAATAACAATAGATGTTCTTCCAAGCATAAGCTTATCCAATGCATCTTGAACCAATCTTTCAGACTCCGCGTCTAATGCTGAGGTAGCTTCATCTAAGATGAGAATACGTGGGTTTTTTAGTACTGCTCGAGCAATAGCTACTCTTTGTCGCTGACCGCCAGAAAGCTGAATTCCTCTTTCACCCACAATCGTATCTAAGCCTTCCGGGAAATCTTGAATAAAATCCCAAGCGTTGGCTTGTTTAGCGGCTTCTCTAATTTCTTCTTCTGTGGCTTTAGGGTTACCATAAAGGATGTTTTCTCGAATACTTCCTCCAAATAGAAAAACATCCTGAGGAACCACTGCCATTTGATTTCGGATTTCACTTAATCCATAGTCATCAGCAGCTTTATCATCAAAATAGATCGTTCCATCTTTCGGATTGTAAAAGCGGAGAAGCAAAGAAACCAGAGTAGATTTTCCAGCACCACTTGGTCCAACAAGAGCGATCTGTTCACCAGGATTGGCCACAAAATCAACCTTTTTCAGCACTTTAATATCAGGGCGGTTTGGATATTCGAACGATACATCTTTGAACTCAACTTTACCTTGAAACCCTTCAATTTGGGATTGACTCTGCTGTTCATCTAAATCTTCAATGGGTTCATCCATAATCTCTAGAAGTTCCTCTGTGGCCCCAATTGCTTTTTGTAAGCTAGCGTATACGTTAGCCAAGCCAGCAATAGATCCACCAATAAAGGCCGAGTAGAGAATAAAACTAAATAACTCACCGGGCTCTAGAGCATTTTCTGAAATGAGATGCACTCCCCTCCATATTACGGCTACCATAGCACCGAACATGCCTAATACCATAAATGAGCTAAAAGCACCTCTGTAAATACCACCTTTTCTTCCTGTTTTTGCTACTTCATCTGTTTTCTTTTTATATCGAAGTATTTCAATGAATTCATTGGCGAAGGCTTTTACATTGAAGATGCCTTGTAAGGTCTCTTCAACGATGGTGTTGGATTCGGCAACTTGTTTCTGAACCTTTTTGGAATAAGATCGGATAAATCTTCCAAAAAAGACAGCAACCACCATCACCACTGGAACCACAGCAAGCATAAAAAGAGTTAACTCAGGAGATTTGTATACCAGAATTGTGATCCCTCCAAAGATGATAATCATTTGCCTAATAAACTCGGCTAGGGTAGTGGTAAAAGTCTCTTGAAGCAGGGAGATATCGGATGAGATCCGACTATTTAATTCACCCACTCGTTTTTCGTTGAAAAAAGGTATTGGGAGTCTGATTAGATGGCGATAGGTCGCTTGTCTTAGCGCTGCGAGTGTTTTTTCCGTAACGTTAACGAATAAAACTACCCTAAAAAAAGAAACAACAGCCTGAGCAACTAAAATACCTAAAATGATTAAGCTGATTTGCTGAATATCCTCCTGTATCGTGTCAGAGTTAGTGGCATCTATTAGGTTTCCGAGGTACTCCGGAAATGCCAAGTTGGCAGCGCTGGAGAGGAATAAAAACAGCATTCCGAGAAAAAACTCTCCTCTATAGGGCTTTACATATTTATATAAGCGTAAGGATTTTCTTAGAGAAGCCTTACTGATGCGGGCTTTCTTTGACTTCTTATCCTCTGAATTTTCTTTTGACATACTTTATTAATTGCAAGGAATGTTTCAACAAACATACCTAAAGTATGACGCTGTCAATATGGTAATATTTATATATTTGGGAATTATCGATCACTGTTAATTACAGAATAAAATTTCATGAGTACAAATAAAGAAGCCTGGGGGTCGCGTGTAGGACTCATTCTTGCTATGGCAGGAAACGCGGTCGGATTAGGTAACTTCCTTAGATTTCCAGTTCAAGCTATACAAAACGGAGGAGGAGCTTTCATTATTCCTTACCTCGTTTGCTTTTTATTAATGGGAATCCCCTTACTTTGGATAGAATGGTCTATGGGACGTTTTGGTGGAAAATTTGGCCATCATTCTACTCCATTCATTCTGGACTCTATGGACAAGCGTAAATTCTGGAAATACTTTGGCGTGTTCGGGATTTTCACCAATGTGGCCGTAGCTTGTTATTACCTCTACATTGAGTCTTGGACGCTGTCCTATGTTTTTGAATCTATAAAAGGTACGTTTAGAGGACAATCACCCGAATGGGTGAGTAACTTTTTCTTCAAGTATTTAGATATTTATCATTTTGGCTATGCAGCTGTTATTTTCTTCTTGATTTGCTTGGTCATAAACACCTATATCCTATCTAGAGGTCTAAGTGGTATTGAGAAAGCAGCCAAAATTGGTGTTCCAATGCTATTAGTATTTGGAGCTTTCCTGGCAGTTAGAAGTTTAACTTTAGGAGACTCTGGCGCATCCGAAGCCGTTCCAGATGCGAATGCCTGGGATGGTTTCAACTTTTTATGGACTATTCCAAGCGACCTGGGATCGATTATGAACTTCAAGGTTTGGCTCGCTGCTGCGGGGCAAATATTCTTTACCTTATCTGTAGGAATGGGAACAATTCATTGCTATTCCGCTTACTTAAAATCAAAAGATGATGTGGCTTTAAATGCTGTTTCTGCAGGGTTTACGAATGAGTTTGTTGAAATTGTTTTGGGCAGTTTAATCGTAATCCCTATTGCTGCCGGTTATTTAGGAATAGATTGGGTAAAAGAAAATGCTGGTTTTGGAATGGCTTTTCAAACGATGCCCTTTTTGTTTGAGAACTGGGGGGCTGCCCTAGCTACTTTGGCAGGTGTGTTTTGGTTTGGTTTGTTATTCTTTGCGGGAATCACCTCTTCTCTAGCTATGGGAACACCTTGGATGGGCTTTATGCAGGATGAGTTTGATTTTAGTCGCAACAAAGCCGCAATAACTTTTGGGCTTATAGTTCTTGCCTTTGGCTTGCCAACGGTTCTCCTTTATCAAGTGGACGGTGCCGGAGCAGTCGATACGGTGGTATTTAATGAATACGACTATTGGGCGGGAACAGTCTCTTTAGTTGTATTTGCTTTAGCAGAAGCGATTCTTTTTGCTTGGATTTTTGGAATGACCAAAGGTTGGGCTGAGATTAACGAAGGTTCGGATATCAAAGTGCCTATTATTTTTAAATATATTATCAAATACGTTACGCCATTAATGTTACTGGTGGTGTTTGTAGGCTCTTTATTTTCTCCAGTAGATAATGAATGGGGCATAGCTATTAACTCGCTGTTTAGTGGTAATGGATGGCCTATGTCGAATGGTTCATTAATCAATATGTTAACTAACTAAGGATTGAAAGAACAAATAGCTGCAGCTACAGATCCTGCCGTTATTGAAACTTTAGAGCAAAAGATTAAGCTCACTAATATCGCCAGAGTATTACTTTCGGCTTTATTTGTTGGATTATCGTCTCTAGTATATATCGCTTACCGTAAACGTCAAAAAGCTGCGTAATTATGAATACAGGTGCATTGATTTTCATGCTTATTGTTCAAGGAACTGTATTGGGCATGACCATATATTTTTTTAGAAAAGTATTGAAAGCTCCTCACAGGGAAGAGCCGGATAGTTATACTGAAAATGACGATATACCCAGGTAGATTGTCATTATGTGGAACGGGCCAAGAGAGTTTTTGAGCTATACCACCAAACAGAGAAATGGAATTCTTGTTTTTCTGTTGGTTATACTCCTACTCTGGCTTGGTTTGTTGTTTTTTGATTTTAAGGATAGTACCCAAAAGGTAGATATTCTAAAATTTGAAAATCGTATTCAAGAATGGGAAATAGAGAAGCAGAGAAAAATGCTTTCTACTTCCCATTCTTTATTTCTTTTCGATCCAAATGTGGCCTCTGATTCTGTTTTTAAAGCACTGGGCTTGAGTCCAAACCTGTCTTCAAGAATACAAAACTATACCGCTAAAGGAGGTGAATTCAGAAAGGATAGGGATTTATTGAAAATCTATGGAATGGATTCAACCTGGTATAAAAGGGTTGAACCTTACATTCAAATCGCCCCAAAAGATCATCCTAAGGAAAAAGCCTCTCCAGTTAAAAAAATTAGGTCTTTTGATATAAATCGTGATAATCTAGAAACCTTAAGAGCATCTGGTTTGAAGCCGTGGGAAGCCAAACGAATTATTAACTACAGAAATAAAGTAGGTCCGTTTTCTGCTAAACGGGAGCTTTTCAAATTGTATGGTTTTGATTCTTTAAGAGTTGAAGAAATGCTGCCGTTTGTTCAAATAGATAAGTTGATAGATAGTTCTGGATTCGAAAAAGCAGAAGTCGTTTTAGTTGAGATTAACTCCGCGGATAGTCTTACCCTTATCAAAATTAAAGGCATAGGCCCGTCCTTTTCTAAAAGAATATTGAAGTACAGAACAAACCTAGGTGGTTTTGTTCGAGAAGGCCAATTATTAGAGGTTTATGGGTTGAATTTTGAAAAGTTAGAATCGATTAAAGATCAAATTTATATTGACTTGGATAAAGTGAAGAAGCTTAATGTTAATAAAGCATCTTTCAAAACGTTGCTTAAACATCCTTATTTAGAATATGAGCAAGTAAAAAGTATCGTTCAGTTTCGCGAGAAAGTAAGGCCGTTTGAATCCTTAGAGGAGTTGAAAAACATTGATGGTATATCTCTGGGGCTTTACGAAAAGCTTTTTCCTTATTTAAGTGTAAACTAGATTCTTATAGAAGCCACGGGATCAAGTCATTTTAGGCTTAAACATATTTAGCTCTTTTGCGTTATAGAAATTTTAAACGCAATGGGATTACTTTAACACATTCCCATTGAATTGTAGTTGATAATTCAGTAAAATTGCAAATTAATTAAGGGTAGAAATAGGAATCATGCTTTTTACCGCTTAACGTTTTAAAAGATTATAAATGGAAGTAACTGCCGAGGGGGTTGGTCTAGATTTTGGACTTACCGAAACGCAAAAGATGATAGCCGATATGGTTCGTGATTTCAGCGAACAACACATACGTCCAAATATTATGAAGTGGGACGAGAGTCAGACTTTTCCTGTTGAAGTTTTTAAAAAATTAGGAGAGCTTGGTTTGATGGGGATTTTTGTTCCTCAAGAATATGGCGGTGCCGGTTTTGGATATGATGAATATGTAACGGCTATCAGCGAGATCTCAAGGGTTGATCCTTCGATTGGTTTGTCTGTAGCGGCACATAATTCCCTTTGTACTGGGCACATCCTCCAGTTTGGAAATGAAGAACAAAAACAAAAGTATTTACCTAAACTGGCTTCCGCAGAATGGATTGGAGCATGGGGTTTAACTGAGGTTGGAACTGGGTCCGATGCTGGTGGAATGGCAACAACGGCCGTAAAAGATGGGAATGATTGGATCATCAATGGATCTAAGAATTTCATAACACATGGTGTGACCGGAAACGTAGCGGTTGTTATTGTAAGAACAGGCGAGAAGGGTGATGCACACGGTATGTCTGCCTTTATTGTTGAAAAAGGAACAGCTGGATTTTCTGGTGGCCGAAAAGAAGATAAGCTAGGAATGCGTGCTTCGGAAACAACAGAGCTCATTTTTGACAATTGCAGAATTCCTCAAGAGAACATGTTGGGTAAGGAAGGTGATGGTTTTATCCAGGCCATGAAGGTGTTGGATGGAGGAAGAATATCTATAGCCGCTTTGTCTTTAGGTACTGGTCAAGGAGCGTTAGATGCAGCCATAAAGTATTCAAAAGAGAGAGAGCAATTTGGCAAACCTATCTCTGCTTTTCAGGCTATTGGTTTTAAACTTGCTGATATGGCAACAGAGTTGGAAGCGGCTAGACTATT
Organism: uncultured Owenweeksia sp.; assembly: GCA_964485405.1. Taxonomy (GTDB): domain Bacteria; phylum Bacteroidota; class Bacteroidia; order Flavobacteriales; family Schleiferiaceae; genus CAKZNE01. The sequence continues at coordinate 2,422 of CAZAJG010000059.1, read as the reverse complement.
AACGTTTAAGGCAGCGGCTTTAAAGAATAATGGCGAGAAGGTTACGGAAGCGGGAGCAATGGCAAAGCTGTATGCTTCAGAAGCTGCCGTTAGAATTTGTAATGAGGCCGTTCAAATATTTGGTGGATACGGTTTTACCAAAGACTTCCCGGTAGAGAAGTTTTATCGTGATGTTAAATTGTGTACTATTGGAGAAGGCACTTCTGAAATTCAGAAACTAGTTATCTCCAAAGGATTGATGAAAAAATAAATAAATCTTTGGGTTCATTAAAGTAAATAATTATATTTGCGGCCCGAAAAAATAAAAGATAATGCTTGTAATTTCTGTAAAAGAAGGAGAATCTATAGATCGCGCGTTAAAGCGTTACAAAAGAAAATACGATAGAACTGGAGTTTCACGTCAGCTTCGTTCACGTCAGCAGTTCATCAAACCTTCTGTTTTAAGAAGAAAAGAGATTTTAAAAGCTGCTTACATTCAGAATAAGCGTCAAGAAGAGGAATAGACCTCTTTTTATTATATGGTATTAAAGCAAGGATCGTATCTTTACGTTCCTTGCTTTTTTTATGTCTATAACTTCCTTCATAGATTATCTCAAGTATCAAAAACGGTATTCTGATCATACTGTAAAGGCGTATGAGTCAGATGTAAGTGAATTTCAGCTTTTTCTTAAGCATAATCATGATTTCACGCATTGGGAAGAGGTAAATGCATCTTTGGTGAGGGAATGGTTGGTTCATTTGTCAGAGGAGCGGATTTCTTCTAGAAGCATCAATCGTAAAATTTCTACACTCAAATCCTTTTTTAAATTCTTAATTCGAGATCAAGTCATAGAGGTAAACCCTATGCTTAAAGTAGTTTCACCCAAGCAGTCAAAAAAATTATTGAGGGTTGTAGCAGAGGAAGAGATGAGCTTGTTGCTGGATGAATATGATTTTCCTGAAGGGGAAAGAGCAGGAAGAGAAAGAATGATTATGCTCACCTTCTATAATACGGGTATTCGTTTGAGTGAATTGATTAATCTGAGGGTGGGTGATTTTGATTTGGATCAACAACGATTAAAAGTATTAGGTAAAAGAAACAAGGAGAGGGTTTTGCCATTATCCGATTCTTTTGTGGGTGAAATAAATCTATATTTAGAAGAAGAAATGCAAAACCGAGCGCTAACAAAGGACTCGTGGTTTTTCGTCACGCAAAAGCAAAAAAAGCTCTATCCTAAACTTGTTTATACCATCGCAAATAAGTACATTAGTTCTGTTTCTGGGATAGAAAAAAAGAGTCCACATGTGTTACGGCACTCGTTTGCAACACACATGTTAAACAGGGGGGCAGATTTGAATTCAATTAAAGAATTGCTCGGGCATTCTAACTTATCGGCCACTCAGGTTTATACTCACAATTCCATAGATCAACTAAAAGAAATGTATAATCAGGCTCACCCGAGGAGTAAAAAAGACTAATTGCTTATGAAGGTAAATGTTCAATCCGTAAATTTTTCTGCTGATCAAAAATTAATCACCCACATTCAAAGAAGGTTAGACAAATTAGAAAGGTATTACGATCGTATTGTAGATGGTGAAGTGTTTTTAAAAGTAGATAACAATCATACCAGACAGAACAAAATCACTGAGATTAAGATAAATATACCTGGACATGATCTGGTTGTAAAGAAGCAATGTAAGTCCTTTGAGGAGGCTGCGGATTTATCTACGGAAGCCCTTAGAAGACAATTAAAGAAACACAAAGAAAAAACTCGAATTAGCGCTTGAGAAAAAATATTTTTTACAACGCTTGTGCCAATCTAAATTCTTTTTACATTTGCAGTCCGTTTAAAAAACGGACTGTTCTTTTTAATACATGAGCAAGCCGATGTAGCTCAGTTGGCCAGAGCAGCTGATTTGTAATCAGCTGGTCGGGGGTTCGAATCCCTCCATCGGCTCATTTTCTCTTATCCTTTTTGTGATCAAAAAAGGATAAGAGAAATTTTTTTTTAGTTGGGGAGATACTCAAGCGGCCAACGAGGACAGACTGTAAATCTGTTGGTTTTACCTTCGCAGGTTCGAATCCTGCTCTCCCCACATTTATTTGAATATAATCGGATATAGCCAGAGTAAAAAGCGAGAGCTTTTTACTAAACAAGCGGGAGTAGCTCAGCTGGCTAGAGCATCAGCCTTCCAAGCTGAGGGTCGCGGGTTCGAATCCCGTTTCCCGCTCTAAATAAGAGATTCCTTCTTAAAAAATTAAGAAGGAATCTTTTTGGGTATTAAAGAGGTTGACCTCTTATTGTTGTAGGAAAAGCTTGTGAAGACTTGTTTTTTGCTCAATTCTTCACAACTGTGTTGCCGATGTAGCTCAGGGGTAGAGCGTTTCCTTGGTAAGGAAGAGGTCAGGGGTTCAAATCCCCTCATTGGCTCTAAGTGAAAG
>CAZAJG010000058.1:0-21947 GCA_964485405.1 uncultured Owenweeksia sp. | reverse complement strand
GCTCTGTTCCCTCAGAAACATATTCCTCTTCAATCAAATCATTTGGCTCCAACCAAACCTCTTTTCTTACCTTATACCAACCTTCATCATCTGTATAAGAATATAGCTTCTCCCCTGCATTCAATTCGAATAATGGGTCGCCTTGAGGTTCATTTAATACTTTGGTTTTACCATCTAATACTTGTGCCTGTAGCGCAACCGTTGTGGTAATTAGCAAAAGGGATAATAGAAATCTCATTTTCAATTTTTTATTTCGTTTAGTCTTATTTCTGGGTTCCGTCTCAAAAAACCATAAGATTACAACCTCTAATATCGGAATTATCAAACCTTCCCATAATTTCAAAGCTATCATCTTTGTGTTTCCTGCCCAGATCCTGTGTTTCGATAAAGGCGCAGCTATCAATATTTGCCAAATCGATAATATTTACTCCTCCCGTTTTACCAATGGATGCACTTGTAAACGGATCAGTGGTTTCTCTTATTATCACTTGCATCCAAGGCGGGCAATTAAATTTACCCTCCTCAATGGCATAAGCTTGCGACATCAACTCCGTCATCCCATACTCAGAATGAATTTTATCCACTTTAAATGCACGCTTTAAAACGGTATGTACTTCCGTTCTTATCATTTCCTTTCTTCTTCCTTTCATACCCCCAGTTTCCATGATGATAATGGAGTTCAAGGATTTCGGAAATTGAGCTGCTAAATCTAAAAGTGCAAAGGTTACTCCTAAAAGCAGGACCTTTTTTCCTTGTAAACTCTTTTGCATTAATAGCTCACTTAGCTTTTCCAAGTCGTCCAAATAAAAACCGCTATCCGCATCCTTAGAGTGTTTAATCAAATAATCGGCCATAAGCACCAGTGACGAGCCTTCTCTTTCTAAGTAGGAGGGCAAAAGTGCCAGAATACACATTTCATCCCATTTTGGGTAAAAGCAACCTAAAGAGGCTGTAAATGCATCAATGTAATGCTGTGGTTCTTTTACCAGATGTACGCTTGGTGTATTGCCAGTAGTGCCAGAACTTGTAAAGCTTTGCGCTGCCACAAAATTTCTAGTTTGAACTGGATGTGTTTTAAAAAAGCCAATCGGTAAAAATGGGATCTCCTCTATTTGGTTTACATGGCTTGGATCTACACCTAAATGAAGAACATAATCGTGATAAACGGAGTTGTATTGAAACTGGTAGTGAAAAAGTTCCAAAGCCACTTTTTGAAACTCAATGGGCGAAGAAATTTTGAAAACCTTATTTTTGAAATATTCCCTTTGAGCCAACGTTTAGTTTTATTGCGCGTTAATAGTTAAGATGAAAAAGTTTTCTCCAAAAATAGTATTCCCTTTGGTTTGTTTGGCACTCCTATATTCTTGCAAACCTGACGAAAATTTTGATGACAAACCCTTTCTTGAATATAGAGGATATGAATCTGAACCAGATGCTGACCCTAGCTCCGGTAGAGTAGATTTAACTTTTGAACTCTACTTTACAGATGGAGATGGAGATATTGGTACCTCAGAACAAGCTGGAGACAATGCCAGCTGTGAGGAAATTTTGGCTTTAAACAATTTGTTTGTGAAGTATTTTCAGCAAATTGGCGGTGCTTTTGTAGAGTTATCTCCTCCCGACTCTTGCGTGCCTTACGCAGCTTCTATCCCAGACATTACACCTACTGGTTCAAACCCTACACTTGAAGGAAATATTTTTTATCAATTCGACCCTACCTTTTCTCCTCCAAACGATTCTATTCGGTTTGAATTTATTCTGGTAGATAGATCCGGAAAGGAAAGCAACATCGCTACTTCTCCATCCTTATTAATAAAACGTTAATTCATAAAAAAAGCCCCCTTACGAAGGCTTTATAAACGTTAGTTTTTTTTTAGACTCTATACTTTTCCACCAACCGCTTGGCTAATGTTCACAATGTGATCTCCAATCTTGGCGATGTGGGAAAACACTTCATTGTAAATAATACTTCCTCGGATATTCTGATCTCCTTTTTCTACTTTCTTTAAGTAAGCCTTTTTCAAGTCGTCTCGTAGCGTTTGAAGTTCTTCTTCAACATCATTCGCTTGTTTCACATCGATCTTACCATATTCTGAATTGAGATTCTCATTCATAATCTCAAAAGATCTATCAATTAGATCCAACATTTCGTTCAGGCTCTCTCTCTGCTTAGGGTCAAAGTAAACTTTCTTCTCAGTTTTACTTTCAAAGGTTTTAGACATTTGAAAAAAGATATCGCCAATACGTTCTAGATCATTGGTAATACTCAGCATACTCCTAACCTCTATACTGTTGTTTGAAGACATTTCCCCGGAAGCGAGCTTTTCTAAAAACTGGGCAATCTCAACTTCAACTCGGTCTGTAATTTCCTCGTACTTGGCTATCTTTTCCGTCATCTTTACCTTCGTCTTCTTATTCGGATCGTTGAGAATAATCCGCGTAAATTGAGACATACGTGATGTAATCCTTCCAAATTTAGCCACCTCTTTTTTAGCCTCAAACAAACCTACCGAAGCGGATAAGGAACTTCCCCCGATATAGTCAAGCTTAAATTCTTCATCGCTATCGCCTTTAGACTTAACTGTTTTTTCCGCTAGATTAACCAATTGAGGTACAAACCAAATCATCACCACTACGTTGGCCAGGTTAAAAGTGGTATGAAACATAGCTAAGCCTGTATCGGCCATATCAGGGTTCATAGCATCAAAATCGTCTCCAGCCACTATCCAACCTACCATTTTAGTAAAAATCGGGAATATGAGCAGCATCCAGGTTACTCCTACTACATTAAATAGGGAGTGGATTCGAGCAGATCGTTTTGCGTGTACATTACCAATAATAGAAGCAAGTTCCGCAGTAATTGTAGTTCCAATGTTTTCTCCCAATATCATAGCGCAAGCCACTTCGTATGGAATAATACCTTTAGAAACCATCGTAAGCGTTAATGCCATAGCCGCAGAGGAAGATTGTACCACAATAGTGACGAGCGCCCCTAAGCCTACAAACATTAAATTACTGAGTACTGGAATGTCTTTATAGTTGATAAAGAACTGTACAATATCCGAGTCTTTATCCAGATCAGGAACTGTGTTTTTTAAGTATTGTAAACCAATAAAAAGGATGGCAAAACCAATAATGGAATTGGCTATTTCTTTAGATTTATCGAAAGCCATAAAAAGGAAGGGAGCTCCTATGGCGATCATCATTAAGGCGTAATTGGAAATATCTACTTTAAAGCCTAATAAAAGCACCAGCCAAGCTGTAATCGTTGTTCCGATGTTGGCTCCCATCATAACCCCAGCACTTTGTCTGAGTGTAAGTAAGCCTGCATTTACCAAACTTACCGTCATTACCGTAGTAACAGAAGAAGACTGAACAATAGCAGTAGACATAAAACCAGTTACAACCCCTTTTACACGGTTGGAGGTTATAGAGCCCAACATTTGGCGAAGCTTTGGGCCGGACGCTCTTTGAAGTCCGTCACTCATCACTTTCATTCCAAAAATAAACAGACCCAATGAGCCTACAAGAATTAAAAATTTAAGAAAATCCCAACCTCTATCGGTTCTTACCTTAATTTTTTCAGACCATATAATATTGGTATTCTCTCCTTCAAAAACGGGCGTTTCTCCTTTAGTGATTAAACCTACATAAAGTTCATACTTTTCATTCCCCTGAAGGTCTTCTACAAGATATTCGATATCCGTAGCCGGTATAGGTTCCGAATAATTCCATTCGGCTTTCATGCCTTTATCAGCCCTTTTTGCGCCTATACTGGTTAGATACTTGATTACAACCTTTTTATCCTTTAAAACGGATAAAGAGGCATAATCTAACACCCAATTCACTTTTGCAGCTTCTGGTTTTCCTTCTGCATTTACCAACTGAAAAATGGTACTTGCATCGAGTTCAGATAGTTTCACTTCATCCGAAGCGAAGAGGTTTGTTCTTATGGCTTGCACCATATCAGTGGTCACATCCAGACTATCTGGTTGGGCTTGAACAGAACTAAATAAGGAGATAGAGAGAAGGAAAAACGCAAAGAATTTTTGGGCCATGATCTAAGTCAAAAAATACTTGGCAAATCTAACATCTCCCTCGTCATTATCAAGTATTTAATCGAAATGATAATGATGTATTAACAATGCACTGATGATTCTACAACAATGTAGTTACATGATAAAAGATAGAAAGTACCACCCCAACCATCTTAAGATCATTATATTAACCTCTATTTTTGCGAATATAAAAAAAGAAAAAGCGGGTTATCCGATATGGATAACCCGCTTTAAAATTGTATTAAAAAAACTTCTTATTGAACAATAAGCTTTCTAGAGGCACTTGCGTTACCCATCTGAATATTAACAATGTAAACTCCTTTTGGAAGGTCACTTACATTTAGCTCAATTGTTTCTTCAGTAGAAACTTTACTTTCTACTAATTTTCCGGTAAGAGAAGTAATTGTGATTGCTTTTTCTTCGTTTCCGTTGGTAAGGATACTTACTGCGGAAGTAGCAGGGTTTGGATACAAACTCACATCATTTAAAAGGAATTCTTCAATTCCAATTGGAGCCGTATTTCCTGGGCTACCTACTTCTCCATCGTTAGAGGTGTAGGCTCCATTAGAACCACTTACTGAGTTTCCAACTAGAGTACCTGTGGTATCAAACTCGATACTAGTTCCAGCACTTACATCAGAAGATGCCCAAACAACCGCAGAAACTACTTGGCCTAAATCATCGTAGAAATTCACTTCATCTCCACCGCTACTCAATCCAGAGAAACCAATAGGAGCAAACTCATCTTCGGAGATCACTCTTAATCCGGTTGCAGCTTGTCTCCAGCTGGTTAACCATGCTGTTTCATTCGCTACTAAACCGTCTATAAAAATAACAGACTCACCTGCCTGAATGGTATAGCTTGTGTTTACTTCATGTCTTCCCGCTGTTCTACTATCATCATCCCAACTAAATCCATCTAAATCAATATCGGTAGTTCCGTAGTTGGTTAACTCAAACCAATCCCCATCAATTGGAGAAGAAGCATTACTACTTACCATTACCTCAGTAATAGCAAGCTTAGCCACTTTACGGATAATTTCTGCACCAATTCTAGGGTTGATCTGGTAGTCGTCTGTGTAAGGATTGCTTGGGTCAAACTGACCTCCTACTCCAATCACATCAAACTTACCTAATGGAGCTGGTCCCCAGCTTGTAAGTAAATCTGAATCCAAACGAAGGGTTACCGTATCACCTGTAGCTAGCTCAATATCAAAGTTTCCGAAGTTAGCAGCAGGCCAACCTGTAGTATCTACAATTTCTACATCGTTTAAGCGAATCACTCTACCTTCTGTACTCTCTCCTAAATTTGTTGTAATTAAGGTTGGAGCAATAGGAGTAACAGGTCCGATAACGACTACTGAATCTGGATCAATCTGGATTCCTCCATTAAATTGAGAAATCGTACCAATTACTCTAATCTCATCTCCAACAACTGCGTTGTACGCAATTAAACTAGATCTATTCACTTTCAATCCCGCTGTGTTAGCTGCATTAGTGATGAAGAAGTCTGTACGAGTAGCAGAAAGCTGAGGTGTAGTTACAACCCCAACAAGCTTACAGTATACGCCCAATGAATCGGCAACACCGTCTACATCTACTCCAACCACATCCGTAATGTTGTATGTTGGGATCGGTGTATCGTTATCTAAAATGGTAAATACATGAACCGAAGGTATACCTGCAGAAATACCGGCAGAAGTGCTGGCTATTGTGAAAGTAATATCCTCATCAGACTCTTGTAAAATGTCATCTACAATTACGATATCAAAGCTTACAGAAGAAGCGTTTGCTGCTACGTTTAATGTAATGGTATCCATCGTTACGACTGGTGTAGTAGAGTAATCTGTAAATAGAGTTGCACCAGCACCATTATTCACAAGAATTTTAACTGTTTCAGCAGACGCTGATACAGGAGCGATAGGCATAGTGATGGTTATCGTACCTGCACTTTCCAATTGAGATTGAGCAGCAGCTGGGAAGTTGATTGTTGGTGTAGTAGCTATAACTGGCATAATGTCGTTGGTATCAGAAGGTAAAATCTGATATCCGCCTGTAAATGGGCTACTAAAGTCAAACTGACCACCCGCACCAATCACATCAAACTGACCAACAGGAACTGGTGTCCCATCAATATCTGTATCGCTATCAATACGCATAGTGAAAGTGTTTACACCATCTGTAATATCTACATTACCACTATTACCTGCAGTTGGCCATTGAGATGGAGTAACTACCGTTACACCGTTCATACGGATGTATTCGCCTTCTGTAGTTTCATCTAAGTTGGTTACAACTTGAGGCATTTTTAATGTAATTCCAGAGCCTAAAAGAACAATAGAATCTACGGTTAATTGAGTTAAGCCATTAAACTGACTAACAGTTCCAATAGCACGGATAGAATCTCCAACAGCAGGAGAAGTATATGTACCTACATCGTTAAAGTTAAATATGTTGATTCCACCTGTATTGTCATAAATGTAGAAGCCGTAACCCGCGTTTCCATCAAAATCAATGGAGTGAATTACACCTACTACTTTACACTCAACTCCTGATGAATCCGCAATACCTGTAACATCAGAGGTAGTTACTGTAGCAATTGGGTAAGTAGGAATTCCAGCAACCGGTGCATCGTTATCCATTACTACTAGAGTGTAGCTGTCTTGTGGACCTACCAATAAACCTGGGCTTACTGAATTGATATTAATGAATAAAGTTTCATTTCCTTCAATTATCGCATCATCTACAATAGAAATAGAGAAAGAAACTGTATCCTCATTCGCTGGAACCGGAATTTCGAAAATTCCAGTTACTGGATCTGGAGCTGGAAGAAGTGTTCCATCGCCTGGATAGGTTACGTTACTTCCTAAAACTGCTTGCAATACAATGGTATCATTTACTGTAGAAACTGGGTTAATAACCAATTCTACATCAAAAGTTCCTACGTCTTCCATTACATTCATGGTAGTAGAGATGTAGTTTACCGTTGGGTTAGCAGGAGGAGCTAAAAGAATATCGTTTAAGCTACTTGGGAAAATTTGGTAACCTTCATCAAATGGGCTAGAGCTATCAAATTGCCCACCATTTCCAATCACATCAAATTGACCAATAGGAGCGGGTGTTCCATCAATATCTGTATCGCGATCAATACGCATAACAAGTGTGTCTGTACCATCCGTAATATCTACATTGGCATTGCTACCAGAGGCTGGCCATTGTGTAGCATCTACTAAGCTTACATTGTTGATTCGGATATATTCACTTTCTGTTGTTTCATCGAAATCTGTAACAACAGCTGGAGTGATGAGACTAGTGTTTGTTCCCCAAAGAACAATAGAGTCAGCAAAAATTTGAGTTAAACCGTTAAACTGGCTAATGTTTCCGAAAACGTGAATAGAGTCACCCACTTGTGGGCTTGTATAATTGTTAACATCGCTAAAGTTGAATACATTGATTCCGCCTGTAGCATCGTATATGTAGAAACCATAACCTGCATTTCCATCAAAGTCTGTGGTAAAAACAATCCCTCTTAATTCACATACAACATTTGCTGAGTCTGCTACACCATTTGCATCATTGGTAGTTACTTGAGCAATAGTGTAAAGCGGCAAGGTAGAAGCCGATACTGCTTCTATATCGGTTAGGCTGCTTGGAAGGATTTGATGTCCTTCTGTAAATGGGCTGGAATTATCAAATTGACCTCCAGCTCCTGTTACATTAAATGAACCAACTGGTGCTGTGCTACCATCAATATCTGTATCGCTATCAATACGCATAACTACAGTATCGGTTCCATTCGTAATATCAACACTAGCACTGTTGCCGGAAGTTGGCCATTGAGAAGCATCTAATAAACGATATCCGTTTAGTTTAATGTAATCCCCTTCTGTAGATTCATCTGCTGCGAATTCTACTCTTGGTGCTTTAACGCTTGCACCTGAGCCTAAAACAACTATAGAGTCAACACCAAATTGGGTTAATCCATTAAATTGACCGATATCTCCCCAAAGGGCTAAAGAGTCTCCTACCAGTGGAGAAGTATATCCCGTTACATCGTTAAAGTTGAACACGTTAATACCGCCTGTGTTATCATAAATGTAAAAGCTATACCCATTATTCCCATCAAAGTCAATAGAGTGTACAATTCCAGTTACTTGGCAGTTAACACCTATAGAATCTGCTACTCCGTTGGCATCGCTGGTATTGATTTGAGCAATGTTATATAAAGGTGTTCCTCCAACCTGTGCGGTAGTCGTATCAATTCTTACGTTATCAATGGCAGCAAAATCGCTACCTCCGTTTTGTTTGGCATAAATTCTTAAACGAGCGTGTGTGCTACCCATAGGAACTGTAATTTCCTCAGTAACCCATGCGAGGGAGTTTTTATTTAACTCTGTTAATGCACCCCATGTCATCCCGTTATCAAACTCTACCACATATGCTAGAGAGTCTGAAGATTCATAACCAATTGTATAATAATCGAACTTCACTTTTACATTCGCTAAACCCGTAAGACTTACCGGATCAAAATCCATAGTATGGCCAAACGAACCACCGCCATTTCCATTGTCAAGATCCTGCATTCCCCAAAAGTTTGCTCCTGAACTAGGATTGATGGAAGAAAGAGAAGAAACTGTATCCCAAACATCCGTTCCACCTGCTGCATTGTATGAAGCTGGGTTCAAAACATACGTCCAAGTGCCACCAGAATTTTCAAAACTTTGCATGACTACTCCCGAAAGAGAAGGACTTGCTGGATTTACAGTTACAGTACCTGTCATACCAAAACCAACATGAGGATCACATTGATAGTTGTAGGTACCAGCTGTATTGAAAATAAACTGATAGGTCCAAGATGAGCTAGATGCTGATCCATTTCCGAAAGAAGCTGGATTGCTCGCATTAGCTGCGGTAGAAGTATTTCCATTTACATTATGGAATCCTCCAGTGTTGGTCCAAACTACCGTGTCTCCGGCAGTAATAGTAAGTGATGAAGGTGTAAATTGGTTAGAACTTACACTTACATTGTGAACGGTTGCCGATAGGCTAAAGGCAGCCATAAGAGCAACAACCGTTGACGTAAGGAATAATTTTGCTTTCATTTTATGAAGTGATTTTAACCCTGCAAAAGTACCAAACATATCCGTTCAACTCAGAGCCTTAGGTTAAGGGAAGGTTAAATTCGAAGAACGACAAGAGGTTTTTTTAATAATCTGATTCACAGCTATATAAAATTTGGTAGTTTAAAAAATAACTAATTCCAGCCGCATAAAAAAAGCCTCCTGTGCAGGAGGCTTTCGATTTCTTACTTAAGTTTCGTTTTTAGTCGAAGTTATAGCTAACTCCAAATGAAAAAGCAGTACCTGGTGCTAGGCTACTGAATAATTGAGGATCTGCCTCGTATCCATTGTAAAAAAGCTCAGTAACATCATTCAGAAGATTTGAAACTTTGAAGTTTACGGTCGTTTTACCATCTTTTCCAAAGGATTTATTTGCTGTAAAGTTTAAGCTATGAAATGGCTCTGTAAATACATCTGGAAAAATACCACTCCCTACAATAGCAAGTGTTTTACCCTTTACATTATAATATAAGCCCGCGTTAAAATTACGCTCAAGATCGTCATAAGAAACACCACCGTTAATTACATAAGGTGCTTGACCCGCCATAGCGCGTTCGTCTTCTATCGTTTCTCCTTCTTTCTCAAAAGCTACCCTTTGATCAAACTCAACTAAAGTCATGCTAATTCTTGAGCGAACCCAAGTATAGTTAAAGTTAGCACTGAATTTGTTTAACGCGGGACTGATAAAACCTAAGCTCTTTCTAGCCTCCAATTCTACACCAAACAATTGGCCATCTCCCACATTTCTAGGTTGAAATTCACTCGTAGCACTTACATCCTGAACACGAACCAATTCAATAGGATCATCAAACGATTTCCAGAAAGCACTTACCGAAAAGAGCTCTCCTCTTTCCATAAATAATTCCCAACGTACATCTAAATTGTTGATTCTGGTTTCGGTAAGGTTTCCATCCCATCTGCCATTATACACAAACAAACCTCCGTTAAAAATACGGTTGGTTACAGGGTCAATGATTTGCGCAAAAGATAATTCTTTAAAAGATGGACGAGCAATGGAGCGAGAATATGAAAATCTAAGGTTTTGATCTTCCGTAAGCGCGTAGATTAAGTTAGCAGATGGGAAAAGATCGATTGCATCCAGAATTTTTTCATCTTCCAAATCATTTGGAGGAGCAATAGAACGACCGGTGTGAAATTGTACAAATTGCTCCATTCTTAACCCTACAATTGTTTTTAAGCGCATGCTTGGAGAAAATTCTCCAGACACATATGCTCCTAAATTACTTGAGTAAGAATTAAACTCATTTGGATTGGGAACTCCACTTGTTATACTATAGAATAGTTCTCCTTCAGAAAATAAATTTTCATCCACTAAAACATCATCTGGATCCCCAGAGTAAGATGGCTGAGTGCCTACAGACTGTAGGTCAACACTTAAAATTTCATAGTCTCTATTCTTATAAACATGACTGGCTCCAAATTTGAATTTGGCCGGTCTATCAAACTGTTCAAACTCTCTTGTAAAATCAATTTTAGCCACCGTATTGATTTCATCCAAGTATCTCCAACTTCTTTGAGGATTACCTCCTTCTCCAGGCGCAAAAGTAAATTGACCAGGCCTAAGGGTAAAAGCAGTTCTACGCAGATCGGGCTCTACAATATTAGATAAGGTAGGTGAAGCGGTCCATTCTATTTTCCAATCGCCTTCATCCCAGTAATGCTCTCCAGCAATAAGTAAGTTGGTTAAGCCTCTCTGGCTGTAAGTTAAAATATCTGCTATTGCATTGTAATCGGATTGCCCAATCACACCGTCTTCACTAGAAACACGTTGCTGCGAAGTTGTGCTTAAACCGTTCTGGAGGTGCATTAAGGTCATTTTATATTTTGCTGCGTCCGTCTTGTATGCTATTCCTGCCAAACCGCCTAGCAAAATATTCTTCTCACTTTGTGTTCCTACTTGCGAAGTAGCCTGTACCAATTCATAAACGGTATCGCTCGGATCAATAACATACTCTCCGTTAATGGCATTTTCATAAAACTTAGTTTCGTTCTTGTAAGTCGCTGAGAATATGTATCCCAATTTGTTACCATTGCTCAATGTGTATTGATTTCCTGATGTAATACCTAATCCAAAATCCAATGGACTAGTCGCTTCATCTGCTCCCAAGTCTTTACTAAAAGAACGGTTAAAAGCGCTTACTTTTTCTGGAGAAGACAAACCTGGTCTTAAAAACTGATCTCCTGTTCTCACCTCATCTGGCACTGCTCTCGTGCCATCGTCAAATCCTAAAAAGTCGGTGCTTCCGCCTTCGTAATTGCGATAATCACTGTTAAAGTGCATGGAAGGATTGTAATTTACACTAGCCGATACAGAGAAAATCTTTTTAACTGGAAACTCCTTTGTCTCGATATTTACCAATCCTCCGGTGTAATCCGCTGGCAATTCCGCTAGAGAAGATTTGGTAATCATCATATTTTCTAAAAGAGAAGTAGGGAAAATATCAATTTGAATACTATTTCGGTCTGGATCTAAACCTGGAACATCTACACCATTCAACATGGTTTTTGTGTATCGATCTCCTAAACCTCTAACGTAAACGTATTTTCCTCCTTCAACGGAAACACCAGTAACTCTCTTTGCAGCATCACCTGCATCAGAATCACCCGTCTTTTTTAGCTTGGCTGCAGAAACACCATCCATTAAGCTTACAGACTTCTTTTTTACTGTGATAAGGGCTGTTTCTGTATTTCTTACTGCATCCACGGTAATGGTAACTTCACCAAGTTCCAGATTTGAAGATTCAAGCTTTACAGCTGGAACAACAAAAACTTCGTCTGCCATAACCTTTACATCGGTAACGGTAATGGTATTTAAACCGATAAAGGAAAACTCAACCGTATACGTGCCGGGTTCTGCGGAAATCTCAAAGTTCCCGTCAAAGTCTGTTGTTACGCCATTTAACGTTCCCTTTAAGGTTACATTGGCCATAAATAAAGGTTCACCTGTTTCACCTTCAATTACCTGACCTCTGATAAGTCCATTCTGAGCCCATAAAAATGCTGGAAGCATTAGAATCAGTAGAAGGACATTTTTCTTGGAAAACAAATTCATTCTTAAATGATTATTTGAGAGTTGGGGTTAACCCGTTTGGAAAACAGGAAAAGCTTGCCCTTATTTAGGCAAGCTTTTCCAATACTATATTATTTGGAATGTATTATTGACCGATTCCAGAAAGTGCGCCTGACTGACTAGCCCAAGTCCATCCGAATACAGATGCATCAGCACCAACAGTACCAGATGTTACAACTGTTATTTCTGTTGGAAGTGTTGTTCCTGGAGCAAACAGATCCGCTAAAGCACCACCGTTCAATTGAATTTGAATATTCTCAGTTATACCTATTCCGTCTCCACCAAAAGATTCGATTGGTTCGAATTCTTCATCGTCATCAGCAGTGTTTGGATCGTCAGCAACGTATCCGTATCCTGCTTCAAGACCGTAGATATAAACGTTACGAAGACCAGCGTTTGTACCGCCATCCCAGTCGATTAAGTGATCGATAGCGTCTCCAGCGTAAACTGTACCATTGGTAAAGCTATGCGCGTTTCCAGAAGCATTGTTACCTTCAGGTCCGTCTAATTCAAAAGCAGAACCACCTTGTGGAGTAACTACTAAGAAGTTATTACAGGTACCTAACCAGTCTTGATCCGTATCTAAACCATCATCACCACTGTTCCAAACGATTACGTTTTCAACACTTACCGTTCCACCGAACCACTCGATACCATCATCTTGGTTCGCAACGATTTCGATGTTGTTGATTTCAGTACCTGTACCTACACCACCAAGTGTAAGACCGTTGATTTCGTTACCCGCACCGATGTTAGTACCACCGTGACGAATAGAAACATATTTGAATACTCCAGAATTGTGAGCAGATTCAGTACCACCGTAAAGACCGTTTTGGTCAGAAGTAGGAATACCTTCAATTTGAAGTTGAATCGCTTCGTTCTTAGCAGAAATTGGAGCTTTTCCTAAAATGATAACACCTCCCCAAAGACCATTATTAAGTGGACTCATGTTAGGGCTATTGATAGCACCAGACTCAAGGTTATCAGCTACAGTAGTAAAGATGATCGGCTCATCAGCAGTACCTTCTGCCATAATTTTACCTTCTCTAGAAACAACCAAAGCAGAAGCAAAAGCAGCAGCACCAGGATTAGCCTTGATAACTGTACCCGCTTGAATGGATAGAGTAGCATTACTTGTAACAGAAACACGTCCGTTTAAAACGTATACGTTGTCTTTAGTCCACTCTGTATCGGTGGTAATTTCTCCAGTAACTACAATCTCGTTTGCGTTTGTAGTTGGGGTTGGATCAGCAGAATCATCTTCATCGCAAGAAGCGAAGACTCCTAGTGCAATAGCACCCATCAATAATAATTTGGTAGTTTTCATTACGAAACTTTAAGTTTTAAGATTTGTGGCAAAGGTGATGACCCAATATTAAGGGCATATTAAGCGAATTTGACTTTTTTGATAATTCCAAAGCCGCCAAACCTTGTAAAAACTCTCCGCATGTTAAATAATCATTACCAAGGGAGTGTGGGAGTATCTGTTCAAAAAAACGCATTTACGATTGGCTTTCCAAGCCAAAATGCTCTACCGGCTTAACATTTAACAATTTTAACCTGGGATTAATACCATGGTTAAAATGGCTTAAAATTCACTTAACACTAGACGGGAAGGGATTAAACCTTTGTAAATTGAAAAAAATTCGATTTGAATATAATTACATTTGACTCGTCAATTTTCTGATCCATGAAAAACAACGATTACAAAATTTTATTGGTAGATGATGAGCCCGATATACTGGAGTTTGTTACCTATAATTTGCGCAAAGAAGGTTTTGAAGTACTATCCGCTAGTAATGGTGAAGATGGTTTAAAACTAGCCAAGAAAAGTCTTCCACATCTTATTCTACTCGATGTGATGATGCCAGGAATGGATGGTATTGAAACCTGCGATCAAATTCGGAACACACCGGATTTGGAAAATACGCTTGTTGCCTTTTTAACTGCTCGTGGTGAAGATTATAGCCAAGTTGCAGGGTTTGATGCCGGTGCTGATGACTATATCACCAAACCGATTAAACCTAAAGTACTGATCAGTCGTATTAAAGCTTTATTAAGACGATACGGACAATCTTCACAAAAAGACGATAACGTTCAAGATTTTGGAAAGATCATTATCGATTTGGATAAGTATGAAGTTCGTTACAAGGACAAAAAACTCGATCTTCCAAGAAAAGAGTTCGAACTTTTAACCCTTCTAACTTCTAGGCCTGGAAAGGTATTTCATCGCGATGAAATATTGGATAAAATCTGGGGGAACGATGTGGTAGTTGGCGGTAGAACCATTGACGTTCACATTCGAAAGCTCAGAGAAAAGATCGGAGAGAAATACATCAAAACGGTTAAAGGAGTAGGATATAAATTTGAGATTTAATTTATCTCATTATTCCTATCTTCCGCTTTGTAAATGAGATTAGATCGTCCGGCCATACTAGCCCTTACCGTTTCGTTTATAATGGGTGTTATATTACTCATTATAGGTTTAGCTATTGATTCCATTGTTCAAAATTTGATCGAGTGGAAACAGCTTGGGTTTATGATTGTATTGGCCATGATTTTGGTCTTCATTCTTATCCGCTACACCGTAGATCAGTTTATTTACAGTAAGGTCAAAATCATTTATAAAAACATACACGACCTTAAAGTAGGAAGTGATGTTGACGAAGATGAAGTGGCTCGAAGCACAGATCTAGACGATGTTACAAGAGAAGTTTCAGAGTGGGCAGAGCAACAAGAAAATGAAATTCTAGAATTAAAATCAAGGGAAAAATACAGAAGAGAATTTGTTGGAAACATCTTTCACGAGCTAAAAACACCCATTTTTAATATACAAGGTTATTTACTCACCCTCTTAGATGGCGCGTTAGAAGAGCCGGAAGTAAATGAAAAGTACCTCAAGCGTGCGAATAAATCTGTGGATCGAATGATTAACATCATTGACAGCATGGAGACCATTAGTAATCTGGAAGCAAATCGTATAAATATTAAAATTGCTGATTTTGATATTGTAGAGATTGTAAAGGACTCTTTTGAGCTGTTGGAAGACAACGCGAAAAAGAGGAAAATAAAGCTCAAACTTAAGAAGGAATACGACCGACCTATTCGCGTAAGTGCCGATCGTCAAAAAATTGAGCAGGTGTTTGTCAACCTAATCATCAACGCTATTAAGTACGGTACGGAAGGGGGACAAATTGAAGTTCGCTTCTTTGATATGGATAAAAACGTTTTGGTGGAGGTTGCCGATGACGGTTTGGGCATTCCGCAAGAAGATATTCCTAGAATTTTTGAACGCTTTTACCGTGTAGATAAGAGCCGTTCCAGAGAAGCAGGTGGCACAGGACTGGGTTTAGCCATTGTAAAGCACATCCTAGAGTCGCACAAGCAGTCCATTAGCGTTAGAAGTAGCGAAAATGCGGGATCAACCTTTTCCTTTACGCTTAAAAAGAGTAAATAAATCTTCCCAGTCTAATTTTACTTTTTGAGATTCGAAGCCACTAAAAGTCTGAGCTCTCTTTAAATCTTCTGCTAACTCTAAACTCTTTTGACTTACACTGTAAAAGTGTTTTTGCTGTTGATGGTATTTGGCCAAATACTCCTGTTCCACCTGGCCCGGAGTAGGAACAAGCAAAGCTTTATTCTGCAGCATAAAATAGTCCATTAAAGAGGAATATCCCGACCTGCTAACGGTCATTTTAGCAGATAGGACTAAATCCTTCAGTTCCGCTCCAGTTATCAAATCCTTGATTAATACAGAAGATGAATCGCATTGGCCTCGATTTGTACCCCTCACCAAAACATGTTTCCCTGTAAGCTGCTCCAGTTGGCTAATGATTTTCCTTTCCAGTTTTGTCCTTTGCGGTTCGGGACCACTTAGAATAACCAAAACATCAATGTTCTTTTTATTCCCCTCCGTACATATACTAAACCTAGAAAGTGGCCCCAAATAAAGCACTCCGAGCTTCTCTTTTTTAAGATGCCCAAGCTCTCCAGAAAGTGAAGGTTCTTGAGGGAAATCTGGTACCCAGCAAGCATCAAATCTTTTAATAAACCATCGGTGGACATGGTTTACCCATTTAAATGGAAAGGGAAGAAGTATGGTTAATTGATGAGTTACATAGACACTTGAGACATTTTTATGATGAAAACCTAGGCGATTATCAGAAATAACACCGTACGCATCATACTTGTCTACCAATTCTTTTAAAGCTCTGTGCTCCTTAAAGATTGCTTTCGCAATAGACGGTGCTCTCCGAATCATTTCCAGCAAAAAGTTGCTGTTTTTGTACTTAATGTCATAGGAAGGTAGCTCTTCCGTAATTAAGTTCGGAAACTCTTTTTTTAGATAGGCTAACGCTAGTCCATCGCTAGCTAAAACAGGCTCAAAGCCATGCTCAAGGAGTTTTTCGATTATAATAGAAGATCGAGTGGCATGGCCAAGTCCCCAATTCAAAACCCCTACTATGATATGTCTTTTACCTTCCTGCATTCAATCGGCAATATCCGAAATTGTTAATTGTTGGGCTTACTGTACTTTTGCCAAATGGCAAGAAAAAAGCTTGAGCGCTTTGCGGAAAACAGCACATTTGATTTTGTAGTAGAACCTTCTCGTGAAGAAGTGCTTCAAAACCTCAACTTAAAAGGAAAGTGGAAGAGTGATTTTTTTAAAAACACAAAACCTCTCATACTGGAGCTCGGTTGTGGTAAGGGAGAGTATACCGTGGCAATGGCCAAAAAATTTCCTGAAAGGAACTTTTTAGGGATTGACGTAAAAGGATCCAGGATTTGGTATGGAGCTAAGGATATTGAGGAAAATAAGCTAAATAATGCCGGTTTTTTAAGAACTCAAATTGAATTGCTTCCGCACTGTTTTGCCCAAAACGAAGTGGATGAAATATGGATTACTTTCCCAGACCCGCAGATAAAACACAAAAGATTTAAGCATAGACTTACCCATATTGAGCGATTGAACGATTATCAAAAGATCCTCACAGAAGATGGATTGGTTCACCTCAAAACGGATAGTGAGTTTCTACATGGTTATACCATTGGTCTTCTGCAAATGTTAAACTATCCTATTTATGAAGCTTGGTTTGATATTGATAAGCAACTCAAATCACGAGACAATCTTTTACACAAAGTAACTACGCATTACGAAGGCTTATTTAGAGAAAAAGGGAAGGCCATCACCTATCTAAAATTTGGATTTGGAAATGGAGGATAATTTTTTTGATAAGGTATATAAGGTGGCTAGAGAGATTCCATATGGAAGAGTAACCAGTTATGGTGCTATTGCCCGCTTTATTGGCGCACCTCGTAGCGCCAGAATGGTGGGTTACGCTATGAAAGCTTCTGGCAATATGCCTGATATACCCGCACATAGAGTATTAAATAGAAATGGAATGCTTTCTGGCAAGCATCACTTTAGCGGAACCAATTTGATGGAAGAACTCTTAGTTGCTGAAGGCGTGGAGATAGCCAACAATCATGTTGCAAAACATGCCGAAGTTTTTTGGGATCCTGCCGACTTTTTACAACGTGAAGATATATTAACATGAGCGGAAAGCTGTACATGGTGCCCACACCCATTGGAAACCTCGAAGATATGACCCTACGCGCCATTCGCGTGCTAAAAGAGGTTGACCTTGTTTTGGCTGAAGATACTAGAACAAGTAGTAAGCTATTGCAACACTATGCGATTGAAACTCCGCTCAGATCCTACCACATGCACAATGAACATAAGGTTTTGGATCAGCTTATTACTCAACTGCAATCCGGTAGGCATATTGCTTTAATCACAGATGCTGGAACACCCGCTATTTCAGACCCTGGTTTTTTATTATCCAGAGCCGCCATTCAAAGTAATGTTGAATTGGAAACTTTAGCAGGAGCTACAGCATTTGTTCCGGCTTTGGTAAACTCCGGACTAGCGGCTCATAATTTTTGCTTTGAAGGTTTTCTTCCTCCTAAAAAAGGCAGAAAAACGAAGTTGGAGTTACTCAAAGAGGAAAAACGGACCATCATTTTTTATGAATCGCCTTACCGGGTGGTAAAAACACTAGAAGAACTAAAAGGTTATTTTCAAGAAGACAGGCAAGTTTCCGTTTCCAGAGAAATCAGCAAAAAATTTGAAGAGACAATCAGAGGAAGTCTAACGGAAGTGGCGGAACACTTCAAAAAAAATTCCCCAAAAGGGGAATTCGTAATATGTGTTGCGGGCAAAGATGCCAAGTTTTAAACCTGTAAAATGTCGGCTTCTTTTTTATCTAAGATATCGTCTATCTTTTTAGAGTACTTATCCGTGATGGCTTGAACTCTCGTTTCTGCATCCTTAATTACATCTTCAGAAATTCCATCTAAGGATTTAATCTCGTCATTCGCCTCTTTACGTGCGGAACGAATTCCAATTTTCGAATCCTCCCCTTCCGCTCTCGCACTTTTTACTAAGTCTTTTCTGCGTTCTTCCGTTAAAGGTGGAATGTTAATAATTACTACCTCTCCGTTATTCTGTGGGTTAAGACCTAAACCGGCATTCATAATAGCCTTCTCAATTTCAGAGATCATGTTTTTCTCCCAAGGTTGAACAGAAAGTGTGCGTGCATCTGGTGTGTTGATGTTAGACACTTGACTTAATGGAGTTAAAGAACCATAATACTCAAGCTTTACAGAATCCAACATGCTTGGATTTGCCCTTCCAGCTCTAATTTTTAATAAGTTCTTCTCTAAACGTGTAATTGATTTATCCATCTGTTCAGTGGACATATCAATGATCATGTCAATATCTTCCATAACTATTGTATGCGATTAATCTTTAACTAATGTTCCTATATTTTCTCCGGTAATTATCTTTTTCAAGTTGCCCGGTGTATTCATATCAAATACCAAAATAGGCAATTCATTTTCCTTACTTAAGGTAAAGGCAGTCATATCCATCACATTCAACTCCTTATCGTAAACCTCTTTAAAGGATAGCGTCTCATATTTTTTAGCTTCACTATCTTTTTCTGGATCTGCGGTGTAGATACCATCTACACGAGTACCTTTTAGAATCACATCTGCATTTACTTCAATGGCTCTTAAGGTAGCAGCGGTATCCGTAGTAAAATATGGATTCCCCGTTCCACCGCCAAAAATAACCACACGTCCCTTTTCCAAGTGTCTTACCGCTCGTCTTCTAATAAAAGGCTCCGCCACTTTATCCATTTCAATCGCACTCATCAATCGGGTTTTCATCCCTTCATTTTCTAAGGACGATTGTAAAGCTATCCCGTTTATCACAGTCGCCAACATGCCCATATGATCACCTTGCACTCTATCCATGCCCATTCCTTTACTCGCATCGCTTAGGCCTCGAAAAATGTTACCTCCGCCAATTACAATAGCAAGTTCCAATCCTTCATCCATCACACTGCGGATTTCTTTCGCATATTCCGCTAAACGATCACCGTCTATGCCAAATTCTTTATCACCCATTAGGGCTTCGCCACTTAATTTCAGAAGAACTCTTTTGTATTTCATTTACCTTTTTCGGATTTAGGAACTCTGTAAAACTACTATTATGAACACATACTTTGCTCCAAAACACTAAAGGATTTGTGATTTTGGGTAAAAGTTTCGCAAATATAAATTCTTCTGGAATACCTAAGGAGAAATAATAAGGCCGCTTTTCGATTGAAAAACGGCCTCTTGCTCAAACCTGTATTTGATTAATGAAAGGCTCAAGTCACACCAAGTTTTCTGTATATGGTTTTAGCAATTTACTTGAGAGGATCCCCATATTTATTTCCAGAATCATTACCAGATTCAAACAGAAGCCAAACTGCGTAAAGAGGTATCAATTGCCACCAACCACTCTTACCTAAATCATGACAGCGTTTCGCTCCTTGTGCTAAAGAAAGCCATAGCAACACAAAATAAAGGGGAATCAAAATGAACAGACTCCCGTCTCCTTTATAAATAGCAATACCGAGAAAGTAGGCAAGAATATTATAAAGAATTCCCAGGAGAATTAGACTTATGCCATATTCGGTTCTACGGATACGGCCTTCAAAAGAAAATACGTTTTTAAACATAGTTGAGTAGTTTTCATAACCCTTACCCATGCATTTAACCTTTTCAGGAGTTCATAGCAGCAAAGAGCTTGAGGTTTTATTTGAAGATCAAAGTTGATATAGTCAGGAGTAAAATAAAAACCAACTAGTACGCATTTTACCATCCTTACAAATGATGAGGCATATCCCAAACTTTTAGGGTAGTAAAACCAGTTATAGAATTAAAATTTTGGAAGCTAAACAATGCTCGTGAGCAGATCAGGGCTGAAAACAACCAGAATTATGAAAAGAAAACTACTCCTTTTAATTGGCTTATTTTTTTTGATAGAAATAGGCTATGCACAACCCTACCCTAACAGACCCCAAGAAGCTGTAATTCTGAAGGTAAACTTAGAGAAAGATCTCATTGTTGTCGACATTCTGTCTGAACAAAAAGACTTCACTAAAATAATATCGGGATTAGGACAACTAAAACTAACTAATGAAAATGATCTTCCCATTAAACCCCAGGACTTAAGAGCAGGATCAAAAATTCATGTGTTAAGCAATACTGAAGATTTCGTCTCACACTCAACTGGGATTAAACTATTGACGAATTGGGAGGGAGAAAACCTAAAGCTAGAGGGTATTCTAAATTATTATGATAGTATAAGCAAACTTGCCACAATAGATGGCAGGAAGGCAAAACTAGACGGGAACACCCTAATTGAAGGTAAATCAAAATATCAAGACAAAACCTTCACCGACTTCTCCGTAATCACAAAAGGAAACTTTGTTACTCTTTTTGGGCCTAGGCAAAACAGCGGTATTATTCTCGCCAATCGGGTTTATCTGAAGGAAAATGAATTTACCTCTTCACAAAAAAAGCTACGCGATCGATTTGAAAGCATGTACTCAGATACAGATATTAGTGCTGTAATAGTGCCGGAAGACCTAAAGAAATACACGGACCAACTTGAGAAGGGATTCGCTAAAATAGGTGATCTAAAGCTCAAAATATTAGATAACCTTTTAGTTCAAGCTTATGTTAACAAAATAGGTCAAGACTTAATTCCCAAATGGCAATTGAATCTGGCAGACTCTATAGAAAATAAGGTAAACTTTAGATTCTACGTAATAGAAAGTCCCATTTTAAATGCTTACGCCCTACCTAATGGACAAGTTTTTATTCATTCAGGTTTGTTAGAAATATTGGAAAATGAAGCTCAACTCGCAACCATACTTAGTCATGAGATGGCTCATGTCGTATACGAACACTCAGCTGAGCGATTAAAAAATGACGAACTAAAAAAGAAGGCTGGTTTAATAACCAAGCTCGTATTTAAAATTGCCCTAAGAAAGCAATCCAAAGAAGATACTGACCTAGCAGAGCTGTTGGATGAAGACTTTCACGATGGTGGGGTAGATGCTGCCTTGAAACTAGTAACCTCAATTAGTGACCTACCGATTGAAGCCAAATCATCACTCAGAAGTTTGGGATTAGGCTTACAAACCTTTTCATCCGGTATTCACAGCAAAAAAAGAGAAGAACAAGCGGACAGGCTCGGGCTGCTATATATGCATAATGCAGGTTACAATCTTATGGAAGCCAGTAAGATCAGAAAAAAGATCATGACCTTAAGCGGTG
>CAZAJG010000057.1:2277-22859 GCA_964485405.1 uncultured Owenweeksia sp. | reverse complement strand
AACGAATTTGCCAACCTTAAGCTTTCAGCTTAATTTCGGCAAACTCATTTTACCCTGGAGCCCGTTGTGTTTCATACTGACCAGCCGCATATTTTAGCACTTTCGGTTTTAACAATATCCTGAAAATTATTATTAGATTTGACCTAAACAAGTCAAGTCTAAAATTGGTAAAATGACACTCGGACAAAAAATTAAAGAACTTCGTGAAAGTTCTGGAATGTTTCAAAGGGAATTAGCCTCAAAACTTGAAATTGGAGATGGATTTTTAAGTAAAGTTGAGAGTAATCAAAAAACTTTAAAAAGAGAACATCTTTTAACCGTAAGCAAAATATTTAATTATCCTTTTTCGGAATTAAATGCATTGTGGATTGGAACTAAGCTATATGAAATAGTTAAGGACGAACAGGAAGGATTTAATGCTTTGAAAGTAGCAGAGCAGCAATTATCATACGAAAAAACAGAAAATGCCAGAAACTAAAGAATATAACATAATTGATGAACCTTCAACTCTTGTAGAGGACGGACAAATCAACATTTACGGAGAAGAAGAACCTGATGTTATCGAAAAAAGCGTTTGGGACACTTCAATAAAAGTAGAAGAAAACGGATATTATTGGAATAAAGAACCAATATTCAAGAAAGGCAATAACATTGATACGGAAAAACCAATTGTTGCAGAATTATTCTGTGGATGTGGTGGAACTTCATTAGGTTTCGAAATGGCTGGCTTTGAAACTATTCTTGGCTGTGACATCCATACACCATCTATTCAAACATTTCAAGCAAATCACCCAAATTGCTCTACAATTACTGGAGATGTTAAAAAAGTTAACCCAGAAGTAATAAAAGAATTACTTAACGGCAGACAACTTGATGTGCTTATTGGAGGTATTCCTTGTCAAGGTTTTTCTCTAAATAATAGAAAGAGACACGAAAATGACGATAGGAACTTTATGTATAAAGAATTCGCTCGTTTTGTAGAAGTTTTACAACCAAAAGTAGTTGTTTTAGAAAATGTCTCTGGAATGAAAAGTACCGGCAGTTTTGTATCTGATATAGAAACACATTTAAGCGATATTGGAAGAATGGAGGTTAAAAGTAAACTTCTTTATGCACCAGATTATGGTGTTCCTCAAAAAAGGACAAGACTTGTGTTTGTTGGAATTAGAGATAAAGAATTTGATTTCGCAGATATAATTAAAACGCACGGACCAGAAACAGAAAAGGAATATGTCACAATAAAAGATGCCATTGGAGACTTGCCAACCTTGAATACTAAAGAAACTAAAACTAAATATCAGAAAAAACCTTTTAGCGATTTTCAAAAATTAATGAGATTAAATACTAATGGAACAGTAACAGGGCATACTGCACCTAATCATCCGTTAGCAACAGTAGAGAAAATTAAAAACACAATACCAGGCGAACCTATGTATGATAGGTTTAAGCAACGAATTAGATTAGCTTGGGACATATTAAGTCCAACACAAGTTTCTGGAGGCATAAGACCTCAATTTCAACTTGGTCATCCAAAAGATAATCGTGGTTTAACAATTAGAGAAAGATGTAGAATTCAAAGTTTTCCTGATGACTTTGTTGTTAAAGGTGGAACTGTTCAGGCAAGAATTCAAACTGGAAACGCGGTACCACCACTATTGGCAAAAGCTGTAGCATTAGCAATCAAAAAACATTTATGATGAATTATAGAATCTGGTATAGTACCGAGAGTTTTGCCGATTTTATAATTGCAAATACTGATTTAAGAAACAAAACCTTCGTCAAGAAAAAAATGTATGAAAGTGATGCGAATAACGCAAGTAATTTTCATACAATGCCTGACCACATCAAGAAAATTTTATACTTGGATGCACCTGATTTGATTGTTGAAATCGACCACGAACCTATATTTTCAGTTGAAGTATCAACTGAGGCTGGAACTGGTCACAATGTATTTCAAAGATTTGCAAGACTTGCAGCTTCTGTAGAAAATAATGTACCCTCTTTTTATATTTATCCCGAAGCGGTAATAATTACCAGACAGAATACTGCACCTCGTTGGGATAGAATAAATCCATTGATTTTTAAAGCTTTGGATGATGTAATGAGCATTTATAAAATACCTTCTCTCTTTTATTATTTCCCAACAGATTATCGGACTCACGCTGTTGGTTCAACTTCCCCCAATTTAATCCAGAAAGGATTAAAATATGACCCAAACAGGAACTATTCTGGTAGTCCATTAGGAACAGACCCAGAAATGACATCAATGTTTTCGGCTATGGATGAAATAATAAATGTTGTGGAAAGACACGGAGTTATAAAAGGTAGAGATAAGTTGTTAGGAAGAAGACCAATTATAGACAGACGTACTTTTATGAGCCAAGAGTTCATAAACAAAGGAGGTACAATGACTACTTCCCCACTTTCAGCGATTGAAAGAGTTCCTACTCAATATTTGCTTAATTATTTAAGTCAATTTGAAAGTACTCATTATCAAATTGGAGAATTATTAAGAAGCAGAACGGAAACAATAATTTACAAAATTGACGCACAATTTAGAGGAGACCCATATCCTGGAGCTTTGGCTGCAATTGATTATTTAGTTTGTAGAGAGGGAAAATCATTCGAAGAAAGACGTTACAATTTAATAATGGTTTGGGGTAATTTAACAGTTGATACTGTAAATCAGACATTGATAATTACAAGTCAAAAAAGTACAATTAATGATTTTGTTTCTTCCGTTCAAGCAAGTGAGAACAAAAACATATTATCGAAAAATTATAATCAAATTGCCAACAGAGAAATACCAAGATATTATATGCAAGTAAGATATGGCTCAACTTATTCAAAAGTAAAGCACATACGTGTGTTTTCTTATTTTGCAGATGCTATTTTGTTTCCTGATGGTTCTTTATGGAGAGATGCATAATGAAAGAAGAGAAAGTAACAAAAAACATATTGGATTGGCTTGAACTAAATGGATGGACGATAATCTGTTATGACTTTCCGCAAAGTGGTACAGGAGTACTTCTTCATTTAAATAATGACAATCGTACCGAGAAAAACAAAGGCGGGATAATTCCAGATATTATTGCTATAAAAAGTAATCGTGCATTATTTTTTGAAAATAAGGATAGATTTTATGAACCTGATTTTGACAAACTCAATGAAATAAAAATGGAATCTAATTATTCTGACTCTCTTGACCAGTTGTTGAATGGACATAACATAAGTGATATTTATTATGGCATCGGACTTCCAGAATCGGAAAAAGATATTGACAAATCAAAACAGCATTTGGAAAAAGTAGATTTCTTAATTAGCACAAACAAAAAGAAAGAAATTACTATTCATTATGATGTGAATGGAATATTTGCCAATGCATAAAGCCATACACATTTGCAATTCGCTACAGCCACCACAAGCCAAAAATTGCAAAAGAGTATGTCTTTTCCAACGCTATCAACAGAGTGGAAAAAAGTACGAAAACACAACATTGTATAAAAATAATAGCGGTTTAATCGCTAAAACGAAAGTAAGTAAATTTAAAAAAGGTCTGTGCTTATCCGAAAAGTTAGTGCGTGAAAATCCGGTACTATTCTTATACTAGAGCGTTGCAACACTTGCTAATTGAGAATTACATAGGAGCTACCGCCTTATATTACCCTACTCGCTATGACTGATTTTCTTAGCTACGTTCACCAACAGATTAAACGGATGCTCAAATGGAGCATATTAAGTTCAAAGATGAAAAAATCACCCCATCCACCCATTGAAATACTACTTGGGTATTTTTTGATGATCGATAATTTCTTTTTTAACTCTTCCTTATCTCCTTCGGAGCGATAAGGTGACTCTTTATATTCAGTTAATATTCTCTTCTGATACTTTTGAAATTCATCAACGCTTATTACCTTGAAACAATGAATTCTATCAAGTCTTAAGTCGGTATAGGTAAATGCCTTTTGCTCAGTAATGCCCATCTCTTTTTTTAGAGTTTTTTTTTCCTCTAACAGATTCAGTCCTAAATATCTCAAAATTCGAAATAATATGGCCTTATTCGAAATGAACCTGATCCTTACGGAGGTTAGACTTATTTAAGAGCTTTTTTGTTGCTAAAAACTTAAAAATGGAAAATTTCAAAATATTCCAAGATCTCGATAAGTGTAACCAAAAAGGTTCATATCTATTCACATAAAGGAATAGTTTGTGTGTTATTGGATTCTCTTTTTGAGTAGATTTAATGGCTTACGATCCTAAAAGGGATTTAACACAATAATTATAGATTTTAAACTATTATTACTATTTTCTAGCAATGGTAATAAACAGGAAATCATAAATAAATTTTTAACACCGTGATGCGTTTATTTTTATTAAAAAAAATAACAAAAAAAAGATTGCGTAATTACTTATATGGATTGCATTTAATCACAAAAATATACCTCTTTATTCCACTATCCTGCTATATTTGAGATAACATTTGAATATAATACTCAACGAACAATGAAAATTTCTTACTTAACAGCACTAGCATGCTGTTTATTACTGTTTTCATGCAGTAAATCCGAACAATCATCAACTGAACTAGAAACGATCAAAAAGGCGCAAGACCCCGATTTTATGGGCTATTTGCCATGGAGTGCATTAGGTGGAAGTGGAGGACTAGTTGAACTTCATGGGCGAACCGTTCATGACGAATTTAACGGACGTGATAAACCGCGGGAGGTTTGGTGTACCAGACCTAAGAGAGATTGTATTGAATTTCATCGTGTTGTAGATGGCATCAAGAAGGATTTCCTGAATGATAACCAACGACTTGAACTCAATCAGCTGTGTGATGCTCAAGTATTCTCAGATATTCAAAACTACTTCAATACTGGAAATGGCACCACCATAATGTCGTTTATTAAAGAAGCGGAACCAGCATATTGGGACGGATTGGTAGATGGAACGAAAACCATACTCCATGGAAGTTATGACCCAGCTACCGACCTTGACACTTATATTCTTACCGATTCGGGAGAAACCTTAGAAGCATTGGATTTGATTGATGGCGAACTTTATGTATTTCAGATATAAAACACTTACTATCAGCACCATATTTTACATGGTGCTGTTTTCTTGCTCACTGCAGGCACAGTCTAAACAAGATTTTTCTGACTGTGTAAGCTTTAGTTATCCTGAAACGAAACGTTCGGAAATTGACCTATTCGTTACCGTTGCGGGTAACACTTTTTATTGTCTCAATGACGGGACACAGTTACACGTTATCAATATTGAAACGAATACCAAGAAGCAATACTCACTTGAACCAATACAAGCGCATCGCTACGGCTTTCTATCACTTACCTTTATGGATGAAACTACAGTAGCTTGTATCGACAAAGATGAAAAGAGCGTCATCATTTTCGATTTGGAGCATCAAGAAGTGCTTGAAACCATCTCGTTTTCATCACTCTTAAAACCGCTTGAATACCTCTACGTTAGCCCTGTTCAACGAATTGAGGTGATAGGTTCCAGGCTTATAATTCCAACCATTTTTGGCGCAGTATCATACAATGACCAAGAAGTACGAAAGCGTGTATTGGAACATCCTCCCTTTGTTATTTATGACTTTGAGCAAAAGAAGATTTCTTCACCAAGAAAGATAAATTACTGGCCATCGAAGTATCAGGAACCAAATTACTACGATGATTATGTGCCGAAGTTCACTAGCAATGGACACAATGAACTGTATTTGAGTTTTAAGTACTCAGACTCTGTTGGGGTGTATAACCTCGATAACAAGAGCTTTACCAAGGTTTATATTGCGCTTCCATCTGAAATTGCACAACAAGGGTTAGCTCCTACCGCAACACGAAAAGATGAACGAAAGTTTCGTATTACCGAAGCCCGTATCTATAACTATATTTACAATGCTAATGCCAAACAACACATCATTCTGTTTAAGCCAAGTGTTCCGTATATCATCAATGATCGTATTGTCCGTTACGAAGAAATAGATTGGTGGCTTTTGGTCTATAATGATGAATTTGAACTTATACATAAAGAATTCATGGATATGGACAGCACTGAGTGGCATATTCTAGAAAACAAAGGAACGAGTATCATGCTGTCAGGCGGCATAGAGCGACCCAACCAAAACACGATCAAACAACAACTAAAATGTTTAAACTTATTATAATCTCATTACTTTTTCCGTTGATGTCTTCCTCATCATACGATGATGCAAAGTATCTCACGAACTACTTAAAGGAACATGGTATTACGCCACAATCAGATATGTTTTACGTATTGATTTCCCGCAATAGCTGTATCTATTGTTCACAGTACTCACACGATATAATTGAGGAGTTACTTGACTGTCCAAACATGGTCGTTATCACAGGAGAAAAGGATATTAGCATTCCAGAACACCATTCACATGGAGCAAAAGTTGTGTTTGATAGAAGCTTTGATTTTGACTATTTACCCTATAACCTTGCAGGAACAAATATTGTGAGAATTGTCGATGGCAAAATTCTTGTTCAGGAGTTCGACACCAACAATATTCGCAAGTTTAAGAGTCAATTGTTTCACAATTGCAGAGGCAGTGAGTTGTAATATTCAAAGGCAGTATATCCAGTATTCATATTTTAAGTGGATAATATAATTACCCCATCCAACCCTCTTTATCTAAACTCCGATATTGAATCCCTTCTGCTAAATGATGGGTTTCAATCGTTGCGCTACCTTCCATATCTGCTATGGTTCTGGAAACCCGTAAAATTCGATCGTATGCTCTTCCGAATAAATTGAGTTTATCAATCGCACTTCGTAGAAGGTCTTGTCCGGCTGAGTCTATTTTACAAACCTCTCGGAGCTGTCTGGTGCTCATTTGTGCATTGCAATACACCCCTTCTTTTTCTTTGAATCGCTCCCCTTGTACATTTCGAGCCAAAACCACTCGTTCTCGTATCGCAAAACTTTTTTCTCCGGCCCTTTCGGAAGAGATCTCCTCAAAAGAAACTGGAGTTACTTCTACATGCAGATCAATGCCGCCTAAAAGCGGACCTGATATTTTGTTTAAATACTTTTGAACGATATCTGGGGAACACACAATCATTTGAAGGATGATTGAAATAACTGCGGGGCATGCTTGTGTGTAATTTCTGTCACTTTGGTATTGAAAGGAGAAAAATCATAACGAGAGCTGGTCAAGAGTATTATTCTGGAATTTCTTAGAAGACTATCTTAAAAATTTTGGGAATGTTTCAACTTATAGACATGTTTCATATTCTCATTATCAAGCATTCTAACTAGTTAACTCAAATAGCAAGAAGTAGGTATAGAAATTAAACACACCTTTTGACTAACTTGTGTGCGTCTGCAACTGCGTTGTAGCGTATTATGGAATTGGATAAGAGTACTTCAAGTAAGATTGATAATTTCTTTATATATGTACAAACACTTTAAAACTTCTCAAAAGCTATCCGACTATATAGACTCTTTTTGGTGGAATGAAAACTCTACAGAAAAGGAGGAGAAAATGGCGATTGTACCAGATGGGTTCTTTAAAATTATTTTAATACTCAAAGAAAAGAAAGTTATTCGCTACTATCTAAAAGGTTTTATGACAAAGCCACAGGAAATTATCGTACCACCCAAGACAGAAGGCATTGGCTGTCGTCTCAAGATATTAGCTCCTGAATATATTCTCAGAAGGAGCATTAAGCATTTAGTTGACTCTGAAGAATCGTTACCGTTAGAGTTTTTAAATGCTCGGTTTATTGATTTTTCTAATCCTGAGAAAGCAATAAAAGACTTAGAAAACAGTCTACTCAAGCAAATGGTAAAAGAGGAAGTTGCAAGCCATAAATTAAGGCTGTCTCAACTACTTTATCAAATAGCTGGAGGAGCGACTGTTAAAGAATTTGGGAACCAAACTTTCTGGGCTCCTAGACAAATCAATAGATATCTCAACAAATATTTAGGACTAAATTTAAAGACGTTTCTAAAACTCCTTAGAGCTTATGACGCCTATTTTAAGATTAGAGAGGGAGATTTTTCTCCGACAGAGAAATTCTATGATCAATCACATTACATCAGAGAAATTAAAGAGCACGCTGGAGCCTCTCCTAAGGAAATTCATAAAAATGAAAACAACTTTTACCTACACATTAAAAACAGCAGGAGATAACTTGATCTTTTTAATATTCACCGTCCAAGACTAAGTCCCAAAAAGACCATTTTATACAATTTTAAAATTCTTTGAAGAAATAATTTTGACACTTAACACAATCTTCTTCAGAGATGAGAATATTCAAGCAAGAACATTATTTCCCTGTAGTTGTAGGAATACATTTGATTTTTTGGGCTTTAGACCTATATAATTATCAAGGAACTTTCACAGAAGTCGATTCTACTACTATGTTCTTCGGCACGCTTAAAGGAGTTTCTTGGCAAAATGCTCACCGAATTATAGGCGAAATTTTTTCATCTTGGGTCGTTACTGTTTTTGCCTTTAACTTACTAATGGCTTCCAGAATGTCATGGGTAGAACGCCTCTTTGGAGGATTAGATAAGATGTATCTAATTCACAGAAGGTCAGGTGTAATAGCTGTAACCTTGTTGCTAGCGCACTTCTTAGTAGTGCCACGAGACTTAACCAATATTGGAATTGGTCAACCTCTTGGGATGATTGCTCTAATACTGATTCTCATTGGAGTTATTTTATCCGCATCACCTTATTTCAAAAGAAAAATCCCTTACCATAAATGGGTGAATATTCACAAACTAATGGGAGTTTTCTATGTATTAGGTGTAATTCATGCATTTAGTGTCCATAGTCTGATTCAGGAATTGCCAATTGTGAGAATTTACGTTTTCGGTATGGCCTTTATAGGTGTGTCGGCATGGTTTTACAGAGCATTTTTATTCGGCATTTTCAATAAAAAACTGCCTTATGAAATAGTTAAAGTTGATCAAAAATCTGAAAGTATAGTTGAGGTAACGCTAAAACAATTGGATACACGACTTCAGTACCTTGCAGGTCAATTTGCTTTTTTTACATTCTCAAAATTAAGTTCTAAAGAGCAACACCCTTTTACAATCAGTAGCCATCCTTACCATGATCAGCTCAGGATAACTGTGAAAAATTTAGGGGATTACACCAGTGATTTTTCTAAGCTGGAAGTGGGTGATAAAGCCTTTGTAGAAGGTCCATATGGACATTTCTCATCAACATATATTAAAGAAAGAGAACAAGTATGGGTCGCGGGAGGTATCGGAATCACCCCTTTCTTATCACTAGGATATGATGTTTATACCAATAATGTCATGCTCTATTGGTGTGTGAATGATGAGCAGGAAGCAGTCTACAAAAATGAGCTTGACGAGATCAAAACGAATAACCCAAAGTTCGACTACAAAATATGGTCATCTAAAAACGAAGGGCACTTAACCGCAGAAAAAATGAGTCTTGACAACTATCTGGATAAGGGGTATTTGATCTGTGGGCCAGATTCGTTAAAGACCAATTTAATTAAACAACTGAAGATTAAGGGTGTGAAAGAACACCATATTTATGACGAAGAATTTGCATTTCGATAAACGAATAAATCATGTCACAAGAATCAATTAATCCAAAAATCAAAGCAGTCCTTTCTATCCGAAACGCGGTGAAGGGAATCGCAGATCAATCAAGTCAAATGAGGGAAACCGGCAAGAAGCTTGACAGCAAAGTAGAAAACTCATTGAGTCTATATATGGATCAAGTAAGTGCCGAATCTCATGAATTGTATCTTGAAACGATTGGTAGATATAGGAAATCTGTTTTGGAGCTTAAGTCAATATTGAATACGGTCATTGGTTTCATCAATACCCGCGAAGCTAAAAATTTGACCCCCACATGGGACAAACATATCACCTACTCTAATGAGGTGAAATCATACCTAAACTCTATGTATCAGTTAGGTTTGAATAATCTTGAAAGTGGTTCTGATCAAAGTTGGGTGAAGCAATGGGAGGAAGTATTCGATAGTTATGATGAGATAGAGAATATTTCAGATAGTTGTAAGATCAGTCTTGCTTTGATTGAATCCTGTGCGCCAGAAGAAATAGATGAATTTACGCAAACCTTATTAAAACACATTCCTGTTAATTTCTCTATTGAACAAGCTGAACAATATGAGAAAGAGTATTTAGCTGCCTATGAAGAACTGAAGAAGCAAGCAAGCCAAAAGAAAAACCTTTGGGATCGCATATTGGATGTTCTGGCAGGAGGAACTCAAACCACACCTGCACAAATGGTGATGATGAATAGATGGGTAAACGGAGAAAAAGGAGAATTATAAAACAAAAACAGAGATATATGAACAATTTAAACTATTTAAGAATTAGTGGGATAGCCTTAGCTCTATCTGGAATCGGTATGTTATTGTCAGACAACATTGGAGTTCCTACTGCCAAAGTATTGGTGCCGATATTAATTATAGCCACAGGATTTTTCTCACTTCTGTTTAGTTCAAAAAATAGTCAGTTTCGCTTGGCAAAACAGTACCATTTAATACAGGGTATAGGTTTTACGATTTGTGGTGTATTGGTGGCTATTGTTCCAAAATCATTAGAGGATTTCTTAATGTACATTTCATATTTTGTTCTCCTATCCGGCTTTTTAGAGTTCATTTTTGCCTTTCAAATTTTAAATGCTAAAATCAAAAACTTTAACTGGAATATGATTATTTCAAGATTTATTGCGGCTATTTTATCATTTATTGCAGCAATTGTGCTGCTTCTAAACTTAATGGACAATTCACTTACAGGATTGCTCATTGCTGGAGTAGTTACAATAATTGGAGGACTATCTATTTTGATTTTTTCGAATAAAATAAAAAACGCTAACCCTTCAGAAGTTCAATAGATAGAAATCTGATATTGGTATTAGGGGTTTGTGTACATCACTGTCAGGTCTAGTCACCAAGTAGACCATTACCTATCATTAGTTGAGATTCCTACTCGTCAAAAGCAAAATGAGAAGGATCAGCTTGAAATGGAATTAGAAACCTAACCAGCATGCACTCACCCCATCCAACCCTCTCTATCCAAACTCCGGTATTGAATCCCTTCTGCTAAATGATGGGTTTCAATCGTTGCGCTACCTTCTAAATCTGCTATGGTTCTGGAAACCCGTAAAATTCGATCGTACGCTCTTCCCGATAAATTGAGTTTATCAATCGCATTTCGTAGAAGGTCTTGTCCGGCTGAGTCTATTTTACAAACCTCTCGGAGCTGTCTGGTGCTCATTTGTGCATTGCAATACACCCCTTCTTTTTCTTTGAATCGCTCCCCTTGTACATTTCGAGCCAAAACCACTCGTTCTCGTATCGCAAAACTTTTTTCTCCGGCCCTTTCGGAAGAGATCTCCTCAAACGAAACTGGAGTTACCTCCACATGCAGATCGATACGGTCTAAAAGTGGGCCGGAAATTTTATTGAGGTATTTCTGCACAATACCGGGTGAGCAAACACAATCCTTTGAAGGATGGTTGAAATAACCGCAGGGGCACGGATTCATAGAAGCCACCAACATCAAAGAAGAAGGGTAGTCTACCGAAAATTTTGCACGGCTTATCGTTACCTTTCTATCCTCCATCGGCTGGCGCATTACCTCGAGTACAGTCCGTTTGAACTCTGGTAATTCATCTAAGAATAGTATCCCATTATGGGCCAAGGATATTTCTCCCGGCTGTGGGTATCCTCCCCCACCTACCAGAGCCACATCCGAAATGGAATGATGTGGACTGCGAAACGGACGTTGCGCAATTAAACTGCTTGTACCACTCAGCTTCCCTGCTACGGAATGAATTTTAGTGGTTTCTAAAGCTTCATTCAACGTCATAGGAGGTAAAATGGATGGCATGCGTTTGGCCAACATGGTTTTGCCTGCTCCAGGTGGGCCAATCAAAATTACATTATGTCCTCCCGCTGCGGCAATCTCTAAAGCTCGTTTTATATTTTCTTGTCCTTTTACTTGGTCAAAGTCAAATTCAGGATTATCCAGATGTAAAGCAAACTCTTTACGTGTATCCACTTGAGTGGGTGTTATTTCTACTTCACCACTTAAAAAGTTTACTACATCGGTAATCGTTTCTACGCCCAACACTTCTAAACCATTCACAATAGCTGCTTCTTTGGCATTTTGTTTAGGTAAAATAAAACCTTTGAACCCTTCCTTTTTTGCTTGAATGGCAATAGGAAGGGCTCCTTTTATCGGCTGTAAGCTCCCATCTAAAGACAGTTCACCCATGATCATGTAACTATCAATTTCCGGGAGATCCACCTGGTTTGATGCTGCAAGTATGCCCAGGGCAATGGGTAAGTCGTAAGCAGAACCTTCTTTTCGGATATCTGCTGGAGCCATATTGATGGTGATCTTTTTCCCAGGCCACTTATAGCCATTGTTTTTTAGCGCTGCTGTAATACGATGTTGACTTTCCTTCACTGCATTATCCGGCAAACCCACTAAATAGTAGTTAATACCTGTATCAATATTTACTTCAATAATAATGGTAGTAGCATGAACACCGAACACGGTGCTGCCATAGGTTTTGATGAGCATACGCAGTTTTCAAAATAGGATTAAACTTTGCGTATTGGTGTGTTTGCAAGTCGTTAATGCTAAGAACTAGAACCCAAAAAAAAAAATCCTTGTTTTTTGAAATAGAACTTTAACCTACTTATCAAATATACAAATAGAATAACAAGTTATTAACACCTTAAAATCCCCTCTTTTGAATACTTATATTTGCTCTCATTGCATAAAAAATCAAAAAAAATAGACGCATGAGTGATGATAAAAGTGCTAAGTTGAAGGCACTCCAGCTTACCATGGACAAAATGGATAAAACCTATGGTAAAGGAGCGGTAATGCGAATGGGAGATAGTGCTGTAGTGGAAGTAGAATCTATTTCCTCCGGTTCTATCGGTTTAGATATCGCACTTGGAATAGGTGGTTTTCCAAAAGGTAGAGTGGTAGAGATTTATGGTCCAGAATCTTCCGGTAAAACTACGCTTACCTTACATGCTATTGCCGAAACGCAAAAAGCAGGCGGTATTGCTGCATTTGTAGATGCTGAACATGCTTTTGACCGCTTTTACGCGGAAAAGCTAGGTGTAAATACAGAGGAATTAATCATTTCTCAACCGGATAATGGGGAACAAGCTCTAGAAATTGCAGATAACCTTATTCGCTCTGGAGCGATAGACATTTTAGTAATTGACTCGGTGGCAGCCCTAACCCCTAAAAGTGAGATTGAAGGTGAAATGGGAGACAGCAAAATGGGACTTCAAGCTCGTTTAATGTCGCAAGCCCTTAGGAAGCTTACCGGTACCATTAGCAAAACCAATTGCTGCTGTATATTCATTAACCAATTGCGTGAAAAAATTGGTGTCATGTTCGGAAATCCAGAAACCACTACCGGTGGTAACGCTCTAAAATTTTATTCTTCGGTACGTTTAGATATTCGTAGAACATCTCAGATCAAAAATACGGATGCTGTAATTGGCAACAGAGCTCGTGTTAAAGTGGTGAAAAATAAAATGGCCCCTCCTTTCCGTCAGGCAGAATTTGACATCATGTATGGTGAAGGAATTTCTAAAGTTGGAGAAATCATTGACTTAGGTGTGGACAACGAGATTATTAAAAAATCTGGTTCTTGGTTTAGCTATGGCGATACTAAGTTAGGACAAGGACGTGATGCTGTTCGTCAGTTAATGTTAGACAATTCTGAACTAGCTGATGAAATAGAAGAAAAAATCAGAGCCGCTATTGCTGGGTAAAAAAGCATGCAACGGTTTTAAAAACCGCAGTCTATTAGTATAATTAGACAATCGGTTTTAGCATAATTGCTATTGAATTTGAAACTGAGCTCTTTGGGGCTCAGTTTTTTTTTATCCGCTTTTGAAATATCTATTACCTAATCATTACTCTTCTCCAGAACTGTAAAATGTGATTATTTTTGCCTGTATATGAAAAACAGTATTCTCCAAATCTTCATTTTTGCCTTACTAATAAGCGGTTGCTCCGAACCTAATGCTTCAAACTCCAATACGGTTGAGCCGATTGATAAAAAGGCACCACAACAAGGCCAAAGGTTTTTAAGCCAATTAGATTCCTTAAATGCTAAAGTCAGCGCCAATCCAAGGGATTTTGACGCTTTAATAGATCGTGGAGAGTATTTTCTAAATAGATCGAATTTCCAAAGTGCAGGTATTGATATCAAAGCAGCCTTTAAGGTTGATTCACTCCAACCTCATGTTCGTTATTTAAAAGGCAAATGGTTGCTTGCTGTAAATAGAAGTAGAAAAGCAAAAAGAGAATGGGAAGTGTGTAACCAATTAGACGAAAAGAACATAGGTTGTCGCATTGAATTGGCAAAACTCTATCTCGTAGTTCAGGAGTTTGATAAAGCCCTCAATTTGGTAAATGAAGTTATTGCAATTGACAATCAAAACTATCAAGGTTATTACTACAAAGGGCTATTGGTTAGAGACTTAAAACAAGATACGGTTCTAGCGCTCCAGTATTTTCAAAAATCGGTAGACCTAAATCCAGAATTTGTCGATGGTTTGGATATGATGGGAGTGACCCTTGCTTCTTTTGGCGACACCATGGCTAAATTCTACTATCAAAGAATTTTGGAAATGGAACCAAATAGAGCAGACGTGTATTATAAACTAGGTGTTTACTACATGAATCGGGATGAGACCAATAAGGCGTTAAGAAGTTATACCAAAGCCGTTCAATTAGACCCTGATGATGCGGATAGTTATTTTAATATGGGTTTTATGCATATCCAGCTCAGAGATTTTCAAACGGCTCGAAACTATTTCTCTAAAGCTATACAAACCAAACAACCTAGCTATAAAGCTTATTATGGACGTGGGTATACCTTTGAAATGTTAGGTGATGTAATAAATGCACAGAATGATTACCGAAAAGCTATTAAGGCCAACCCCATTTACACTCCGGCTAAGGAAGGTTTAGCACGAGTAAAAGCCATAATTAATAAACAGAAAAAGTAAACGAGGAATTTATTCCTTGCTGCCACGAGTAGCTTTTTCTACCCAATCCCACATTTCGTCAGGTACAGCGCTTAAAAAGTTCATTTGGCCGGCTCCTTGCAGCCATTCTCCGCCATCTATAATCACCACTTCACCATTCATATACAAAGCGAAATCCGAAACTAGATAAGCCGCTAAATTGGCTAGTTCTTGGTGGTTTCCTACTCTTTTGCTCGGTACTTTATTCTCCACTTTTAACTTTTCGCCAATATCGCCTGGTAACAATCTGCTCATTGCTCCTTTTGTGGGGAAAGGCCCTGGCGCAATAGCGTTGAAACGAATATCATACTTGGCCCATTCTACCGCTAAAGATTTTGTCATAGCCGTAACACCGGCTTTCGCCATAGCAGAAGGCACTACATAGCTGGAGCCTGTTTCTGCATAAGTGGTTACAATATTGAGAACGGTTTTATTCGTTTCTCCTTTGCTGATCCAATGTTTACCAAAAGCTAAAGTGCAGTTTTTGGTTCCTTTTAACACAATATCAATTACGGCATCAAATGCTCCTGGCGATAATCGCTCGGTAGGGCTGATAAAGTTTCCAGCTGCGTTATTGAGCAACACATCAACATGACCGTATTCTTTGAGAATGGATTCTAAAAACTGTTCTACGCTTTTATAATCGCGCACATCGCAAACTGCAGTAAGTACTTTACCACCGGTAGCGGCTTCCATTTCCTTTTTAGCTTCTAAGAGTTTTTCTTCTCTTCTTCCGCAGATGGCTAAGCTTGCTCCCAACTCTAAAAAGTAAGTACCCATTGATTTTCCTAACCCAGTACCTCCTCCAGTTATCGCTATTACTTTTCCATCTAGCGCTCCATCGCGCAACATTCCCTTAGTATGCTGATCTGTCATATTCGTGGTTTAACAACAAAGGCCAATCGTCTCATAAGCTATCTGAATAATATACTACTTAGATTTGCCGATTGCTGTATCTAATTTCACGCCAAAATATGGAAAACAAAAATACTAAAGGCCCAATCGCTCCAAAGATTCCAAAAGAATTAAGCATACATGGAGATACTAGATTAGACAACTATTATTGGCTCAACGAAAGAGAAAACCCAGCCGTTATAGACTACTTAAATGCTGAAAATGATTTCCAATCAGCGGAAATGCAGCATACGGAGCCTTTGCAGCAAAAACTATTTGAAGAAATTAAAGGGCGTATTAAAGAAGAAGATCAATCTGTACCCTACAAGAAGAATGGCTATTGGTATTCTATTCGTTTTGAAAAGGGAGATCAATACCCCATCTATTTTAGGCAAAAAGGAAACTTAAATGCCCCAGAAGAAATAATCCTTAACGTAAATGAATTAGCGGAAGGACATGATTACTATAAAGCTGCAGGTCTGAGCATTAGCCCCGATAATAAATGGCTCTCTTTTGGAGAAGATACCTTAAGCCGAAGAATTTACACCATCCGATTTAAGAATTTAGAAACCGGTGAAATATTAAATAGCACCATACCCAACACAACAGGTTCAGCTACTTGGGCAGCAGATAGCGAAACGGTTTTTTATTCCGTTAAGGATGAAACCTTACGTCCCCACAAAATTTTTCGCCATCAAAAGGGATCCGATAGCGAAAAGGATGTGGAAATTTATCATGAAACAGACAATACTTTTGTTACTTCTGTTTTTAAAAGCAAGTCTCAGGAGTATATCATTATCAGCTCTTCCAGCACGGTTTCCAACGAATATCGCTACCTCCAAACCGATCAACCTTTTGGAGAATTCACGCTTTTTGACACCCGCGAAAAGGACCTAGAATACGGTATCGCTCATTTTGGAGATCATTGGTACATTCTTACCAATAAAGATGCAGCAACCAACTTTAAGTTGATGAAAACACCTTTAAGCAATACATCTCGTAACCATTGGGTGGATCTTGTTCCACACCGAGAAGATGTTTACTTAGAAGGCCTTGAAATATTCAAAAACCACCTTGTACTGGAGGAACGTAAAAATGGACTTACTTTATTGCGTATCCAAGCTTGGGATGGATCAGCAGAACATTATTTAGAATTTCCAGAAGAAACGTATACAGCTTACACAGGAAGCAATCCGGATTTTGATAGCCAAACCTTACGCTATGGTTACACTTCCCTTACTGTTCCCTCTTCCGTTTACGATTACGATATGGATACGCGTAAGCAGGAACTAAAAAAACAGGCTGAAGTGGTAGGAGGTTATGATTCCACCTTATATGCTTCTGAAAGAATTTGGGCGAAAGCAGATGATGGCACAGAAATCCCTATATCGCTTGTTTATAAAAAATCAAAACGCAATACAGATGGAAATCCTTTACTCTTATATGGTTACGGATCCTATGGCTCTACGATAGATCCTTACTTTTCATCCGTTCGTTTATCTCTATTGGATAGAGGATTTATCTTTGCTATTGCACACATTAGAGGCGGTCAATACCTCGGACGCTCTTGGTATGAAGATGGTAAAATGCTTCACAAGAAAAATACTTTTACCGATTTTATAAATTGTGGAGAGCTGCTTATCCAAAAAGGATACACTTCCCCTCAAAAGCTTTATGCCATAGGGGGCAGTGCCGGAGGTTTGTTGGTAGGCGCAGTAATAAACATGAAACCTGAGATTTTTAAGGGTGTAATTGCCGCTGTACCTTTCGTAGATGTGGTAACTACCATGTTGGATGAAAGTATTCCACTAACCACCGGTGAATATGACGAATGGGGAAATCCCAACGAGGAAACCTATTATCAGTACATGAAATCCTATTCTCCTTACGATAATGTTGAAGCCAAGGATTACCCTGCCTTACTCATTACTACAGGATTGCATGATTCTCAAGTACAATATTGGGAGCCGGCTAAGTGGATTGCTAAACTCAGAGAGTTGAAAACGGATGCCAATCCCCTTTATCTTAAAACGAACATGGATACGGGACACGGAGGGGCTTCTGGGCGTTTTGAGG
This sequence comes from uncultured Owenweeksia sp., assembly GCA_964485405.1. GTDB lineage: Bacteria > Bacteroidota > Bacteroidia > Flavobacteriales > Schleiferiaceae > CAKZNE01. Next base: position 4,809 of record CAZAJG010000057.1, on the reverse strand, counting down.
CCTACAGAGAAACCGCTTTGGAGTATGCCTTTTTGTTAGATCTTGAAGGAATACAAGAGTAATTGTCAAACTAAATTTGTGATTCTAAAAGGCCAAAAAACAGTTTAGTTTAGCACCAAATGTTTTTAGTCGCTCTTATATTAAAAGGTTTCAGCCAAGTAATGCTGCAAAAGAATCTGATTACAGGCTTCTGCTTTTTACTCGGCATTGCTCTCAATTCTTGGGTTTTTGCTCTAGCCGCACTTGCCTCCGTAGCATTAAGCAACCTCATGATTTGGCCGTTTAAAGAATTCCGAAAAGATATGGAGGATGGGCTATGGGGGTTTAACGCTTGCTTGATTGGAATTGCTTTAGTCGTATTTTTTGAATGGAGTTTCGAGCTATGGTTGTTTGCGGCACTCGCTCTGGCTATAGGAAATGTATTGATGTGGATATTACAAAGACTCCGAATTCCACCACTCACTTTTCCATTTGTGCTTACCACCTGGCTAAGCTTGTATCTATTCCCATCTTTGGGTTTGGAAACGGCATCTACAGCAATAGTGAATGAAACTACTCAACTTCCCCTTCTCACTTCTCTATTCAAAGGCATAGCACAGGTTTTTTTACAAGACAATATTTGGACTGGAAGCCTATTTTTATTGGGCTTAGCTATACAGTCAAGAAAAGTGGCGCTGTACACCCTCTTGGCTTCTAGTTTTGGAGTTGGTATTGGCTATTTGCTTTCCCTTCCCATGAATTGGGTTAACACGGGCGCATTAGGTTTTAGCGCGGTTTTAACGGCTATTTTATTCAGCAGCTCCACGTATAAATGGTATGAGGCGCTTGCCTCTACCCTTTTAACGATTGCTATAAGCATCGCTTTTTTACGGTTGGATGGAATTATGTTAACTGCTCCTTTTGTTTTTGCCTCGTGGTTTGTTATCGGAACAAAAAAGTTAGCCGCTGGCAAGTGAATTGGAACAGCTTTACTAGCTTAGCTACTCAATATTTATCACATTGAAAACCAAAAGGAATCTTCCATTTGAAAAATTATTTCTAGTATTATTAATACTTTGGGGTGCAGCCTTGCGCCTGTATAACTTCTTTTCCATTCCTTTTACACACGATGAGTTCAGCGCTTTATTCCGAACTCATTTTCAAAGTTTTTCTGAACTCATAGAAAAAGGGGTTTTAGTGGATTTTCATCCTGCAGGAATACAAGTGTTTTTAACTTACTATGGCCGGCTTTTCGGTTTTGAAGAGTGGGTACTTAAACTGCCTTTTGCTTTAGTAGGTATTGCTTGTATTTACCTATGCTATAAAATAGGTAAGGAGTGGTTTAATGCCCATACCGGGCTTCTTTTAGCTGCGTTTGTGGCCAATACGCAGTTTTTCATTTTTCACAGTCAAACAGCTCGCCCGTACATAGCTGGTTTGTTTTTTGGCCTACTTGCTTTTTTATACTGCAAACGAATGCTTTACGATGGGGAAAAAGTGAGTCTTAATAATATGACAGGTTGGATACTGGCTGTAACATTCAGTGCTTATGTACACTACTACCTATTGCTCTCTCTTCTTCTTTTTGCAATTGTTCAACTCATTTTTGCTCCTTCCCGGAGAAGACCAATATTCATCCTATCCGGCTTGATCATTTTTGCTTTATATCTTCCACACCTTGCACTCTTCCTAAAACAACTCTCTAAAGGCGGAATTGAATCGTGGCTGGGCAAACCTCAACCTAACTTTTTGATCCATTTTGGTGAGTATCTCTTCCACTATTCTTCTTACTTCTTATCTGTTATCGGAATTTTACTAGTGGTTACGGTTGTTCTAACCTTCTCAAAAATTAGACTTAATCGCTTTTGGTGGATCTCCATTTCAAGTTTTTTCGCTTCTTTTTTTGTTGGGTATTGGTATTCGTTACAGGTAAGTGCCATTCTGCAGTTTTCGGGCCTGTTATTTACAGCCCCTCTCCTACTAGCTGCAATTTTTAATTTACTAAGTCAAAGTCGTGTTCTTTTTGCCATCAGCTTGGTCTCTATAGTTGGTTTGGGCAATTATTCTTTAATAAAAGAAAGAGAACACTATCGCACCCTCTACGAATCGCCTTATGAGCAGATTGTAAAGGAAACAAAAACTCAACTAGACCATAACTCACTTGAAACCTTGATTATACTCGATAATAGAAGTGATATTCTGACTTATTATCTAGATAAATACGAACTTGAAAACAACGATCAACTCCTATTAACGGATAACAATTGGAGCCCCGCTAAACTGGATCATCTATTACAGCAAACAGAAGCCAAACAGCTCATTGTAGGGCATTTTGTAAGTTCTCCTTTTTCGTGGATGAATGTTGCTTTACATCGCTTTCCTACTATTACTCACCATAAAAACTATTACCATGGTGAGTTTTATGTTTTAACGAAAGATGTTGCCAATTCTTCAAAAACAAGCTCTACCTGGAACACTTCTCTTTCTCTATCTAAACCTAAAGAAAATGACCCTTATTGGGGTAATTTGGATAATCAAAGTATAGGTTACGAT
>CAZAJG010000057.1:0-2267 GCA_964485405.1 uncultured Owenweeksia sp. | reverse complement strand
GTATTCTTGGGGAGCCTTATTTCCAATTTAAAGCCAGCTCCGTATACGGCTTAAAGATGGAACTTCAAGACATTGGTTCGTTCCAGTTACACCCCAACTCCTTTATAGATGTAAAAGCGGAAATAATTTGGAACACTAAACCTTCAGAAACTTACATGGCTACTGCGGCTTATATGGGAGATTCTCTTATAAAATGGCACACTTCACCTTTGTCAAAATTTTACAAACACCCAAACGAAAAGCAGTGGGTTTATCATAGCTTTCCCCTTAACGGATTGCCAGAAGATCTGGAAAACGTCAAGCTTCATTCTTTCTTTTACAATCCTAGCCGTAATGATTTTAGGGTATATGGTCTTGAAGCAAACCTAAGAACAGGAAACCCTCGCCTTTACGGTTTGTACAAGCCTATATTTAAATAAACTTTATAAAATAGACTCGAAGTTCTCTACCGGTCTGCCCACTTTAGCTTTATCACCATTCTCCAAAACAGGTCGCTCCATCAATTGTGGGTGCTCAATCATGCAAAAAATTAACTCGTCTTCCGTCAATTCTTTATCGGCAAACTCTTCTTTCCAGATTTTTTCTTTTGTCCGCACCAGGTCTATAGCAGACATATCCAATTTATCCAACAAATCTTCCAGTTGGTTGGGTAAAAGCGGTTCTTTCATGTAGAGAACAACTTCTGGGTTTAAACCTTTATCGGTAAGCCACTGCAAAGCTTCACGGCTTTTAGAACATCTTGGATTGTGGTATAATTTCATGGAAACAATAAAAAGAAATTGATGTGTCAAAATTAACGGAACAAATGCACAAAACCTGTTAATTCATCATCATTTCCACAAATATCTTTGTAGCTCACCAAGTAGTAATACACGCCTTCATCCAGATTATTCCCGTTAAAGGTTCCATCCCACTTTAACTGTTCATGACTAGATCTATACAATTCTATTCCCCAACGATTGTAGATGGTCATATTAAATTCCAAAAAGTAATCCTCTCCAAACTCCCCCAAAGGGCCAAAAAGCTCGTTTTCATTATCGTTATTTGGACTAAAGAAGTTCGGCATATGTACTTCTCTATCATCTTCTTCAATTTCAATAACTTCTTCTTCTACTATAAAAATTCCGCACGCGCTATCAATACTTTCTAAAGTTATAGTGTACGATCCAAATGTCTCAAAATCAAATTTAAAGAATGTTGAATCCGCTTGTTTTACTCCGTTAACACTCCATATGTAGTTTTTAAAGCCTGTACCCAGCGCTATAAACTGTGCAACTGTTCCATCTCTACAAGCTTCGTAATTCGTTAAAAAACGCCCTTGACTAGAGCGGCTTTTAAACACCAAACTCTGAGTAACGGTATCCACTTTACTACATATATCACTGGTAACAAACATATTCACCACATAGGTTCCATCCTCCTTAAAATCATGGGTCGGACTGATATCCGTAGAAAAATCGCCATCTCCAAAGTCCCAATAATAGGAACTTGCATGTAAAGAAAGGTTTGTAAAATTCACCACATATTCATTCTCGCAGCTATCATGATCGCTCGTAAAGTCAGCATCTAAGGAATCAACAAAGCCATACAGGGTGAGGCTAATGGTATCCGAAAAGCCACAAGTTGTATCCAGAGCTACAATAATATATTCTTGATCACCTGTTTGATCTACTACAATCTGTTGAGGTTCATCCTGAATAAAACTTCCACCTGGGCTTTTGTAGTAATAGACATCCCCATTGTAGCTGCGATTCGCTAAAGTAGCGGTGTAAGGAATACAACTACTATCTATATCCGGTACGAAATCTGCTTGTACATCCTGCTCTAAACTAAATTTAACCACGGCTAAATTGCAGTTGGAGCTAGGATTTGTGCTAGAATACACTCCTGAGGAAGTAGGGAAATCATCAAAACCTCCACAACCGGCACAAACAGCCTGGTAAACCGTTCCGTCTTTGTTGAATCTGCTGGTACCTCCATCCACATGATCTGCTGAACCTCCAATACTTCCAAAGTAGGCTCCAAAATTGACCTTTTCCCAGCTCGCATCTAATATCATAAAATAGAAATCCGAGCTATCCGTAGTAGAACGAGCCCCTTGAACATCACTTGGATTTTGAGTAACCGGAAGCTGATGACTGTACCCCTGAGTGCCAGAAAACCCCAAACTCCCCCAACCGGAAACATATAAATTCAAGCAATTGTCAACCATAAAAGCAGTAGGAGAAATTTCCGTTCGGTTTAACGAATTATCCCCAAAAGTCATG
>CAZAJG010000056.1:0-24635 GCA_964485405.1 uncultured Owenweeksia sp. | reverse complement strand
GAGCGCCTAAAGATGCTGCAATCGCTTATTTACCGCAGCATTTACTAACCGAAGATAACTGCACCGTTTTTGAGGAAGCCTCTAAAGCTTTCAAACAGATTTTTGCCATGCGAGATGAAATGGAAGAAATCAACAAGCAGTTGGAAACGCGCACCGATTATGAATCTAAAGCCTATATGGCGCTTATTGAAAAGGTAAGTGATTTAGGGGAGAAGTATTATGCGCTGGAAGATGTAAACTACGATGCCGAAGTAGAAAAAGCCTTATTGGGGCTTGGGTTTAAAAGGGCCGATTTTCAAAGACAAACCAAAGAGTTTAGTGGTGGATGGAGAATGCGTATTGAATTGGCTAAAATCCTACTTCAAAAACCAGATCTTATATTGCTGGATGAGCCTACCAATCATATTGATATTGAGTCCGTTATTTGGTTGGAGCAATTCTTGGTAAACAAGGCAAAAGCGGTTATCGTAATCTCTCACGATAGAGCTTTTGTAGACAATATTACCAATCGTACCATTGAGGTAACTATGGGTAGGATTTACGATTATAAAGCCAATTACAGTCATTATTTGCAATTGCGGGAGGATAGAAGAGTCCATCAGCTTAAAGCTTACCAAGAGCAGCAAAAGATGATAGCGGATAACAAAGCGTTTATTGAACGCTTTAAAGGCACTTACTCCAAAACCAATCAAGTAAACTCTAGAGAACGAATGCTAGAAAAACTTGAGATTATTGAAGTGGATGAAGTAGATAATTCTTCTTTAAGATTGAAATTTCCACCAGCAGACCGCGCAGGAGACTACCCAGTAAGGGCAGAGGGAGTGAGCAAAAGTTATGGAGATCATACGGTTTTTAAAGACGCCAGTTTTTCGGTGGCGAGAGGAGAGAAGGTTTGCTTTGTTGGAAGAAATGGGGAAGGAAAATCAACTATGATTAAAGCCATTTTAGGAGAGATTGAAGTAGAAGGAGAGTGTGGTTTAGGGCACAACGCTAAAGTGGGGTATTTCGCTCAAAATCAAGCGGCTTTGCTTGATCCAGACCTTACTATCTTTCAAACGGTAGATCAAGTAGCGGAAGGGGAAATACGCACACAGATTAAGAATATACTGGGTGCATTTATGTTTAGCGGAGACGATATTGATAAGAAAGTGAGTGTGCTTTCTGGTGGAGAAAAAACGAGGTTGGCTATGGTGAAACTCCTACTAGAGCCTGTAAATCTCCTTATTTTGGATGAGCCTACTAACCATTTAGATTTAAAGTCTAAAGATGTGTTAAAAGAGGCGTTGCGAGCCTTTGATGGTACTCTTATTTTGGTTTCTCACGATCGAGACTTTTTACAAGGTTTATCGCAAAAAGTGTTTGAGTTTAAAGATCAGCGTGTAATTGAGCACTTTGAAAGTATTGATGCTTATTTGGAACGCAACAGAATTGAAAACTTGAAGGAGATTGATTTAAAGTAAGAGGTTTTAGTGCCCCCAGAAATCATTATTGGCATTGGGGTCTACCAAGTTCCCAAGGCGTTCATATTGGGTAGTAACGATTGACTTTCCCTTTTTGTTTACCAGGCCATATTTCTCCTCTACCTTTACGATTGCACATCCAAGATGAAAATTATAAGCTTCTCCATCAAATTGGAAAACCTCATTCTTATCCACATCAATAAATAGGGTTTTACCATCTCTATGAACAGCCGCTAAGCCTGAGTGGAAGGTTTGCATGGCGTAGTCTGAGTAAACAGAACTTGCTACAATCTCTCCCTTTTTGTTAATGATTTTGCGATCGAACTTTGTGTCCATTACAAGAGCATATCCTTCGCAAAAATTAGTGGCGGTAACATAAATCGCTGGAATAGCAACCTTTCCGGTGGTGTCAATATATCCAAATTTATTACCTGTGTAGATTCGAGCTAGATTTTCTTTAAACTGGCCAGCTAGGGTATACTTTGGCGCAACTACTTCCTTAAAATCTCGGTTCCAATATCCCCAAAGCTTGTTCTGGCCGCGAATGGCTGTCAGCCCATTTTCAAAATCGGTTATCGCACACTCGTTACATACGGTTATTACCCATTCGCCTTTTAAATTGATGTAGCCAAGTTTTATTGTTCTCCCATAATTTTTTACCACGGCCGTCATGAAGCCATCTTTAAAGTTGCCTATTTCGCTAAAGTTGTAGAATAACAAATCCCCTTTTTTGTTGATACACCCGTAATTTCCTCTTTGAATTTCTACCACGGCTATATCGTTGTAGAAATAAGGAACATTTTCAAATTTTCGGGTTCGGAGTTGAACGGTGTTTGTTGCATCGATGAAAAAAGCAGAATCTCCTTTTTCAACATAAGCTAGGCCATCTGAAAATTGTGCAGCAATATCATACTGAGGTGTAATAATCCAATCTCCTATTTGGTTTACATAGCCATATTTATCTCCATCATCTTCTTGAGCATAGGCTAATAAATCCGTGCCAGCCTTAGCTTGAGTAAATAAAAATACAGTTAAAAAAAGGAAGCTATTTAGTTTTAAAGATGAAAATCTCATGAGCTGCTTTGTGGAGTTTTTTAGCTGGATCAAACTTAACATTTTGTAGGGTATAGAAGGAGTGCGGACGATTTAATGAATACATTGCAGTATAAATGTGAAATAGCTACTCTCATGAAAACAATACGAAAAGGCGACAAAGGAGCAGATGTTAAAGTTCTTCAACAACTCCTAAGTCATAGAGGTTTTAGCATTGGTGTGGATGGAGATTTTGGGCCTAACACAGAAAAAGCAGTCATTCAGTTTCAAAAGGACAATTTTGATGTTCATGGTCATTCTCTTACACCGGATGGTATTGTAGGGCGTATGACCTGGCAAGCTTTGTTAGACTCTGACAAAACAGACACACCTTTAAAGGAGGTCGACCCGGATCCGGTTACTTTAGATCGAATAAAACATATCCATCCCAAGTTAAGAGAGGAGCTAGGGGCTATTTATCAGGAAATACGAGAAAGAGGAATAAACGTGCGTTTTGCTCAAGTGTTTCGAAGCTTTGCACAACAGGATGCTTTATATGCTAAAGGACGCACAGCTCCAGGTGGGCGGGTTACTAACGCCAAAGCTGGTCAGTCGTATCACAACTATGGCTTAGCGGTTGATATCGTTCTGATGCTTCCAAACAAAGGGGTAAGCTGGGATATGAATCTCGATCTAAACCAAGATGGAGAGAGCGACTGGGCGGAAATTGTACAAGTGTTTAAGCACCATGGCTGGACATGGGGCGGAGATTGGCGATCGTTTAAAGATTATCCTCATTTTGAAAAAAACTTTGGCCTAAGTACCTCCACACTTAAAAAACGATACGAAACGGAAGACTTTGAAGAGAAGCCATACGTAAGGCTTAACTAACGATCAAACAAGCTTTAAAAATAGCTTAAGGAAAGGCAATCCTTATTCGAACTTTCTTCTTTTTTAAACGACTGTTATTTAAGCGATCGGCTAAGTTATGCGACAAGGTTTTTGGAACCGCTACATAGGCACAATCCTGTTTTAACTCTATGGTGCCCAATTGGTCGGCATTGAGATTACCTTGCTTAAAAAATAAGCCTGCAATATCACCTTTAGAGATTTTATCTCTTCGTCCTCCGGAAATGAAAAGAGTTTCCCAAAAGGGTGGTTTGTAGGTTGTTTTGTTAGAAATGTCTACTTCTTCCGTAGCGTGAATAAAATCGGGAAGTTCTTCTTTCCTCCATTTCAATACAAAGGCTGTTCCTTTGGCATTTACGCGGGCTGTACGTCCATTTCTGTGGATAAACTCCTCTTCGTGTATCGGTATTTCGTAGTGAATGATGAACTTCATTTCTGGAACATCAATGCCTCTAGCAGCTAAGTCGGTTGCCACCAGTAATTGACAGCTTCTATTTCTAAATCGGATGAGTGCACTTTCTCTATCCAATTGCTCCATACCGCCAGCAAAGCAAGCATGATCTATTTTATGATGATCTAAAAACTCACTTACCTGTTCAATCGTATCTCTTAAATTACAGAAAATAATACCAGGTTCATTGCCAATATGCTGCAATAGGTTTACCAAGGTTTCTAGCTTAAACTTAGTAGGGGAGACTACTGTTTTAATGGCAAGTTTAGATTTCTTTTTCTCTTGTAAATAATTGATTATGTGTGGCTTATTTAAGCGAACAAAGCCAGGAACATCAATACCCTGCGTGGCAGAGGTTAAAATTCTTTTCTTGATGTTGGGGAGTTGATGGATAATCGCTTTCATTTCCCCTTCAAAGCCATGTTCAAGAGATTTATCGTATTCGTCTAAGATTAGGGTATTGATACTATCCGTAGCAAACCGATCTCTATCCAAGTGATCCAAAACTCGTCCTGGGGTTCCGATTAACACCGTAGGAGTATGTTTGATCTCCAATTTATCTTTAGACATTGATCGGCCACCATAAACCGCATTAACCTTATAGCCCGAGCCCATGGAGCGCATAACTTGTTCAATCTGGATCGCCAATTCACGAGAAGGCACTAGAATTAGAGCTTGTACTTCTTTGTTATCTGGATCTAAGGTTTTGAGCAGAGGGAGTAAAAAGGCCAAAGTTTTACCGGTGCCTGTAGGAGAAAGCAAGATGGTATTAGCGGTAGTATCAATTACCGAAATGGCCTCTTCCTGCATAGGGTTAAGGGCGTGGATATTGAATTTAGCTAAAATATCCTGTTGATTTTTGATCGGATTGGCCATGCTTACTGCTTTGTTTTTATCCTTTTGTTTGCTCTCTTTGGCAAAAGGTGGGCAAAGGTACGCTTTAAGTAAGCGCTACCATACCTTCTAAACAATTGAGTCCATACAAGTATTGCTATGCGGTATAATCCCAAATAAAAAACCCCTCTAGTTTGTACCTACCACGATTTTCAACTAGAGGGGTTTATGTTTAGCCGTTGGGCCTTATTAACTATTCTTTTAATAGTTTTATGGTAGCTACTTTACCTTCTTGAGTTAAGGTAGCTGTGTAAAAACCTTTTGGTAATGTATTGATGTCAATACTTCCCATCACATTGTTTCTTTGAAGAACCGTTCTTCCAGAAATATCTGTAATAACAACATCGTATGTTTCGTCACCTGAGATGAAAATCATTCCAGTAGTTGGGTTTGGATATATGGATACGTCCAAGGTTTGAGCTTCATCTACATTGAAAAACCCTGTTGGTAAAGCTACTAACTCACCACCTTGTGGTAAAGCCGCATATAAGCCAAAAGCAGGACCGTTACCATTCATAGAAGGATCTAAGAAACCAGAAGCTAAAACGGTAATTGCAGAGTCTTGTAAGTTAAGAGACTGAAGAGGAGCCAGGAAACTGGTTACTGTAGTTGTTCCAGCAGCATCTCTTATTTCTAAGATGTAATTATTTGTTGCTAATTCTAAATAACCAGCAAAATCCGAGTACATTAAATCATCTGCAGCTGTAGCGTTAAGCACACCATTTTCGTAAACATCTACAGTTGGTGCATCGGTAGAACCATGATATACTAAAATATCCGTATTACCAGCCGTATTTGCTACTTCTCTAGCCATTGGGAATACATCCAATTCAAAAGCAGGAGTAGAAGAGTAAACCGTACCGCTTAAACCTGTAATTCCAGCTGCTACAATAACATAAGTTTCTCCAGAAGTTAAAGCTGTATTTAGGTTGTAAATAGAGTTAGCTACACTGGTGCTTGTTTTAGGAGCAACATCAATATCAATCGCTACACCGGCTGGTGCATCAATAAAAGGAGTAGCCGTTCTAAAAGCAAAATTATCTAGTAACAAACTACCATTTAAGTAAACATCTACGCTATCCGCAATATCATCTGCACAGTTGTGGATTACTTGTACACGAGCGGTAGAAGTAGGTAATGGAATAAGTTCTCCACCTTCAGGTAAAGCTACAAACAGACCAAAAGCCGGACCGTTACCATTCATAGAAGGATCAAGAAAACCTGAAGCCAATACTGTGATGGCAGAATCATTTAAGCCTAAAGTTTGTAATGGAGCATCGTAACTAGCTACTACAGTAGTTCCAGTCATGTCTTGTACTTCCAGCACGTAATCGTCTGTAGGCAATTCTAAATATCCAGCAAATGTGCCGTACATTAAGTTATCAGCTGCGGTAGTATTTAAGGTTCCATTTTCGTAAACATCTACAGTTGGCGCATCGGTAGATCCATGATATACTAATATATCGGTGTTCCCCGCCATATTAGCTTGTTCTCTACCTTGAACCAATACATCTAGTGTAAAAGCAGGAGTAGAAGAATACATAGTTCCACTTAAACCGGTTATTCCAGCTGCCACAATAACATAAGTTTCACCGTCTGTTAGGGTGGTATTTAAGTTAAAGATAGAAGCTGCTACGCCTGTACTATTTTTAGGAGCAATGTCAATATCGATGGCTACCCCTGCAGGCGCATCAATAAAAGGGGTAGCATTTCTAAAAGCAAAATTGTCTAATAATAAATTTCCATTTAGATAAACATCTACACTGTCGGCAATATCGTCTGCACAATTGTGTATTACCTGCACTCGGGCAGTTTGAGCGATAAGTACTTGTCCCATTCCTAAGAGGATGGCAACAAAAAGAACTTTTTGTAAGTAAGATTTGAACATATTCATTTCATTTTATGTTGATGAGTTATAGTGTAGACAGAAGTAATTCTCAAAACGCTTCTTCAATCAGAAAAAAAAATTGGATTACGAGAAAATCATAGAAGAAATTAAGAGCGGAAATCAAGGAAGTTTTCGCTTACTCTACAATCGCTTCGCGCCAATGTTTAAGGGTATTGCGTACCGATATATGGGTAATGCTGATGAGAGCAATGATGTAATCCAAGAAGCCTTCGTAAAAATTTATAAAAATTTAGATAAATACTCTTTTAAGGGAAGTTTTGAAGGGTGGATGAAGCGAATTGTAGTGAATTGCTGTCTAGAGTATATGGCAAAGCATAAAAAAGTGAAGTTTGAGTCGGAAACAGTTTTGTTAAACACAAGCTCCAGCAACTGGGAACTTCCTATTTCGGACATGAGTGTACAAGAAATTGTGGAGATGGTGAATAAATTGCCGATCGGTTACCGCACTGTTTTCAACTTAAACGTTATAGAGGGATATTCGCACAAAGAAATAGGAGAGCAGTTGGGTATTTCCGAAAGTGCATCTAGAAGCCAATTGACCAAAGCAAAAGCAAAACTGAAAGAGTTGTTGAAAGAGATAGAGATATATAATAGTGCAGTGGGAGCGTGAGTGACGAAAAGAAACATACTACGGAAGAGCTATTAAAACAAAAGCTAGAGGGATTTGAAATGCCTGTAGAAGATTTTGTTTTTGATGCGATCAAAGCAGAAGTAGCACCATCTATGCCTAAATCAAAACGTAGTGTTTGGTTCTGGATGTTTACCGCTGGTGTTTTAAGCTTGTTGCTGATGATGTTATTGTATCTATTCTCACCATTAGGCAAGCGTGTTGCGGAAAAAGAAGAACTGCCTTTAAGTGAGCCAGTGGTAGAGGAAAAATCTCTAGTTTCAGCTAATCCTTTGGTAGACTCCAATAAAATTGATGAAACCCAATCGGTAAATAACAATTTTTCTGATAAACGGGTTCAAGAAACTGAGATCAATTCAAAGGTAAATACACAAGAAGTTAAGCCTCCAATCCATAGAAACCTGGCTCGAGAAGAGAGTTCGATTGCTGCGAATGTTCAAACGAAGAGTCCTATTTTAAGGGAAGAGGAAATTGTTTCAGTGGATCAAGTTGTTGAAACCATTTTACAGGAATCAAAAAATAAAAATGTTGGTAGTGCGGTAGATCCATCGGCTAGCCAAATTGTAGAGGTTAGCTTTAATAGCTCTTCAGCGACTCCTGCCGAGGATAATAATGATTTAAAAGAAGTAGTAAGAGAGGAGGTTGCAAATCAGGGAAATGCTATACCTGTGGTAACACCAAATCCAGAAAGGTTGAATGAGGAGAAAGATATGCCACGTATCCCTACGGACGGTGAGAAAATGGAATCCCTCCCACAGCCAAATAAGGCATCCAGTGTTGATGAAGTCTCTGATGCTCGATCTAAATTTAGTTTGCAAGCTTTAGGTGGGGTTGGTTTTTCATATCGATTGCTGAATAGCTCTGCTAACCAGGATTTAGAGACTCATAAAAACGATCATGAGCGTTCTGGTATTACCTTTAGTTATGGACTACAAACACGATATCACATTAAAGACTGGTTGTATGTAGGATTGGGTGTGGGTTATGCTTCTTTCTCCGAGCGATACGCTTTTCACCATGACGTTATAACCCATGAAACAACAAATACTTACAACTATTTTCAGGTTCCTGCTACGGTCGGAATTCGTTTGTTTGAATCCAAGCGGTTTCTACTAAACGCACAAGGAGGAATGGTTTGGAATGTACTAACCGAAGCGCAGTCTTCTTGGGTAGATCCCAACGATTTACAAGCGGTTAGTCATAGCAATGTAGGGGCACAGCATCCTTTTCAGGAAAATACTTGGGAGAGTATTTTGGGTTTAGAAATTGCCTTTAAAATTAATCCGCGCTGGCAGATAAGTCTTATCCCGAGTGCCAGTATCTTTCTCAATTCTGTTTATCAAGAATCCACCAATCTAGATCAGAAGCCCTATTCCGGCTTTGTGAATGTGGGTATCCTAAGAAGATTCTAAGAAAGATGCAACATCATCTTCTTCAATAAGCGTGCTAATTGCTCTTTTTCATCAGGTTTCAAAAATTCAACGGAAGCCCGAGCTTCTTGAAATCGAATCTCTATGGCTTCGTCTATTTTTTCTAAACCCAAAGCGGTTAAAGTGGCATGTTTTACTCGTTTATCTTTATCGTCAACCTTTCGGTAAATAAGGCCCATTTTGGTTAAACGATCCAATAAAGCCGTCATGGCACCAGAGGTGATGAGTACCGATTGCATCAATTGAGAAGGTGTGAGGGAGTAGGGTGCGCCAGAACGCCTTAAGGTAGCCAACACGTCTAAGTCAGTGTAATGCAGTTTGCTGTCTGCCAAAGCTAGGCCAGCGCGCTTTTCCAGCTTTTTACCAAGGCTCAATATTCTACCTACTACGCCCATGGCAGAGGTATCCAGTTCTGGCCGTTCAGCTCGCCAATCTTTCATGAGGGAATCGATAATATCTTCGTCCATAATCGTTTTGAATAGATCAAAAATACAATTTTTATCTTGATGTAAAGATAATTTAGTATGTTTGTCAGATATCTTTACATCAAGATATTATTTTAAACGCATAAACATACGTTATGAAAAAGATCATCTTATTATTTGTACTCCCTTTAGCTATTGTTTCTTTTATCGCCTCCTGTCAAACAGAGGTGGAGCTAGAAACACCCGCAACAGAAACGGTTCAAGCTAAAAACGAAAATTACACATCAACCGAGTTTCCATCTGATACGACTCAATTATGGCTCTCAGAAGGTGATGCCAAAAGTGATACAGTATTCATCATTGGAGAAGGTGGGCCACACAATCAATTAGATTTTGAGTGGGGAGGAAAAACCGTATGGTCGAGTTTACCCCGATTTTTTAGTTATTACCGTGTACACGTTTTCCAATCCACTATGCTGAATAAAGATATTTATCATTGGAGAAAGGATTTTACCTTAGATATGGCACGCTTAGAAATGGATAACTCCACGGAGATACTTGCCAGAGCCATTCACTACTGGAAGAAGAGAGGTAAAACGGTTATCGTTGCCGGTACTTCTTTTAGTGCCTTCCTAATTCCTCATTACATCGCTACTCGCGGAAACAATGCAGATACATATTTAATGAGTGCAGGAAGGTTAGATGCACATCCGGATCAGGTAAAGTATCATCTACTAGGATACAATTCTCGTTTTGAAGAAGATGGAAAAACACTAAACATTCCGGATACTACCAGAGGGCCAAACCCTTTCAGAGGCGAGTATTACTTTAAACTTTCGCAAGTAAAGCAGCTCATTAAGGGAGCCTTGGGTCAATATCGTTTTACGGAGGAGTTAAAAGATGTAGACCTTTCCAACCTTATTGTGGGTTACGCTAGTAACGATACTCAAGTAGGCGCCCTCACGGATGAAGAAATCGCTTTTTTAGAATCTAAACAAGCACAGGTGTTTTCTAGTGATCAGGGACATGCAGGAGTGGATAGAAAGTTGATTGCATTGGTATCTGAGGGCATGATAAAGTTGTAGTATTGTAAAGCATCTTAAATGAAATTAAACCCGGCCATACCCTTAGCAGACATGGCCGGATTTCTACTTGTTATCGGATAAAATCTGCATCTGATTCTGTAGTTTTAGAAGTACTCAGAGCGGTAATAGACCATTTTTGATGGTCATTTCTAAGAAGCTCCCATAACTGAGGTTTGCCGTCCTTGCCATCACTGTCTAAAGCCATAACCTTATCATCAGATCCATTTCCCTTTAAAGAGATACAGAAGGGGAGAAGTTTGTCTCCACTCCAAAGCGTGTTATCCCCACTTTTTTTATATACTTTCAGGAGCGCACCGTTTTTTAAAGTGGAACTATTATCAACACCAAGTCTGAGCTGTGAATCCGCTTGCAGTTGAATTTCATAACCACCTAAAACGGGTACAACTTCCCAATAGGCCGAAATGGGCTTGCCATGATGAAGGTCATAAAGATTAACAGAATCTCCATCTTTCGGAGAATGACCATCTACTCCTATGAATTGTGAAGATTTTTTGTTGATGATAAATTGATTTGCCATAATAACTATTTTTAAATGAATGATTTGACAAAACAATTTTAAGGGATGTTGTTAGCCTATGTAAGAGCTTAAACTCTTGTTTTCGAAAAATAAGTACTAATTGGTATTTAAAGAGTTTATGCGTGTTTCTCCTTTTAGAAAAAGACAACCGTAGGTTTGACTATACATTGAAAAAGCCTTAAGCAAGTTTTAAATGTTTTGGGCCTTGCAATTTGTTGGTCATTTAAAGTACTGTATTTTATAAATCTTACAAAGCCCCCTCAATAACCTCTTCCACCACCTCCGGATTTAAAAGGGTAGAAGTATCTCCCAAGTTGGAGGTGTCTTTGGAGGCGATTTTCCGAAGGATTCTGCGCATAATCTTACCACTCCTAGTTTTAGGTAAGCCAGGTACAAATTGAATTTTATCCAACTTGGCAATAGGACCAATGTGTTCGGTAATCAATTGATTGATTTCCTTTTTTACGTTTTCGCGATTTCGTGATTCACCTACTTCTTTCAAAATCACATATCCATAAAGCGCATTCCCTTTAATATCATGAGGGAAACCCACAATGGCAGATTCAGCAACCGATTGATGCTCGTTGATCGCATCCTCAATGGGTGCAGTTCCGAGATTGTGACCGGAAACGATTACTACATCGTCCACACGTCCTGTAATGCGGTAATAGCCTACTTCATCTCTCAGCGCACCATCTCCGGTAAAATACTTATTCTCAAAAGCCGAAAAGTAGGTGTCTTTATAGCGTTGATGATCCCCCCAGATGGTACGGGCAATAGAAGGCCATGGGAATTTAATACACAATCTACCATCGGTTTGGTTTTCTTTAATCTCCTTTCCATTTTCATCCATTAACACAGGCTGAATTCCGGGTAAGGGTAAAGTAGCGTAAGTAGGTTTTGTAGGCGTAGCAAAGGGAATAGGAGAGATCAGTATTCCTCCGGTTTCGGTTTGCCACCAGGTATCTGCAATGGGGCATTTCTTTTCCCCTACATGATCGTTATACCAATGCCAAGCCTCTTCGTTGATGGGCTCACCAACGGTTCCTAAAACTTTTAAGCTGGATAAATCGTGCTTGGTTACGAAATCAATATTCTCTTTTGCCAAGGCTCGAATTGCAGTAGGTGCGGTATAAAATTGAGTGATTTTGTGTTTTTCTACCACTTCCCAAAATCGTCCAAAGTCAGGATAGGAGGGAACGCCTTCAAACATTACCGTAGTAGCGCCATTGGCCAATGGGCCATATACAATGTAGGAGTGTCCGGTAATCCAACCAATATCTGCTGTGCACCAATAGATGTCATCTTCTTTGTACTGAAATACATTTTTAAAAGTATAGGCAGAATACACCATATATCCTGCAGTAGTATGCAGCATCCCTTTCGGTTTTCCGGTAGATCCGGAAGTGTATAAGATGAAAAGAGGATCTTCTGCATCCATTATTTCGGGAGCGCAATGTGTATCGGCATGATCCAATAAAGGCTGCAGCCATTCATCTCTTCCGGCCTCCATGTGGATATCTGCTTGGGTTCTTTTAGCTACCAATACATTGCCTACTTGAGGACATTGTTTGAGGGCTTCATCTACAATACCTTTTAAATCAATGCTTTTACTTCCACGGTAAGATCCATCTGCTGTGACGACCATCTTAGCCCCACAATCGTTGATTCGGGTAGCCAAGGCAGTAGAGGAGAAGCCTGCAAAAACAACTGAGTGGATGGCGCCAATTCGGGCACAGGCCAATACAGAATCCGCCAATTCTGGAATCATAGGTAGATAAATGATTACGCGGTCTCCCTTTTCAACTCCCTGACTCTTAAGTACATTAGCGAAGCGATTTACGCGTTCATGAAGCTGATTGTATGTGATGTGCTGAGCAGCTTCACCAGGATCATTGGGTTCAAAAAGAATCGCTGTTTTATCGCCTCTTACATGTAAATGACGATCGATGCAATTCTCAGTTATATTGAGTTTAGCTCCTTGAAACCATTTGACCTCTGGTTTAGAAAAATCCCACTCCAAAATGGTATCCCATTTTTTTCTCCATAAAAAGTGTTCTTCGGCCACTTCTTCCCAAAAGGTTTCTGGATTACGAACCGACTTTCGATATACTTGAAAATACTCCTCTAAATGTTTAATGTGGTAATTACTCATAAGTGTTTACGAATTGATTCCAATTTTGTTTTTCGTATAAATCTCTTTAATCTTATCTATTACGCTTATATCGTGAAGAATTGATCGTATGCAATACTGCTTCTATTTTTACGTAGATTTTAATACCATCAAACCTAAGGTTTTTTGTTCTTTTAGGTTATAATGTATACCAAATACGACACATTCGGTTATCGGAAAGTGCTTATGGAAAAAAGTGAAGCCAGGAATATGGCGGGTTTGGTGCTGTTTGCTGTTAAACACGGCTTGGTAGAGCTTTAAAACCGTTTCAAAATGTAAGCAAGAGGGAGTCTAATTTAGAACCTCCATTTACCAGAAAATACTCAAAGTGAAGCTCTTCGTTTTCTCCTTGATAAAAATATCCCGAGCTCAAGGCATTTAGCTTGCAACTGCGTAGCAAATCCGTAGAGTCTAAATAAACCTGAGTACCAAAACGTTTCCGTATACCCTCCATATCAGAGTTGCGAAATACAGTAGGAGCAGGAAAGCAGTACCGTTTGTCATTTAGAAGTGGATTTAGTAGAGATGTGACAAAAAGAGACTCCATTTTTTTACTGACCATTTGTAGATAATTCTCCACACAGGGGTTTTACTTAACTTTCGCCCGTGTGGGATAGCCAAAAAATAGGATTCATTTGGATAAACATGCTTTTTGCCTACTGCTTAGGTGCTCAAAGCGTGGATGCAGTGTCCATTTCAGAAGACAACTCAAAGGCTTTTGATGCCAAAGGCATGCTGGTGGAGCACTTCTCTACCAGCAACGGTTTGTTGCAAAACACCGTGAAAGAAATAGCCATGGATCAAAACCATTTGATTTGGGTATTTTCAGAAAGGGGAATTAGCTCTTTTGATGGTAAAACTTTTTCGCACTTTTCTGGAAAAGAGTTTTATGGTAAAAGACTAGCTATGAGCGAGGATGGTATGCTTATGGCCGAGAGATTCTTTATTGAAAATGGAAAAGTCCATATTAGAGACTGGAGAGACAGTATATACATTGCTTCAGGAGCTTATATAGGCTTAAGAACGAATCCGGATTATATGGCTAGGGATTCAACTATGATTCGCGTGATTAGGCAAACCATCCCTGGTAAGTATTATACACAACACAAGAATGGTTTGATGTATTATCAGAAAGGTAGAGGTAAAACTTTACTTTTAGGAAGTGATGACTTTATTGATAAATACTTTATTCACCAACAAAGATTTTATAACATCAATCTTGTAAAAGGGGAAATTAAGGTTTTTAAAAATCAGCACCATATACAAACCCTAAAAAGCAAGGTGTTTAGCGAAATGGAAAGTTTGCTTTGGTGCCACAAAAGCGAGGCCTATTACCTTTATGGCAAAGATCGTATTCATAAACTGGCATTTACTTCTAATGGTGATCTGAGTTTAGAACTAATCCTGGAAAACCTTTCTATAAAATCTATTATTTCGCTGATGGTAGATGAGGAGAATAATAGGTTTTATTTGGGAACAACCAACACGGGGCTTTATGTGCTAAAACCTAAACAGTTTCAATCTCGTTTTGATCCGCTTCTTGGCAGTTGGAACAACACCTATTCACAAGTAGAGGTTGGCCGCGATAGTGTTCTTACGGGAATGGGTTTGCTGTTTACGCCTACTGAAATTAAGAAAGTAATGTCTCGAAGTCGATTTAAAGGGCTTACCCTATTAAAAAACGGTAAAGGCGAAATCTGGAGCAGTCAACTTGAGTTTTCAAATGGAAATAGTTCAGAATTGATCCTTGAAAATGTGAATAAGCCAATTCATGTTTTAGGAGAAACAGAAAATCTTAATATAAATCAAGGTTTAGAAGGGAAAATTCTTTACAAATCCATTTCATCTAGTGCAATACGAAATGCAAATG
Organism: uncultured Owenweeksia sp.; assembly: GCA_964485405.1. Taxonomy (GTDB): domain Bacteria; phylum Bacteroidota; class Bacteroidia; order Flavobacteriales; family Schleiferiaceae; genus CAKZNE01. The sequence continues at coordinate 9,831 of CAZAJG010000056.1, read as the reverse complement.
GAGACACTCTTTACCAAAGTAAAGATTTTGAAGATAAAAGTTTTACGCATTACGATACGATTAAAAATAAGTACTGGTTTATACAAAGTGGTGTTTTCTGGATATACGACCCTACAGATTCGAGTTTTATAAGTATAGATGAACAAAGCCATCTTTTATTCAGGTTCAACTATTCGCTAAATGAAGAGATTGATATTATAGCTTTTAAAGAATGGGGGTTAAAAGCTTACTACAAAGGAAGTTGGTTAGACCTTCCTTTAGATGAGAATAGTTATTTAGCATTTCCGAACTGTATTACAGAAGACGATAACGGTTTTTTATGGATTAGCACGAACAATGGCCTCTTTCAACTCTCAAAAGAAGAACTTGTAGCTTTTGTAACAAACGGGGGTGAAGACCTTTATTATCATTGGTTTGGAGAAGGAGATGGGGTAGAAAATGTAGAATTAAATGGTGGATGCGAACCCTGTGCTTTGCAATTGCAATCGGGCAAGTTTTCCTTTCCAGCATTAAATGGGATTTTACAGTTTGATCCTTTAAGGGTAAAAACTTCTCAGCACTATTCAGATATTTTAGTTCGTAGTGTTCGGTTAGACGGACAAGAGAGTGAAATTACGAGTGGAGCTGTGATTTCTCAAGATATGAATAAGTTGGAATTTTTCATATCAATTCCATTCTATGGTAGTCCAACTAACAACTCATATGTAGAGTACAAGTTAGTTGGTTTAAGCGATACTTGGTATAGGCTTCCAGAAGATCAGCTCATATCTTTCTCCACTTTAAAATATGGAAAATATGAATTAGTCATCCGAAAGAAAATGGGTTTTGGTATTAATAACTATGCCTATCAGAAGTTTTCTCTAAGGGTGGAACGTTTTTATTATCAAACTTGGTGGTTTCGAGCTTTAATTCTTTTGTTCTGTCTGTTTTCAGTTTGGATAACTTTCAGAATAAAAAATCGAATTTCTAACCGAATACGGAATCGGATGCAAGAGATTATTCAGGATAAAACTAAAGCCTATCAGCTTTTAAATGAGAAACTAAAATTAAACAACGCACAACTAAGAGCTTCAGAAGTTGACCTTAAAAAGAATGTTAAAATAAGGGAAAAGCTAATTGAGTTATATGCGCATCAAATTAGAGGACCTCTCAAATTTATGGGAGATGCAGCGGAGAGAAATAAAGATCATGTAGAAAAGATGAATGCAGCTGAACTGAGAAAGTGGTTTAGCGCTATAGCAGACACTTCGAATAACATATACAGACAAACAGAGCGTATGTTTAGTGTGGTTCTTACGGATCAAAAGGAGCTAAACGTTAAAAGAACCCCTATTGTATTAAAGAGTTTTATTGATAAGCTCTTGTTAGAGCTAGAAAGAGAACTAAAATCCAAAAAGGTAGTTTTTAAAACAAATATTCTAGAGGATTTGGTTTGTTATGAAGACTACAACATGTTGGTGATTATTTTTAACAACATTATGATGAACGCGATTCAACATACCCAAAAGGGGCGTATTAATGTTGAAGCCCATGAAGTAAACGATAAGGTGGTTCTGATTGTTGAAGATACTGGAAAAGGAATAGCAAAGGATAGAGTAGATCAACTCAATGCTGGGACGTATCAGCCCAAAGAAGGAAAGGCGTTTGGCTTAAAAATCAGTAAAATGCTTCTAGATGAGATGGATGCTTATCTTCAAATAGAAAGCGAAGAAAGGGTAGGAACTACAGTCTCCGTCTTTCTAAGTAAGAATATCGAAAATATCGGGATGTAAACGTATTTATACTTACATTTTTAGATGTAAGTATTTTCTTACTTGTTTGCATTATGAAACGATTGCTATTTATCCTTACATCGGCTTTTATACTGTTTTCGAATACAGGCTTTTCTCAGGTTATTGTAGACACTCTCCATTGCGTTCGCTTCGAAGATATTTATATCCGTCACTTTAACACAAAAAATAGTTTAAGTCAAAACTCTATAGGCGCCATGAATGTAGATGGCGATGGTTATTTATGGGTTTCTGATGAAGAAACCATTCATCGTTTTGATGGTCATAATTTTACTTCTAATTATCCTTTTCGGACGCAAAAAGATGTTTATAATCACTCGGACGGGAGTTTAAGAATGGTAGGGGCTAAATCGGATAAAGGGCGTTTAATTGTGGATACTACAGCAGAAGGAAAAGTACTCTCTTCCACTTCTAAACAAAACTTTTTAAGAGATTCTTTACAGATACGCACCGCTGGAGAAAGATTCTTTGACCCAAATAAAATAGTGCGTACTCAATACGGAAAGTTTTATACTCATTCCAGTAAAGGAGTACTCTATAAAAATGGAAGTGTATGGGATACTATTTCTAAGATAGAGTTAAGAGATCGGTATTCTTTTCCTTCTGATTCCAGCTTTTTTGGAGTTGACCAAAACAACAACCTTTTAGAGTTTAAAAACGAAGAGCTCGTTAACCAGTACACATTAAAAGGAATTTCACCTAATTTTAAGGTTATTTGGAACCAAAGCCCTTATGCGGCCTATTTTTTAGATAAAAAAAACCTGTACCGATTCCACCTGAGGAATGGAAAACCTACTCTTGAACTTTGGATAAAAAACCTTGATATTACTGGGTTAACCAGAGTTCTAGAATTAAAGGATACGGATTCTTCTGACATATTTTTTTTGGGAACTAGGAGTAATGGATTTTATTATTGTAGACCAAAGCAGATGGAATCTCGTGGGTTGTCACTCGTTACAGGAGAAACCAACTTGGTATATGCTCACGTTGAAATTGGCACGGATAGCCTGCTAACCGGGGGTGGGGTAATTATTGATAAAGATAAAGCCTATAGAGCCCTCCCACCTAGGGCTATTTCCAGTAGAAATATTACTATTGACAAAAAAGGTCGTATTTGGACCGTTCCCAATCTGAATGGTAGCGTTCGAACAAGTTTTTATGAGTCCAAGCCAACTTTAGGTCTTGAACATATTGTATTAAAAAACAAGTCCCTTACATTAATAGAGGACAAAAATGGAACAATCTGGGGGCTTGAGAATGATACTATATTTCGATTTAATGAGAAAGAAAAAAGCCTTGAGGCAATTCAGGTCCTTCCTTTTTCTACTATTAATATGTTGCCAGCTTATGATTCATTTAACCATTCCATATGGATATTATTTCAAAGAGGAGGCTTCCATTACGATATTACAAGCAATAAGATTTCTTCAATAGATGTTTTTAAGGGCCTTAGACCAAGATCCATCCATTTTTCAGATCATAATACTATGTGGCTTACAACTAAAAAGAATGGATTGTTCGTTTATTACAACGACAGTTTATACACTTTGCCACTGGATAGAAATGGGTATTTACTCGCAGCGCATTGTATTTTAGAAGGCGACCATGGTTTTTTCTGGATTAGCTGCAACAGAGGTGTTTTTCAAGTTTCAAAATCTGATTTATTCGCTTTTATCAAAGGAGAAGCTGAAAATGTATATTATTATTTATGGGGCTTAAACGATGGTATAGACGGTTATGAGTTGAATGGGGGTTGCTCTCCATGTGGTCTCAAATTAAAATCTGGATTGTTTTCTTTTCCATCTTTAAATGGGATAGTTCAATTTAACCCAATTGAGGTTAAACCCATTTTACCAGAAAAACCGATTTACATTACAGCCTTTAGAATTAATGAAAGAGATACTTTATTAGAAAAAAACTCTAGGCTAGAATCTGGTTTGGAGCTGTTGGAGTTTGAAATTTCAGCTCCTTATTTTGGTGAAAAAATCAATGATGGCAATTTGGAATATAAGCTGGAGGGCTTGCACAATAAATGGTATCCCATCCGGAACGATAAACTAATTTCTTTCGATAATCTGGGGTATGGACGTTATACGCTTAAAATAAGAAGGAAAAGAGGTTTTGGGGTAAACAACTATGAGTCTTTACAATTTCCTTTTCGTGTGGCTAAGTTGTATTATCAAACCCTAGCGTTTAAACTTATAGCGGTTGTTATTATTCTATTACTGTTTGGAGCAGTATTGTTTGTAAGATGGAGGCTCTCCCTTATTAGAAGAAAGGAGTTAGAAAGGGTAATCCAAGAGAAAACAGAAGATTACCGAGTTCTAAATCAACAATTAAAAAGCAATATAGATGAGCTTGATTTTTCGCAGAAAACCCTTCAGAAAATAATTGAGGATAGGGATCGAATGGTAGCTATTTATGCTCATGACATTCGCGGCCCGCTAAAGCACATGGCTTATATAGCGGAAAGAAACGAGCAAAAGCATGAAGAACTAAATGCCAAGGAAATTAAAAAATGGTTTGGAGTTTTTGCAACCACAGCCAATGGCATTTACGAACAAACGGAACGGATGTTTCATTGGATTTCAGAGCGATCTAATGGAACGGCTTTTGAGCAAACCGAAATCCCATTAAGACAAATGTTCTTTGAATCCACCCGTTTTTTTCAAAATCAAGCGAATTCTAAGAATATTGAATTTAACAATGAAATAGATAAAGATTTCTTTTTGCTCACAGATCCTAACGTTTTGCGCATTGCCATCAATAATATTATCGATAACGCTATAAAGTTTACAGAATTTGGTCGTATTGATTTTAGGGCATACAGAGATGAAAAGAATGTAATTATCTCCATCCAAGATACAGGCGTTGGAATAGGGGAAGAGCATTTAAAGAGGCTCAACGAAGGGGAATACTTTTCAAGCTCAGGCACTAAAAATGAAAAAGGAAAAGGATTTGGGCTCAGCGCCATTAGAAAGCTGCTTTCGGAAATGGGAGGAGTAATTAAAATTGAAAGTGAAGAAGGAAAAGGTACTTCCATTTTCATTTACCTTCCAAAAGAGGAGAGGAAACCTTCAGATTCCTAAGTTCACATTTTTAGATGATTTCAAATAAGCGCGCTTTTTCATAAAGCTCAATTTGATTGTTAACATTGGTTTTTTTGTAAATCCGAACTCTATATGTTGCAATGGAAGAATGGTGAAGGTGTAGTTTATTGGCAATTTCTTTTTGTGGAGTTCCTTTTAAAAGCTCCATTAATATTTGGTATTCACGATCACTTAAGGCTTCAAAAGGGTTGGGATCTTTACTCTTACCTTGCAAGAAGTCGCTTAAAATCTGGTCCGAAAAATCTCGAGAAACATAACGCTCACCGGCCAACACCTTTTTTATGGCTAAAATAGTTTCTTCTTTAGGGGCACTTTTATTTAAAAAGCCATCCACTTCGAGGGAGAATAATTTTTTAGCCAGGATTTTTTCTGGGGCCATGGTAAAAACTAGAATTTTCACGTTTGGTTGTATCCTTTGGATATTTGGAATAAGAGATAGAATGTTATAATCGGGAAGGTTTACATCTTGCAAAACCAAATCATACCTATTTTCATTGAGCTTAACTAAGGCTTCTTTGCCCCCTTCTGCCAGGTCTACATCAATTTTTCTGAGATTATCTTTGAGAAGCATTTCCATCGCCATTCCAATCATTGGATGATCATCTACAATTAGAACGCGTGTATTTTCTGTCATGGTTGAGGAGTTTTAGAAATCGTCTTAAAATGCAAGTTAACTATTAAATCTCCGCAAAAATAGATTCCACTTTACAGTTTAGATGTAAACGAATATGTTAGGCCGCTTTCACATATCTCCACTTTTTGTAGATATTTCTCTACAGCAATTCTCATTATTTATCATTAAGCAGGAGCGTTTTAAAACGATAAAAAGGAAGCGCCAAGATTTACCTCGGTACACTTCCTTTTTTTGGATCTACAGCAGAAAAGAATAAACCTTATTTTTTCTTGATTAAACTGGGTCTGAGTTTAAGAAGATCCATTCTTCATATTTACTCGTTTACTTCGATCAGCATAACTTAAGATGCCTAAGTACTATAAACTACTCTGCTTTTATGATAAAATAAAGCGTATAGAATGGAGGCATGTTTTCATGCGCCTGGTTACCACCTTCATCTTCAGTGGTTCCAGTACTTGAGTTGCCTCCATTTATATCACTATAATTTGAACCACCACCGTTTTCGTTACCTTGTCTAAATTTAATATCATGGTCGTGAGCTGGCATTTGAGCAACGGTAAGCGTTACCGTTTCTTCTCCACCCACAGAACCTAAAGAATGGTTGGTAGCGGTTGGCTCATTGCTCTGTCCTACCCCTAAAGGCATACGGCCACTCAGGTTGGGTGTGGAATTGGTTCCCAAAACCGTTTGCAATTCAGGATAAGTACTTGCGTTAAAGGAAGAGCCGTTGCAAATTAACCAACCTGTTGGTGGAGTAGAAGTAGCCCACATTTGTATGCTACCTATAGGAACACCGGCATTTTCCCAGCTGGCATTACCACTACCATCCGTTACTAAAACGTCTCCAGAGTTTCCATCTGTTGATGGTAAGGTAACACTCCCTACTGTTAGATTCCCTGTATTTAAATCACCACTCACGGTTAAATCACCATTTGGGATACTTACATTTTGACTTTTATCAATCGTCAATGCATTGGTTAGATTTCCGTAGGTTCCATCCACAGAGGTGCGGAATTTTAAACCTCCCAGGTTCGTTGCATCATCTTCAGCATCAATGGTAATATCCCCAAACACATTAATTAGATCTACACCACCATCATAGTTGGAGAATAACAAACCTCCGTTTGATTGCGTAGGAAGATATCTATGACTTCTAATTTCAACTTTAGCATCGTATTCTGATACGCCATTTAATGGAGAGCTAAGTGTACCATCGTTATTACCAAAAACCGCTACTACATCGCTTATCCCATTAACTGTGGATCTTGATCCTACATGAAAAGACGCATCAAAAGCACCTTGACCTATGCTTAGATCCCCATTTGGGATGTAAACGTTTTGAAGCCTATCTATTTGTAGAGCAGAGGTTAAGCTTGTGCCGTCTGCGGAAGTTCTTAATTGTAAACCGCCTTGATTTTGGTTGCCATCTTGACCGAAAGTGGCTAAATCTCCCATAATGTTTGTAGTGGCATTATCGTTATCGTAATTGGTTAAGGTAAGACTAGCGCCAACACCTGTAGAAATATCGTCCATTTTACCTCTGATTTCTACTGTGCTATGGGCAAATGGGACGTCTTCCCAACTGTCACCAAATACAGCAAGAACATTGCTTAGATTACCTACTGTATTGCTCACCTGAGCTACTTGTAAAGGGCTTTCTATGGTAGAAAGGTTGCCTATAGCTAAGGACTGAGTAAATCTACCATCACCACTCACATCTAGCGTATGAGTAGGAGAGGAGTTACCTATACCAAATTCTCCACCTTTAAGAACTGTTACGGCATTAGACCTATTACTATTATTAGTTCCGTTTCCGATAACAAATAAGCGGTCATTATCATTATTTCCACTACTGTTACTAGGGGTATATTTTTCATTATAATAACCTGTAACGAACTCATAGGGAGACATGGATTCTAATTCTTGCCCAAAAGTGGTTCCATAATCTGCATTTATTTCATTAGAACGGCCTACGTTAAAAATATAATCTCCCTGGCCCAAGTTTAAAGCCCCAAAAGAGCTTGAATATTCTCCAACTAAATAGTTTGCATTTCCAACAGCTAGCCCAAAATCTGCAAGAATTACATTTCCATTACCTGCTGTTAATCCGTATTCTCCCGTAACCTCATTATTAGTCCCAAAAATAGCTGCTCCCTGGCCTCTAGCGGTATTGCGTGTACCTGCTACGAAGGTACCCGAACCAATAGCTTTATTATTTTCACCAAAAGCTGCAGCGTATTGCCCTCTAAGGCTATCCGTCCACTGTGAAGTGGAATAACCTGCAGCAAAAAAGGATTGAGATTTATCAAATATTATTCTACTTTCATGATCTGTTCCTTTACCGTGAGCATCTAAGGCATCTGAACCAAATACAAAATCGTCTGTAGCATAGTTTACGGCAGAACCAGGGATAACCACTCCATGGGCTGTATCCAAAACAGAAGTAACAATATCATCTCCGTTTGTCCAACTTACGTTACCGCTACCATCCGTTTTTAAAACTTGATTGGCAGTTCCGTCAATTACGGGTAAAGTGATTGCTCCAAGGGTTAGGGTTCCATTTGGAATACTTACATTTTGATTTTCATCTATGGTTAATGCGTTGGTCATTCCTGCATACGAACCATTGGCAGAAGTACGGAATCGTATACCGCCACGGTTGGTTGTATTATTTCTTCCCCACACAGCCATATCTCCCATTACGTGAGTGGAGTCTATGTTTAAATCGTAATTGCTTAGTACAACACCACCTTCGCTATTGCTTACTCCGGTGCGAATGCTTCTCAACTCAATTTTACCATCTTGCAAACCAGAGCCTCCTGTTCTACCAAATAGAGCATAAACGCTTGATATATCGTTTTGCGTTGTATTGGTGGATACATGAAAGGGAGTATGGGCGGAATCCGTACCTACACCTACAAAACCATTGTTTTGAACAGAAATTCCTTCATCACCACCATCATTACTCAACCAATTTCCATTGAGTTCTATATTTTGCGTGGCTGTATGATCTCCTAAATTATCTGTTGTTTCATCGTTAGACCAGCTTAGTGTTCCGCTGCCGTTGGTTTTTAATACCTGATCACTGGCTCCATCGGTAGAAGGTAGGGTATAGGCACCAACTTTAAAGGTTCCACTTACCAATCCATCCCCATTTACTTCAAACTCTTCATTAGGGTTTTTAACACCAATACCCACTTTTCCTAAGTAACTTTCAGTAATACCATATCTACATTCCAAAATATTACTGCTTGTGGCACTGCTTATGGTTTCACTCATATAACCGCCTACACTAACATTAACCGTGAATGTAGCATTTGTAGTGTTGCCATTTTCAAGGTCGAAGAAGAGCTCATACTGGCAACCGCTAATAATCCTATAATAAAATCCATATCCATCACCAACTAATCCATCTAAGTGGAGAGAAACAATGGGTGAAGATCCAAAATCTCTAGTAATGATGTATTGGCCAGAGGCACCAAGGCCATTCCCACCATCTGTAATTTCAATTTTTACTGGGCCAGAGCTACAGTTAAAAGTACCAATGTAATTTTCATGTAGACTATCTCTTTCGCTTGGAATAAAACTAAAGTTCCACACTTTAGAATAAGCCGAAGCCGCATCTTCCCAGCTAATATTTCCACTTCCATCCGTTACTAAAACTTCATTCTCTTCACCATCGGTTGTAGGTAGCGTATAGGGGCCTACGGTTAAAGAACCATTAGGAATTTCTACGTTTTGATCTTTATCTACGATTAAACCATTGGTAAGTGTAGAGCCATCGGCAGAAGTTCTTAGTCTCACTCCTCCAAGGTTATTGTTATTATCCTGGCCATAAATAGCTATATCTCCAGCCACATTTGTCGTTCCATTGTTTGCATCGTAATTGGAAAGGATTACACCACCATCCGAAGATGAGATGCTCTCACGGATACTTCTTAGCTCTATTCTACCATCGTAACCACTTCCTGTTGTGGAACCGAATAGAGCAACCACATTGGGTTGACCATTTACCGTTATGTTTCTACCCTCAACGTGAAGCATAGTATGCGCAGAATCTACTCCAACACCAACTCTTCCATTATCTAGCACGCTAATTCCTTCATCGCCACCGTCATTGCTTATCCAGTTTCCATTGAGTTGAAGGTTCTCCGTAGCGATATGGTTTCCTAGATTATCCACACTATCCTGAAAAGAACCACCACTTTCTAAAGTAACGGTTAATCCATCTCTGGAGATGGTTTGATCGTCTGTATTATCTAAGTAAGAAGAAAGATCCACACTGTTACCATTTTCA
>CAZAJG010000055.1:0-25887 GCA_964485405.1 uncultured Owenweeksia sp. | reverse complement strand
TAGTAGGGGTGAGCCCTAAAGGGCATATTTCTGTTGGGTTTCCTGTACTCAAACAAATATCACTAAGCATAGCGAGCTCACCTTCAGGATTTCCTGTAAGGCAAATGATTTTCATATCCCGGTAGAGTCGTTTTACCAGATATTCCAATTCAATAATTTCCCTTGTTTTTCCTGAATTGGAGATCAATATCATTACATCGTTTTCTTGCACCATTCCCAGGTCTCCATGTTGAGCTTCACTTGGGTGCATAAAAACAGCTGATGTACCTGTAGAACTAAGAGTGGTGGCAATGTTCACTCCAATCTGACCGGCTTTGCCCATACCACTAACCACAACTTTACCTTTCTTTTCGTGTACTTGTTGCAGTATAACATCAAGGGCTTCCTGAATCACACCATCAATTGGGATATTCAGGATAGCGTCTATTTCTTTTTGTATAAGATCCTTTACTTTGGACTGTACCATGAGTAAGTTTGTTTGATGGGGCAAAAGTAAGGTTTTACAGTTTGAAGGAATATTATTTTAATAAGTTGCTTATAGCTTTTGGGCCACTCTCAATCAAACAATCTTTTAAACAAGATCATTTTGAACGCCTTTAACTGCTAAAGATCTCACTAGTAATTTGTTTCTTTGCCTCCTGATTTTGTCGTTAACCATATATTAAACACATGATTTCTTCTTTTTTTCGCTCAGTCTTATCCGTATTTCTAGTTGCCCTTTCAAGTGCCACACTGTTTTCACAAACTTCGATAAATAGTGGACTCATTGGTTATTATAAGCTAGATGGAAATGCTGCTGATTCAAGTGGTATTGGAAATGACGGTTTAATCCTTGGGGCAACGTCAGTTTCAGACAGAAACTCCATTTCAAATGCAGCATACGGTTTTGATGGTTTCAATGATCGAATTTCTATCACTGGCTACAGCAATATGAGTCCAACTCTAGAGGTTACTATTGCCGCTTGGATTAAGACCAATGTAGCTTCAAATTCACCATGGATTTATGATCGGGTTGAAATGAATGATGGTTATGGATTAAGGTTAAATGCTCAAGGTCAAGCCCGGTTGACTATTAATGGTGGGCAGCAGGATGTTGTTTCAAATACAGTGGTTTCCGATAATCAATGGCATCATTTAGCAGCTACTTATAACGCAAGTGAAGGCCTTTTAAAGATTTACGTTGACGGTGTAGAGGAAAAGGTTAGTGCATTCACATCAGCAATAACTTATTCTCCCGAACCTAGAAATAGTATTGGAGGTTCTACACTTGGTTCTGGTAATTATTTTAATGGTGATATAGATGAACTAAGAATTTACAATCGAGCAATTGGAGCTTGCGAGGTAAGAGAACTCGCAGATTATAATCCAAATTTTCAAGCAAATCAGGATTTAATTGGATTCTTCTACTTCTCTGGAAATGCTCAAGATTCTAGCGGTTTTGGCAATAATGGAACTTCAAAAGGACCTATGCTTACTCAAGATAGATTCGGAAACCCTTTTCAAGCCTATCAATTTGATGGTATTGACGATGTGATTGATATTGAAAGCTATACGAATATGAGTCCTACCAATGCAGTTAGCATCTCGGCTTGGATTCAAACCAACTCGGCTTTCAATTCTCCGTGGATTTATGACAGGATTGAAACAAATGACGGTTATGGTTTGAGGCTGAACTCTACAGGTCAATTAAGGCTTACAATAAATGGAGGGCAGCAGGATGCGGTTTCCAATCAAATCGTCTCAGACAACGTTTGGCATCATGTTGTCGGAACTTACGATAAGGATATTGGAATTCTGAGAGTTTATGTTGATGGTGTAGAAGATGGATATGGATTGCATTCAACTGCAATAACCTATACACCTCAACCAAGAAACAGCATCGGGGGGTCTTCAACTCAAAATAACTTTTTTAATGGAAAGATAGATGATCTCAGGATTTACAACAAAGCACTCGCTCCGTGTGAAGTTGATTCGCTTTACCGGGTAATAGACACCTTAACCCCAAGTTGTTTGCCGCCATTTGGATTATTTGCAGGAAACATTGCAGAAGATTCTGTTACTATTGGCTGGAATACTGGAGGAGCAATAAATTGGCAAGTTAACTATGGTGCTGTAGGGTTTGATCCCTGGAATGGAGGCCTTATTTCAACCTCAACTATGTCATACACGGCAACTGGTTTAACCCCAGGTACTTCATATCATTTTTATGTTAGAGATAGTTGTGATGTTCTAGATGTAAGCGAGTGGGTAGGCCCTTTTTCTATAACCACATTATCATGTCCAGCTACTCAGGCTTCCTTTAACTATTCTCAAAATGGTTTTAACCTTAATTTAGATGGATCATCTTCTACAGGGGGAGATCAGTGGAATTGGAGCTTTGGCGATGGAACGAGTGACACAGGTAGTTCTGTGAGCCACACTTTTTTAACTGCCGGAACCTTTGATGTTCAATTGATTCATTCAAATTGGTGCGGTTCAGATACTATAATTCAAACTTTTAACTTTTGTGATACACTAGTGCCCGTTTTGTCCTTTTCTCAAATGGATAGTGCTTTCACTTTTACCAGTAACACCCTAGGTGCTACTAGCGTTTCATGGCAATATGGTGATGGTGTTAAAGATTCCGGTATCGTTGTAAATCATGTTTATTCTGATACTGGAGTATACCATGTAGTATTGGTCGTTGAAAACCTTTGTGGAGATATTGACTCAACCTCTATTACGGTTAGAGTATGCAGTTCACCTGTATCTATTTGGAGTTATATTGTTATATCTCATACTTCTCAAGGAATGACTGTTCAGTTTGATGGTAGTAGTTCCGTTTCCGCTTCAAATTATTATTGGGATTTTGGTGATGGTAATTCTATGTCTGGAGCGACATCCCCAATACACACTTATACGGTTACAGGGGTAAATTATAATGTTTGTCTCACGGTTGAGAACTCATGTCTAGACTCCAACGCACTATGCTCAACGTTAAATACGGTTGGCCTCATAAGTCCTGATAAGTTTATCGATCAATTTGATATTTACCCCAATCCAGCTTCGAATGAGCTGATCATAGAAACTCAAAGCTTTAGCCCTGAGATAAAAGTGGAGTTTCTTAACAGTTTAGGAGTTATAGTTTTGACAGAGAGTTTTTATGATGTAACTCCCTCAAGTTTAAACCGTATCCCAGTAACTATCTTATCAAATGGTACGTACCAAGTAAGAATTGCATCTGGCGAAAAGAGCTATTCAAAAAAGCTGATTATAATGCATTAAATTCAACATTTTGATCCTGAAAGTTAGTTAGAACTAACCTATGGTATCTTTGCGGTTTTAATCTCATCATTATGAATCCCTACAACAACACTTTTAAGCCGGAGGGTTTTTCCTCAATGAACACTTATCTCTTTATCCAGGAAGCAGAGAAGTACATAAGTTTTTTAAAAGAGACTTTTTTAGCCAAAGAGATCAGCCGTACTATGGATGATACAAATACAATTGTTCGCAATTGCATTCTTAAAATTGGCGACACATCCTTTATGATAGCTCAGCCTAGTAGCGATTTTGGAGCCATGAGTACGTGCTTTTATCTATATGTAAACGATGTAGATGAAATGTACCAGAGGGCGCTAAAAAATGGAGCAAATTCTGTTTTTGAACCAGCAGATATGGATTATGGAGATAGACAAGGAGGAATCGTAGACTTTTGTGGAAATTACTGGTGGATCTCTAAAAGACTTGATGAAACCTCCTATTGATGTACAGGCAATTAAAATTTTATTTTTAACATTTTAAGGGATCTAGGACGGAAGGCAAATCCAATCACCTCATTTTCAGATGCGCGAACTGCCGAAGAGGTTCTAAAGGTATATTTACCCAATTCAGATTTTCTAGAGTAGATACCAAGATCTTTTGATCCATACCTTCCCTTTTTATCTATACTTTTTAGTTTTAAAACCTTATCTTCAAAATAAGTCAAATAAACCTTGTTCTCCTTCTTTAAATGATAAACGGACTGTCTCGGGCTTCCATACTTTTGAGACTTATGGATGTTCTTAATCCAATTGATGTCTCCTTTTTCATCAAAATGTAAAAAGACTAAATCACCATACACGTAATAGGTTGTTGTTGAGTAATGACCTCCACCATTTGCATTGGCAACATAAGTTGAAGTTGAGTACGTGTACTGCTCTTCTGCAATCAGTATATTGCTTCCATCGTCAAAAGGTAAATAGTCCAAAACATCGTACTTCTTTATCTTCACCTCTTTTCTGTCTTTCTTGAGTTTCTTTTTAAGCTTTCGATCTCTTCTAGTTTTAGTCCCATAAGAAGAAACTAAAAAATCTTCTCTTTGTTGATTGGTGAAATCTTGAACATTTTGACTTTTAATATTTAACGTTTCTTCATCAACCTCAAAAATGAAAATGCCATCTAGATCATAAGCATTTCTATCGCTGTAAAATCCTGAGCAATAGAGTGCATCATCTTTTGCTTTTATAGAAATATCTAACATGAATTTTTCAGGCAGATTGAGCTTTTGCATTTGAGCTTGGTTGGAATAATCGGAAAGAGAAAGTAGGTGATAATCGTAATCATCTCTTCCAAACCAGCGGTTATCCGTCTTAACTTTTAGAATGGTATTGAATGTGCCCGAATTGGTTAAAACAAGATTTGTGATATTGTTTAATTCTATAAAATTATCGGTTGCAAATTTCCCGAACGAAGGAGCAAAGAATTTTTTTGAAAAAGACACGATTTCCTCTTGACTGCCTGTTGAGTTTAAATCTTGATCTAAGCTATGGACATAAAGATGGGTTTGTTCTTTTTCTTTGTTTAGATCCATCATAGAAATAATAGCATGTTTCTGTCCATTTGGTGAATGAAGCAAAGAGAATGAACCTTTTCTGTCGTCTCCATCCTCAAGATTTTTTATCGAAAACACTTTTTCTTTTGGCCCAAAAGAGGCGTTACCCTTATTCAGTTTAGATCGATAAAGTGTAGTATAGGGTTCTTCGATCGTAGAAAAATGAACGAATAGGTTCTTTTCTGTGTCTTGTGCAAAAAATTCAAAGTTCTCCTCAGCTGTTCCATAAGCCGGACGTGCAACATTCTCTAAGGGTATTGTTTTTTTTAGTTTTAAATCAAAACCATAATAATCTAGAAACAGTTTTACCTCTCCTCCAATAGGAATAAAAATTAGAATAAAGCCTGTATATTTTGCTCTTAAAACGTAATAACCGCCATCATCTGTGGCAACAACGCCTTGCGTAGAAGTCTTAAAATTTTCTTTCTGTTTTTCGCTAATTAGCAAAGAAGCCTGATCTATTTGAGCATGTGTATTTTGAAAAACAGTAATAAATAGAACTAAAAAGAGCGTAATTTTTTTCATGGAATAGGTTATTTGGTTGATGTGATAACGACAGCTCAAATATAGTCACTAAGTATTGAGAACAAAGTTTTGCCGAAACAGAATATCTTAGTAAGAAATGAACTGACCATTGACGGATCGCTATTTTAAGCTCTAGAACAAACAGATCAAATATTCTGTATTATCTTTAAAACATCGAATCCTTACTATGCACAACTTATCTCTAGCCGAACAACTTGTATTGATGGCTCAACATCCAGAAAAAGGACATAAAGCATCATCGGAAATAAACATTCAGTTTACGCTTACAGGAGCCTTTTTATTGGAAATGACTTTAGAAGAGCAGATTGAAGTGCGCGAGAATAAGCTTGTGTTGAAAGAAATGCAGCGAATTGATCACCCTATTCATTCAAAACTAGCGGAGCTCATTCGGAAATCCTCCAAGCCCAGAAAAATGAGGTATTGGATCTCTAAAATGGCTATGAAAAATAATCGATACAAAAGGCATATTGAAGATAAATTGGTAGGGGAGCATATTTTAAGAATTGAAAACAAAAAGTTTTTAGGCCTAATACCTTATCGCAGGAGTTACTTGAGAGATAGTAGAATACGGACTGCGCTTATCCATGATTATAAGTCCAAGCTAACCCGTGGAGGAGAATTATCAAATCAAGATTTAGTGATGCTCGGTTTGATGCACTCTTCTAATATGGCATCTATACTATCCTCGAATAGGGAAGAAAAGAAGATGATTCGAGAAAAACTTAAGGAAAAATCTAAAGAGAGTGCCATTTCCGTAGGAGTCGGAAAAGCGATACAGGAGGTTCAGGCCGCTGTAATGGCTTCCGTTATGGCCTCAACAACCGCTACAACCATAACATAATTAAACAAGCTACTTCTAACCCTGATAGAAGCAAAGGGAAGAATTGCTAACTCTTAAGGCAGCTTTACCTAACCTTCCCTGTTGATTCCTTTTCACTTTTGTACTGTAAAATTTAAACACATACAAAGGATGAAAACAATTATATATTCAATTTCAATTTTTTTAGGAACAATGGGCTTAGTGCAAGCCCAATTGCCTGATCCAGGTTTTATAGTAGATGAAAATACAGCTATTGTAATTACCGATCCCCAAAATGATTTTTTAAGCCCAGAGGGTGTAACCTGGGGCGTAGTGGGAAAGAGCGTTACCGAGAATCATACGGTTGAAAATTTGGAATCGCTCTTTAAAGTAGCTAAGGAAAAAAACATAACCGTTTTTGTTTCTCCGCATTACTACTATCCACACGATCATGGTTGGGAAATTGAAGGAGCATTGGAAAAACTCATGCATAACATCAAGATGTTCGATCGGAAGGATCAGCTTTCTGTTGAAGGTTTTGAAGGCTCAGGAGCAGATTGGTTGGAACAATACAAAACCTACATAGATGGAGAAAACGTGATTGTAACAAGTCCGCATAAAGTGTACGGTCCTGAGTCTAATGACTTGGCTTTACAACTGAGAAAGCGAGGGTATAGTAAAGTTATTTTGGCTGGTATGTCTGCCAATTTATGTACAGAATCACATATGCGGGATTTAATAGAATCAGGGTTTCAAGTAGCCGTAGTGGAGGATGCCACAGCTGGAGCCATATTACTAGGTTTAAATGCTTATGATGCAGCAGTGGTGAACTTTAAAATGATTGCCAGTCATGTATTTAAAACAGAAGAAATAGTAGCAGAAATAACAAAGTTTAACAAGTAGAAAAAGAAAGATGACAACAATAGAAAACAACAACGATTTCAATCAATTGATGAATCAAGATAAGCCTGTATTATTAGATTTTTATGCAGATTGGTGTGGGCCTTGTCAGGCATTATTGCCAACAGTTGAAAAACTAGCAAGCGAGTACAAAGGAAATGTTGAAATCCAAAAAGTAAATGTGGATCAAAACCGGGAATTAGCCATGAAATTTGGCGTAAGGAGTATACCCGCTTTGTTCTTTTTAAAAGATACAAAAGTGGTAGATCAGTTAAATGGAGTGGTACCCGAATCCGTTTTAAGAAATAAGTTAGACGCTTTAACAGCATAGGTTTAGATGTATGAGTAAGTAAAAAGCTGGTTCGCATGGCGAGCCGGCTTTTTCTTTTAGTTTTAACGGCTATAAATGTCTGTATGAATAAACGTGGTGTTCTAATTGTAATCGTTTTGGCCCAGTTTTGTGGGACATCGCTCTGGTTTGCAGGCAATGCTATTTTGGAGGACTTGGTTGCTACATTTAATTTGGGTGAAGATATTATGAAGCACCTTACCGCATCTGTGCAACTGGGCTTTATATTGGGCACTTTAAGTTTTGCAGTTTTAGCAGTAGCAGATCGGTTTTCACCCTCAAAAGTGTTTCTATTTAGTGGTTTATTAGCAGCAGCAGCCAATCTGTTTACCGTTTGGACTGGAAATTCTGTTTTTAGTCTTTTGTTGATTCGTTTTACGGTTGGTTTTTTCTTAGCAGGGATTTATCCTGTAGGTATGAAAATAGCCGCTGATTATTTTCAAAAAGGACTTGGAACCTCTTTAGGGTATTTAGTAGGTGCGCTTACTTTAGGCACTGCTTTTCCTCATTTTATAAAGTCCTTTTCCATTGGTTTTGATTGGCAATGGGTAGTGTTTGCCACCAGTATAATCGCTTCGTTAGGAGCTTTAGCCATTGGTTTTTTGATACCCGATGGGCCATTCCGAAAAGCAAACCTGAAAGTAGATTTTAGAGGTTTTTTAGAAGTTTTCAAGAATCAAAATTTTCGCTCCTCAGCAATTGGATATTTCGGGCATATGTGGGAGTTGTATACTTTTTGGGCTTTTGTGCCTATCATCTTGTTCCAATACAATTCTATACATTCTTCAAGCCCAATTGAATCTATCCCGCTCTGGTCATTTCTTATTATTGGGGTAGGAGCTATATCTTGTATTGTAGGCGGTTATGTTTCTAAAGAGAAAGGTGTGAAAAACACAGCTTCGGTGTTTTTATTTCTCTCCATGTTGTGTTGTTTTTTATCTCCCTTGATGTTTTTTCTATCTCCCGCCTGGTTTTTAACTTTTCTTGTTTTTTGGGGGTTAATGGTTATAGCCGATTCTCCATTGTTTTCCACTTTGGTGGCGCAAAATGCGCCTGTGCAAAATAGGGGAGCGGCCTTAACGCTTGTAAACAGCATTGGCTTTGCCATTACAATTATAAGCATCCAACTTGTTGGCTATCTCACCGATTTTCTTTCCTATCAATACGTATATGTATTTCTGGGATTAGGACCTCTAATAGGTTTAGGAGTGCTGTTTGTTAAGACTAAGCACTAATGGAGTTTTTCCTGACCTAATATTTTACTATTTCGTTAGAACCTCTAGGATAGATATTATCGACAGATTTCGGGGTGCTTTCGTTTTTATTCCTTCTTAAAATTAATAAGGTGCGGACTTTCAATGATTTTAATAATTATCTGAAATAAGGTTTCACCTTTGCCAGATTCAGTCCAACTTTTCCTCCTATCGCAATCTCTACTCATATGGGATTGTGGATGATTTACAAATAGACATATGCAGGTTAGTTAAAAGGTATGTTCATCTCCTGATATCCTTAACAAAGCAGTGTAAGCACAGAATTCATAGGAGTAAGCGTTTCAATTTCCCAAGACCCTTGTTAAAAAAGCAACGCTGATTATTTGTGGATTATAGCGTTGTGTATTCAATATTAATCGATACTAAATCGAAAAGGATATTGTATTTTTTGACGAGCCATGCAACAAACCGTCTATTCCAATTGTCTTACCTAAAAAGCAGCTATTGATTGAAACCTTCATCAGAAACAAAGCTTAAGTTTTTACTGCAGCGATGCTCGGAAAAGGATCGAAGGGCACAGAAGGAGCTGTATGACGAATATGGTCCCACCATGAATATGGTTTGTAAGAGATATCTGTACGACTCGTCAAAATGCGAAGAAATTATGAATAGAGGATTTTTCAAAGTGTTTACCAAAATAGATTCATTCAATAACCAAGGCAGTTTTGAAGGTTGGGTAAGGAGGATAATGGTGAATGAGTGCTTGAATGAAAACAAGCGACATAAAATATCCTACAGATTGGATGATTATGAAGATTCTCAGTTTATAACAGTAAGTCCTGATGCCGAAAATACGGCCAATGTAGAGCACATTTTAAGAGTGATAGAAGCATTACCTATGGGATATAGAACCGTTTTCAACATGTTGGAAATAGAAGGGTTTAGTTACAAAGAAGTAAGTGATTATCTGAAAATTAGTGAGGCTGGTTGCAGAAGTCAGTTAAGTAGAGCTAAAAAATTGCTCAGAAAAAAACTCAATAACATCAATTTCTAGTGAAACAAGAATGGAAAGACATAAAAGCTCAGATTAGAAACTTAGAGGAACCTCTAAGCGACTCGGCCTGGAAGAAGATGAACAACAAACTGGGAGGAGGATATCGTAATAAACGGTTATGGGGTTTTCTTATCATCCTATTGTTTATCGAATTACTTGCTGGTTGGAAAGGAGGCACTACGTCTAACCTAGAAAAACAGAACATCACTACTTTCGAACAAGTTGAAATTACGGAGTCGAAAGCAGGGTTGGCCAATATCGACTCCATTCAGCCAATTGAATCAAATGATACAATTGTCCCCACAAGCGATCAGTCGTTAAATTATCAACCAAAAGAAGCATCAATTTCTTACAGCAGCCTACAAGCCCAAAAAAATAATCAAAGTACTGATAATCAATATGAAAAATCAGAAAAGGAAAGTGGAGATAAGCTCAACCTTTCCGAAGGATTAACCTTTTTATCGAAAAAACCGCTATCAAATTTTGAAGATCAAGAGGAGCAGTTAAAACTTAAGTATGTGCTTAAAGAAGTTTATGATGCGAATAAAACTAGGGCTCTCTTTAAGAAAGAAAAAACTTCCGGTTTTGAAATTAGGGCATATCTAGGTTCTACATACGACTTACCAAGTGTTAGCTTTAATGGAGAGGGGGAACAGAAAACCCATAAGAATTATAAGAATTATTCTGAATCTAGCTTAAATGCGGGTAATGGTATTGATGCTGGAATAGAATTAAAGTACGATATAAAGGGCTATCTAAAAATAGGTGGTGGATTGGGTTTCAGAGAAATTGTAACTCGAAATGCATATGATATTCAAATTAAAGAAATTCCGGTTATCGATTCTGCCAGAGGAAGCATAGTCGCATACATACCTACTAATAACGGCATCAAAGTGTCTCAGAATAGCTCTAACCGTTTTCGATACATAAGTGTTCCACTAAGCCTTTATAAAGAGTTTCCTCTAAGTTCAAAATGGAGCTTTACTACTGAATTGATCCATCATTTTTCCATTTTGATTGAACAGAACTCAAACGAATTGGATACTAAAACGCTAGAAATTCTAAGCAGCAATAATCAAAGTTTTAGACCATTCGTTGTTTCAGGTCAACTAAGACTGGGTATACAATATAGGGTGAGTTCTTGTTTAAGCCTCGCTCTTGAACCTTCATTTAGAGCTTACTATACAAATTTATACCAAGATCATCAAAACATTACATGGAAGCCTAGAGACGTCTCCTTGAACCTTTCTGCGATTGTTCAACTCAAAAAATCTTACTAGAAATGAAATTATTACTCAGCTATATTACTCTACTCTTTATATGCAGCACTACTCAGGCTCAAACTTGGAATAAGGTAGGGTCCGGACTACCAGGTAATTGGGGAATTGATGAACCTTCCATCGTTTCAGACACTTCTAACGGTGACATTTATGTTGCTTACAACGTTTTCGATACGACTACAAATGACACAACTGTTCAAGTAACCAAATGGAATGGTTTGAGCTGGACCCCTTATCCAACGTTAAATTCAGATCGGTTTTATGTGGAAGACTTGGTTGTGGATGATAAGACTATTTATGTAATTGGAAGAAATATTGGAGGTTCTGGCACCGATTATGCTTTTTATGAATTTGATGGTACATCATGGA
Organism: uncultured Owenweeksia sp.; assembly: GCA_964485405.1. GTDB lineage: Bacteria > Bacteroidota > Bacteroidia > Flavobacteriales > Schleiferiaceae > CAKZNE01. Next base: position 14,524 of record CAZAJG010000055.1, on the reverse strand, counting down.
CGGGAAAGGCTCCTTCTGGGTTCTCAGGAGAGGCTTATTGTGGAGAAATGATTAATGGCGATTTATATATAGGCGGCTATTTCATCACTGGGGGTATTGTAAACTTCTTTAGATATGATGGAAGCAACTATTATGCTTATCCTTCATTTGGGGTAGGAACGGTTTATGTAACGGATATCTTAGAGCATAAAGGCGATATTTATGCTGCCGTACCTGCAAATCCCAGCGTTTCGATTGATGGTCTAAAACGATACAATGGCACGAGTTGGGAATCTCCAGCTCATTTTTTCCAAGGAACTCCAACAACTATCGACAATTCGTATGATAATCTTTTTGAATATAAAGGGGATCTCTATGTAACTAGGCTTTCGCACTTAACCCCTGAGTTGTATAAAGTTGAAAACGATACTCTATATTCTTTAGGGACATTGAGCCATAAAATTTCGGACATCGCCATTCATAATAACATTGTATTTTTTGTTGGAGATACTGCGTATGCATCTCTAACCACGGATAGAATAACAACCTTTGATGGTGTTACGCTACAGAAGTTTAGCAAGACCATTTCACCTCCGGGGCCTTCCAGTTTAGCGGTTGTTGACTCTGGATTATATCTGTTTAGCAGATCAACTTATCAATACAGCGGAACCACATTGAACTATGCGCAAACAACAAAATTGGGTTTTACCTCTATTCTTGGCGCAGTTTATAATGACTTAAACAATAATTGTGCTAAAGATACATCGGAGCTTGGTTTAGAAAATGCTGTAGTAGTAATTTCAGATACTGGCCAAACATTTTCACTATCAACATCCGCAAAAGGGGAATACATACACAACCTATGGCCAGGTTCTTATGTTTTTGATACTGTTTATATCACAGACCCTGTTTATAAAAATTTCAAACCACTTTGTACGCTTCCTACCTCACTTACGCTTGGATCAAATCAATTGTTTGTACAGAATTTAGCGATGAGAAATACTGCTCCCGTAGACATGAGTGTAAAACTTGTAGGGAGAAGAGGGTTTAGAGTAAGACATGGTTTTCGAGAAAATTGGGAATTGACTGTATCTAACATGGGTTCTTTAAGTGTGTCGAATATTGATGTAGTCTTAGAAGTACCACCCGAGCTTATTACAACAATCACAAATCCGTTACCAAGTTCAACAAGCGGAAACAAACTAACCTTTAACTTCAGCAATTTTCAACCTCAAGAAACCAGGAAAGTAAGTATTTCAGCACGGGTAAATACTTTAGCCGTAAGTATAGGAGACACGATTAACTGGTTAACTTATTTTGACAGTTTACTAAGTAATGACGTAGACAGTACGAATAACAGAGATACTCTGGATCAAAAAGTTGTAGCGGCTTATGATCCAAATGATAAACATGCTAGCGCTACTACCATTTTAGAGTCTACCGATAAAATTGATTATCATATTAACTTTCAGAATACTGGAACGGATACGGCCTATAAGGTAACTATTGTAGACACGCTTAACCTAAGCATCCCCATTACTAGTGTTATGATGAACTCAGCCAGTCACCCATACAAGCTAAGCGTGGTTAATAACATACTTATTTGGGAGTTCGACAATATCCTATTACCAGACAGTGGGGCGAATTATGTAGGAAGTCAAGGTTATGTTAATTTTACTGTAAACATAGCCAAGGGTCTGGCAGTTGGAGATACGGTTAAGAATGATGCACAAATCTACTTTGACTATCAAGCTGCTGTAAATACTAATATAGCTAAAGTTGTAGTAGTTACTCCTCCACCTTCTATAGGAGTGTCAGAAAACTTGAACCAAAATCTAATCTCCATATATCCAAACCCAGCAAGTACGGTTCTTTACCTCAAAAATGAGAATCCGCAAGGCCTTAATGTGAATGTGGTTGATGCGAGTGGAAGAAATCTCGATTCAATTAAGTTGGAACCTTATTCAAAAATCGAATATTCAATAAACAAACTTAAACCCGGTATTTATTTCCTAAACGGTCAAGGTGTTGAAGTTAAAATAATAGTGATTCATTGAGGCTGTTTTTAGTTTTCCTGATAAGAGCTCTTTCCTATTTGAAAGAGCTTTTTTTATGGTAAGAATAGATGGTCAACTCAAAAACTGATTGTGTAAGCCATATTTTTCATGAAAAATGTAAAGGCGAACATTTTGATTGGCAATAAGTCGTTTTTGCTGCAGTATACTAGCTTGGTTAAGTTATGATCTGCTTAACGTTTTATACTTATTATGGTGGTGAGTTATTTTTTTGTTTTTCTTCGAATACACTTCGTTTAATTCTTGAGTAAACGCCTCCAGTTCATGTGAGACCTTTTTAATATAACCACTGTATTCTTTAAGGTTTTCATAAGACAGCTCCTGTTCTGATTCTAGTAAATTTGTAATTCCCAGAATTGTTGTTACCGGCCTACGTAAAACGTGTGAAATATCGAAGGCAATTTGTTCAAGGGTTGCTTCATATTCAATGTGGTGTGTAATATCTGTAAATGCTCCATATATTAGAGTTCTTCCATTTGTAGTTTTATTTGGTTGCCCATCTATTGCGTGCCAATCATAACCTGAATCGCCCTTAACTCGATATTCATGGTAGAGTCTATCCTGATTTTTTATTGAAAGTGCTATAGCATTCTGTAAAGGTGTAATATCCTCAGGATGCATTACAGAAAAGCCAATAGTGGGATCTTCAATCCATTTATCCAAGTTTATTTCAGGGTGTATTCTGTTCATTCCCTCGCTAAGAAATAAGAATTTCATATCACCTGAATTTGAAACTTCTAGCTCAAACATTCCAAGCGGGATATTCTGTGTGATTTTTGTCAATCGCTCTGCGGTTAGCTTTACAGACGCATTCAGGCTTTTAAAAGTTTTAGACATCTCAATTATATACATTGCTTTTTTAGCAAGGATTTGAAGTGCGTACTTTTGATCCTCTGAGAATTCTCTTGGCTTTCTGTCGATTATACAGAGTGTTCCTAATACATGATTGTTTTTTGTCACTAAAGGTGCCCCTGCATAGAATCTAATGTTTGGGTCTCCCAATACTAATTTGTTTTCAATAAACCGTTCATCTTTTAAAGCATCATTCACCACCAATACTTCTTCTGGATTATGCAGCGTGTGTTTACAAAAGGAGTCTTCAACTTTTGTTTCGTTTACTGTTAGCCCTTTATTTGATTTAAACCACTGCCTTTTGTCATCTAGGATGGTAATGAGGGATATTGGAGTACCGCAAATTATTGATGCAAGCTCAGTAAGATCATCTAACTCCTTATCAGGAGCGGTATCTAAAAGTTCATAGGAGTATACATCTTCTAGTCTTTCATTCATTGTTATTCACTTGATTCGTTACAACTCGTTTATGTAAACACATCCAAGTTAGTAAAAAGCTCTGTTTTTTGCTAAGATGTTGCGCTTCACTAAATGCTTAAGAAAGAGTGATAATATGTAATTGATACTAGAAAGAGTTTCCAATTATAGCAAGTAAGCCGATTGAAGAATCAAACCATGTTTTTTTTGCGGCATAAGTTTTTTTGCTAATTAAATGTTGTAAAAAATGTTTTATCGTCTTAAAATGAATTTTTAAAAACTGATTTATGTTTATTAATTAAATATTCTAGATGTAAAACATTGTATTATTGAAAATCAATTTTGATTTTTATTTCTATTTCAAAAATCAATTCTAAAAATGAGAGTGTCGTAATACTTTTGACCTGTTCATTAATCATAATTAACATGAAAAAAGTATTCAGCAATCGTAAAAGCAATTTGGATTCAGCCATTCAGCATGAGCCTTCTTCTTTCTTTAAGGCGGTGGGTTTAGTAAAACCAAAAGCCAAAGAAGAGAGCTTGGGTTTGAATCCAGTATCTAAAAAGCAAGTTCAAAAGGCGAGCTCACTTAACTCAGATCAAACTCCTAACCCTTTTAAAGGAAATATTGAAAATTACTTAGGCATGTCTCTCATACCAACAGGTTTGGCTGGTCCTATTCATATAAACGGAGCTTTTGCTAAGGGTAATTTTAACATTCCATTGGCCACTACAGAAGGTGCATTAGTGGCATCTTACAGTAGAGGTATAAAGGCAACCAATTTAGCAGGCGGAATTCACTCCATATGTCTGCAAGAAGGCGTGCAGAGAAGCCCCTTTTTCAAGTTTAAAACGGTGGCGATTGCTTTGCAGTTTGTAAAGTGGGTGGAAGATCATTTCACGCTTTTTCGCGAAATCACTTCCGAAATAAGTGCCCATGCTCGTTTGCAGAACATCAAGCCCAATATAGAAGGGAACAGTGTAATCCTAACTTTTGAATATACAACAGGAGATGCGGCCGGCCAGAATATGGTTACCATTTGTACGGATCGCGTATGTAAATACATATTGGAGAGTTTCTACCATATTCCTACCCAATGGTATATTGAGAGTAACTTTTCTGGAGATAAAAAAGCTACTGCGGTATCCTTTAACAATGTAAGAGGAAAAAAGGTAACGGCCGAAGTAGTTGTTCCACGAAGCATTGTAGAAAAAGTATTGAGAAGTACTCCAGAAAAAATGGTGAGCTACTGGCAAGTGTCAACTTTGGCGGTTACTCAAAGTGGCTCAATAGGTGCTCAAGGTCATATTGCCAATGGTTTAACCGCTTTATTTATGGCTTGTGGCCAAGATGTTGCTTGCATTGCAGAATCTAGTATTGGCTTAACCCGAATGGAAATTAATGAAGATGGAAACCTTTACTGTTCTTTAACTATTCCTTCATTAATTGTAGGTACAGTAGGCGGAGGAACGGGTTTACCCACTCAAAAAGAGTGTTTATCCATTTTGGATTGTTACGGACCGGGTAATGCTCAAAAGTTTGCAGAAATATGTTGCGCGGTTTCACTGGCAGGGGAACTATCAATAGCCGCAGCAATGTCTGCAGATCACTTTACACAAGCCCACGAAAAGTTGGGTAGAAAGAAATCTTCATAAACCAAAATCAAGAAAAAATCATGGAGTATAATATAATCAATGCTTTAGCTTTTGGTGGTGTGTTTTTAGCACTGTTTATTGTGGCGGAGGCCATCTATTGGAAGCATAATGTGGAAGCGGAATGGACACGGAAAATGGTGCATATCGTTTCAGGTCTTATCAGCTTACAGTTTCCTCTTTTCTTAGATAATCATTGGGTGGTACTTGTATTATGTACCTCCTTTGCGGGAGTCTTGTATTTAAGCTACCGGTATAATTTCCTACCCTCCATCAATCGAGTAGATAGAGTTACCCATGGTAGTCTATTGTTTCCGTTGGTCATTTACATCTGTTATTTTGCTTTTCAGCAGAGCGGGAGCTTTCTATTCTATTATTTGCCCATTCTTATTCTTGCTATTTCAGATCCTTTAGCCGCTATTACTGGAAAGAGCATACCGATAGGCCCTTATATGATTTTTGGTCAAAATAAGACCTTAATGGGGTCTGGTGCCTTCTTTGTTTCCGCTTTTGCATGCAGTTTTATAGCTTTTTGGCGGATGGAAGCCTCAGGCTTATTTCTATCCCTGTTGGCCGCCTTTTTTATGGCTATGGTTACTACTACAGCAGAGGCCGTTACCCATAAAGGTTATGACAATTTAATCATACCCATATCTGGGATCAGTGCACTGCTTTTTATTCAATACACTCAACTCTTTTAAAGAACAGATCATGAAAAAATCAACTTGGTTAACAATCCCTAATTTTTTATCGGCTTACCGTTTGTTGAGCTTCCCTTTTTTGCTATACCTATGCGCAACTGGTAATGAAAAATGGTTTGCCAACTTATTAATCATCAATCTCATTACAGATGTTTTGGATGGCTTTATTGCCAGAGCTTTTAATCAGCAAACCGAAATAGGTGCCCGTTTGGATTCTATTGCCGATATAGGTAGCTACATTTTAGCTGTTTTAGGGATATTCCTTTTTAAATGGGAGGTTATTTCTCCTCATTTCGGTTTCTTCTCTATCTTTTTAGGTTTGTATTTGTCCACATTGGTTTTCTCATTAATCAAGTTTGGTCGTTTTACCTCTTTCCATCTGTATTCTAGTAAAATAGGGGGATACCTTCAAGGTATATTCTTTTTACTCCTGTTTGCCGGTTATTTCCATCAAGTATATTTCTATCTCGCCATGGGGTGGGGAATACTCTCCTTTTTAGAGCATTTAACCATTCAAATTATGCTCCCGGCTTTAAGGTCTAATTTAAAGGGGCTCTATTGGGTTTTAAAGTCTAAAACCATATGACCGATTTCGTCTTAGTATTAACCATCATTCAATCCTTTTTTCTCCTTGGAGCAATACTTTACGGTATAGCTCAACGAAAGCAAGTGAAGGAAAAGAGAAGCGGTTGGAGTAAATACTTCAGTTATATGCTTATTGTAAACATTATCGCGTACAGCATAAATAAAAATCATTTGCTCTTCAGAATCATTGTGTTATTTATATTGATACAAGGCGCTTTAGAAATTATAAGAGCCCTTAAAGGGAAAGGGAAGTCTGTGAAATTCAAGTTCTATGTAGGCTTGGTTTATAGCCTTTTGGCTGCTGGCTTTTTAAGCTTTACCAATATGGCTACAGGTATTGTAATATGGACCTATTTGGCTATCTTTTTGTTTGATGGGTTTAGCCAATTGAGTGGTCAGTTATTCGGTAAAAAGAAGTTAGCACCAAGTATTAGCCCTAATAAAACGGTAGGGGGTTTAATAGGCGGAGGGGTAATTACCTTAACATCTGTATACTTTATGGCGCATTTGGCGGAGTTATCCGCTTTAGAATCCTTAATCTTAGGCGCTCTAATTTGCTTTTCGGCCCTTACGGGAGATTTACTCGCATCATGGTTAAAAAGACAATGTGGAATTAAAGACTATGGTCAATTATTACCCGGACATGGAGGAGTTTTAGATCGATTTGATAGCTTTGTTTTTTCTGGAGCACTCATGAGTATGGTGTTTTCTACTCCATCGGTGTTTTTCTTTTCTATTTAAAATACTTTTGAGGTAACAGAAAATAACCAAACACTTTCTGGAATAGAAATAGTCGCAAATGAAAACCATCCGATTTCCCATTACACAGTATAAAAATCAAGCCTTTTTTACGGCTTCAAGGCTAATGATTTTAGTTGGAGTCATCTTATTATTTGCATCTACAGGAAGTGAGTTTGGGGTCTTATTTACTATTGGCCTTCTCTTAGCTATAGCTGGTGTAGCGCTTTTACAAGTGGTTACTATGTTTGGAAAGAATTATAAAATCGCTGGAGAGTTTTTGATAAACGACCGTCAACTCGTATTAAAAAAGAAAACGGAGCTGGTTTTTGACTGGAAGGATGTAAAATATTTAGACTTTAAATACGATGGCTTCGATGGTGAAGTATTTCCGCATCCTTTTGCAAAACGATTAAGTAAGGGTGGATATAAAAACAAGATGATTCTTGCAACTCCAGAGAGAGATTATGCCTTTACGGTTTATCTTAAAAATGTCTATCAGAAAAGAGTGAGCATTCGCTTTTTAGAAGAGTATACTGTCAAGGATTATCCGATTTTTCTCAAAGTTCCATCTGGAGGAGAAAAGTGAATGTGGTAACCGAAAATCTTAACTACCTAATATCCCATCCGTCATTACCAATTTACGATCAGTTAAATCTGCCAGTTCGTTATTGTGGGTAATAATGATGAAAGTGTTGCCAAACTCATTTCGCAGATCAAAGAAGAGCTGGTGAAGTTCATCAGCCGTTTTAGAATCTAAATTTCCGGTTGGTTCATCGGCTAGTACAACTGCGGGATTATTTATGAGGGCCCTCGCTACAGCAACACGCTGTTGCTCACCACCAGAAAGAGCAGAAGGCTTGTGCTCTAAGCGATCTTTTAACCCGAGGTAATTTAAAAGTTCTTTTGCTCTTTTTTCCGTTTCGCTTTTTTTGCGTTTGGCAATAAATCCAGGAATACACACATTTTCTAGTGCGGTAAATTCTGGTAATAAATGATGAAACTGAAAGATAAACCCAATGTGTTGGTTTCTAAACCAAGCCATCTTTTTGGGTTTTAGGTGAAAAACATTTTCTCCTTTAATGATAAGCTCTCCTTTATCAGGATTCTCTAAGGTGCCAAGGATTTGTAGAAAAGTGGTTTTACCAGCCCCAGAAGCACCAACTATGGATATAACTTCAGCTTTTTGAGCTTCAAAATTCACTCCTTTTAAAACTTGAAGGTCTCCATATGATTTACAAATACCGAAGGCTTTTATCATTTTCTCAGCTTCTTTCTAAGCGTGTTGTAGTCCAAAAAGTAAGTTAACCTTAAGGAAATGTTGTTTTGCTGAGGCGAATTTAAAAGGTTATTTATGTTTTCAAAGTAATTCGTTTGAATATTATTGCCATTGCTTGCGATGGAATTTCTAAATAAAATGACCATTTCGCTGCCCGGTGCAAACCACCAAGAGAAGCGAAAATCTAAATTCCATGTATTAAAGTTAATATCGTTAATACCAGGAAAAAGAGGATCTTCAATTAGTTCACCGTCATCCTCTAGTCTGTAGTATTGTTGGTATTTAACCGCTGTCCAGAGGTGCCTGAAATTTAGGCTAAAAGATGTGGTTGGATTCACAACATAATTGGCCGTAATGGTATTCTGAATGCGGTCAATATTTCTTCTGCCAAAGAAAATACCAAAGTCATCCTTTTGCGCAAAACCGTAGTTGTTTACATTTTGCCTTAAGTTGGTGCGAAGGACCATAAAAAACCGATCGCTAAACCTTATTCTAGGCTCTAACGTAATATTCACTACCCGGTTGTTAAACTCACTAATTTGCTCGTAGTTAAAACGGGCATCCAGCGCAAAAACTTTGCGATAGTCTGAGGATAAAAATCCTCCAAAGCTGAAACTTCTTGGAACGCGCCATTCTACTCCACTGGTTCTGGATTCAAAATAGTCGTAACCGCCAAAAGGCTTGTAGCTCGTATTTACGGAGAAGGCAAAAAAGGATCTTAACAAAAAGAATGCGTTGTGGCGTATCCTTAAGTTCTCATATACATTAGGGTTGTATAAAAAAGTATAGTTTGCCATGGAGGAAAATTCATATCTATTGAAAACTCCCGATGGCGCTACTGTACCGTAACTAATATTTGCGTGATGTTCAACAAGGTTATTTCTAGGTTGGAACCCTAAATCATTGATGTCGTATGTATCAGTTGTAATTCTTTCTCTAAGTTGCCATCGCCATAGGCCACCAACATCTGCGATTTTCACCTCCGTTTGATAACCCGATTTTATACTATCTGGACTTATTACATTCGACATTTTAAAAGCCCCGTCTATGCGGTATTCCCCGCTTTTATCAAAGTAGGAGCCCAATAAGGCAGTGGTATTTGCTTCATTCGGATCCCCATTCCGCCAAACATTGGTGTTTACTAGGCTTACGGAAGATTTTCTTTGAAATCTTTGATCTAAAACTAAAACATTGTAGTTGGTCCATGGCTCCGTTAAGGAACGTGTTTCATTGCCTTCTTCATCCGTTAATATAGCGTAGTTATTGTCCGTTACGGCATTTAAGAAACCAATGCCCAAGTTGTTTTTGGTTTGCCCAGATATCTTTGTGGCGTTTAGCAATTGAGTAAATTCCTGCCGAATATCTACACTATCGCTCGCAGATAAATCTACACCTGTAATGTTCTCAGGAGCACCACCAATCCTTCTCGAATAAAAAATATCTCCTTTATTAAACAGATTTGCCCCTTCAGTAAAAAACAAACGGTTTTCTTGAAAACGATTTTCGAAAGGGGAGAGGTTTAATACCTGCGGATCAAAAGCCACTTGCCCAAAGTCAGGTATCAAAGTCATATCTAATGTAAATGACTCATCTATTCCATATTTAAGATCTAAACCTGCATTAAAATCATTTGTAGTAACTCCTTCATAATTATCTATATAAGAAGATAGATAAGGGTTTAACGAAAGGCGAACGGGAGGGTGAATATCTTCCATTCCATGAAGTAAGCCGGATTGATACTCAAAGGTGAAACCTGAAAAACGATCTAAAAAATTCCAAGAAAACTGTTCGCGTGTTCTTCTCACACTGCGAATCATATTAATTCCCCAATCTGAGCGAGGATTATCTGGAAACCTCAAGGACATATATGGGATTTCAATCTCGCAGACCCATCCAAAATCGGTAATCTTAACCGCACTTTCCCATACCGTATTCCAACTAAAGTCATCCCCGCTATTGGTTGTTCTGCTATCCGCCTGAACACCTGCTGCAGTAACCCAAAAGTTGAAATCGCTTAAACCATCATTAAAAGGATTTATAAAAACCCCAAACCAATCGTTGTTTTGGTTGTAATTATCTCGAGCTGTTAATTGAGTAAGAATACTATCAGGTGCATTATCATACATAATGGCCCCGATGTAAATGGCTTGGTCGCTGTAAACAACTTTTACCTGTGTTTTTTGATTTTTAGGTTCTACTTCTCCGTTTCCTGGATTGAATTGTCTAAAACCTTCGGCCATTGGTGCGTTTATCCACACAGAATCATTTAATACCCCATCCACTTCTATCTGAGCGGAAACCTTATGGGTAGTAATCGACTTTTTCGGTACTTGAGAAAAAGCCAAAAAGGGGGTAAGGATGAAACCAATAACCTTTCTCATTTCTGCAAAAGTAGATTTATTTATAGTTTATGAAACAATAAATAAGTCTCATGGATATTTTAGGTTGATAAAAAAGGATAAGCAGCCCAATTTAAAGGGATTTAGCAGTTTTTTCATAAAGTATGCGAGTGTCGTATATGTTGTGCTATTTGGTAAAAATAGGATTTTAAAATATTGCTTTTTGTAGTCGATTTAGCACACTCTTGTCAAAATATGTTTACACGATAAAACTAAATATTTATTTTTTTGTTTAAAAAAATATCATTTTTGTAATTGGATTGATCTTTATTTTGATCTTGAAATAATTGAAATTTTGAAATATTTTACTACTGTTTTGAAGTTTTAGAATCTCTTGAATCTTTAATGGGGTTATGCTTTGTTAAATGGAAAAAGGACCTTGCCAGCTCGGCTAACGGAGCTAAGGAAAGTTCTTTTGTAATTTTGAATCTAGAGATTAAATATCGGTATATTGTAACAATTTCAATTTGCTTATTTTTTGTGCGAAAATAAATCTCTGATTATTAAAATAATAATAGGTTATGCTACAGGTATTCGGTTTAATAATTATCACTCAATTCATCTTAAAGTATAATAGAGAGAGCATTGCTGAATTCGAGGATGATTTAAAAGTTTTGGATGTGTAAAATCTGTTTTTTTATGCATTCCAATTTTCCGTATCACTTTAAGAGATGCTTCATTAATACGGAGAGCAATAGATATGGTCTATTTAAGTTTTACTTGATTAAATCCAAATCTTATGGTTTCAGCAGCGGCTTCTGTGGTATATTCTCTTTGCCAAGTGGCTCTTTTAAGCCTCCAACCTATATCCGTAGCTGGAGTAAAATCAAGATTAAGATCTACATCTTGAAGTCCTACAAAACCTATGAACTCTTTCGTGCTTTTTATCTCGGTTGCAAAGTAGCAGTATCTCTTTTCCTTATACAACACTTCATCATTCTGAAAATGAAGCTTTGTGTTTCATTTAAAGAGGGAAGACAAGGAAAGAATCGCATTACCCCTGCATCTTGATTAATCGGATGTAAGAGTTACCAGTCCCTTACTCGCCATGCGCGTAGACCTAAACGTTCGGTTTCAATTGCATAATCTGGAAAAGACATAGAACAAAGTGGGTTTAGAAACTATCTCACCAATTGAGCGCTGGTAAACTCTCTTTTATTCGAATCATTTTCTACTGTAAAGTGCTCTATGGTGTAGGCAAAGTGGGTAGAAGACAATGTTTGAATTTTGGCAATTTGCGTTTCGTTGCCTTTCGTAAATTCGATTTGATTGTCTACACGAGTATAAGTGTAGGATTCTGGAAAACCCAGGAAGGTTCTAACCCTTTCTCCGTTGTCTTTAAAGCACTCTTGTAAAATACCTCCTGTAAAACTAAAAAGGCTGTCAATTTCGGAAGTAGCCATATCTGTTTTTGTAAAATCGTAAGCTACACTTTTCCAAGAGCCTTCAAGAGAGGCATTGGCTTCAATAACTCCGTTAAAGCCACCAGCATCATCTTTGTTTTCTCCGCAAGAAATTGTTAATAAGGTGATTAAAATAAGTAGAGTATTTCTGAAGTAAGGGGCTCTGTGCATTGAGGAGAAAGCAAAATTGGAAATGCAAGTAAGTAAATAATTGCTAAGCTTGAAATAAATACTTTAGGAAAGGTTGTCCATCTTCGATAAAATGTAATAAAAAACCTACGATTGTATTTAATCGAAAGCTTCCTAAAACGTTTTAGGTTTTTAATGGTGTAACGTCCTATATTTGCCTATCTCGTGAAAAATGCAATCAATTCAATTTAATGGATAAACGCACCAACTACACTAAACCTTTCATCTTACTTACCGCCCTCTTTTTCATGTGGGGCTTCTTAACCGCTCTCAATGATATTCTTATTCCGCATTTAAAAGGTCTATTTCAATTTAGCAATACACAAGCTCAGGTGGTAAACATGGCTTTTTTTGGAGCCTATTTCTTTTTTGCTTTACCTGCTAGTTGGTTGATTAAAAAAACGAGTCATCAAAAGAGTATTGTTATCGCTCTCGTTACCATTGGCATTGGTGCTTTACTTTTTTATCCCGCTGCTAGGTACGTTTCCTTTGGTTTCTTTCTAACTGCTTTGTTTGTGATTGCATCTGGTATAACGGTTCTTCAGGTTTCTGCAAATCCATTTGTTACGGTTTTAGGAGAGCCAAATAAGGCAGCAAGTAGGCTTAATCTAGCACAGGCCTTTAACTCTTTAGGAACCATAGTGGGGCCTGTTTTGGGTACAGCTCTATTGTTACAAAGCGATACGGCAACCGCTACGGAACGAGCAGAAACGGTTGAGCTACCCTACATAGGCTTAGGTATTTTTCTTTTCCTAATAGCGATACTATTTGCTTTTGCCAAGCTGCCTAAGCTTAAAGACGAGGTAGAAGCTGAGGTTACCGGCAAATCCTTAAAAGACTTTCCACATCTTATATTCGGTATTATAGCCATATTCTGTTATGTAGGGGCAGAAGTTGCCATTGGTAGCAATATTGTTTTTTTCTTGGAGATGGATGAAATAGCAGGCTTTGGTGAAAAGCAAGCCGGGTTTTACGTTTCTGTATATTGGGCCAGCGCCATGGTAGGTCGATTTATTGGAGCGGCATTGCAGACTAAATACAAGCCTTCTATGGTTTTAGCTTGGGCCGCTATCATTGCATGCATTCTCATTTCTTTGGGCATGTTTACCAGTGGAAGTTTAGCGATGTATAGTATTTTAGCGATCGGTTTATTCAATTCGGTGATGTTTCCAACCATTTTTTCATTATCTGTAAAAGGTTTGGGGACATATACGAATACGGGTTCTGGATATCTGATCATGGCGATTGTAGGAGGTGCACTCATACCGCCTTTAATGGGATATATTTCAACAGACCCGATAACCGGTGAAACAAACAGACTTCAACTCTCATTTATAGTTCCGCTCATATGCTATGTTTACATTGGTTACTACGCATTAAGGGCATATAAACCCATTAAATCTAAATCGGCAAACGTTTAGAATGATAAATAACATAGCACTAGGAGTAGATATTGGAGGCACAAATACCGCCTACGGGATTGTAAGTGATGATGGAGAGATTCTTTTAGAAGGCAGTATTTCCACTCGTGGAGACAATACCATTGAGGGTTTTACAAAGAGACTTTTTATAGAGGTAGAGTATAAGATGAAATCGTTGAATACTCCAGTAGAATTGAGCGGAATTGGAGTGGGCGCTCCAAATGGAAATTATTACTCAGGAAATGTGGAATATGCCCCAAATTTGCCTTGGACAGGAGAAATTCCGGTATCTGAAGTTTTTAAAGATCAGTTTAACCAAGATGCTGTATATGTAACTAATGATGCAAATGCTTCGGCCATTGGAGAAATGATGTACGGAAATGCGAAGGGCTTAAAGGACTTTATGGTGATAACCTTAGGCACAGGACTTGGGAGTGGTATAGTGAGTAACGGTAAGCTCTTGTACGGTCATAATGGGTTTGCTGGAGAAGTTGGGCATATGATTGTTGAACCAAATGGTAGATTATGTGGATGCGAAAGGCAGGGTTGTTTAGAGACTTATGCTTCAGCAACAGCTATGGTTCGTACAGCTATGGATCACCTTAAAAATAAAGATAAGGACTCTTTATTGCGAAAGCTTGAAACAATCAATTCGTTGGAAATAACAAGAGCTGCGGAAAAAGGAGATGAATTAGCTTTAAATGTATTTGAAGAGACAGCTCGATATTTAGGCATAGGCTTGGCTAATGCCGTGGGTGTAACCAATCCAGAAGCTATATTTATACAAGGTGGTTTGGCTAAAGCTGGGGATCTTTTGTTTAAGCCTACTTCCT